>PSLA01000033.1:0-12112 GCA_040289295.1 Armatimonadota bacterium
GGCCGCTGGCGGGCCCGGTCGTCGCAGCGGCTGTGATCGTGCCAAGTGGGTGCCGACTGCCAGGCGTCCATGACTCAAAGCGACTCAGCGTTGCGGAGAGGGAGCAAGCCGCGCTGCTCGTCCGCGGGCGATGCGCCTGGGGAATAGGCGTTGCGACGGTGGAGGAGATTGATCGACTCAACATATTGCGCGCGACCTTCCTGGCGATGGAGAGAGCGATCCGAAGCCTGCCCGAGCCCGCTGGCGGCGTGCTCGTGGACGGAAAGTTTTTCACCTGCAACCTCGCGATTCCTGCCGAAACGGTCGTGCGCGGGGACTCGCGGTTCTGCGAGATCGCAGCGGCGAGCGTCCTCGCCAAAACGCATCGGGACGCGATCATGCGCGAGCTCGATGAACAGTACCCGGGCTACGGTTTCGCGCATCACTTCGGCTACGCAACACCGGAGCACCTTGAGCGGTTAGCCGACCTCGGTCCGTCTCCCATACACCGCAAGTCCTTCGCCCCAATTCGAGAACTGGAGCAGCTATGCCTCACTCTCGACGAATAGGCGCGGAAGCTGAAAACCTCGCGGCGCAACACCTGCGTGACAAGGGGTTTATCATCGTAAAGCGAAACTACGCAACCGACGACGGCGAGATTGACATCATCGCGCTTGACGGGGAGACTCTCGTGTTCGTAGAGGTGAAGTATCGCAAGGAAGGCAGCTGGCAGACGCCGGAAGAGAGCGTCTCACCCGCAAAGCGGAAGCGGCTGTGGAAGGCAGCCGAACAGTACCTTGCAGAAGTGGTGGGTAGGGAGCGCGACATGCGGTTCGACGTGGTCGCCATTCGAGGTAGTGAGGTAAGGCACTACGTGGACGCGTTCCGACCGTCTCCGTAGCGCTCCCACCAAAGGCGGATCGCTTCCACGTAGGTCTCGTGTTCAACCAGTAGCACACGGGCAGCAAGTGTTTCGGGCGTGTCGCCCTCTTCGACCGGTACGCGCTTCTGCAACAGGATCGAACCTTCGTCGTACCGCTCGTTGACGAAGTGAACCGTCGCGCCGGACTCGCGATCGCCGGAGGCAATGACCGCCTCGTGCACTCTCATGCCGTACATTCCCTTTCCGCCGAACTTGGGCAGGAGCGCGGGATGAATGTTCAAGATGCGGCTCGGCAGTGCGCGAACCACTTGCTCCGGTAGCAGGCGCATAAATCCAGCGAGGCACAACAAGTCAACGCGCTCAGCTTCCAACACTGCCAGCAGATCGTTTGCAAACCGGTCGCCCTTCGATTCGATGACGCGCACCGGCGCGCCTAAAAAGCGAGCGCGGTAAAGGGCGGGCGCGTTGCTACTCGGCGCGATCACGCAAACGACCTCCATCGGCAATCGTCCATCCTTGCAGGCGCGTACGATCGCCTCCATGTTCGAGCCGCGCCCTTTCGTTCCCACGAGCACGGCAAGCCGCCCTCGATTCATTCCTCGCTCTCCCATACGGCGACAGCGAAGGCAAGGCTTCGCTCATGTGAGATGGAGACATGGATTCTACGCGACCAGCCGTTGCGCCAATGCACCACCGGCGCTCCGTGAGCGTTCGGCAGAACCTCGACATCCTGCCACGACAGTGAGCAACCCACCGCCTTTGCGATCGCTTCCTTGGCGGCCCACCTTCCAGCGACGAACACAGCGGAGTCGGCGTGCGCGCGTTCCGTCTCAGTAAGTATGCGTTTCGTGAAGCGTGGGTTACGCATTGCCTTTCGGATGCGCTCGATTTGCACGACGTCAGCCCCGATACCTTGAATCACGGATTCGCCCTCTCCACGAGGGTAACAATGTCCAGCAACTCGACATCCGCGTCGGGTAGGGTTGAACGCGCCGCGTCCAGCATGATGCGACAAAACGGGCAGGCAACGGCAACCGTCTTCGCACCGGTTTCAGCAAGTTCGCGCATCCTTCGGTCGCTTGGTCGTTGGTTCGGCGGGTCCTCCATCCACATGCGGCCACCCCCTGCGCCGCAACAGAGCGTCTTCTGGGCGAAGTGCTTCGGCTCAGCGAGTGCGCGTTTCTCATCCATCGGTGAGTGCAGCCAGCGATCAATCGGAGTTACGTGCTCGTTGAGCCGAGACTCGACGCCGAGTGCGCGGCGCGGCGCATCCGCCTCGTTGTTGACTCGCGCCAGGTAGCACGGGTCGTGAAGCGTTACCGAGCCGCTCTCGATGTTAGGCGCGCGCAGTTTGCCCTCCTCGATCAGTCTTGCGAGAAGCTGCGAATGATGAAGCACCTCGTAGTTGCCGCTGAACTGAGGGTATTCATTGCGAATCGTGTTGAAACAGTGAGGGCACGAAGTCACGATGGTTCTCACACCGTATTGCTCGAACGTGGCGACGTTAGCCTCGGCGAACGCCTGAAAGAGAAACTCGTCACCGACGCGCCGAGCTGGGTCACCTGTACAGCGCTCCTCCTTTCCAAGGCAGGCGAAGCGTACGCCCGCTTGCTTCAGCAGCCCGGCGAGGCTTTTGGTAACTTCCGTCGCACCCTTGTCGGCTACGCCGGCGCATCCCACCCAAAGCAGCACATCGAACGGCTCGCCCCTTGCCATCAGTTCGCGTGCGAGGGGGATGTCGTTTCCTTGCATCCACGCCTCGCGCTCGGAGTTCGCCGTTCCCCAGGCGCTCTCGGTTGACTGGAGTTGGCGCAGCAGGGTCGCCCCACTTCCAGCAAGCCTGCCCTCGGCGACAAGGTATCTCCTTGCCTCTACGATTAGGTCAACATGTCGAATCTGAACAGGACACACCTCGACGCAGGCGTTGCACGTCGTGCAAGCCCAAAGTGCGTCCTCGGTTACCGCCTCGGCGACAGCGCCGTCCGTCCCGATGATGCCCCGTATGGACTGCACTACCTGGCGCGGGTCGAGCGTCTTGCCTACGCCGTTCGCCGGGCAGACCTCGGTGCAGCGCCCGCACTCCATGCAGGCGTCGAGCGAGAGCAGGTGCCAGCGCGAGTAGTCCGCCGCCTTCTCAGCTCCGATCTTTCCAGTCTGCTCAACCTCTTCCAGAGGGATGTGCCTGAGCTCGCCCATCGGGTTGGGTGGAGCACCGGAAACGGACGCCATCGCGTAAAGGATATGCCGCAGGCGCAGCCGCGGAATCACCGCGATGAACAGGGCGACGAGAGCCGAGTGGAACCACCAAATGCCGATGTAACCAGTCGGCGTAATGGGTGGTAGGTAGCCGGAGAGCCAGTGACCAACAGGCGCTGATGGATCGAACGGCTTCGGGTCGGCGCTCATCCTCGCTGCCTCCAGTAGAAAGCCGGTAACGGTGAGCGCCAGAAGCAGCACCAGCGTCCAAACGTCTGAGACCGACGATATGAGGGCGCGCGGCTTGGCGAGCAGCCGCCTCCACATCGCCCAAATCAGCCCGACAAAGAGGGCGGTGCCCATGATGTCAAGCGTAAACTCGTACACCAGGTAGTACGTGCCCTTGTGAAACTTCCACGGCGAGTACGTGTTGATCGCGAGGAGCGTCGTGCCGATGAAGAGCGTAAGAAACCCATAAAAGATCAAGAGGTGCATTGGGGCGACGCTTTTCGTCCGCGAGGTGCGCACTTTGCGCTGCCCCAAAACGTATCGAGCGAAGTTCGCGAGCAGCGGGCTTCGCCAGGAAATCGGCCTCCCCGTCATCCACAGCCGCACACGGTCTCGAACCTGCCACGCGAGCACTCCAACCGACAGAGCCATGAGCGAATAGAACGCCACCTTATGCGGCAAACCCATGAATAGAAACTCGGTTCTGGTCGGCTCCATCCCGGCGGAGAGACTACCGCACCGATGGTTCCGCAGTCGGCTGTAGGCTCGCGGGGCGCTCGCCCTCCTTCGGAATTGCCATCCGCCAAGTCAAACAGGGAGCGTAAGCGTCTCGCGAACACGAATCGGCTGCTTTGTGAAGGCTGTACAGCGCTGCTACGCCGGAGTCCGCCTCGAATGCATGGAGTCGCGCGATGACGGTGTGCGGGCCGAGGGCGCGGTCTCCCGGCTGCACGGCGATTTCGAGCCCCGGCGCGTCGGGAAGGAACACGTCCACCTGGCTCCCACGACCAATGAAACTCAACTTCTGACCCGCGGCAACTCCGCTTCCAGTTTGAATCAAGGGCGTTATCTTGTCAACGAACTTGTCAGCGATCAGCACGAGAGACAACGTAACGCGCTTCCCTCGCAATCGGAACGTCATTCGCTCGTTCTCGAGGAGGTACCGCTTCGCCCACAAGCTCACCCACCTGCGAAGCCAGGTGATGCGCACGTACTCCCAAAGGTCAAACATCGGCAGGTTGCGACCCGTTCTGTGGTGATGCAGGCTTTCCACGACGGCGGGAATCGGCGCGTACTGGAAGTGTACGTCAAGAGCGGTCATTGCGATGCCGACGAGCCAGCCAGTCTCGTTGCCGTCCTCTTTGGTCAGCTCCGGGAGCGGAATCTCCTCGCCCTTTTTCTCGGCGGCGATGATCCCGTCCTCGACTCGGCGCACGTAGGCAACAATGCCGTACACCGGGCTTCGCACCACGTCGTCGCGTTGTGGAACATCGGGATGCCGAGGGTCGCGATGAAACCACACGGTTCGGAGGAACAAAACCGTTCCCGCAAATAGGATGACTGCGGAGAGGGCGAACAGCAAGGCCGTCATGGCCCGGGCACCTCGGACCAGTCGCCGACTAACTCCCTCACCCCGCCTTCGGCACCCCTCTCCCGGTGGGAGAGGGGTTGGCGTGAGGCGTACGGGTGAGGCGCGATTTCCGGCGGGCTGCCTGGTTCTTGTGGATGATGCCGCGCCCGGCTGCCTTGTCCAGCATCTTGTAAGCGAGACGAAGCGCCTCCTGGGCGTCCTCGGTGCCGGCCGCCATGCGGGCCTTCTTGACCAGAGTCTTGAGCATGGACTTGGTGGACTGATTTCGCAGGCGGCGCTTGGCCGACCGGCGCAAATCCTTCTTGGCTGAGCGAATGTTAGGCATCGTCTGCTACGTTCAGATTATGACTCCTTCGGTCGCATGGGCGCAAGGGGCGGTCACGTACGGATGAACTTCCGCTTCGCCTTGTCGAAGCCCTGGTCCACGCGCTTCGGGTCGAAGTGCCAAACCGTCGAGCCGGAGCGCTGGTAGAAGCAATGGTAGCCCGTGAGAAGGGACGCGACCAGTCGACGGGTTGTGCGCCGGACGACGTTGGTCTCGGCAAGCGCTGTCAAGTAGTCGGTGCCCTTCGGGTAGTGGCTGAGAACCTCCATAAGAATTTCGTAGGTGGAGAGTTCGGCGCTTCGACCGGCTAGGTCACGCAGCTCCTCCATCCGCTCGCTCGAGATGAAGAGCAAGGGATCGGGTTCCTCAAGCCACTCGAAGTCAAAGACGTTCGGTCGGCCCGTCCGCCGGAGGATAAATCGTGCGCCACTCTCCACAGGCTGATCGAACCACCACTCCACCAGGTTGTAGAGTAGCCGGGTGTCGTGGTTCAGCCAGGGATTGAGTTCGCGCCCCTGTGGATCGCGGAACACTACCTCTTGTATCGTTGGTTCGCTGGCGAACCATCCCGGCGGGAATTGGCACATCGGGAAGGTACCGATCTCGCGGTGATGTGCCTTCAGCACCAGCGTAACCGATTCCGGCATCTTGCGCGGCACTGGCTGGGGGTCCTCATCCAGCACGTCCATCGCCGCCGGCAGCTGCATCTCTTTCCGTAGAGCGCTGCTGAAGCCGTCGTCCGACAGTTCGACGTCAATCGGCTGGTCATCCTGGTCGCGGAAGTCGTAGTTGACGAAGTGGAAGATGTCGGGTACCGTCCACACGAAGTCGGGAGCGGTCTCTGGCTGGCGGTACCGGTCGCCGCCAACGTACCAAACAGCGCCGGTCGCTTCGATTGCCGCCATCGCGTTGGCGAGATCCTCGGGGTAGGTTCGGTCCGCCGGACTGAGGTCGTACCGTTCAGCGAGCAAATCGCCGACGCTCACGGACGCGGGGGAACTCAGAATCACGCTTACCATCTGCTCGACCTCTTCGGGAGCGAACTCGAGCGGCGCCGAGTCTTCGACGTCGATCACCGGCTCCATCCTTTCAGCGGAGCGAACGG
Source organism: Armatimonadota bacterium (assembly GCA_040289295.1). GTDB lineage: Bacteria > Armatimonadota > Fimbriimonadia > Fimbriimonadales > ATM1 > J051. The sequence continues at coordinate 6,089 of PSLA01000033.1, forward strand.
CGGAGCGAATCCAGCCTTCGGCCTCGTCCGCGGCATAGAAGTTACCGTCCACCCCATACACAGCCACGCCCGCGGACATCAGAGCGTCGAACAGCAAGCCCGGGTCGTAGCGTGAATCCACATATGGGTCGGGTGGGTTGAGCTGTCGCCAAGCGAAGAACCCTATGACCTTCGCCGAAATCGGGACGTGTCGCAAGGCCGATTTAGCCGCAGCCTCCAGGTTCGAGTAATCGATCCGTCCGACTGAGCCTGCCCAAGGCTTCACATCCTCTTCGGAAAGCCCGTTGAGGAAGAGCGCGTCCTCTTCCGATTCGTCCCGAGCGATGAACACCCAGTCAGCGAGCGCCGCCCAGCCCGACGGTAGATACAGGAGGTTCGGATCAGCACTGAGAATCCGCGGCAAGTGCTTCTCGAAGAACTCCACCGAGGCGTGACGCGCCTTCGAGAGCTCGAGAGCGAGGTCGGCAAGCGGCATCGGGGCGCCATACAGTTCGAGCGTTCGCTGAATCTGCCAATTGAGAGGCGAACGTTCCGTTTCAAGGCGTGCGACAGGAACCCATCGGCGGTCGTGGTAGGCAAACCGCTGGGGATTCGTACTCAGCAGAGCCCGCAAGCCTGACTGAGTGATGCCTTGGCGGCCCACAACCTCGCCCAACTCACCGAGGCGCAAAGTGGAATCCACTCTGGCCATGCCCGAGAGCACAATCTGGTCGGCGTACGAGCGTGCAACATCACGAAGGAGGTCTTTCTGGGTGGTTCTCGGCAACTCTTCTTGCTCCAGCGGAAGGGGGAACTCCCTCCGCCGCGTCGCATTATGACACAGCCGGACGCCTCTAGCCAATGCTGGCACCGCCACCTTTTTGGGCTCCAACCCAGTACTTTTGCCTTGGTTTGTCTTCAGTCGGCGTGGAATCTGCCCATCATAGAGTTGGATTGAGTCTCGGCTCACCTTCAGAGGGTTGCGGGCTTTGCTCTCCTTTCACCGCAGCCCTCTACTCTTCTGAGCCTCGGCCCGCCCGCGGCGCCGGCGAAGAGACAATGTGTGCCCGAACGAACCGTTCGGCATCCTCAGGGGTAAGGATGCGAACTATTGGTTCCGCCTCCCGCAGAAACAGCTCGAAGTCGTCCTGCCGCAGCAGCCCCTCACTCACGAACTCCACAAAGAGCGTTCTCAGCACAGTGCCCTCGGTTGGGTGAAATGGGTAGGCGTCCATCCAGAGGCCCGGCCCGCCCTTGGCGTTGTAAGCAACCGCCGCCACGTAGGTGGCTCGGGCGGCCTCCAGCATCTGCTCGATGGACGCCTCGCTCACCCAGAGGCCGTGCAGGACCTCAAAGCCGTGCGCTCTCATCTCCGCCTCGACATCTTCCGAAGCGCGGTCGTCCGCTATGCAAACCACGTGCACGCTGCACGACGGCTCGAAGAAGGAGATGACCGGAACTGACCCGCGCAACTGAACGTAAACCGTCGCTTGGGCGCCTGCGCAGTGCCTCCGCACCGCCGCCGGAAAGGTCTCGTAGTCCACGAACAGCGTCACGCCCGGCAGTCTATCTGAGCGGCCAGGGAACGCGCCTGATAACGCCGCGCCGAGCGGGGCGACGGGTCGCGAGCGAGGTACACCCCGCGCCACCCGGCCGAGCGACGCGGAAAGTTCCTGGACGCGGATCCCGTCCGTCGCTCGCCCATGCCACACGAGTTCTTTGAACTGTATCCCTCCCACACCATCCTGTGGAGGGTTTCTGCGGGGCGGCATAATGGGCGAGGCGTCATGCGGGTTGTTCTCCTGTTGCTTCTTGTGTATTCTCTTCCCTGTGCGGGAGCGGGCCAACAGTACGAACAGATCGCCGCCTCCGTGAGTGAGCGCCGCGTCGCAGAGTGGATCGAGGCGCTGTTCGCGATGCCGAGGGTCGGCACGCCCGGGCGCGAGGCTCTCGCGTTCCTACGATCGCCAACGGCGCTCGGCGCAGCAGGCGAAGTAACCGTCGAGCGATACCGCCTCCCTCTGCCCTCTCCGCAGGTGCGTAGCGAACTGCGAACAGGCGACTTGAGGGTACCGCTCTATCCGCTCTGGCCGAACGGCGTACGAACCTCGTCGTGCCGAGTGCAGGGGCCGCTTGTGTACGCAGGTAGCGGCTCGCTCGCCGAACTGAGTGGGCACCACGTCGAAGGAGCGGTCGTCGCCCTGCAGTTCAACAGCGGTAGCAACTGGCGAAACGCAGCTGCGCTCGGCGCCGCTGCGATCCTGTTCCTCGAGCCCCCGGGCACAACCCGCCGTGAGGCGGACAAGAAGTGGTCAAGCTTGCCCCTCGAGGTGCCGAGGTTCTATGTCCGCGCGCAGGACGCACCGAAGGTGCTGGAGAGCACGGGCAGGCACGTCGACGTGGCGTGTGACCAACCGTGGGTAGCCGAAGAAGCGGTGAACCTCCTCGTCGCGATTCCCGGCTCGGATGCGCGGCTGCGGAACGAGTGGGTGGTGTTCGCGGCATACAGCGACACGGTGTCGGTTGTGCCCGGCATGCCCCATGGAGCGGATCAAACCGCAGGGCTGGCGGCGCTGCTCGAGTTGGTCAGACACTTCAAGGCGAACCCGCCGAAGCGTAGCGTGCTCCTTCTCGTAACGTCGGGGCACTTCCAAGGGATGGCGGGGATGCGCGCGTTCCTCGAGGCGCGCTTCCGAGACCGCTGGCTGCTTACGGGCGGACGCGCGCCGGTCTGCTTCTTCACCCTCGACATCAGCGGCGGCTGGGGCGCCATCGTGGCGCACGCCCAAGGGTGGTGGCTACGCTATCGGATGGAAAACATCGAGCGCGAGCGCCGCATCGCCCGCGCCCTGGGCGACCGCGCCGAGGGAATCGCCAAAGCGTTCGGCAAAGACACACAACGGCTCTTCGTGGACGCGGTGAACAACCCGGACGGCCGCGACTGGAGAAACTCCATCCCGGTACCGTTTGCCGCCGAGTGCGAGGTGGTGAATATGGCGGGATTAGACGCCGTCACGTTCCTGACTGCCGAGGACGCGAGGCTACTGCAAGACACACCATTCGACACGCCTGAAAGGCTAAACGTGAAGAATATCGTCCAGCAAGCGCGTACACTCGTTTGCCTGGCGCAGCACATCGCGAACGACTCGTCCGACACCGGTCTGGGGATTGAACGCTCAATACCTTTCAACGTCCGCCCCCAGATGGACCGAATGTCTCTCATGGGAGGCTTCTCGACCATCAAGGGAAAGGTGGTCGAGTTCGTTCCGAGTCGCAATTTCTATCCCGACGTTCCTGTGGCGGGCGCGCTCGTCGTCACCACGAGGGACAAAAAGAGCTTCGCGGGCGTTCGGGGAGCGATGATGACGATGTCGGATGAGCACGGTCGGTACGAGGTGCATGGCGTGCCGCCGATCACGCTGTGGGACGACCAGGATCGGCACCCGCTCCCCATCTATGCATTCGCGTTCGACGAACGCGGAAGAATCGCAATGGCGACAGACATGGGCGTGCAAGGCGGGCAATTCGAGACCTATTTCCGTCTGAGCACCGCGGAGCGCAATACGCCGATCGTGGTCTTTCGATGTGCGCCTCTCCAGGTGCTGCGAACGGTTGACCCGCTCACGTTCCGCGCACTGCCGATCCCGATGGTTTTGGATGCACGTAGCGATGGGGAGCCGCGCCGCTTCGGCATCTTCTTCCCGCCAGAGAACCCTGCTACGATCCGTGGCATCGGCGAGGCAGAAGAGGGGTTTACGCTTTTCGTTGACCCTGGTGAGCCGGTGAAGTTGTTAGCTCGTGGATGGGACGGCGCACTGCGGATGGCACTCTTGCACGCAACCCCCAGTGCGCCAACGGGCGCCGGCATTGCAGTGGATAACGGGGTGGAGACTTCGGTCGTTCCGCTCCCTCACCACAGTTCGCTCTCAAGGAACGAGGAAGCTCCACTGTCAACACAGGGAACGCTTCGGCAGGCGACGCTGCTCGCTGCCCAAGATATGGTACGCCTGAACCGATGGCGGCTCGACCTGTTGGACTCCCATCGGGTCACCAGCCCGACGCTTCGCGACCTTCAAGCGAAGGCTGAGGCCGCGCTCGCTTCTGCACAGGAAGCGTACGGGAGGCAGGACTATGTTACGGGTGAGCGGGAAGCGCGTGCGGCGTGGGGCTACGCGCTGCGGCTGCATCCGATTCTGCTGGCGACTGCGCGGGACGCGGTGTACGGCCTTTTGGTGTACCTGGCGCTGTTGGTGCCATTTAGTTACTTGCTCGAGCGGCTGCTGTTTGGCACGCGCACGTTGGCTATGCAGATCGTAGCCGGCGCATCGATCTTCGGGACGGTCTTCCTGCTGCTTCGCTTTCTTCATCCGGCGTTCGAGATAACGCAGAGCACGCTGGTTATCTTCGTCGCATTCGTGATGGGGATGTTGAGCGTCATTGTTATCACGTTCCTGCTCTCAAAGTTCGAAACGTCGCTGCAACACGTGATGGAGCGTGGTCGAGAGGGAGTTGAAGGCCTCAGTGGGGTCCGCAAGCCCTCACCCCCGGCCCCTCTCCCGATGGGAGAGGGGAGGGAGAGGAGCCCTGCCCTCTCCCGGAGGGAGAGGGTTGGGAGCACAAGAGACCGACACCAGCGCGTCAGCCTCTTTATCACCGCTGTGGGCGTAGGAATCGGCTCGATGCGCCGGCGTCCGCTGCGCACTCTGCTCACATGCATTACCCTACTCACGGTCATGGTCATCGTCTTGACCTTTACGTCCATCGTTCCATCGTTGCGCTTCAACGCGCTGCCGAGCGACGGCGCGCCCCGCTACGCGGGCATCCTCTTCCGCACGCCTCAGTACGACCCGCTAGAGGAACATTCCGTGAGGGAGATCGAAGTCGAGTTCCCCAAGGCGACCATCGTCCGCCGCGTGTGGTTTCACGGCGCACAGCCAGGCGCACCAGCGGCGATACCGATCGAGTCGGAAAAGGGAAGCGCCAGCTTGAAGGCACTGCTCGGCTTGGATGCCGCCGAGCGGCAGGTGATGCGCATCCAACACGAGGCTCTGCTCACCGGCCGCTGGTTTGAACCTGGCGAGCGGGACGTCGCTCTCCTACCCGCATCGCTCGCCCGGAAACTCGGGGCAAAGGTGGGAGACACCGTGAGCGTTGCAGGAGCAACGCTGTCGGTGATCGGAGTGCTCGACGACTTCGCGCTCCAGACGGCGCGAGACCTCGATGGCGAGCCACTCCTACCGGCGGACTTTGCGCAGAGCAGCCTGCTCAGCAAGCGAGGAGAGGCAGGCGTTAGAGAGTTTCGGCGCTTCGTACGACTGGACGCTGGACTCACCGCCATTCTGCCCGCCGAAACGCTGCTGGCGATCGGCGGGCGGGTTCGATCTGTCGCCGTCGCCTTTGATTCGTTTGTAGCCGTTGACAGTAGCCTGGAGGGGTTGCTGCCGCGGACAGACTTGAACCTGTACGCTTCGATTCAGACGCGCAACGCACCGGAAATCCGGCGGTTCAGTGCCATGGCGGGCACCTCGGCGAGAGGCGTGGAGTTGATTCTCATCCCGGTGCTGATCGCAATCGCGACCATCCTTAACACAATGGTGGCGGGCGTTCTCGAAAGGCGCAAAGAGATCGCCATCCTCAGCGCGATCGGGTTGTCTCCGCGCCAGGTGGCGAGTTTGTTCCTATTCGAGTCGCTCGTCTATGCGATTCTCGCAGCGGTTGCGGGCTATGTTTGCGCGCAGCTGCTGGTGGCAACGCTAGACGCCACTGGTCTTTTGAGCGACGTGCGGGTGAACTACAGCAGTCTCTCCGCTCTGTTCGCGACGGGCGTTGTGAGCCTCGTGGTTTTGCTGAGCGCGCTCTACCCCGCGAAGGTTGCGAAGCGGATCGCGTCTGCGGGCAAGGGCGCCGAGTGGCGGCTCGCCGCAGGCGAAGGGAACCTCATCGTGAACCAGCTACCGTTCACTGTGACCGACACGCAAGCAGCCGAACTCTCCAGCCACTACGGCGAGTGGCTCTCCGGCTATCAAGACTACGGCATTGGCGACC
>PSLA01000033.1:12136-16943 GCA_040289295.1 Armatimonadota bacterium
GGTTGAAGAGGTGGAGACAGCGGCGAGCCACGAACCACGCCTCGAGAGCGTGCTGTGGCTGGCACCCTACGACCTGGGCGTTCGACAGCGTATCCAGTTCCTGTTCCCAAAGACGGAAACCGAAGGGATCCGTTCGGTGGTCATCGAAATCGAGCGCCTGAGCGGCGACCCATCGCATTGGGTGATGGCAAACCGCCGGTTCCTTGAAGCGATTCGGAAGCAGTTCCTCCTGTGGAGGCTCCTGTAGAGGCAGGTTACGAATCCGCCCGTACGGAACCGCACGCTCGCCCAGCCTCGGAAACGCTTACTCTAACCCCCTCAACGGCAGGGGTCGCGAAGGGAGAGGAGGCGTTTCATCACCGTATTGATTGCTCCCTCCGACGAGACACCACCGAAGGCGTCGTGCAGGATCCGATAAAGGTCGAACAGCTCATCGTAAATCGCGGCTTCTCTTTCGTCCGGTTCGTAGAGCTCACCTTTAACTCCTGTTAGCGTATCAAGGGCGGCTTCGAAGGATTCGAACGCCCGCCCTGCGACACCGCCACAGATCGCCGCGCCGAGCGCGCAGGTCTGTGCGGAGCGACTGACGAGCATCGTTCGCCTCGTGGCGCTCGCGCAGATACGGAGCACGAGCGGGGTCTTCTCGGCAATGCCGCCGCAGTTGATCACTGATTGCGTTCTCACGCCGCCCGCTTCCATCCGTTCCCAGATCGTGCGCCCCAAAGGCTGTCGCCTCGATCAGCGCGCCGTACACCTCGTGCGGCTGCGTCGCGAGGGTCTGACCGACAAGCAGCCCGGTGAGCCTCGGGTCTTGCAGGATGCTTCGGTTGCCGTTATTCCAATCCAGCGCGAGTAGGCCGGATTGCCCTGGCCTGAGCCTTGCCGCTCGCTCGGTGAGTTGCTCGTGCTCCGCGCCGCTCAAACGCGTCCACCAGGCATAGAGATCGCCGACCGCCGCCTGCCCTGCCTCGAGGCCAACGGAGCCGGAGAGGATCGAATCTCTAACAACGCCGCTGATGCCAGGGATCACTGGCAGCCCATCTCCCGGGGGTGCGACAGCCATGTCACAAGCACTCGTGCCCAAGATGCGCACGAGTGTGCCGGGCTTGACACCGCTCCCGACGGCACCGACGTGGGCATCGATGCCGCCGACGGACACTGGCGTGTCTTGTCGTAGCCCCGTCGCTGTTGCCCACTCTCGTGTCAGGCCGCCCGCCTCGATGCCGAACGGATGCGCCCTTGCGGGCAGCGACCGCCTTAGCCGAACTAGACGCGGTCACGGGCAGAGAGTACATCCGATAGACGTCTGCCCGCTTCCCCTAACTGCACGCAATCGACCCGCGTCTGGTTCGAAGTATATCCGATAGACGTCCGCCCGCTTTCCCCAACATCGAAGGCTCTGTCTTGCTCCGAGGCTTGGATGACAGCCTCGTTTAGGCTATGCAGCAGGGCGTCGCGCAGGTCGTTCGGCGACTGCCGGGCGAGGTCCGGCTCGTGCTCGGAGAGGAGCACTCCATCCAAGCCTGAGGCATATGGCGCCACGGCTTCCGCCACGAGTTCGCCGTCCTCCAAGCGGACGATCAGTGCCCGCGCCGAGTTGGTCCCAAAGTCCAGTCCGACGCTGTACCGGGGCATGGCTGGGTTGTACCTTGCGTCAGTGGGGTCGGCGAGCCCTCACCCGACGGGAGAGGGGAGGGACGCCGAGGAGTCTATCGTAGAACTCGACCAGAACCACCTTGCTGTGGTCCCACGCCAAACCGTCCCGGACGCGGGCTCTACCGACCTCGCCCATCGCGCTGCGTCGCTCTGGATCGTTCAGGAGCTGGATTATCGCCTCGCCCATCGCTCTCGGATCGTCGTTCGCAACGTACACCGCAGCGTCGCCGGCGCTAACACGGCTCTCCTTCAGGTCGAAACTCACAACCGGCAAGCCCATCGCCATGTACTCGACGACCTTGTTCATCGTGCTTAGGTCGTTGAGCGGTGTCTTCGGGTCTGGCGCGATGCCGAGGTCCGCCGTGCAGAGGTAGCGCTTCAATTCGTCGTCGGGAATTCGGCCGGTGAATCGCACGAACTCGTTCATGCCCAAGTCATGTGAGAGCGAAACGAGGTCGTCGAAGGAGTCTCCAGCTCCAATGAAGGCAAACGTAGCATCATGAAAACCGCTTTGCACAACGTGGTGGGCGGCACGCAGCGCGTAGTCAACGCCATCCTGCGGGCCCATCACGCCGAGGTATACGCACAGGAACCTCCTGCCCATCTTGAGCGCCGGGTCAGCCGGCACAGGTTGAAAACGACTAAGCAGCGGGCCACTTCGCACGACGGCAACCTGCTCCGGTCGCTTTCCGCCGCGCTCGATGGCAACCTGGCGATAAGACTCGTTGGTGCTGATAACGGCGTCGGCGGTTTCGAATTGCTTTCTCTCCAACCAAAGGAGCGCTCGATACAGCAAGTCGCGTTTGTTGTATTTCGACAGATACAACTCGGGGCAAAGATCGTGGTGGTCGAAAACGAACTTAACCCCTTTCGGTTTGTAGAGCCGTGCGATGTGCCAAAACGTGTCGGGCGGGTTGCACGTGTGGATGACGTCAAACCTGTCTTCCTTCCACACGCGCTGGACGAGCCGTCGCGTTTGGCGGTAGCAGTACCAGAACTCTTGGAAGAACGCAAGCTTCGACTTGGTCTCCTTAGGCATCGGATAGCGATACATGTGGATGCCTTCGTGCGCCCGATCCGGAGTGTCGGCTTCGTTCGGTGGGCATGGTGAAATGACGCTGACCTTGTACCCGGCTTCGGTGAGCGCAAGCGACTCCATCCACACGCGGCGGTCGAATGGAACGGGCAGATTCTCGACAAGGATCAGAATGTGTGCGTGCCGTAGGCCTGGCGTCCTCGCGTGCCCAGAAGCGTCCCAACTTAGGGAGGGCGAGCGTCCTCGCGAGCCTCTCACGTTACCAATACAACCCCTCGTACTGCGCACGGCACTCGCTCGGCGAGATTACACGAACGAGGTCTAAGAGAGTCTGGTGTTCTCGGGCTTTCGTGGCAAGCGACCGCATCTGTGGTGTGTTGTGACCAAACACAAGCACGTCGCCGTGTGAGAGCGCTTCTTCGTCGGAGCAAAGTGCACTCTTAAGGTGTGGCAAATCACGGTCAATCACTTCTCGGTTGGATCCGTGAAGCGATGCGTAGTGCACGTTCGGATCAAAGATGCGAAGGTCGTATCCCTTCCCGATTAGAATCTCCGTGAGCGCTACGAGCGGGCTTTCTCGCAAGTCATCCGTTCCTTCTTTGAACGCGACACCCATCATGCTCACCTTGCGCGACCCGAACGACATGACGCGCTCAGCAACGCGTTCGATTTGACGCCGGTTGCTGTCCATGGCGGCCTCGAACATCGGCAGCGATGCGTCCTTCGCCTTCATGGCTTGTATACATGCGCGCAGGTCCTTGGGAAGGCATGCCCCGCCGAACGCAAATCCCGGCTTCATATACTTCGTCGAGATGTTCAGCTTCGTGTCCTTGCACAGAATCTCCATCACTTCGTACGCGTCAACGCCGTGCTGCTTGCAGAAGATGCCCATCTCGTTCGCGAAAGTTATCTTCAGCGCGTGCAGAACATTGCAGCCGTACTTGATCGCCTCGGCGGTAGAAACTCGACAGCGGATGAACTCGCCTTTCACCGACCCGTACATAGAGCGCACGCGGTCGAACTCCTCAACAGAATCAGTGCCGATAATGGTAAATGGAGGGTCGTAGTAGTCGGAGATAGACACCCCCTCCCGCAGGAACTCGGGGTTCATGCTGATACCGAACGACTCTCCTGCCCGCCCGCCACTCTCGCGCTCCAGGATCGGAGTAACCACGCCCTCAGTAGTGCCCGGCAGTACCGTAGAGCGCACCACAACCGAGTGGTAACTTCCCTTCCCCCGTATCGCCTCTCCTATTTCCTGCGAAACCTTTTCAACGAAGTCGAGCCGAAGGGCCCCGTTGGGCGAGGAGGGCGTTCCAACGCAGATGAGAGAGATGTCCGTCATGGCAACCGCCGTGCGGTAGTCGGTCGTTACGGACAGGCGCCCGGACGAAACGCCTGCCTCGATTAGTTCCTCCAGCCCCTCTTCGACGATGGGGCTCTTTCCGGCCATGATCAGGTCGAGCTTGGCTCGCTGAGGGTCTACGCCAATGACGTCGTGTCCTTCCTTTGCAAGACAGGCGCCGGTCGTTGCGCCAACGTAGCCGAAACCGAAGATTGAGATTCTCATCCGCCGAGCCGAGCGGGAAGTATACCCGCGAATGCTTTTCTCTTAGCTTCGGCTGGCGTCAGGAAACGGACGCGGCCAAAAAGCGCTCGACGCGAGCGCGGTTCCCGTATGCCTCGTCGCCACGGGCGATGAACTCTTCCAGCGTGAATGAATGGTTCTGCGTGCCGATCGTCTCAAGGCACCAGGTCGCCGCGAGCGCCCCAACCTCAGCGGCGGTCTTCAGGTCCGCACCCTTCGAGTACGCAGTAAGAAACCCTCCTCGGAAGGCATCCCCGATGCCAGTCGGGTCAACCTCTTGTCGCGCGCGAACAGCCGGCACCTGAATCACATCCGGACCGAGGACGGAGACGCCCTTCTCGCCACGAGTTACGATGAGGGTGCCGGTCATGGCGCGTAGCTCGGCGCTCTCCTTGCCAGTCTTCTTCTCGATGAGGCCGAGTTCGTAGTCGTTCACGATGAGCATCGTTGAGCCGCGGATACCTTCCAGGAGGTCTTCAGCGCTGAGGCGCACGATCTGCTGGCTCGGGTCGTACACGAACGGCAAA
>PSLA01000033.1:16955-19329 GCA_040289295.1 Armatimonadota bacterium
GACCGCCTTCGCCATTGCCTCCGGCGCCGTCGGCGAAATGATGACGAGTTGGATCTCTTCTGCCGGGAGGTCGTAGAGTGTAAGGCGGTGAGCTTCCGCCATCGCGCCTGCGTAGAACATCGCGATTTGGCGATTCCCGTCGTCGGTGCTCACGAAAAACGAGGCGGTGTACTTGTTTGCGACTTTGAGAACCCCCGAGATGTCCACGCCCAGGCTCTCAAGCCTGCGGGCGGCATCACCGAAGTCCCGACCGACCGTGCCAAAGAGCAAAGGCTTACCCCCGAGCAGCGCCATCGTATACGCAATGTTCGCGGCAACACCGCCGTGCTCACGGCGCATCTCGTCCACCAGGAAGGAGACACTGAGGCGGTCCAGGTGCTCTGCGAGGATGTGCTCGCGAAAGTCGCCGGGAAACCGCATCAGGCAGTCGAAGGCGATGGAGCCTACGCAAACAACCCGCTTCTCTTTGCTCATTGACGACTTAGGCTACCCGCCCTCTCCCAGGGGGAGAGGGTGGCGGAAGGCCGGGTGAGCGGTAGGAGTCATGCGCAAACGTCTTTACTTTGCTTGGCCCTGTGAAGTCTGGGTTGTAGGCTCGCGGGGACGCTCGCCCTCCCTCAAGTTGCCATCCGCCAAGTCACACAGGGAGCGTGAGCGTCTCGCGAACACGAGACGCCGGGCGCCACCCTAAAGATGACCTGAAATGCCACCGACAATCCCATCGGCGCGGATAGTTTCAGCGCACACAAACCTCAAGTTGGTTGCGAGAATGGCGGAACGAATCAGCCTCTGCGACGTTGCGAAGGAGCATCTGCTCCCCTGGCTTGCCGGACGACTCGATGGCACGCCCGAGGGGCAGGCTTTCGAGGCGCACATACGGGAATGCAACGCGTGCTCGGCGCTCGTTACGGACCGCAGACAAGCGATGCAGGCGCTGCTTGAGCTCGCGGACGAGACCAACACGACGGCACAGGCGGTAGCGCGGGAAGCGACACTCGCCAAGCAAATCCAAGCCCCATCGTGGCGAGCGCTCGTCCAATCGAAGGGCACGGCGATCCTCACAGTTGGCGCCGCGCTGCTTCTGGTTATCTCGTACTTCATGAAGCCTAGCGAGAGACTGCTCGGTGAGAAGGCTCTTCCCGATCCCCCAGCCGAACAAACACAGGCGGACGGAAAGACGAAGACGGAAGCGGACGAAACCACCCACGCAGCCACGGCGGTTGATGAAGGCGCTCCAACTGAGAATTCTCAACCAGAGGAAACCGCGCCCAACGAGGGGGAAAAACCTCAACCAGGCGAGAAGGTCAAGGCAGTCGAGCAGGAGCGGAGCCTGCGACCGGTGAATCGCAAAGCCTCGCCGCAACGCCGGGCCGCTCCTCAACCGGAGGCAAAGCCGGCACCGGGACGGAACAGCAACCGCAACATCGGAACGGTGGTGGTTTACGACCAAAGCGGACGCCTCATCGGGTCCGCGACGACAGGAGGACAGAAATGAACGCGATTCGAATTCTTATCATCACCTTCGTGATGCTTGGCACTTCGGCGATTGCGCTCTCGCAAGCGGAGAACGAGCAGGCTACACCTGCCACAGTGTCGGTTAACGCTCGCGGCGACGATGTCCGCAACGTTCTGTACGACCTGTTCAAGCAAAAAGGCGTGAGCTTTGTCGTCCAGACGGGCGTCTTCTATAGTCTTTACCTAAACCTCGAGGGCGTCCAATTCGAGGTTGCGCTGAAGCACATCTGCCGCATTGCGGCTTTGGAGTACGAGATCCAGGACGGCATCTACGTCTTCAAGGCGAGCGTCCCTCGAGCCTACGACCCACCGAGGGAGGGCGAGCGTCCCGCGAGCCAGCACCCCCCGATTGACCCTTCGGTGCTTGAGAAGACGCTGACACTTCGCCTTGCAGAGAACGACATCCGCACGGTGATGCGCGCTATTACGGCAAAGACCGACGTGCCGATTCAAGTAACGGAAGATGTGCCCTCGCTCAAGGTGAACGCATACTTCATAGACGTAACCATCCGCGAGGCGCTCAACACGATCACCAAGGCGGCAGGCCTAAAGTGGGGCATCGGCGAGACGGGGAAGCTGATCGTGTCCAAGGGCAGCATCCTTTACACAGGCACCACCAACACCGCGAGCACCACCACCAAGAGCGGCGTTAAGGGCGCCCCCCCGACCTGCGACCAGTGCGGTACCTCGCTGGGCGCGGGTTGGAGGTACTGCCCAATCTGTGGGAACTATGTGAAGCCGATCACTTCCGGCGGCTGAGACAACTTGCGCACCTCCCCACGTTCCCCTCGCGGGCTCGGCTAACCCCCGGGCCCGCTCCCCTTCACCGCTCGTTCCGAAACCGCCTTCGCCGGGTTCA
>PSLA01000005.1:0-98860 GCA_040289295.1 Armatimonadota bacterium
TACCGTTGCTGCCTTCCGGCCCTGGCGGGGTTCGAGAGCCGTCACGCCGCGCAGTTCCCGGCGGCTCGCCACATGATAGCACCTTCGCGCCTACTTTCGCAGGGTTCGCGGGATGACGACCTCGGGTCCGCCGTCAGTTTCCACTGCGACAAAGCCTGGCGAGTTATACACGTACCCGTTGGCGTAGTCACCTCGCATGAGCAACTGATCTCGCGTCATCTCGATCTCAGCGTACAAGATGCGGGTTCCCGGGCGCCTTTCCGTGTCGAGGTATCGGCTGTCGGTCATCCCTTCGCCGTCCCAGCCAATTTTGTCCTGAATGTGGGCGGGGGCGCTCCGAGGGTTGTAGTAAAAGACAACTCTGTACTTTTCTGCCGTAAACGGATACATGTTCGGGTTTCGGCTCATATCTATCTTGCGGTCGAAGCGCCCATTCTTTGTATACAACTCATCCTGCATGAAAGTGCGCTCTGCATCACGATCGAAGTTCAGGTCCTGCGCGGGCTCCCACTGCAGTTCGTAGTCGTAGTCGAACAGCTGCATCCGCACCCGGGCGCCTGTGGTTGGGATGCCCCAGGTTCCTGTAACGCGAATGACCTTTGGCTCGACTACGCGAATAGAGAAAGTAAAGTTGAGGTTTACGGGGTCGTGCGTATCGTAGGGGTACTGCTCGTACACGCCGGCCCTTCTACCAAAGACACCTCTTTGCGTCATACGAATGATTTGATTGTTCAGATTACGCTCGATGGTATCCCGCCGATTCATGGACATAATGTCGTTGTCCTGCGCGTATTGACGTTCCGCTTCTTGTTGTAGCGTCCAGTACCAGTCGAGCGACTCGTCGAGCTGGCCGTTGCGTTGGTACGCGTTTGACAGGATGCTCTTGCGCGCAGGCAAAATGTCCTTCTTCTCCACGGCCTGTTCAAACCAGTGGACTGCCTTCCAATAGTCGTCGTCCACCTTGTGGTAGTACATCCAGCCGGTTTCGTAGTACATTTCGTAGGTGTTGGGATTGTTTCGTACTCCTTCTTCAAGAAGCCTGAGTGCTATCGGTATGTAACGGCGATCTGATCGGTTCTGCTCGTCGGTGAAATTGTAGGCGATGTGCCACGATCCCGTTGAGTACACCTCAACCTGTCGCGGATTGAGCCACGTGACCAAGCGTATCAATGGCAGCACCGCGTCAAACTGACCGGTGTCGAAGTAACGGTCCGTTTCGACCCAAAGAATGCCCGCGACCATCTCGCGGAGGCCAGCCAACGATGCTAGAAGCTGGTCAGCGTTAAGCCCTCGATCAATCCGCAGCTCGCCCGTCGAGTAGTTTTGCCGCCAGGTTGGGAAGATTGCAAGTTGCGAAACCAGTCCTTGCGCAGTGAAAAGGACAACGAGAGCGATCCAAACGACGGGTCGGCGATTACGGCGCACGTTACAGCTCCTTCCTATCGAAGATCAGCACGGCGATGACGAGTAGAATGCTGATGTAAACGACAGCGTACACAATCCCGTTCGCCATGTAGACCGCCTCGCTACCTCGAATTTGGGTAGCGCTCGCCGTTGCAGCGCCTTGCGCAATGTCGAGATTACTGAAGTTCGGCACGGCGTAATGGGCGATCCGTGCCACGATCGCTATCGCATCTGAAGCCTGCCCTTCCGCCCCCCAACGCTCAAAGATTGGATTCACCAGTGTGCCGAAGATCCAAACCAAGCCAGAAAGGAAAAAGTTGATAACCGGCGTCACAAACGTTGAAAACAGCATCGAAACGGCCGCCAAAAGGCTCATCTGAAAGATCATCATGAACGGCACTTTGATCAGCGGTGAAAGTCGCTCAAGCGACCAGGTCTGCTGCTGAATACCGAACGCAAGAATCACCACGAGCGTCATCAGCCCGACCATCAGCGCCAATGCGACAACGCTGCCAAGGTACTTGCCCAAGAGAAACTGGTACCGATGCACAGGCTTCGACAGAATCGTGTAGATGGTGCGGCGCTCTACTTCGTTCGGAAGCAGGTATACAGTTAAAGTTACGGCGAGAATCGCTGCGGTGATGCGTAGAATGCCGATCGAAATGTCGATCAAAGTCTGCTGCTGACCGCGTGGTGACAACTCGTTCAGGCTCGGCGCGATGATTAGGAACGCCAGCCCCACCATCAGGATAATCAACAGCACGCGGCGTCGAATCGCCTCGCCCACCGTCGTCGCAGCTATCGCAAACACTTGGTTCATCAGCCGGCCACCTCCCGTGGATTATCACGCTCAGCCTCAGTGATCGTCTCCACGAACAGGTCTTCGAGGCGTCGGCGCCGCGGGATGATGCTGATTATCTTGCCGCCTGCCGCGCGGATTGCGTCAACGAAGCCGTCGGTGGCGATGCTATCTGGCGCATCTACAATCAAGCGTCCCTCGTGCAGCGACACGATCGCTCCGTCTTGCTGCACTTTTTCGCGCACGCCATCGGGAACATTCTCTGCCGTTATCTCGATGCGACCGCCGGCGAGCAGGTTTTCCAACTTCCCTTCAGCCTTCACCACGCCGCGATTCAGTATTGCCACGCGGTCGCAAATGCGTTCCACGTCCGAAAGTTCGTGGCTGCTGATGAAGACCGTCTTCCCTTCCTCGCGGAATTGCAGAATGAGGTCTCGGATCTCGATGTGTGCGATCGGATCGAGGCCTGCAGTAGGCTCGTCGAGGAACAGCAACTTCGGGTCGTTCAGGAGACACTGCGCGAGGCCGATACGCTGTTGCATTCCCTTGGAGTACTGCGCGATCTGCTTGAAGCCGGCGTCCGCCAAGCCGACCCTCTGTAGCAAACTCTCCGCGCGTTTGCGCCTCTCGGCCTTCGGCATCCCGAACAGCCTGGCGTAAAAGTCGAGGATCTCCATGCCCGTCATGTGTTCGTAGTAGTACGGCTTCTCGGGCAGGTAGCTAAGCTGGCGGTGAATCTTGATGTCGCCTATTTCCTCGCCCAGAACTTTCGCAGTGCCGGAGGTAGGCCAGATGATGCTGAGTAGCATCTTGATGGTCGTGGTCTTACCAGCCCCGTTGGGGCCGAGGAAGCCGAAAATCTCTCCCTCCTCCACCTGAAGGTTCAGGCGGTCCACCACGAAGGCTTTCCCACCGCGGACCTTATACGTTTTGGTCAGTTCGTGTGTCTCGATTGCGTGCGCCAATTAGAGAGTCTCCAGAAAGAGTGCCGTAGAAATGATGGCGGCCACGAGTATACCGCCGAGAAACGCCCGGATTCCCGCCTTCGCGAGGGTAGAATGGCGATTCGTTCCGGGCTGTCCATACGTCTATTACGTCGGGAAGGACCGGAAGTCTTCGCTTCGGCGCTAAACCGCGAGGACGGGTATGTACCACCGGAAACGGTGCTCGCCGGTAGCGAGTCTGACAAATCGCGGGGGCGCGCTTTGCTCTCCTTTCCGCGTCCCCGCACTTTTTCATCTCACCCGCTCCGTCGTGCCGCTCGAATGAACGCGCGAATCAGGGCGACGTCCTTCACCCCCGGCGAGGACTCCAACCCGCTGCTCACGTCCACACCGAACGGATGGACGGCGCGCAACGCCGCGGCGACGTTCTCCGGGGTCAATCCACCCGCCAAGACGACCGGCAGCGCCGCGTCGCGGGCGAAAGCCGCCGCCGCCGCCCAGTCCACAGTCGTCCCTGTGCCCCCCCAGGCGCCCCTGTGGAAGGCATCGAGCAGCACGAAGTCGGCGTCTCTCGCCGTTGGGGGCGGTTCTGAGCCAGAAAGCCTGTGCGCCTTGATGCGGCGCAGCCCTTTTGCACGGGGAACGCCCGCGACCCATTGGACGGCAGTGAACCCCTCAAGGTCGCTCGGCAGATTGTCTGCTTCCCCAACCACCGCGACGCGTTCGATTCCCTCCGGCACGAGATCAAGCCATGAGCGAACCTCGCCGATCCGGTTCCCGACGTACCGAGGGCTGCCTGGCTCGAACACGAAGCCGACCGCGCTGGCACCCTCCCCGACAGCCGCTTCGAGGGCGTCACGCGACGTAATTCCGCAGATCTTGACCCATGTCATCAGCCGAGCAACTCCCGAACCGCTTGCTCGGCGCTTTCTGCGCGCATCAGCGCCTCACCGACCAGTATTGCACGCGCCCCCGCGCGGGCGACACGAAGCGCGTCCTCTCGTGACCATATGGCGGACTCGGCGACCACGAGAGCACTGGCCGGCACGAGCGGGGCCAAGCGCTCGGTAGTCTCCAACGATGTCTCGAATGTGCTTAGGTCGCGGTTGTTTATCCCGATCAAGTCAGCGGCTACGCCGGCGGCTCGCTCTACCTCCTCCTCGGTATGGACCTCCACCAGGACATTGAGCCCGACCTCCCGAGCCCGGTCGACGAGCCGAGCGAGCAAATCATCAGTTAGCGCTGCGACGATTAGGAGGATGCAGTCAGCGCCCATCGCGCGTGACTCATACACCTGCCAGTCATCGAAGAGGAAGTCCTTTCGAAGGATGGGCAAGTCAACAGCGTCGCGAACCTGCACCAGGTCCTGCGGGGAGCCGCGGAAATGTCGAGTTTCAGTGAGCACGCTAATGCAAGACGCTCCGCCTCGTTCGTAGGCGCGCGCTAACTCTGCAGGATCCGCGTCGCCACGGATCGTTCCCTTGCTCGGGCTGGCGCGCTTGACCTCTGCGATCAGCGAAACGGGGTGGGGACCAGTGAGCAACGCCTCACGAAATGAGCGCACCGGAGGCGCGCTCTGCGCGCGTCGGCGCACCTCATCGAGCGGCGTTTCACGCTTGGCCGCCTCGACCTCCGCACACTTGTCCGCAAGGATTTGATCCAGACGATTCATGCCAAGGCGCGGCTCCTTTCGATCAACGAGTACAGTTTCGCGGCAGCAGCCCCGGATCGAATGGACGTGCGCGCCATATCTGCGCACTCTTTAAGGTCGTCGCTAAGGCCGGCAACCCAGATCGCGAGAGCGGCACTGGGCACGACCGCTATGGAGTAAGGCGACTCCGGGTCTTCGAGCGCCTCGCGGAGAATGTCGCCGTTCGCCTCGGCGCTCTCTCCCGCAATGATGGAAGCCGGTGAGAGTTCCGGTAAACCAAAGCCCGAGGGATAAATGATGCGCTCTTCCACCTCCTTCCCGTCAATCAATGCGATGCGGCTCGGCCCGACAGGCGAGACCTCGTCCATTCCCGCCAATCCGTGTACAACCACCGCACGTTCTGCACCCAACCGCCTCAGCACGCCGGACAGGCGACCGACGAGCGTAGGATGAAACACGCCGAGCACCTGTCGCCTCGCCCCTGCGGGATTCGTCAGAGGGCCGAGAAGATTGAACACTGTCCTCAGGCGAATCTCCTTTCGAGGAGCCGCTGCATGCTTCATCGCAGGATGGAAGTTTGGCGCAAAGAGGAAAGCTATGCCCACCTCGTCCAGCAACCTACCGCACTGCTCGGCGCCAAGCGACAGGCTGAGTCCGAGCGCTTCGAGCACGTCCGCGCTGCCACATTTGCTCGTTACGGCGCGGTTCCCATGCTTGCTCACGACGGCGCCTGCGCCTGCCGCAACGAAGGCGGCTGCGGTGCTGATGTTGAAGGTCTTCACTGTGTCTCCCCCGGTGCCGCAGGTGTCTATCAAGTTCGGCCGATTGGTTTTGACGGGCACCACGTTCTCGCGCATGACCTTGGCGAAGCCGGTGAGTTCGGAGCCGGTCTCCCCCTTCATGCGCAGGGCAACGAGAAGTGCGGCGATCTGAGCAGGCGTTGCTTCACCCGCCATCACCTGTGTCATGACGGAGCGCGCCTCCGCCTCTCGCAGGCTACGGCGGTTGACGACTCGCTCTATGGCGTCTTCGATTCGCACGTTCGCCATTATGCTCAGGCACAGTGGGTATGATGGCGGCGATGATCGCGGCGATCCTGTTTGCTCTTCAAAACCCAGTTGGAATACCGAATGACGACCTCCTCCGCCACCCCAACGAGGTGCACCTTTTGAACGTTCGGCAGTTGACCTTCGGAGGACAGAACGCGGAGGCATACTGGAACACCGACGGGACCAAGATCATCTACCAGTCCACACAACCGGAGTGGCCGGATGAGCAGATTCTCGTCATGAACGCAGACGGCTCAGGCAAGCGACTCGTCTCGCCAGGCACCGGGCGCTGCACTTGCGGCTACTTCATTCCAGGGACGGACGAGGTGGTGTTCTCTTGGTCCGGTTGGTGGGATCCGGGTCCACAGCCGCGGGTCGACAGGTCGCAGGGGTACGTCTGGATGGTCAACCCGTGGTACCGCATTTTTCGGGCAAAGCAAGACGGTTCGAACAGGAGGATGCTGCTCGAGCGGCGCGGATACGCCGCTGAAACCACCATCGCCCCCGACGGCTCGTTCATGGTGTTCACGAGCACGATGGACGGTGACCTCGAGATCTATCGCATGAACCTCGACGGCACGGGGCTGATGCGCTTGACCAACGAGCTGGGCTACGACGGCGGACCGTTTGTAAGTTGGGATGGAAAGAAGATTGTGTACCGCCGGGCAGCGATTCGCTCGGAACGAGGCAGGCAAGACTATCTGAGCCTTCTTAAGCAGTCTTTGGTCCGCCCATCCAAGTTGGAGATTTGGATCATGGACGCGGACGGAGGCAACAAGCGGCAAGTAACGAACTTGGACGCCGCCTCGTTCGCGCCGTTTCTTCACCCGAACGGCAGGGACATTATCTTTTCGACCAATTACGGCGACCCGCAGGGTCGCGAGTTCGACCTTTGGATGATCCGCGTTGACGGCACGGGCCTCAAGCGCATCACCTTCACTCCGGAATTCGACGGCTTCCCGATGTTTACCCGCGACGGCAAGCGCCTCGTTTGGGCAAGCAATCGAAACGGGCGGGAACCTGGAGAGACTAACGTATTCGTAGCAGATTGGAAGGAGTAAACGAATGATTTACGCATGGGTTTCGGCTTTGGTTGTTTCGACGGTGGCGGCGCAAGCCCCCGCCCCGCTTATCTCTGCGGATGCGCTCCGCAAGCACGTTGAGTACCTGGCGTCCGACGAGTTGGAAGGCCGATTCACCGGCTCGCCAGGCGAGCGCATGGCGGGGGACTACGCCAAGAAGGTGTTTGAGGAGGCGGGACTGCTACCGGGGGGTGAAAAGGGCACCTTCTTTCAAGAGTTTCCTGTACGCTTCGGAATCGAGATCGGTGCGGGAAGCTATCTCCGCTTTCGCAGGGGATCTGAAACCATCGAGGCCAAGCCAGGAAAGGAATTCGTGCCGGTCTACAATGGCGACGCGTTGGATGGAGTAACCGCACCGGTGGTCTTCGCCGGCGAGGGCGTGGTAACCGAAGACAGGGACGACTACGCAGGCGTTGACGCGAAGGGGAAGATCGTGATCGTGTTCCCAAGCGCCGACCGCCGCTTGAGCAATCGAGTGAAGGCGCGCACCGCGCAAGAAAAGGGCGCAGTGGGAATCCTGTTCGCTGGATCACCCAGCGGCGCCGGCTTACTCGACTTGACTGGTCAGAACGGCATCCTTCGCAGCGAAGGGTTTGTCGCCGCTGCAATCTCGGACGAAATGTTCGAGCGAGTCAGCGGGCTAAACTTCCAGCGCGCGCGGGAGCAGGCTGGGGCGGGTCGCGTGATGCCCGGCTTCGCCGCCAACGTAACGGTTACGTTAAAGACTTCTGTGCAGCCGCGTAACATCATTGGGCGCAACATCATCGCCATCCTTCCAGGACAAGACCCAACATTGAAGTCACAGTACATCGTCATTGGCGCGCACATTGATCACATCGGGCACGGCGAGGTGGGGGCAGCCGGTCGCATTGAAGGCGATAACATCTACAACGGCGCGGACGACAACGCCAGCGGCTCGGCGATGGTACTCGAACTGGCGCGCTACTACAGTCGAACGAAATCGAACTTTCGCACGCTTGTGTTCCAACTGTACAGCGGCGAGGAGATGGGGCTTGTGGGAAGCCGCCATTGGGTAGCGAACCCGACCGTAGACCTGAAGGCTGTAACCGCCATGCTGAACCTTGACATGATTGGAAACATGGTCGAGAACAAGCTAATCGTTGATGGGATCCGCTCCTCGCCGATATGGCGGGACATGGTTAACCGCTTCGGCGACGGCTTCACGTTCGAGTTTGACCCAACGGGCCGCCGCTCCATCGCGGGAAGAAGCGACCATGCGGCGTTCGAGGCCGCAGGGATACCTGTGCTGTTTTTCAACACCGACGAGCACGAGCGGTACCACCGCCCCAATGATCACGCGGACAAACTGAACTACGAAGGCATGGAGCGCATCGGGACGCTCATCATCAATGTGCTTGCCGTCGTTGACTCGAGACCGGGGATGGTCCCGTTCCAGGACAAGGACAAGATTGTAGAGCGCACTCCGCCCGAAACACCCGCATCCGGTGCGCGGCGCATCCGCGTCGGTTTGATCCCAAACTATGGCGATCCAGGCCCCGGCTTGCTCCTCGAAGGCGTATTGGAAAACTCACCCGCGGAGAAGGCGGGGCTGCAAGCTGGAGACCGCATTATCCAGTGGGACGACATCAAGATCACGACGATAGAGGATCTCCAGTTCGTCTTCGAGCGGGCGATGCCGTTCCAGCCTGCGACGGTGATGATCATCCGGGGGGGCAAGGAGATGAAGGTGACCGTCATCCCCGAGCCGCCTGCGCCCGTTCTCGCGGCCGCATAGGAGAGGTGCAGTTCGAGGTCGTTCACACCTCGCCGAGCACGCGCGCGCGGGCGGGCGTGTTGAAGCTCCCGCACGGAGTCGTTGAGACGCCCGCGTTCATGCCGGTCGGCACTCAGGGCGTCGTGAAGACGTTGACGAGCGACGACCTGGAGTCCCTTGAATATGAGATGGTGCTCGCCAATGCGTACCATCTCGCCCTGCGGCCGAGTGCCGAGCAGATCGCAAAGCTTGGAGGCTTGCATCGCTTCATGGCTTGGCCGCACCCCATTTTGACCGACAGCGGCGGATTCCAAGTGATGAGCCTCGCGCATCAGCGGAAGGTAACCGAGCGAGGCGTGTGGTTCCGGTCGCACATCGACGGCGCAGAGTTTGACCTCACGCCCGAGCGCGCGCTCGAGATCCAGTCTCTGCTCGGCGTTGACGTGAGCATGGCGCTTGACGTGTGCCCTCCTTACCCTTGTGAGGAACGGGTTCTGGAGGAGGCAGTGCGACGAACAACACTCTGGGCGGAAAGGTGCATCGCGGCTCGGCGCAATGGACAAACTCTTTTCGGCATTGTGCAAGGTGGCACGAGCGCGAAGCTACGGCAGCGGTCTTTGGCGGAAGTAACGGCGCTACCGTTCGAGGGGTTTGCGCTTGGCGGCGTCAGCGTGGGGGAGCCAACGGAACTGCAGCGCCCCATCGTCGCGGAATTCATGCCCAGCCTGCCAGCGGACAAGCCCCGGTACTTGATGGGAGTCGGGCAACCGAAGGACATCCTGCATGCGGTCAGGCACGGCGCGGACCTCTTCGACTGCGTGCTTCCGACACGCGCTGCCAGGCATCATAGCGTGTACACCCTGAAGGGTGTGGTGGATGTAACTACGGCCAGGTGGACGGATCACGCCGGGCCGTGGGACGAAATGAGTGTCTTTCCTCTAACGGCAAGATACAGCGCAGCTTACGTCCGTCACCTCTTCAAGGCGGGCGAGCCAACGGCTTCAAGAATCGCGACGTTACACAACCTCGCATTCTATCGACGGCTGATGCGCGAGATACGAGAGGCGATACTAACCGACAGGTGGGATGCGCTCGAAGAGCGCTACTCCGAGGCGTGACCGGTCAACGACTGAACCAGTGCCTCCCTGGCGGGCAGTCTGCGACCTGCGACTTCTCGCCAAAAGCGCAAGAGAGTGTACGTCGCCTCCACGGACGGGAAATCGTCCGGTGGCGCGTCTGCATCCTGCAGCGAGCGCAGGGCGTTGAGGAGCGCGCCGCTGCGCCGAAATGCATCACGTGGCGGAGTGGTCCCTTCTTCAAGGACGCCTCCTGACATCGGGCTGACGAGCGCAGCCGCGGACCTTCCGCTGCCCCAGTTTGGTCGGAAGCCGATCTGGTCGAGCAGCTCGAGGTCAGCCCATGCGAGCCAAGCGAGCGGCTCGCAAGGCGCCTCGATGGCTGTTAGGAACCGTTCGGCAAGGTCGTAGGACTCGGGGTGGGGATCTCCTTCTTCGAGACATGCGTCGAGCGACTCGAGGAAGGTAAGCGCGGCACCCAAGCGCAGATAGTCTTGGCGAACGCGCCCGAAGCTCCTTCTAACTTCAACTTGCGCCAGGACGTTGTTGCGAGGTCCTCTCACGACCTGACATCGCAGGAGCATGAGCGGCTCCGTGGCCGAAGCAGTTCTTGCGCCCTTCCTTCGTGCGCCGCGTGCCAAGACGTACATCTTGCCCGCCCCAGGCGTAAGTAGAGAGAGCCGGCGATCGGCTTCACCCAGATCCCAGCGCCGCAGCACGAGAGCATCGAAGCTTTCGGCCCTGCTCAACTCGCTTCAATTCTAACACAAATTACAGTTGCGCCCCTAAGCGAAGCCATTCGATGAGGAGATAGTAGGCGCGGTCAATGAACAGCACGAAGCGTGTCATCATCGTCGTTCCGAAGATAGCGCCGAAGCCGACCATAAGGAGCCACCTTCCCATCAGGGACGTGCGCTGGAGGAACTTGCTCTTCTGCTCGAAGGAGTACACGAAGTAGCTGAGCACCACGATCCATGTGATAACGACGATCAGGTTGTTGATGGCATCTGGGATGCCCGTTTGCGGACCGGGGATGATGGGTCGGGCTTGGTCGGCAACTTGAGGCAAGAAGCGGTTCTGAAATGCGTTCAACTGTTGCCCTGCCCACAGGCCGACGATGATGCCAAGCGGAATACGGCTTAGCCAGCCGTGCTTCTTGCTGAAGACAAAGAAAGCGAGGCAGGCAAGCGGTAAGAGCGCGCCCCAAAGCCACGCTGCATCAACTCCCGGCACCGCCGGCATATCAGCCGTCGCTGTGCGTTCCGGCACGCCCAGCATCGGAACCCACCATTGCGGCCAGAGCACCTCTTTGACCAACGCGACGACCGAGAAGCCGGTTGCGAGGCCAACGAAAATGTGCTCGGTGAAGCGATAGAATTTGTTTTCTCGATAGAGAAGAGAATAGAGCCCAAGCGTAAGGATGGCACCGATGGTGATCCGGAGCAGGCTACCGTCTTGCCAGCGACTATCAGGGCTGAGAAGCTCTCGCCACCACTCGGAAGTGAAGACGCTTTGCGCGAGCATCTACGAATGCCTCCCTGTTCGCTTCAATTGGTACATTGCAAGGTTACCCATCACGACAGCAAAGATCAGCAGCATCAGCGCGAAAAAGAGTGGGC
The DNA here is from genome assembly GCA_040289295.1 of Armatimonadota bacterium. GTDB lineage: Bacteria > Armatimonadota > Fimbriimonadia > Fimbriimonadales > ATM1 > J051. Next base: position 11,360 of record PSLA01000005.1, read on the forward strand.
TCATATACCGCCTCCCTGACGTGAAGTTCTTGTACCCGGGGTTCTCCGCTGCTGGCCACTCCTTCTCGAGAAGCGACTCGAAATCGAAAGCGCCCTTAGCGCCGATAGCGATGCCGACCAATTGGCCGCTCACATAGTACGGAATGTTCTCGCCAGACATGACGGCGGTGCACATCAGGCCGAGTTTTGTCTTGGCACGCATGCGCTCGTACCAAAGGTTGATGGTAGAGGAACCTGTAATCACGACAACGCACTTTGCGTCGCTGAGGTCCTGAATGCCATCAAAGACTGGAGTCTCAGTGATGCTTCTGCCGCCGATTCGCTTTTCCTTCACTGTATCCCGGATGTTGTTTACCAAGCCGGAGACGTGCGCTTCCAAGTTCGGGAAGTAGCCCGCAATGACGTAATCTTTGCCCTCTTCGTAGTTGTTGCTGCCCGGCTCTTGTGCAATCTGGCGGATGATTGGTCGAATGATGTCGGGTATTTGCGGGTCTCCAAGCGTACTGATGCAGAATCGCACCTTCTTGCGCATCAGCAGTCGCATGAGGGCCTCGAACTGACCGCGACTTTCGCCCCTCGTGCTGTTGGTCCAGTCGCTTTCGATGTACACGAAGTCGCCCTCGTTCAGATTGCTCAGATAGTCATAGAGGGCCTTGGCCGCCGGATCCTCGACGTTGGGCACGGTGATTGGGTTGATGACAAGAATGGACACGATGATGAAAAGGATGAGGTAGAGCCATCGCCGGTCAACGGCGTACATGATGTGCCAGAAGCCCTCACCCCCAGCCCCTCTCCCACCTGGAGAGGGGGAGTCGGTTGGAATGTGTTGACTCATTAGTCTACTGCTACCCCCTTCTCAAGCCCGAGCATGATGCGCAGAGCCATCGCCAACAGCCCGAGGCCCAGGCCAAGGTCTATGGCTCGAAGCGCGGGCGTGCTCATATTGAGCAGGATCCACGTCTTCATGTTTTCGATTCGGAAGTTTGAGGCAAAGCCTTCGACCGGCAGGCCGGCGGTCACGGCCATCGCAAGGGGGATAAAGCCGAGCAACACGATTAACGCCACCGCCATCATGATGGTTGCCTCGACCGACCGGATGCGGAAAGCGCGGTACGCCGCAGAAAGGATAAAGAACGCGATCAAGCTGAACATTGCCGCATCGAGAATCTGCAGCATATCGTTAAAGACAACAGAGAAGGCGGTCTTAACCAGTTCGTGGTTTCCTGGCATCCCAGCGGCTTCGCGGTTAGAGGCTACCCACTCGCCCAGCCCAATGACGATCATCGCAGCCATCGAAACCAGCAGCACGAGCGAAAACGGCCAGTCTTGCTGACGCTTTGTCAGCTTCTTCACGTGCACACGCAGAATGCTGAGGACGCCCAGCCCAAGCAAAACGCCGCTTAACACTTGGCTTGCCTGTATGACCTTGTCCATGACAAGGTTGTATTCGAAGGGCCAGAACGGCAGTGGTGTTATCGGGTTGCTCTCTCCGCTTGCGCGGCGCACCGCCGCTTTCGGCAGAGCCCAGTCGAGAATCCAGATAAGCCCCGCAACAAAAATGAAGATTCCTACCAGCGGGCGCCGAAAGTTGCTGGGTATCCGCGAAAGGAGGAACATGAGCACCGCCGACACAAGCGTTGCTGCGCCGGCGTAGCTGACCACCTGCCAAAGGTTGGCATCCGTTCGCGCCACTGTCCACCGAGCTATCAGGATCTCCATGCGTCTCTATCCTCGTGGAATCTTGCTAATCCAATTGAAGAAGAATTCGTTCCGCGTCGGGTACTCCTGGTCCTCGAGTACTGGCGTGCCCATGTCTTTGAAGTATTGCTTTTGCTCGTCCGTAAGCGGTCGTATCGACTGGAATGAGTGAACGATCAACGCAACGACGGCGAACCCCATGAAGGTCAGCTTCGCCCAATCCGCTCCGACGAGGCTTCCCAGCAGAACCGGTTCGCGCCCAAGGTATGCGCTCGCGGCATAGAACTCGTCGCCTAGCAAGACATAGTCGCAAGCAGCGATGAAGAACGGTGTCTGAGTGAACTGCGTGGTCGCGGCGACCTGGATGGCGCCAACCATGTTTGCGTTCTCGGCCATGATGAGTGACTCGGCGAAGAAGTCACCCATGTAGAAGGCGGCGGCAACCTGATCGCGCCGGATCGTGCCCGCAACCGCCGCGGCAAACGCAAACTGACGGTCGGACACGAACCGAACTGAGTCAACGTCGTACCGGTCCGGGACACCCTCGGTCTGATAGACGTCTTTCGCAATCTCCTGCGCGACGGCGAATACGGCAGGGTGGTAGTTCAGCAGCCGAATCGGGGTTGCAAAGCGCGCAGCCGTGCGGATGATTGACGCGAAGATGGTCAATGCCTGCACGGCGATGCCATCCAGTGCTCCCGAAAGGCCCGGCACCATCAATACCGGACGAGCGGTTTCTGTGGCTCGACCGACTGCCTCGTCAATCTGGTCAAGACCGGCGATGCGGCGGATGGTAACCGAGCCCGCTTTGCGGCGCGCAAGGAAAATGCCCCAGAGGATGTAGCCGACTACCGCGACCGTCGTGATTACCAACAGCCATCCCCACTTCTGGTATTGGAGGCCAAGGCTGGTAATCTCGTAGTTGCGCTCAGCCATTCGTCTTTGCCTCCGCGCGTGCGTCCCTCCGCGCCTCGATCCGCTGGATCAGCCGTTCGACGTTTTGAGGGCTCGCCATGAATTGCGTGTAGCGGTCAACCCGGTCGAAGCCTAAGAAAGGCATTAGGAACGGCGAGAACGCGAGCGCGCCGTGCGCGAACACGTTCGCGAGTGGCTTATGCATTTCAAGGAAGAGGATTGCCGGCGTTTCTAGCCCTCGCTTGCCGACCTCTCCGGCAACCCGCTCAATCATCGCCTCAATCTCATCCTCCGTCAGCGGTTTGTCCCACACTGGCAGCATGTTGTTCTCTCCAATATGCGATCAGGTCAAGGACGTCCTGTTGCATCGACCCAAAGCGAAGGTATACCCCGCGGAACGGCGCCAGCCTTGAGGAGCGGTCCAGTGGCGAAAGCTTCACCCCGTCCGTTCCCTCGATTACGCGGCGCACGTCCTTCCATTCGATCTGCGTAAGGCTCCATCCTACCTTCCGACTCGCTCCGCGCGCATCCAGGCGGTATCGCACCGGGAGCATGAACTCTGCGGTTGAGCCCAAGATGGCCAAGAAACCCACCAAGAATGCGACAACGTTTCCGAATACCAGCGCCGAGACTGCCCCGGCGCCCAGCGCCACAAAGGCGACAGCAGCTGCCTTGCCCGGCTCCTCTCTTGCCAGATGCACAGTCCATTCAAGCGTTTGTTCCTCGCCTTCCCTCTCCATTAGACTGCTCGGCGCTGCGATTCGATTCGGCTAACTCCAGTCGTCGAACAGGCTACTCACGCTGACGTTATGATGGATCCTCCGAATTGCCTCACCAAGGAGAGGCGCCGCCGACAGCACCGTCAGCTTCGCCACGCGTTTCTGATTCGGGATCGGGATTGTATCGGTGCAGACGATGCGACTAATCGCGCTTTCCTGCAGCCTCTGCGTGCAATTGGAACTGAAAACCGGGTGGGTGCCCGTCGCGATGACGTCCTTGGCCCCTCGAAGCAAGAGTGCTTCCGCGCCCTGGATCATCGAGCCGCCGGTGTCGATCATGTCGTCAATCATGATGCACACCTTCCCCTCGACGTTACCGATGATCTCGACGACCTCCACCTTGCCGGGCTCGGGGCGTCTCTTGGCGATGATGGCAAGCGGCTTGCCCAGTCGCTCCGCCATCGCCCGCGCGCGGGCCACGCCCCCGACATCGGGCGACACGACGACCGCGTCCATCTCGGCGTAGCCTTCCTCCCGCAAGTAGGTGGCGATCGTCGGGCCGAGAAACAGATGATCTACGGGGATGTCGAAGAAGCCCTGAATCTGGTCTGCGTGAAGGTCGCAGGCAACCACGCGGCTCGCTCCGGTTTGCGAGATCAGGTCGGCGACCAACCTCGCCGTTACGGGCTCGCGCGGCTTGATCTTCTTGTCCTGCCTCGCGTAGCCGTAGTACGGCATCACCACCGTGATGCTGCGCGCACTGGCTCGGCGGAACGCGTCGAGCATGATGAGCAACTCCATGATGTTGTCGTTCGCGGGCTCGCAGGTGGATTGAATGATGAACACATCCGAACCGCGCGCGCTCTCATCCACCTGAACTCGAATCTCGCCGTCGCTGAACTTTGTGCAAGTCATCCGACCCATCTCGACGCCGAGGTAGTCGGCAATCTTATAGGCTAACTCGGGATTCGAGTTGCCGGTGAAAAGTTTGAGCGACGCGGAGGCGCCGTTCCCGGAACTTGCCTTCATTCGCTGCTCTTGGATCGCTTTCTCCTTCGCCATCTCTCGGCGTACTCCTCCTTGTTTACTTGCCTCTCGCGCGCGACCGCCATGGCGTCGCCAGGAACGTCATGCGTGATGACGCTACCCGCCGCGACGATGGCTCCGTCTCCAATGCTCACCGGAGCGACCAGCGTGCTGTTCGAACCGATGAAGGCGTTCTCACCGATGGTTGTCGTGTGCTTCTCGAAGCCGTCGTAGTTGCATGTAATCGTACCCGCGCCGACGTTGGTGCCCGCTCCGACGACCGCATCACCCAGATAGCTTAGATGAGCCGCGCTCGCGCCATCCCCCAGCTGGGTGTTTTTCGCTTCCACAAAGTTGCCGACCTTGACGCCCTCACCCAGGCAGCATCCCGGGCGCAGGTTCGCAAATGGGCCGATGCGACAGCTGCGCCCGATGACCGCGCGCTGCACGTGACTCATGAGGATCACCGTTCCGTCGCCCACCTCTGAGTCCTCGATTCGCGTAAACGGCCCAACCTCGCAGCCGGCGCCGACGCGAGTTCGCCCTCGCAAAACGGTCATTGGGTGCAGCGCGCTGTCTTGCCCGACGCGCACATCCACCTCAACGAAAGTGGTGCCGGGGTCCTTGATGGTTACGCCTTCCAGCGCCAGGTTCTTCAGCACGCGACGCCGCATCTGCTCGTTCGCCTCCGCAAGTTGCCAGCGATCGTTCACTCCCATGAGTAACGCGCTGTCCGCGATCGGAACTGCCACCATTCGGCGCCCCGAATCGGCAAAAAGTCGCACTACATCAGTTAAATACAACTCACCCTTGGCGTTGTCCGGCTTCAGCAGTGGGAGCGCCTCCCTCAACGCCGACGCACGGGAGGCATAGAAACTGGTGCAGACCTCGCAGATGGCGCGCTCTTCCTGGTTGGCGTCAACTTCCTCGACGACCCCAAGCACGTCGCCGGTCTCGGAGCGCAAGATGCGACCATAGCCCGTCGGGTCGTCCATCACACAGGTCGCCAAGGCGCCATCCGCGCCGCTTTCCACGGCGGCGATCATCGCTTTGAAGACGTCCCCAATTACAAGCGGCGCATCTCCCGGCGCGACGACGACGTAGCCTTCAAACGACCCCAGCGCCTCCAGGCCAGCACGGCACGCGTCGCCGCTTCCCCGCTGTTCTTTCTGGAGCGCAAACTCCGCCTTCCCTTCCAGCGCTCCGCGGACCTCTTCGGCTCCGCAACCCACGACGCAAACCGTGCGGTGGACCCCAGCCTCCCTGAGCGCGCGCAAGACGTGCTCCACCATGGGTACGCCGCACACGTCGTGTAAGACCTTCGGCCTGGCGGACTTCATCCGCGTTCCCTTACCTGCGGCGAGGACGATTCCGGCTACTTCTGCCATTCGAAGCATATTGTGCACGATTCGTGCCCCACCGCCAAGCACAGCGCCTTTCGACGCACCGCGTCACATCAGGCATCAGCGTCCCTGTTGACCGACATTGGCCCGGGTAAGCGGGAAATGGCAGAAGAACACTCGCTCGCCCTCGACGGTCGCGAGAGGGTTCTCCGTCGAGCAGCGCTCCTGAGTGTATGGACAACGCGTGCGGAAGTTGCATCCTGAGATGCGCACTCGCGGGTCGGGAATCTCGCCGGGCAGGATGTCGGGCACGCGGCCGAGGTTTTCCAACGAGGGAGTCGAACGCAATAATGCCAATGTGTAAGGATGGCGCGGAAGGGTGAACACATCCTTGGCCCTACCCATTTCTACAATGCGGCCGAGGTACATCACCGCTACGCGGTCGGCGATGAATCGCACCGTCGTAAGGTCGTGCGAGATGTACAGGTACGCCAAGCCGAGTGACGCCTGGAGGTCCTTGAGAAGATTGAGGATCTGCGCCCGAATCGAGAGGTCGAGCGCGGCGGTCGGTTCATCGCAAAGAACGAGCGGAGGACTGAGCGCGAGCGCGCGGGCGATAGCAACGCGCTGCTTCTGGCCCCCCGAGAGTTGGTGAGGGTAGCGGGTCGCCAGCGCGGGGTCAAGCCCGACCTGCTCCATCACCTCGCGAACGCGCTCGTCAATTCTGGACATCTCGAACTGGTTCACGAGGAGCGGCTCGGCGATCGCGCGTCCGACCCGCCAGCGCGAGTCGAGGGAGGCGTGAGGGTCTTGCCAAACGATCCCAACTCGCTTGGCAAGACCGTGCAGCCGGTCGGTAACGGGCTTGCCGTCCACACTGATTGAGCCCGCCGTAACAGGCTCCAGCCCGAGGATCGCTTTCGCGAGCGTGCTCTTCCCGCATCCGGACTCGCCAACAAGGGCGAGCGTCTCGCCCCGCTCAAGCGTTAGGCTGACGCCATCTACCGCTCTAATCTGTCCGCCCGGTACGTCGTACACCACGCGAGCATCCTTAACCACCAGGAGCGGTTCAGCCAACGCGCACCTCCGAACGCTCAACTAGCCAGCAAGCCGTGCGGTGGGGCACGGTACTCTTCGGAACGCCGCCGTAGATTCTTTCGATCGCTGTTGCGATCGCATCCGCAGAGGCGAGCGACGGGATGATGCGAGCACCGAGCGCCTTCGAGACCTCATCCCGCGCCACCTCGTCTTCCGGTTTCTCCATCGCGACATGGAACAATGTTCCGTCGCGTCGGATGGGAATCGCGCGGTGCTTGCGCGCGACCTCCTCGGGCAGCGCCCAAACGGTTCCGGCATCCAATTCCGATTGGTGCAGGTCAACAAAGGTTCTCTTTTCTTCCATGGCGCGGCGCTTCGTTGCCTCGAGGTCACCACGTAGAAGATTGGGTTCAACATCGCAACGTTCAAATCGGTGGGGGCATCTCGGTGCGAATGCGCACTCGCCGCCAAGGGAACAAAAATCCGGCGGCTGCCCCGGGATGGAGGAGAGCCGCTCCTCGCCCCCGGGAAGCGAGGCGAGCAGCCCCTGCGTGTAAGGGTGCTGCGGGTACCGCAACACATCCCGCGCCTCACCATCTTCGATAACGCGACCGGCGTAGAAGACGCAAATCCTGTCGCTCACCGATCCTATAACCCCGATGTCGTGGGAGATAAGAATGACCGCCGTGCCCTCTTGCTCTTGTAACTCGGTAAGCAGTGCAAGAATCTGCGCCTGTAACGTGACATCGAGCGCCGTCGTCGGCTCGTCCGCTATGAGTACCTTGGGCCGGCATGCGAACGCCATAGCAACCATGACTCGCTGCCTCTGGCCTCCGCTCAATTGATGAGGGTATTTACGCACGGTGCTTGCGGGCGCCGGCACCTTTACGGACTCGAGCATCTTGACCGCCTCCTTCCGCGCCGCGCGCCAAGACATCGAGCGGTGCAGCACCATCGCCTCTGCAATTTGGTCTCCGACTCTCATCGCCGGGTTCAGGCTTGTAAACGGGTCTTGAAACACCATCGCGATGTCACCCCCTCGAATCTGACGCAGCCGACGTTCCCCTGCGGTGACGAGGTTCTCTCCGTTGAGAAGCACTTCGCCCTGCGTAACCTTTCCGTAGACCGGCAAGAGGCCGATGATAGCGAGCCCTGTCATGCTCTTGCCACAACCGGACTCACCAACAATTCCGAGCGTCTCGCCCTCATTTATGGAAAGGCTGACACCACGGAGAATCTCCACTCCAGCGATGGAAACATGAAGGTCTCGTAGTTCGAGGATTGGCACCGCGCGCGTAATGATACCGGCTCGTTGAGGCAGGGAACTAAACGTCGGTTACCAATCCTCCCAGGTTACGCTCAAGCCGCCTCGCTTCTTCTCGTAATACACAAGTTGCGAAGGTAGGGATTCGGATAGCGCAGCTTTGACATCGTAGCTTCGCGGCTTGATGGAGACCGGCTTGTCCCCAATATACCCGTCTATGCCCTTGGCTTCATCTTCCGGACCCGCAAGCTGCCAGGTCTCTCGCCGCTCGCCGGCGATCGCACGTAAGATGGCTTCCTGGAAGCGCAAACCCACGAACGTCTTAGTCACGACAAGGTCGTGTACCCAAGCGCGCACCATAGCCTCGTCAATCTTTTCGAGCGGGTCACGTAGATGCTGAACCATTTCCCAAACTCGGCCAACGGCGTCGTCTATAGCTTGCGCCTGCTGCGAATTGTAGTATGCAAGCCACTCCTCCAGCGTTTTGCCGGGGAACCGTCGGATCATTTCGGACAATTGACCCACGACGGCCGGGCGCGTGCTGCGAGCGTTCTGGGTAGCAAGGTTCATCAGCTGGAACGTGTACTTGGGAAACTCAACCACAGGCGCGTCGAGGATTGACGCGATCTCCGCATTAGAAATGACCAGACTCTTTAAAGTTTAATTACTTGACCGGACGTTTGCTTACCTTCGACCCAAACGTCATCGCCCGTGGATCCACCTTCTTGTTCACCTGAACGAAGTCCTTGAAGACGTAGGGCAGCGCGCTCAACCGTTCTTCTGCATCGTCCGGGTGTGTGTGCCGTTCGACAACCTCAATGTGCGCTTCTGCCTCAAAGAGGCTGCCGTTCTCCCGTCTCACCTTTTGCAAGATAAGCTGCAGGAACTCTGGGTTCACCTCGTAGCCGATCGAGTTGCGCCCGAGGTTTCTCGCGGCCAGGCTTGTAGTCCCGCTTCCTAAGAAGGGGTCGAGAACCGTCTCGCCGACGAACGTGAACATTCGGATGAGCCGCCTCGGCAACTCCTCGGGAAACATTGCGATGTGATCGTTTTGCCTCTCACCGGGAAAGTTCCAGTGGCCGGAGAAGTAAAGATTCCATTCCTCTTCCGAAAGACGCGACGCCTCCTTCTGGGTCGGAGTGGGCCGCGGAGGAACCCCTAGCTTTTTGAACAGCAAGATGTGTTCATAATCTATTTTTATGATTCCGTTCCTTGGATATGGATAGGAACCCATCACAACCGCCCCTCCGGTTGTGTTCGTCGTTGTAACTTTCTGCCACACGATGGACCCCATGAAGTCGAACCCACGCGCCTCGCAAAACTTAATGATCTCGGTTCGGATGGGAATCACCTTGTACCGACCGTAATACACAGAACGTGCGAACTGATCGCCTATGTTCACGCAAAGCCTGCATCCGGGGTGCAGAACCCGGTAGCACTCATCCCACACCAGATTCAGATTGTTGATGTACTCCTCGTAGGTGTCATCGAACCCGACCTGGCAGTCATGCCCGTAATCCTTCAGTTGCCAATAGGGAGGAGAGGTGACTACCAGGTGCACGGACCCATCTTGAACTTCCGACATCCACCGCGCGTCGGCAATGACGACACGGTGCAGCGTATCGCACGGTGCGGCGAACTGTGTGCCGGACATGGCGGGATTATGGCGCGTCGTGCTTTACGCCACCACCGGCGCGATAGTGTGACTCGCAACCTCGCCGTCACGGCACACCCATGCGACGAAGCCGCCCGCGGAGGCGGCAGCGCCCCATTCACCACGATTCGACACTGCGAACACAGCCGAACACTTCTCTCGCGTCGAAGGGCGACGACGAACCATCTCGCGGACGGCTTCCTCACATGCCTCCTTCGGGTGGAGGCCGGCGCGCATACCCTCCACTGCTCGGAACGACAAAAGGAACCGCCAAATGTCCTCTCCGACGCCGGTCGCTCCTGCCGCCCCTGCCTCATCATCCGCATAGTAGCCTGCGCCAACGATCGGGCTATCGCCGACGCGCCCGGGAAGCTTCCACGCTAAGCCCGACGTCGAGCAAGCGGCTACAACGTGCGACGGGCCCTCCCATCCACAGATCGTGACGGTATCGTGAACCAGGTGAGCAACATCAGCAGCCTGACGAGTTTTACGCCACTCTTCATACTTTCGGAGCGAATTCTCGCTGTGAAGTGAGCGAGGTTCAAAGCCCTTGGAGATGGCAAAGCGCCTCGCCTGGTCGCCCGCGAGCATCACGTGCGGCGTCTCCTCCATCACCTTGCGGGCGACCGAGATGGCAGGGGCGATGCCGCGCAGGGCACACACCGCGCCGGCCTCGAGCGTGGCGCCGTCCATCAAGCCCGCGTCCAGTTCCTGCTCTCCGTCGGTGTTGGGCAAACCGCCGACGCCGACCGCCTGCAAGCGCTGGTCAAGTTCGACCGCGACAAGCCCCTGCTCGCAAGCGGTCAGCAGGCTCTTGGAGCGCTGGTATTCATCCCACGCAGCACGAACGCAAGGCTCGCCAGCGTCCTTCCAAGTAGAGACGAAGAGGGCAGACATTCGAGGCGTGTGTTTTACCTTGCGCTCGCGCAGAGGCTCGCGTTGAGCCTTTCAACCTAAAACTCGAACACAACCTTGCCGGTAAGCCCCGCCTTCATCCGCTCCATCGCTTTATGGAACTCGGTGAACGGGTAGCGGTGCGTGATGACGGGCGTGGTGTCGAGGCGGCTGGAGGAGAGTAGCTCAAGCATCTGATCCCACGTCTCCCAAAGCCGCCTTCCGACAATGCACTGGATGTCTAACCCTTTGAAGATCGCCTCATTGAGCGGAGTCGGTGTTACCGCAGAGTCGAACAAGCCAAGCAACGAAAGCCGCCCACCAGGGCGAAGCGCCTCGATACAGAGGTTCAGCGCTTGCGCTTTGCCCGACATCTCGAGCGCGGCGTCAACGCCGTCCGGATATCGGATCTGAAGCGCCTTGGCGGCATCGTCCTTAAGCGGGTTGATGAGCAAGTCTGCGCCCATTTTCTCCGCCAACTGCAAGCGAAAAGGACTCACCTCGGTAACCACGACGCTCGCCGCGCCAGCAGCCTTGCACACCCCCACCGCGAACAGCCCGATCGGGCCCATGCCGGTAATAAGGAAGTGCAGCCCCTCGACTGGTCCCGCAAACACCGTATGCACGGCGTTCCCAAGCGGATCTTGAACGCAGGCGACGTCGAGCGGAATCTTGCCGTTAGTCGGTCGGGCGTTTTCCCACGGTACCACGGCGTAGTCTGCAAAGCCACCGTCCACGTCCACACCAAGAATGCGCGTGTTAACGCACACGTGCCGTTTACCCTCGAGGCACTGGCGACACTTGCCGCAAGTGATGTGTGATTCGCTGGCAACCTCGTCGCCGGGTTTAAGAGCGGTTACGTCCGGCGCAACCTCCTCGACGACGCCGCTGAACTCGTGGCCGATCACCCGCGGCGGCCTGATGCGCGACGCGGCCCACTCGTTCCAATCATAGATGTGCAAGTCGGTGCCGCACACGCTCCCAAACTTTACGCGCACGCGCACGTGTCCGGGAAGCAGGACGGGCTCAGAAACATCAAGCAACGAGCAGCCCGGTGCGGGAGTCGCCTTCACAATCGCCTTCATCGGTTGGGCAGAAGGTTACCTGCCCAGAGGAGCCCCCGCTGCACGAGCGTGCGCACAGGCTCGGCTGCAATCTCGTCTACGGTGTGCCCGATGGCACAGTAGAACACCCGGCCGTTTCCCCAGCGCTTAGTCCAGAGCATCGGCATCTTCACCAAACCGTTCGCGGCGTGCGGCCCTTCCGCCACGGGGAACTCGGTGGTCGCCAAGACGTGGACGGCGGGGTCAACGTGGTGGTAGTACTGCTCGCCCTCGACGGTGAAGTCCGCGATGCCCTGCGTCACCGGGTGCTCGCAGTTTTCGATGCTCACCCGGTATCGCACTTCACCTCCCGGGTGGGCGACGAACTGGCCGCCGGTGAGGAACTGCCATTCCGTGCATTCGCGAAACGCGTCGCACATACCTCCATGGCACCCCGCAAGCCCCACACCGCGCTCAACAGCGTCGCACACTCCCCGCGCCTGCTCGAGCGTGAGGGCACCCATTGTCCAAATGGGCACCAAGAGCGTCGCATCCTGAGGCACATTGGCGAAGAGGTCAAGCGTGTCATGGAGCTCGGCGCAAATGCCTGCTTCCTCGAGGAGCGAAGCGAGGAGTTCCGCGGTTTGACGCGGCGTGTGCCCCTCCCAGCCGCCATAGACGATGTGCGCGCTCACGACAACGGATTATGACTTTTGTAAGAAGGGGCATAGCGCAAATAAAGGGACTCGGTTTCACAACCCGCTTTGGCTTGCTGCCCTTTATGCTCTAAGAGTAGCAAAGGCTTCGAAGCGCCCATCCGGGTATGTTCCCTCGCCAAGGGATAGAATGGAGATGAAAGACCTACGAATCGCTCGACTCTCGTTTGTGGCGCTTGCCGCGTGCCTTGCGCTCGGTGGCGCGGCGCAGAAGAAGCCGCTCGACCACTCAGTGTACGACTCATGGCGCTCGATCCGCAGCCAGACCTTGTCGAACGACGGCAGGTGGGCGCTCTGGATCGAGGCTCCGCAGGTCGGAGATGCAGATTTGCTCGTCGCGCCCACTGCCGGCGGTGAGCCCAAGAGGCTTCCCCGGCCGAGCACGCCCCGATTTACGAGCGATTCCAAGTTCGTTGTGTTTCTCATCGTTCCACCCGAAGAGGAGATGAAAAAAGCGCGGCAGGAAAAGCGCAAACCGAAGGACATGCCGAGGAACTCGCTTGGAGTTTTTTCTCTTGAAACCAACGAACTGAAGACCATCGAGAGCGTTCAGACCTACTCCATCCCCGACGACGACGCTGGGTGGCTGCTCTACCAACCGTACAACTTCGCCGAGGAGAACGCGCAACCGCAGGGCGACGAAAAGAAGGAGGAGGGGGAGCAGCAGCCTGAAGCGCCGCAACACCGCAAGTCCCAGCGCAGTGGCACGGAGCGCGTGTTGCTGAACCTTTCAAGCGGCGAAGAGATTCGTATCCCGTTCGTTACCGCCGCGACATGGTTTGACGATGGCAAGCGGTTTGCGTACACGGTGTCACACGACCAGCCAAGCGAGGACGGCGTATACATCTTCAACGTCGAGACGCGAGAGACAACGGCCGTGATCAAGGGCATCGGCGATTATCGAGGGTTGACGGTTCACTCCAAGAGCGAGCGCATCCTATTCACCTCCGACCACGAGAACTACCAAGCGGAAAAGCCTGCACGGAGCGTGTACCTCGCAGCGAACGGGCGGTTGGAGAAACTGGACTTGAGCGGAGGACTTGACGAGCGGGGCTTCGTTTACGCCGAGCGCGCCCAACTGCAATTCAGCGAAAGCGGCAACCGAATCTTTTTCGGCGCCGAGCCGCAGAAGCCCAAAGAAGATAAGAAGCCCGAAGTCTCCGACGACGAAAAGGTCGTCGTGGACATCTGGCACTATCAAGACCCGCTCCTGCAGCCGATGCAACTGCTTCGCGCGAACCAAGAAAGGAATCGAACCTACCTCGCGGTGTACGACGTGCGAGCACGGCGATCTCTGCTTCTTGAAACGCCCGACCTACCACGCGTAACCACCGGCACCGGCGACGGAGATTGGGCGCTTGGTCTTAGTGACATTCCGTATCGCCAACTTATCTCTTGGGATCAAACCTACAACGACGTGTACCTCGTGAACCTGAACACCGGTGAAGCAACGTTGGTAATCCAGAAGCTTGCCGACGTGCCCAGCCTATCTCCGTCGGGACGCTGGCTGCTGTGGTACGACGAGCGCGACGGCCACTGGCGCGTGATGGACACCATCGAGCGCACTCCGATCAACCTGACCGCCGAGATCAGCGTTCCGTTCTCCAACGAACTGCATGACTACCCCGCGCTACCGAGTTCGTATGGAAGTGGCGGCTGGACGACGGACGAGGAGTGGGTCCTGCTTTACGACCGATACGACATTTGGGCGGTGGACCCCAACGGACGACGTGAGCCCCGCAACTTGACGCGCGCCTTCGGACGAACGTGGGAAATCAGCTTGCGCAACGTGAACCTCGACCGTGAAGCGCGCACGACTGACCTTGACAAGCCTCTGCTTCTCAGCGCTTTCAGCGAAAGAACAAAGCAGAGCGGATTCTATCGTCTCGAGGATGGCTTTCTAAAGAAACTCATCATGGAAGACAAGCGTTTCGGCAATCCCCAAAAGGCTCAAGACGCCGACGTCCTTCTCCTAACGCGAGAGGACTTCCAAGAGTTTCCCAATCTCTGGGTTACCGACCTTGATATGCAGCGGTTCACCCGACTTTCCGACGCAAACCCGCAGCAGGCCGAGTACCTTTGGGGCACGGAGGAATTGGTCACCTGGCTCTCCAACGATGGAATCCCGCTCCAAGGCGTCCTGCTCAAACCTGAGAACTTTGACCCGACGCAGAAGTATCCGATGATCGTGTACTTCTATGAACGGCTCTCGGACAACCTGCACCGCCACTACGTTCCGTCTCCCGGCTCTTCGTCGATCAATCCAACCTTCTACGTGAGTCGAGGATATGTCATCTTGATGCCAGATATTCCGTACAAAGTTGGCTTCCCTGGAGAGAGCGCAGCAAACGCGATCCTGCCCGGCGTGCAATCCATCATCCGCCGGGGATTCGTCGATCCGAAGAGGATCGGCATGCAGGGGCACAGCTGGGGCGGCTACCAGGTGGCGTACCTTGTCACGCGCACGAATCTGTTCGCTTGTGCCGAAGCAGGAGCACCGGTGTCGAATATGTTCAGTGCGTACGGCGGCATTCGCTGGGGCAGCGGAATGAGCCGGATGTTCCAATACGAGAAGACACAATCGCGCATCGGTGGCACGATCTGGGAGATGCCGCTGCGGTTCATCGAGAACTCACCGATCTTTTGGCTTGACAAAGTGGAAACGCCGCTCCTAATCCTACACAACGACCAAGACGGCGCGGTGCCATGGTACCAGGGTATCGAGCTCTTTACCGCCCTCCGTCGGCTCGGCAAACCGGCGTGGATGTTCAACTACAACGGCGAAGATCACGGACTCAACAAACGCGTGAACCGAGTTGACTGGACGATTCGGATGCAACAGTTCTTCGACCACTACCTTAAAGGCGAACCCGCGCCGGTCTGGCTGGCGCAGGGCATCCCGGCGACGAAGAAGGGCGAAGACCTTGGCCTTGAGCCGGCGAAGGGCGGCGGCTTTTAGAGATATCGGAGAGGGCAGAACGGTCAGACAGGTCGGGGAGGCTGCTCCCTGCGCACGGAGGATATCGGAAGCTGCGAAGCTTCCAGGTGGCTCAGCTCGTCTACGACTGCACTGTCCTGTTCTGCCAGCGTTTTATTCCGAAGAACTCGCGCACCCACGACCAAATGGTGCAAGCGGCGCGCAGTGGAGTGCAGAACATCGCCGAGGGCAGCATGGCGTCGGCAACTTGCAAGAAGATGGAGCTTAAGCTGACCGGTGTGGCACGGGCGAGCCTTGAGGAACTACTCTTGGACTATGAAGACTTTCTCAGGCAGCACGGGCTGCGCTTATGGGACAAGAACTCGCCTGAGGCGCTGGCAGTGCGGGAGCGATTTCGCACCGACAGGTCGGGCGGGTCAGACAGGTCCGACCCTTATGGAATCAACACCGCCAGCCCCGAAGAAGCGGCGAACACCATGACTTGCCTGGTCAATCAGGCGAGCTACCTACTCCGGTGCCAGCTCCAGAGATTAGAAGAGAACTTCTTGACGCAAGGCGGCTTTACCGAGAGGCTCTACCGAGAGAGAAAGAAAAGACTGTCCGACCCGTCTGGAGGGTCCGACAAGTCCGACAGGTCCGACGGAAAACAACGACGATAAGGACGGCGCCCACCGCAACCCAACGCACTGGCGTGGCTATCCGTTTCGCAATGGCTGCCCCCCGTGGATTCGAACCACGACCGCCTGATCCAGAGTCAGGTGTTCTGCCCTTAAACTAGGGGGCAAATTTCGCATTCCATTCTACCCGCCATCGCTACGATAGTAAGATCGGTTCGATACCGAGAGACTCGCAAGCGGCGACGAGTTCGGCCCGCCAGTCGCCGAACACCGCGTGGATGTGGTTGCTCGCATAGGAGTTCGCAAGGGATGCCAGGGAGCAGTCAAAGACGGCGAAGGCATGTGGCCATTCCGGAGCAAAAGTTGAAGATTACGGGGTGGCAGCTCGCGCTTATAAGTTGATTCGCGCCGTCTCGCGCGCTCTTGCAGTTCCACACTGTAGCGTCCGAGCCGACCGCCTCATGACCTTCTGAGGTCAACCAATCGCACACCTTCTGTTGAAAGGCACGACACTGCTCCTCCAGGGCCTTCGCAGCGCGCTCCCTACCGTCTGTGAAAGTGATGACGCCAACCTTCATCGCGCGATTATCCCCATCCGCACGGTGGAAAATCCGCCCATCGCCCCTTGACAGGGGATGCAACACTATGGTAAAAGCGGCGCATGGCTATCGCTCGCACTATGTTGCTTGTTGCTATTGTATTGCTTGTATCCGGCACCGCGCTCTCCATGCGTCTGCCGATCGCGAGCGCCCTCGAGTGGTGCCAGGCTCAAAATCCCAACGCCTTCAATCCCCAAATCGCGCTTGTCGGCGACTTTCAATCCCGGGTAACCGACACCGGCCCAAAGCCGGCCAGGACGGCTATTGCAAGAGAGTTGGAGTTGGGAATCGCCGCCGACGTGGACCCTTTTGCCCGTGCTGAAGCGTACATCGCCATCGCGAACGAATTCGGAGACGAGGCTGTTTCGGCCATGACCGCGGCGGAAAGCGGAAGCAGCAAAGTCGATGTCGAGGAGGCGTTCCTTACCTTTCACAGCCTCGGGGCCGGCTTCTCCGCGAAGGTGGGCAAGATCGCCGGCGCGATCGGTCGGATAAACCGCAACCACCGCGACCAACTCGAGTTCATGGAGTACCCGTGGGCTATCCGGCAGCTGTTCGGCGAGGAGGGACTCCGTGCTGCGGGCGGTTCGCTCAGCTATCTTTTCCCTTCCGATCAGTTTCACGAGCTGACTCTCGAAATTTTTTCGCCTGAGGACGGACCCGTCTTCGCAGGATCGGACCTTAGCAAGCCAACCTTCGTAAGCAGGTATCGGACGTTCTTCGACTTCAACTCTGATCTCACGGCGCTTGCCGGCGTCACCTACGTCAACGGCCCGACGGGAGGCGGAAGCCGAAGCCACGTTTACGGGGTGGACTACACGATGAAATGGCAGCCGGGCGTCCGCGGAAGGTCCGCCATTCTCGAGGCGGAGGCCTACTGGGCTCGCCCGGGTACGGGCGTGGCGACCGACCGGGCTACGCGTTTCTCCGGATTCGCAGCCCTCACCTACGAAGTAGCACCCAAATGGTTTTTGACGGGGAAATACGATCACGCGGAGCTACCCGACGGTAGCGATACGCTTCGCTCTTATTCGCTCGGCATGGCGTATAAGTTGACAGAGTTTCAGCTGATCCGCGGGCAAGCCGAACGAGTTCTTTCGCACGTTGACGCGGGCCGCACGCTTATCACCGTTCAATTTCAGTGGGTGATCGGGGCCCACCCGGCTCACAAATACTAAAGGAGGTTCACCGATGACGAAACTAATAATCTTCCTGCTCTTTGGCGCTGCTCTGACAACCCAGGCCAGCGCAAGACTAAATGTCGTGACCACGACCGAAGATCTTGCATCCATCACTCGGCAGGTCGGCGGTTCACTCGTAAGTGTTTCTTCACTTGTAACAGGCAACCGCGATCCCCATTTCTTGGAGGCTCGGCCTGGGTTCATGAGCCGAGTGCGAAACGCAAATCTGTTCGTCGCCGTTGGGCTCAATCTGGAGATCGGTTATGAGCAGGCGATCCTGCAAGGCAGCGGCAATAGTAAGGTGCAAATCGGGGGGCGCGGACATCTTTATGCAAGCGAAGGGATCGCTACGCTCGAAAAGCCCACATCGGTGTCACGCGCTCAAGGAGACATCCACCCTTACGGAAACCCTCATGTTTGGCTTGATCCATATAATGCCCGCATCATGGCAACGAATATCGCCAACGCACTGGTCCGCGTCGATTCACAAAACGCAAACACGTATCTGAAGAATCTCAGTACCTTTATATCTAAACTTGACGTAGCGATGTTCGGCGAAGCGTTGGTGCAGAAGTACGGTGCACAGAAGCTGTGGGATATGTCTGACAGCGGCGACCTTGTGTCGCGCATCCGCTCGGCAGGAGACTACGACCGTCTGGGAGGATGGGCTCGCAAGATGGCGCCGCATCAAGGCAAGGCGATTGTATCGTATCACCGCACGTGGAGCTACTTTGCCAAGCGGTTCGGCTTGCGCGTGGTAGCGGAGCTCGAACCAAAGCCGGGCATTCCGCCCACGCCCGGGCACTTGGCAAGCGTCATCCGAATCATCAAGGAACAGAACGTTCGAGTGATCCTGCATGAGACTTACTATAGCACCGGCGCAGCCAACTCGGTTGCGGCCCAAACCTCCGCAAAGGTCGTGGTGGCGCCACCATCTGTCGGCGCAGATCGAGCCGCCCAAGACTATGTTCTGCTGATTGACACCATCGTGAACCGCTTGTCGGAGGCATTGTAGCTAGTGTTGGAGCTCTTTCAAACAATGCGCCTACCTGCGCTCGCCGCGCTAACCATGGCGCCGGTTCATGCCGTGTTCGGCCTACACATTGTTCGGCGCGGTGTGATCTTCATCGACCTCGCCGTGGCGCAAGTTGCCGCGCTCGGCATGGCGTTCGCTCTCGCCCGTGGGGTGGAGCCGGACAGCCCAACCGCCTACTGGTCAGCAGTCAGCGCGGCGCTCTTCGGAGCCTTTCTGATCTCTCTTACGAGATTTCGTTTAGGCCGCGTCCCGCACGAAGCGATGATCGGCATTGTGTTCGTCGTCGCCTCAGCGGGCAGCATCATCGTCTTGCAGTACGCCGACCACGGGCAGGAGATGCTGAAGACCTTGCTGGACGGTCAGATTCTGCTGGTGAGCGACCGCAGCGTAGTCGAGCACACGGCTTTGGTGTACGGCTTGATTCTTGCCGGCGTTGCGCTGCTGTGGCGTCCGATACGCCGAATCAGTGAGGGCGAACCGAACGCACCACGCGGCTTCGGTCTCGTGTTTTACGACTTCGCCTTCTACGCGCTGCTCGGTTTTGTTGTCGCGTCGTCGGTGAAGATAGCGGGCGTGCTGGTTGTGTTCACGTGGTTGGTCATGCCCGCAGTCGTGGCAACGATGTGGGTCGAGCGCCTAACGCCCTCGCTGCTCATCGCAGTTCCGATCGGGTGGGTCGGCTCGATCGTCGGGATGTACGTCTCCTTGAAGGCAGATCCTGAGCTGGGCGGCTGGCCGACAGGAGCGTCTATCGTCGTCACGTTTGGCGCGATCGTGTTCGCGAACTACCTCGTGCGCGTACTCATCCCGGAGGGGCGCAAGTCGCATCTCGCCGCCTCTCGAGTAAGCGAGGAACCGAGCAGACTAACCCCTAGCGCGCATCCGCCGATACCGAACGCGGCGCACGACGGGCACGAAGAAGATGGTCACGCCGCTGATGCCAAGCGTGAAGAGCACCGCCGCGATAACCGGTAGCCACCAGTTATGAAGCCATGTCGCGAAGAAGCTAAGGTCGTGCACGTCCTCAATCAATTGATCCCAGCGCCTGCCGACGTTCAGCACTTCACCAGTGCTTCCATGTACTTGCACCTCATGATAACCGCGCAAAGACACGATCTTGAAGACGTTCTTGCCGGGCCGATAGTCCACGCGCTCAATGTCGTGCATCGTCTGAATCTCCTCGATGCCGAGGGCGATCGCGCTCTCGACGGCGCGACCGACGCTTACGATTTGGTCGTGGTGCTGCAACGCGCTCCCTTCGTACGTCGGCGGCTTCACCCATCCGAGGATGTCCTTCGTCGCGAGCAGGAAACCCGTGCCCGCGATGAGGACGAGGGAGAGCGACCCGATGAGCCCCGCCCAACGGTGAAGAGCCCGGAGGAAATGGTACATCGCCGGGGAGAATACATCAAACGCAGATTCGGAGTTCCGCCATTGTGCACTCAACGTCGAACCTGTCGGACCGTCCGATTTCCGCGCATCACTTTCGCTTGAGTTCCTGCGGCATCCAGTGCTTTAGAATGAATGCTTCGTAGATGCGGTACTGCTGGATGCGGTTGATGTCTCCACCGAGGCCGTGGCCGCCAGTCGGATCAACCACTAATTCGACAAGAGGCCCCTTACCGGCTTTCAGCAACGCTTGGTAGACATGGATCGTGTCCTGGAACAGCACGTTCGTGTCTTCCATGCCATGAACCAGCAGGAGCGGTGACTTCAATTTGTCAACGAGCTTCGTGAGCGAGAACTTGTCAAGCGTCTCCCCCTTGCCTTTCGCGTCACCAATGGCTCCGCCGACATACCAGTTGTTGTAGTTCTGCCACTCCGTCGGCCCTGCTCCGGCGATCCCGAGCGTGAACGTTTCCGGCGCAGTGTACATACACATTTGGGTTTGGAAACCGCCAAACGACCAACCGTATACTCCAACCTTGGTCTCGTCAATCCCGCCCTGGGCGACGAGGTGCTTAACGCCGTCCACAAGGTCCTCCACTTGCGCCTTGCCAGGCTGCTCCCAGTTCGCAGCGCCAAAAGCGGAGCCGTAGCCACTCTGCCCACGCGGATCAATCGTAACTGTGACGAATCCATACCGGTAAGCCATGTACATATTGAACATGTACCCCGCACTGTTAAATGAACCGTCGATCACGGAGTACCCGGTACCAAGAGGGCCACCATAGACGTAAATCAACAGCGGGCGCTTGTCCGATGCCTTAAAGTCTGTCGGAAGGAACTTGTAGCCATGGATCGTGTGCCCGTGGCGGTTCGTGTAGGTAAACAACTTCGGAACCAGCTTCTGAACCTTCGCGAACCTGTCTGGATGCGACTGCGTCAGTGCCTTCTCGCCCCCGCCCTTCTCACCGTCGGCGAGATAGGTCTCGATCGGCGAAGTCCATGATGAGAACGTAACGGCTATGCGCCTGCCGCTGGGGCTTGGGATTGGGTCGCCGTAGTTGCCGTCCATACTGCCGAGGCGGGTCATGCGCCCGGTGGCGATCTCGACGCGATACGGGTTCATTTGCGACGGTCGAACTGCACTCGAATCACAGAAGAGGTACTGTCCGTCCTTACTCAGCGCCACGGGATACACCTCGAAGTTGCCCTGCGTGATCGGCTGCGCCAGTTGCGTAACGGGGTCAATCAACCACGGATGCCGAAAGCCGGTCATTTCAAGCAGCGCGATCACCTTCTGCCCGTCGCGAGTGAAGAACGGGCGAGTCATACCCGGGGTGTTGTGTTCGCCGTTGTGAAGCGCCGAGAAGACGGTGCCTACCGTTTTGGTCCTGGTGTCCGCGATGACTACCTCAAGCAGCCGCCGGTCTCGATCCCATTTGGCGAACGTAACGCGAGTAGAGTCAGGCGACCAAGGCTCCTCGTGGATGCTAAGTTGTCCGTAACCCTTGCCCTTCTCCCAATGATACACCTGCCACGGCGGCTTGCCGTCCGCGTTCGGGTTCGTTCTTGGCTCGTTGCTTACTTCGCCGATCCAGGCGAACGTTTCCGTATTGAATGGGTCCTCAGCAACCGAGCGCCCCGTCTGCCTCGTTTGCGCAAAGCGACCTCGGAAGGCAATGTAATCGATTTGACGCGCAGGCGGATCACTGCGACTTGAAGTGAGAAGAATCTTACTCTCGTCTGGCGAGAGGCGATACGACTGCATTTGCATCCCTTCGGGCAGGTCGGGGTTCAGCTGCTCAATCATAGATGAACCGAACTTCAAGCGATACACGCCGGCATCGCGTTGGAAGTAGAACCCGCCATCGTCTTTCGTAAACGTGGGAGAGCGCTCCGCGTCCGATGTCCGCGTCAAACGCTCTGGTTCCTTCTCGCCAATTCGCAGCCGATATACGTCACCCTTGTAAACGAACAGCAGCTCGTTTTTTGTGTTCGCCCACGTGAATTCGCTGATGCCGGCGTAGTCCGGTGCCAACTCGCCTTTCCGCCGAAGTTCCTCCTCCTGCTTTCGATCCTGCTCCTCCAGCTTTTTGCGTTCCTCTTCGCTCAGCCCTTTTCTCTCCTCTTCGCGCTTCTTCTCGCGCTGATAACGCTCAAGCGTCTTCTTGGCGGTGGGATCGAACGGCAAAAAGGCCTCGACTGACGTAAGGCGTACCGTTTGGCCGCTTCGGTCGTCATGTAACCAGATGTCGAAGCCAGGCTCATCGTCGGGGTTCCACAGATACGCCACGTACCGGTCGTCGTGCGACCACATCACGTTGCGAGCCGTCTTGCCGAAGAACGGTCGATCCGAAAAGATGTCCTCCAGCGTAAGATCGTCCCGCACCACCGGCGGAATGTACGGGTCACTGAGGGGCAGAGCCTCAGCAGGCGCAGACGAGCCCATCGCAAGGAGGTAGAAAACCGCATGACCTACCATATCTGGGCTGGTTTACCTTCTCCTCCTCCCTGGCGGTTCCCGCCGGGATCGGGTAGGCTCTTGACCAAGATGAAGTGGCTCCTGTTCCTACCGCTCCTCGTACCGCTGGGATGCGGCGGGCAGGGTGCGCCGAGCGCGCCGCCGAGCTCGCCCCTCGGGCCCGCCGCCGGCGAGCCCAAGACAAAACCGGTAGATTCGGTGCTGACGCAGACCATGAACGACTTCGCCTTCCGCCTCGTCGTCACTCAACCCGCGGAGGGCAACGTGCTGCTCTCACCTGCGAGCATCAATGTTCTGCTTCATTTGGTCGCTCTGGGCGCTGACGGCGAGACGCTTCGCGAGTTCGCCGCGACCCTCGGCTTCGACCATGCGAACTCGGACGGACAACTAGAGCGATCGGCAAAGCTGCACCGAGCGCTGGCGTCCGACGACCCGAAGGTTTCGCTCCAGACCGCGAACGCCATCTGGGCGCGAACCGGCATACGATTCAATCAGGCCTACATGCAGAACGCCCACCGAGCCGCCGACGCTGAAATCGCGACCCTCGACTTTGACGACCCGGCCGCCCTCGCGACAATCAACACGTGGGTGAAGGAGAAGACCGAAGGGATGATCCCCACGTTGCTTGAGCGCATAGAACGCGGAACCGTGCTCATCGCCGTGAATGCCATTGCGTTCAAGGGGCAGTGGAGCGAGAAGTTCGACGAGAAGCTTACGCACGACGCACCGTTCCACCCGTTGAAGGGCGACCCGTTCGACGTGAAGATGATGTCGAGGACAGGCAAGTACCGCCTGGTCATCTCGCCGATTGCGACGGTGGTCGAGGCGCCATATGGCGACAAGTCGTACTCGATGCTCCTTTTCCTGCCGCCCGATGGGGCTTCGCCTCGAGCAACGCTTGCAGGGCTGAACAGCGACAAGCTGAAGGCATTGCTGGACGCAATGACCGAGAGCGAAATCATGCTGACGATGCCGAAGTGGCGCTTCGCCTACGAGCGGACTCTGAACGACGACCTGAAGGCGCTCGGAATTCGCAACGCGTTCGACCCAGAAACCGCAAACTTCTCTCGCATGCGTGAAGAGGGCGATCTGTTTCTTCAACGCGTCATTCACAAAAGCTTCATCGAAGTGGACGAACAGGGGACGAAAGCGGCAGCCGTTACGGGCGCGGAAGTCGGCATCACGTCTGCCCCATCCACACCGCGAGAGATCCGATTCGACCGACCGTTCGCCTTCGCCATTCGCGACACGAAGACCGGCGGAATCCTGTTCCTCGGTTGGGTACACGATCCTCGATAGCGCATTGCACAAGCACGGGGAACCTCTGCACAACCCGGTGAACGCAGCCGGTGAGACGGCACCGCCAACCATGAATACGCCTACCGCCTTGGAGATGCATAATCTCCGCGTGGCAACTACGCAGCACGAGTACGGTCCCTACGGAGGGCGATACGTCCCCGAGACGCTTATCCCCGCCCTTGACGAACTCTCTACCGCACTGGAAGAGCTCTGGCGCGACGAATCCTTCCAAAGCGAACTCCGCTACTACCAACAACACGTCATCGGAAGACCCACTCCGCTTACCTTCGCCTCTCGAATCTCGGATGAACTCGGAGTTCGCGCCTACATCAAGCGGGAAGACCTGTGTCACACCGGCAGCCACAAGCTGAACAACGCCTTGGGCCAAGCCCTGCTTGCTCGTACGATGGGTAAAACGCGCATTATCGCCGAGACGGGAGCAGGGCAACACGGAGTCGCGACCGCCACGGTCTGCGCCATGTTCGGGCTCGAATGCGTCGTCTACATGGGCGAGGAAGACGTCCGAAGGCAAGAGATCAACGTGTTTCGCATGCGACTCCTGGGCGCACAGGTCGTATCGGTCACATCGGGAACGAAAACTCTCAAAGATGCAACGAACGAGGCGATGCGCGACTGGGTAACGAACGTCCACAACACTCACTACATCGTCGGCTCTTGCGTCGGGCCGCATCCATATCCGCTCATGGTTCGAAGATTCCAGCAGGTTATAGGAGAAGAAACGCGCGCCCAAGTCCTTGAGATGGAAGGTAAGCTTCCGGACGCGGTGCTCGCTTGTGTAGGAGGCGGTTCGAACGCGATCGGGATCTTCTCCACATTCGTTCCGGACGAAGGCGTTCGCCTGATTGGCGTGGAGGCGGCAGGCAGGGGGCTTGACACCGGGCAGCATGCCGCGCCGCTCAACGCAGGCGCTCCAGGTGTCCTACACGGAGCACTCTCCTACCTCATGCAAGACGAACACGGACAGGTGCTCCCCACTCACTCGATCTCGGCGGGACTAGACTATCCCGGCGTCGGCCCTGAGCACAGCTACCTGAAAGATTCTGGAAGAGCCCTATACGTTTCGGCGACCGACCAGGAGGCGCTCGACGCGTTCGTCTGGCTATCCCGCATGGAAGGGCTGATTCCCGCCTTCGAGTCCGCCCACGCGTTCGCGGCCCTAAGGAGCCTCGAGTGGGCGACCGGCTCCGTCGTCGTGGTGAACCTCAGCGGGCGAGGCGACAAGGACATGGCGGTTGCTCACGACCTTCTTGGCGTTTGAGGCCGCTTTGAACGGGGATGAATAGCGAGTCGCTGGCGAGATGGCATTCGTAGACAAAGAGACCTTGGAAATCGTCCGCCTCGACGGCAATCCCCATCACCCGGGCTCACGAGGCAAGAACTGCGCGAAGAGGCCCGCGACGTTATCTCAAGTATATGATCCTGGCCGTCCAGCGCGCACAGCCCGATGACCAATACGGCGACGTGTTCGTGGATACGGACAAGAGCATGGAGGTGTACCGCGAATGGCTCGCGATGGCGAAGCCCGCGGGGCAGTACGGGCGGGGGAATCTGCGCAGACCGAAGTGGTTAGAGCGGTCCGTGCGCCCGGAGGACAGCGTCTATCGCCTGAGTCCTTGAGGCATGCACCACAGAAATGAAGAAAGATTGGGTCTTTTACGACGGTGAATGCGCCTTCTGTTGCAGGGTAGTCGCCTGGCTCGAAAATTGAGGCGCTGGGCGACTGTTTCATTTCGAGCCTTACCAAACCGCACCATCGCCACCCATGACGGAGGACCGCCGTGTCCAGTGCATGCGTGCGCTACACGTGTTCACCCGCGCAGGAGCGTGGCTTTCGGCCGGCCGTGTAACGGTGTAAGTGTTCAAAACGGCTCCGGGCTACGGCTGGGTCGTACCGTTTTCTTTTCCGCCGGGCGTCTGGGTAGCCGAAGCACTGTACTGGTGCGTCGCAAGGAGTCGCGGCTTCCTCGGCAGATTCCTGCGGAAGCAAAACGGATAACCACACCAGCCCGACAGCTGCCAAACTACGAGACTGGACGCGTAGCACAGGCTGCTATCAGCAAGCACAAATACTGTCCGTCATGCACGAGGCGTTCGCCTTGCTCAGTTATAAAAGGCACCCAAGCTCAACTCCACAGCGTCGAGGATCGGGTCGAAACCGCTTCCAACCAGCACGTCTACCATGAGCCACCGAATCTCAAAAATGATTCTTTGCAACAAGTCACATTGTCAACGGTTCGCCACCGATCCCCGGATGGACCCAACCAAGGCGATAAAGAGCGCGGGGCAGGTGGAACGGCCCTTTCCAAAGAGAACCCTTGAGAGTGTTAGACAGACGACCGTCGCGGTGCAGATAACCGAACCACTCACCGTGCTCGGGGTCGCCAAAGTGCTTGAACGCCCAAGATGTAACCTCTTCGAAGCGGCTCCGCCACTTTGCATCGCCAGTTAGGCGGCGCGCAAGATCAACTGCGATCATCGCCTCGGCATGAGGCCACCAGAACTTCATGTCGTGCCAATATTCCTGCACCGAGCCGCCGTAAAGGTCGACAAAGTACAAGAAACCTCCATATTGCTGATCCCAGCCGCGATTCCACATCCAGTCGAGCATACGGACGCCGAGACCAACCATTTCCGGGTCGCCTCTTGCCTCGCCTTCGCACATAACGAACCACGCCGCCTCGATGGCATGGCCTGGGTTGAGCATCCGCCCGTCGAAGTGGTCGTACACTTCTCCGTTGGGACCGCTCACTTCGAGCACCGCCTCAAGGTCGGGTCGAACGAACAAAGTGCGGATCCGATCGATACATCGCTCGATGATCTCGTTCGCCCTCGGGTGACCGACGGTCGCGCGAACGCACTGAGCGGTGTTCAGCGCGATCATGTATGGGCCGATGCCTACGGTCGGTCTTGTTGTCTGGATGGTCTTCGGTGGTATGAACCCCGGCTTGGTGTTCCACTCCCAAAACCGGTCGAGCAGTTCCCTTGCCTGCTGCGCAAGCGCATCGTCGTTCGTTGCGTGGGCGTACGCGGCGAATCCGATCGCAGCAAACGCCTCGGAATAAACGTAACGTCTCATGCGAAGCGGCTTGCCATCGTTCGTCACCTGGAAGTACATCTTGCCGCGTTCGTCGAAGCAATGCTGCTGCAAGAATCGGACACAGCTCGCAGCAAGTTCGAGCCACTCCGAGTTCTTCTCGATGGTGTTGTACATCGTCGAGAACATCCAGGCGCAACGGCCTTGCGCCCACACGCTCTTGTCGGTGTCCACGACTGACCCGTCCCGCTCCAAGCAGGTGAACACACCGCCGTGCTGCCGGTCCCACCCGTGCTTCAGCCAGAACGGCACGACGTCGTCCAATAGTTGTCTTCGGAAGAACTCGTCGTTGGGCATTTCGGCGGAGTTTAGCCCGTCCAGAGCGGGCGGAGGACGAAACCCTCCGGCTTTCTCGCACGTACTCTATGCACGCAAATGGATAGCGTCGTGGAAACCGTGAGGTCGGGGCTGCTTTATGCGGCTATAGACGTGGAAGCGATGTTCCCAATGGCGATTGGCTTCGGGATGCTCGTCGTGGTTCCGTTGACGGCGATTCTGCTCACCCACCAGAGGCGCATGGCGGAGCTGGTCAGCCGCAGGCGCGCCGATGAGGGCGTGGAGCAACGCGTCGAGTCCCTCGAGCACGCTGTGACGCACCTCACCGAACGGGTGAACGACATCACTCTGGCGATTGACGACGATGTCCGCGCAAGGCTTCAGCCGCCCGACAGGGTCGAGACCTAAGCGATCTCCGCGATGATCTGCTCAGCAGCGACGCGCGGCTCGACTGCCTCGCGGATCGGCCTCCCGACCACGAGGTAGTCCGCGCCGAGCCGCACGGCCTCGCGGGGAGGTAGGGTTCGTTTGTGATCATCGGCTGTGGCGCTCGAGGGCCGAATTCCCGGCGAGACCAGCAAGGTCTTCCCTCCAAACCGCTTTCGTGCAGCCTCGATTTCGCGCCCGGACACGATGAGGCCGCTTGCGCCCGCTTCAAGCGCCTGCTTGCCTCGCTCGAGGATCAGCGCCTCGCTCTCTGCGTCGCCTTGGCTGCTGAGCATCGGCACGAACAGCACTGAGGCACGGCCCTCGACCCCCTCGACGGCGGCGTGAACCGTGTCGGCGTCGCCTTGCACGGTGAGCATTTCAACGCCCGCGTCGGCGATGTTGCGCGCAGCCGAGCGCACGGTTTCCGGGATATCATGCATCTTGAGGTCAAGGAACACGCGCTTACCCCTGTCCCGCAAGGCGTGCACCGTGGCGATACCTTCGGGAACAAAAAGTCGGAGGCCCACCTTGTACCAAAGGACAGACTCGCCGATTACGCCCACCAAGTGGAGCGCGTCTCCGAGGGTATCGAAGTCGAGTGCCACGATGAGCCGCTCGTTCGGCGAGGTGGGATGCTCGGGAAGCGATGTCACGCCCCCAGCATACCGCTCACGATAGCGACGGGAGCTGGGCGGCGCGGGACGTAGGCGTGCCCGTGCAGCGCTTTCCCGAGAAGCCCGCCTTTCCGGTCAACGTCCACGATGCCGTCGTGCCGCTTAACAGCGCGTCGACGGGGCAGATCGCAACGCACGGCGCGTCGGTGCAATGGTTGCAACGCAGCAGAGCAAAGTGCCGCTTCACGTCGGGAAAGCGCCCTGTTTCGACGTACTTGACCGAGGTGCGAAAGTCGCCGACGGGACGTTGTTCTCGGCTTTGCACGCGACCATGCACGCGTAGCAACCGATGCACGCTTCCTGGCCGATCACAAAGCCGTACTACACGCTCGGAGTCTACACGATAGTCAGCCAAACGCGACCACACGCAGTTTCGTCCAAACTTGGCATCGCCCACAAACTTGCAGGTAGCCCGCCCTTCCCGCGAGATTCCGCCAACTCTCGGCGTCGCTTACGTAGGCGAGCCACTCCATCGGATCGCTGCACTTGGGACACGCTCGCGGCGGCTCGTTGGGCGGCTCGCCGCCCTCGAGGACGCGCAACAGGTCGTCCCTCTCACCGTCGAGGACGGCTTGGATGTCGTGCCATTCAACGGGCGGCTCTATGTTTGGATTTTACCGTGGTGGGTTACTCCTTCGCCCAGAACATCTCTCCGGGTGGGTCGGAGAGCACCGCCATGCGCAACGTCTCCACCGCTCTGCGCAGCCCTTCCCGCGGCGACATCAGGCCGTCTTCATGTTCTATCGAGAGCACGTAGTCGTACCCTACCGTCCGCAACACGCCGGCGAACTCGCGCCACCAATCAACTCCATGGCCGTACCCGACCGTACGAAACACCCAAGAGCGCTCGGCGATTCGAGCGTACGAGCGCGGATCCAAGTTGCCGTCTCGCGCCGAGTTCAATGGATCGATTCTCGCGTCCTTCGCATGCGCATGGAACAGAGCACCCTCCTCACCAAGTTGCCTCGCGGCAAGGAGCGGGTCGGCGCCCTGCCACCACAGGTGCGACGGGTCGAAGTTCGCGCCAATCCACTCGCCATTCTTGACGCCGTTGCGCAACTTCAGCATCGTATCATTGTTGTAGACCAAGAACCCTGGGTGCATCTCGATGGCGAACTTGACCTTGTGGCCTTTCAGCAGGCGCGCTTGCTCCTGCCAATAGGGCAGCGCGACCTGCTTCCACTGCCACTCGAGGAGGTCGCGGTACTCGTCTGGCCAAGCGCAGGTCACCCAGTTGGGATACCTGGCGCCCGCGCCGTCGCCCGGGCAGCCGCTGAAGCCGTTCAACACCGGAACCTCGAGCGCTGAAGCGAGGCGAACGGCGCGCTCAAACGCCTGATGGTGCGCCTTGGCGAGCCGCTTCTGAGGATGGAGCGGGTTGCCGTGGCAAGATAGAGCGCTAATAATCATGCCGCGGTCTCTGACCGCGTTCAGCAGACGCTTGCGCTCTGACGAGGAAGTAAGCATCCGCTCGACGTCGAGGTGTGCGCTGCCAGGGTAGCCACCCGCGCCCAGTTCGACCGCCTCGATGCCCTGTTGCGCGGCAAGGTCAAGCGCCTCTTCAAGGCCCCGGTCACCAAACAGAACGAGGAACAAGCCGATTCTCACAGCCAGGGGTTTACCCTGTAGGGAGCGCCAGCGTCCTCGCGAGCCGAGCAGAGGGCGAAGCGCCTACTTCAGCCCGCCACCCTTCAGTTTCGCCTTAAACACCTTGCGGAACTTCTCCATCTTCGGGCGGATCACCGCTTGACAGTAGGCTTTCTCGGGGTTCTTGGCGAAGTAGTCCTGGTGGTAATCCTCCGCAGGATAGAACGTTGTCAGCGGTACAATCTCAGTTACGATCGGCTTGTCCCACGCGCCCACCTTTTGGAGCTCCGACTTCGTCTGCTCCGCAAGTGCCTTCTGTCGCTCGTTGTGGAAGAGAATGATGGAGCGGTACTGCGTTCCGATGTCGTTGCCCTGTCGATTCAGTGTTGTCGGATCATGCGTGAGGAAGAAAACCTCAAGCAGCTCCTCATACGTTATGACGCTCGGGTCGAATGTGATTTGCACCACCTCCGCGTGTCCCGTCTTGCCAGTGCAAACCTGCTCGTACGTGGGATTCTCTGTAATGCCTCCGGCGTATCCAGAGATAACGGATACAACGCCCCTGAGTGACTCGAAGATCGCTTCGGTGCACCAGAAACAACCGCCTCCGAAGGTCGCCTTCTCGGTCCGGCTCTCGCTTTCGTTATGTCGCATGTGTTGTTCGATGGATCCAGTCGAGGCATACGAGGCACAGCCCATAGCCGACATGGCCGTAAGCGTGCTAATCACTTGAACGACGGACAATTCCATTGCCTCCGACGCATTCTACTCCACTGGCAGTCGAAGCGTTCCAGGCAGAGGCTGAGCGCGCACTCCGCCCTCTGTTCTGTAGGCCCGCGAGGACGCTCGCACTCCCTACTCGGAAAAAGCCCTTGATGAGGCGACTTGTGACAAACGAATCAGCAGCGCAAGCAAGAAACCAAACGCTCCGCCCGCAGCAGTGAACACCTCGCGCTTCGGAAAGTAGGGCACCTCTGGGGCGTACGCGGCGTCGAGTGCTTGAAACGGTTGATACTCCTTCTCGACCGCCAGCCTTGTCAGCATCCACTGCGTCTGAACGATGCCAAGTGCTCGCTCCGCCATGCGTAGCTCTTGCAGAATCACGGCTTGGTCCACGGCGAGGCGTGCCGACTCAAGAGCACGGTCCCGCATCTGTCGCACCTGTTGCTCCGCTGTGCGCAACTGACTCTCCAGGGACGCGACGAGCACCGCTTGGTCGAGCGTCGCCGCCAGGCTGCGGTTTTTCGCGGCTTGGGCTATGCGGTCCAACTCCTCCTCATACGCCTTCCGCGCCGCGTCAAACTGTGCACGGAGCGCCTCGTTCTCAGGCGCACCTTCGGCTACAAGGTCTGCGGCTGCATGGAGGCGCCTGCGCGCATCAATTACCCGCGCTTCGAGTGCAGCCCCCGCTTCTGAGTAAGCCTCGCCACTGGTTTGCGCGGCGGTGACCACGCCTCGAATCGCCGTTTCGAGCCCTGCTTGCGCTCCGGCGGTGGCTTGCTCGAGAACGTGGAGAGCTTGCTGGGCCTGAAGGAACACGACGATGGCGTCTTTCCCGCCGGCCGCCGCAATCCCCGCGTCGCCTCCCCGTGCCACGCTCTCGGCTAAGCGTGCCGCCAGCGCGTACACATCGCTTCGGTATCGCTCCGTCTGCTGTCGAAGGAACTCCTCAGAGCGGCCCGCAAACCCTTTGGAAAGGCGCTTGGTCTCTTCGAGGGTGCGATCAAGCAAGAGGCCAAGTGCGCGCTCCGTTCGTTCTCTCCCCTTCCAACGCAGGCGCACGACAAGCGCGCCGGTTTCGAGCACCTCGCAATCTATGGCGTCGTTTACGCGTTTCAAGTCGTGGTCGTCAAAACCACGGGGCATCAACTCGCCGGCGACGAGACGCAGGCTCTCGCGCGAGCGGATTACCGACTGTACCGAGAACGCGTCTGTTCCGAGCGTGGGCAGGAAAAGCAAGCCGCCGAAAATGAGCGCGCCCTCGCGCGGCTTGAGGAACTCGCCGAGGTTGAGGCGTTGCGTGACCTCGTTCGCCGAGGCTCCGCGGGGGAAGACGAGCGTCGCCTTGGCTTCGAAGGTCGGCGGATACAGGGTGGCGAACAGGAGTGCGCAAGCCGCCAGAACGCCGGCGTATGCCACATAACCGAGCGGCCGTTCAAG
This sequence comes from Armatimonadota bacterium, assembly GCA_040289295.1. GTDB lineage: Bacteria > Armatimonadota > Fimbriimonadia > Fimbriimonadales > ATM1 > J051. The sequence goes on from PSLA01000005.1 coordinate 43,449, forward strand.
ACGCAGAAGCGATCCCATCCGAGATTAAGGACGAGCCGCAAGGCCGTACCTTTTCGAGCAAGTACATGCTCTGGTCGCACGCTACGCCCACCAGACGGGCACTCTGTACAGCAAGTTGTGAAGGATGGCGTGGCGCCATCACTCACACGACACCTCGGCTGATTACGGAAAGATCAGCGGCTGCAAGTCGGGTGGCATGGGAGAGGGACGCGAGGGGTCGGCCAACCCAAAGCGCTCATGCGTGAAACGCGCACACAAACCCGTTTACCCATGCGCAGCGAGGGTGGCGTCGCCGCCACTTCCCTTTGAGGGATACAATGCGCAGTCATGTACCGGTGGGTCCTTTATCCACTGGGGAAGTTGGTCCTCGCGGTCTTCTTCTTGCTTTTTGGGCCTGTTCGGGTGCGTGGTCGCAGCTTGGTACCTCGGCAAGGGGGGTTGCTGGTGGTGGCGAATCATCTAAGCGACGTTGACCCGCCGCTCGTCGGGTACGCGTTGCCGCGTCCTGCCTGGTTCATGGCGAAGTCGGAGTTGTTCTCAATACCGATTCTCGGGAAGGTGATCCGCGCGTTTCGGGCGTTTCCTGTTGAGCGAGGGCGACCAGACCGGGGCGCCATCCGCCGCGCGATCGAACTGCTGCGCGCAGGGGAGTGCGTGGTCGTGTTCCCCGAAGGTCAAATCAGCGAGGACGGACGCCTGCAGCCAGCCCTCGCCGGTGCGGCGATCATCTGGAAACAAGCACAAGTTACGTGCGTGGTTTGCGGCATCGTTGGGTCACAACGCATCGTGCCGTTTCGCGCGATCATTCCTCGACCTGCGTTAGGCGGCGTGTCGGTGCGATTCGGCGAGCCGATACCCTGGGAGCGAGCACACGACATCGAGACGTTCGGCGAGTGGTTCACGCGTGAAGCGCAAAGGCTGACTGGGCTGCCAGTGCGGAAAGACGCCGAGGGGAGCGTGCAGTGAGACGACTTGAAGAGCAAGCACGCATCCTTCCTCGTGGCCGGGCGCTGATCTGGGGAGTACTGCTCGCCGTTCCCGTCTGCTTTTGGAACGCATGGCAGCCGACGGGAACCATTTACTCGCTCATCTTCTCGACGATGGCGGCGTTGATCGTGCTCGTGTTCGTCAATCGCGCCCTCCATCGCTTCGCGCCGTGTCTGGCTTTTACCACTGGCGAGATGGTCGTCATCTATGCATTTGTGAGCGTCGCCTCGGCGGTAAGCGGCGAATGGACGTTTCTGAACATGCAGTACGTGCATGTTTTCGCGGGCTATCCCAACCTCGATCCGAAGTACGAAGGCGTGTTCCTGCGGCACCTTCCAGAGACGTTCTACTTTAAGGACAGCGCCGACCTGCGCGACTTCATCGCCGGCGGGCGCGGCTACTTGTACTTTTTGACACGCATGGATCTGTGGCTGCCGAAGCTGCTTGCATGGACGACACTCTATACACTCATCACAGTCGGCTTGCTTTGCATCAACTCTCTGATGAGGGACGCCTGGCTGCGCAAGGAACGCCTCTCTTTTCCCATCATACAGTTTCCTGTCGCGATGATCGAGCAAAACGCGAACGGGCCAATGTGGAGAAGCCGCGTGATGTGGGCGTTCTTCATCGCCATGTTCGCGATAGACATGTTGAACGGATTTCACTATCTCTATCCGAATCTGCCTTCTTTGCCGCTCAAGGAGTACGTTGACCTTCGCTATGCGCTCCCCGAGCGTCCGTGGTTGGCGATGGGCTACACGCCCATCGCCATCTATCCGTTTTTGATGGCGCTGGCGATCCTGGTGCCCGCCGACCTGCTGTTCTCCGTTGTGTTTTTCTTCATTGCGCGAAAGGCGGTGCTCGTCATACTATCGTACTACGGGTATGAAGGAGGGTCTTTTGCCGGCGGCTTCCTAACTCCCGAGGCGCCGTACTTCACCGAGCAGACGTGGGGGGCGCTCATCGGCTTGTTCGTCACGGCGATGTGGCTGTCGCGCAATCACTTGAAAGCGGTGTGGCGCGCAGTCCTCTCCGGGGCGCCTGCGGAGGACGGCGGCATCAGCCACCGTGCCGCAGCGACGCTCCTCATCGTTTGCGTCGCCGGGGTCGTCGGCGTGTTGGTCTATGCCGGGTTGAACCCACTGCTCGCAGTGCCCTACTTCTGCGCGTTCCTCGGATTCTCCGTCGTCGTTACGAGGATACGAGCGCAGTTGGGTCCGCCGACACACGAGTTCGCGTTTCTGGGACCAAACCAATTGCTGTTTAACTTATACGGCACGCGCACGCTGAGCGAACGGACGGCGGCGTTCCTCGGCACAGTGTTCCTCGGTATCAACCGGCTGTCCCGCTCGCATCCAATGCCGGTTCAGCTGGAGGCAATGAAGATGTCAGAGCAGCATCGCGTGCGCCAGGGTTTCCTATTCGGGTGGATGGCTGCTGCGCTTGTGTTCGGTTTGTTCTTGGGCAGCATGTGGATGGTGCAGCGAGGCTATGTCCGCGGAGCCGAGCCGGGATGGAACGACCCAAGCGCCGTCGTTGCTGCGGTCGTGGACAACCGACACGGGCCGAGTTGGAAGGGAATGGCTGCGGTCGGTCTCGGCTTCAGCGTCGTTGCGGTGCTCGACGCGATTCGGTTCCGGGTCCCGGGTTTCTGGCTGCATCCTGTCGGCTATGCGCTCAGTATGAACTTCGGTGTAGACTATTACTGGTTTGGGCTGATCCTCGCTCTGCTCGTCAAGGTTGTTGTTCAGCGGTACTATGGGCTGAGCGGCTTCCGCCACTTGCGGTACGCGGCGTTCGGTGTGCTGCTGGGCGAGTTCTCCGCGGAAGGCATTTGGGCGGCTTATGCGATGATAACGAGACAGAGTACATACACCATCGGTTTCAACGAGCGGGGATTGGGGATCCAGTGACCGAGTTTCTGCAACCACAGATGCCAGCCGAACCGACGCCTCCTCCCACGCCGTCGAAAGGCATGCCTATCGTTTGGCTGGGCGTCGCCTTCGGTGTCCTGTTCATGGCGACGCTGTCAACGCTCAGCATCCTCGTGCCGGAAGGACTTACCACCGACCGAGCGAATCTGGATCGAGAACTCAAGCTACTTGAAGCTGACTACTCACTCGCGTTGGTCAGAGAGGGCGGCTCAGCGGAGAAGGCGGCACGGCGCATCCTTCCTGAGGCCCGCAAGAGACTGGCAAGCGTCCGACTCAAGACCGAAGGCGCAAAGTACGTTCGGGACCGAGCACTCTTAATCCTGGAGATAGTCGCCAATCCGAACCAAAGGCATCCCGTCGATGGCCTGACCGACCCGACCGACGACATTTCCAATCGCGACAAGCGCTCCAATGTGAAGAACAGCCGACAGCGGCTCAACAACGCGTTGCGCGCGCTCGCCTCCGGCGCAACGGGCAAAACCTTGGAGCAGGCTGCGCAAGCGCTGAAGGAGGAGGCGGGTCAATCGTGGCCCCTCACCCTCGCCTTAGAGGAAGCGCGCAGGCGTTTGGGCAGCGAGAAGGAGATGTTGCCGACACCTCTCGCATTTCTGATTGTCGGGATGCTCGGCATGGGAACGCTGGCGTGGATCGCGTACATCGCGTTACGGCTGAGCGGCAGCCTGCGGCCTGCGGGCGCGCCGATTCGGGAATATGCAGTTGCGCCAGAGCTAGTGGGCGACTCACTTGGCCTGCGATTCTTCGTTTTCCTGGTCGTTTACACGGTTGTGCCGTTGCTATTGATGCAGGCGATCGGGCCGGTGTTCGACGAGGATCTGCGCGCACGGCTGCTCGTGACGGCACTCGCCGCGCCGGTGGTGTTGGGTGCGGTGTTCCTGCCGTGGCTGGGCGTGCGGTTACGGCCCAGTCACATCGGCCTCTCCCTGCGCGGCTTCAGCCGAATGGCTCTGTGGGGCGTCGGCGGATGGCTGGCGAATCTTCCGGTGTTGTTGGTCCTGTTCCCGGTAACGGTGCTCCTCTCCCGGTGGCTACCGTCGTCGTCCCACCCTTTGGGCGAGGAGTTGACTTCGCCGTGGGGCATAACCGTGAGCCTCGTGGTCGCTGCGGCGATTGCCCCCATCATAGAGGAGGTGGTGTTCCGAGGAGTGCTGTTCCAGGGGTTGGCGCTGCGCGTCCGAGGCGTTGCGTGGCCGGTGGTTCTTTCGTCTCTCGCCTTCGCCTCGATTCACCCCCAGGGACCCGCGACTTGGCTGGTGCTGGGGTGGATTGGGGCTATGGGGTGTCTCTTGGTTCACCAAACGGGGAGCCTGATTCCGGCGATCGTTATGCACGCCCTGCACAACTTCACGATCATCATGCTTACGGTGTACCTTGAGAACCCAATTGGACTATAATTCGCCTCAGGAGACGCCTGTGGCCACGGACACCAGCGACTTTCGAAACGGATTGCACATCTACTTGGACGGCGAGGTCTACAGCATCGTCGAGTTTCAACACGTCAAGCCCGGCAAGGGAGGCGCCTTTGTGCGCACCAAGCTGAGAAAACTTGGCACCGGGCAGAACTTAGAGAAGACTTTCCGTGCCGGTGAACGCGTTGAGACCGCGTTCGTCGAGCGAAAGCGATTCCAATTCCTGTACCAGACCGGGGATGAGATCGTTTGCATGGATCCGGAAGACTTCGACCAGCACTCGTTCAATGCGGCACTCCTCGGGTCTGGCCAGAAGTATTTGAGTGAAGGTATGGACTTGACCGCGATCATCGTGGATGGCAAGGTGCTTTCGCTTGAGGTGCCTGCGTTCGTGGAGCTTCGGGTGGAGCAGACGGACCCGGGCTTCAAAGGGGACACTGTGAGCGGCGGCTCCAAGCCCGCGGTTCTGGAGGGAGGCGCGCAGGTGAACGTACCGTTCCACATCAATGTCGGAGACATCGTAAAAGTGGATACACGAACGGACACGTACCTTGAACGCGTCAAAGCGTCTGATTAGAGATGGCACAGAAACAACCCGAGAAACCACCCCCCGCGCCCATCTACCGGTCGCCGGCTGAAGACTGGGTTTCCGCGGCTTTGGAGTGGGCAGGCGGGAAACTGCTAACCCTCGGAATCGCGGGCACCCTCGTATGTGCCGTTGCTCTCATCTACTACGCAATGCGCTTCGGCCAGATCTCGATTCCGAGCGTAGAAGATGCGACGCGCTTCGGCGGCATCATCTCGCAGTTCGGCACGTACCTCACCATCTCGCTTCTGGTTTTCGGTGTCGGGATGGCGATCGCATTCTGGGGAGACATCGCGTTGGGAGCGGTGCTTTTCTTAGTTTCCCTGCTGTTCTTCTTTGCCCCGCAGTGGGCGCCGGTCGTCGGGTTTGTGTCGGAATCGCCCAACGACCTTTCCCGCGCAGCGATCGACCAGTTGGGGCGAGGGGGAATGTATCTTGGTGTTGTGGCGATGGTGCTGCAAGCCGTAGACGCCTTCATCCGGCTTCGGAATCGCGCCATTTACGGCGCCCGCCACGACCTGATGAAGTACGGCAAGGGCATCAAGGAGGACAGCGACTACCGGAACGTCTTCATGGGCAAGTGCTGGCAGCTACCGTTCTGCCGAAAGTTCGTCCGCGAAAGGTGCCCCATCTACCACTCCCGTCGAACCTGCTGGAGGGAGCGCGTCGGCTGTATGTGCGAAGAGCAGGTGATCCGAGATGCAATGGAGGGCAAGACTATTCCGCGCGACGCGGTTGCGGCGGCGAAGTTTATTCCTTACAACCGGCGCCTGACACCCGCGCAGAAGGCAGAGCGTTGCAGACAATGCGTCATCTACAATGAACATCAACGGCATAAGTACCGCTTGGCGGTTCCGCTCACGTTCGTATTCGTTGGTGGCCTGTATGCTTTGCTGCACGAGCAGTTGTTGCGCGGCACGCACGAGGTGATGCGCAGCTTTGACACGGCTATGGCCAACATCACCGTCAAGTCGGCTATTGACACGGGGCAGCGCGGCACCATCGGCGTCACGCCCGGAATCCTGGAGGAGTTCGTACTTGTCGCCGTCGTGCTGTTTGCCTTCTCGCAACTTATGCGGTTCGTAGAGTTTGCCATCTTCAAGCTAAAGATATAGCATATGCCCGACGAAAAAGAGATCGAAGCACTCATCAATTTAGCCAAGGAGTACAAACTGACGCGGCTGTTGGTCGCAGACGAGGACTTCTCGGTCGACATTGCTTTGCCGCCGAGCGGAGAGCGAACACCACAGGCAGAGACTCTCGCCGAACAGCCCCAGGTGCCGTCCAGCGCAGCCTTGGAAGTGAAGGCTGCAGTCGTCGGCTACTTCCGGAACCCTACCGACAGCCTGCGCGTCGGCGCAATCGTGGACGAGGAGACGCTCCTTGGTGAAATCGAAACTCTCGGCCTCTCCAATCCCGTTACTGCGCCTGCTCGCGGGCGCGTGCGTGACGTCGTCATTCAGGAAGGACAGCCGGTTCAGTACGGGCAGGTGATTGCCGTTCTCGAGGAGGTAGGCGATTGAATCGCTGCTTGCAAGCATTCTCCCTCGTCGAAATCCTTGTGGTTATCGTCATCATCGCCTTGCTCGCCTCCATGCTGTACGTCGGGTTCGGCTCGCGTTCACTTCCGATCAGCCCCGATGATCCGGGTCAATCAGGACGGCAAGACGGCTACGGCACTACAACGGTGGGAGGAGCAGTCGCACGTGCTAAAGATGAGCAATGCAGGCAACAGATAACTCAGTTGCGACAGATGATTGAAATGCAAACGACGAACGACGACAGCCCGCCGTTGTCGCTCGATGATGTCGGCTCGCTGCCCGCAACATTCCAGCGCTGCCCCATTGGCGGGGAGAACTACGCCTACGACCCCTCGTCCGGACGGGTAACCTGCCCGCACCCCGGCCACGAGGGGTTCTGACAATGTTCGAGAAGGTTCTAATCGCCAACAGGGGAGAAATCGCCTGCCGCATCATCCGGGCATGCAAAGACATGGGCATCCGCACCGTAGCCATCTACAGCGAAGCGGATCGCGAAAGCCTTCATGTGAAGCAGGCGGATGAGGCGATCTGTGTTGGCCCCCCGCCGAACGACCAGAGCTACCTCGACATGCCTAACGTACTCATGGCGGCGGTCATTAGCGGCGCGGATGCAGTGCACCCTGGATACGGATACTTCTCCGAAAGGGAGAACTTTGCTGACGCCTTGCAGGCAATCGGCGTGAAGTTTATCGGCCCCCCAGTTGACGCCATCGCCCAAATGGGGGACAAGGCGCGAGCGCGCGAAGCAGCCCTTCGAGCTGGATGTCCTGTCGTGCCAGGCTCAGATGGCGTGGTGAAAACCGAGGCCGAGGCGCTGGAGGTCGCCGGAGCGATCGGATACCCGGTGCTCATCAAGGCGGCAGCCGGCGGAGGAGGGCGCGGCATCCGGAAGGCAACCGACGCCGACAGCCTGATCCAACAGATGAAGACCGCGCAACAGGAAGCAGAAGCGAGCTTCGGAAGCGGCGCGGTGTACATCGAAAAACTCATCGAGAATCCACGCCACGTCGAGGTGCAAGTCATCGCTGATGTCTACGGAAATTGCGTGCACCTTGGCGAACGGGAGTGCTCCGTTCAGAACCTGCGTCACCAAAAGATGGTAGAGGAAGCGCCGTTCGCGCTCATGGATCCCGGCAAGCGCCACGAGATGGGCACCGCCGCCGTTCGTATCGCTCGTGAGGTGGGCTACGTAAACGCAGGCACGATCGAGTTCCTCATGGATTCAGGTGGCAACTTCTACTTCATCGAAATGAACACGCGACTCCAAGTTGAACACCCCGTCACTGAGCAAGTGACCGGCATCGATATTGTGAAAACGATGATTCAAATCGCGGCAGGCCACGAGTTGCCTTTTTCGCAGGAGGACATCAGCTGGTCGGGGCACTCCATCGAGGCGCGCATCACGGCGGAGGACCCGGATCGCAACTTCGCCCCATCGTGCGGCAAGATCGAGGAGTGGCAACCGCCACGAGGAGAGCACATCCGCATCGAGTCACACCTGTACAAGGGGTTCGAGATCTCCCCGTACTATGACCCGATGGTCGCCAAACTTATCGTCACAGCGGCCGACCGCCCAGCGGCGGTTGAACGAATGCAACGCGCATTGGACGAGTTTCGCATAGAGGGCATCTCGACGAACATACCGTTCCTGAAACAACTCGTTCGAACCGACGCGTACGTGAGAGGCGAGGTGCACACGCAAACCGTTGCTGAGATAATGAGCCGGGCGGAGGTCCATGCCGGTTAGATCGAAGCGCAAGGCGCGCATCGCCGCGATGAAGGCGCTGTACGCCGTAGACGTAGGCGGACAAGCGCCCGATGATGCGATTCATGAAGCGATTACGGCAGCTGACCTCGCTGAACCGTACGCGCAGTTTGCCGCCGACGCCGTGCGAGGAGTGCTCACGTGCCGGGAAGAACTTCAAGCGGTCATCGAGAGCCACAGTCAAGGATTCACGTTCGACCGCATGGCTGCCGTTGACCGATGCATCCTCCTCCTTGCGGCGTGGGAGATGCAGGCACGCCGAGAAGATCCTGCGATCGCCATCAACGAGGCGATTGAGATTGCTAAGGCGTATAGCACCGAGGACAGCGGCCGATTTGTAAACGGCATCCTCGGCACTATCGCTCGACAGTTGCCGAGTAACGAGGCTCGCATCCTCGACGGGAAACAGCTCAGCAAACAAGTTCGAGAAGAACTGAAAGTGCGCGTGGCTGCGCTTCAGGAGCGGGGGATCCAACCGCGCCTTGAGGTTCTGGTTGCCGCGGAGGACCCGGGGAGCCAAACGTATGTGAAGATGAAACGCAAGTGGGCTGAGGAGGTCGGCATCCTCACCGGAACCTTCGAGGTCGGCACCACGACGGCGCAGGATGAGCTGGTGGGTCGGATTCGCGCCCTCAACGAGGATGACTCGGTGCATGGCATCCTGGTGCAACACCCCCTGCCAGCGCACCTCGACGAAGAAGCCGCGCTGGAGGCGCTCGGACACCGGAAGGACGTGGACGGCATCTCGCCCCAGTCCCTTGGGCGCTTGGTTGCAGGTATGCCGGGATTCCGCGCAGCCACGCCGCTCGGAATGATGCGCTTGCTCGATGAATACGGGCTTGACGTAACAGGCAAACGGGCCGTGGTCATCGGACGGAGCGTAATACTTGGCAAGCCGGCAGCTCTGATGCTACTGGAGCGACACGCCACGGTAACCATTTGCCACAGCCGTACGCAGGGCCTGCGAGAGATCTGTCGCTTCGCCGACGTGCTCCTAGCTGCCGTGGGGCGAGCGGAAATGGTGCGCGGGGACTGGATCAAACCAGGTGCGGTCGTGCTGGACGCCGGATACAACCGTGTGGAGGGGAGGAAAGGTGACGTGGGCGACGTCGCCTTCGACGAAGCGCGCGAGGTGGCGGGCTGGATAACGCCCGTGCCCGGCGGCGTCGGTCCGATGACGGTTGCGATGCTGCTATCGAACGTGGTGGACGCCGCAGAGGCGAGCTAATCCACGAAATCCTCGCGTTGGCCAGTTATCGTATAGTAGAACTCGTTGAACGCCCCTCGAAGCCTCCTCTGTAACTCCTTGCGTAACTTCGCTTGTTCATTGATGAGGCTGTCCAACGTAACAAGGCGCAGTTTGGCGCTCTTTGGCGCACTTTGCTTAAGCGTTGCGTAACCATACCGGTCCTCTTCGAGGTGCCGTCGGTTCGCCCAGAGCAGATTGGCGCGCTCCTTTTCCAGAGTCACAATGTTGTGGATAATCTTGCTCTCCTCTGCGTACACCTCAGCCTCCTCACGGTGAAAGCGCTCCTGCTCCTTAAAGAACCGTTGCGACTCCTCGTCCGTGGCGACCTTGCGTACCTCTGCGAGGAACGTGGTGGGCACTGCCGCATGTGCCTCCGCGACGTTGGTGTACTCCTCGGCAAGCGAATCAAGCAACTCAAGCGCCCTGCGAAACTTCGCCTCGGACGCGAAGGACGCGTACGAATAGGCAGCGTTTTCTCTGTACATGGCCTCGACCTCCGCCGCATAGGCTTGAGCCGTTAACAGGTGGCGCAGCATTGCGCGTGTGCTGTTGCCAACACGCTCCATGGGCGTGGTGGCGGGCGAGAACATCGGCTCGTTTGGCAGTTCGTACCCCTCGTAGTAATCATCATACTCGCGTGCGAGAGTCTGGCGACTAACCTCGGCGCGAACCGACCCGACGAATCGCCCAACAACGTAAAAGCTGGCCACAACGACCACAGCGCTGATGAAGACCCCGGCTCCAATGAGAACCCACATGAGGCGAGTGTTAGGCCCGGCAGACTGAGCGCCAGGCGACACAGGTGGTTGACCAATTGGATACCCGCCGGCCATATGCATATTCTACACCTTCCTGTGCCACGGTGCGCCCCTTACTGCCAAACCGGCCAGAATGCCGGTCAGTGCCACGGCGCATCGATTCCTCTTTGGCCATCACAAACATTTGACCGCGATGGTCTGGGAGTGAGGCGAGGACACCCTCGCACTCAGCATCCGCTCTCTGGCGTGTGCTCGACCAGACTCCCCTGGTCGCAGGGTTGAACTTCGACGGCCGGGGCTTGGAACACCTCGCGACCCAAGCTCCGGAGTGCATCGCCTGGATTCGCGAGGCGTCATCAACGTCGCCAGAATGGCTAAAGATTTGGCTTGGAACCTATACACAATTGTATGTCCACATGCTTGGACACGGGAGTTCGCTTTGGCGACCCTGGCGACGGGCGCGACCAACCTCGACCAACTGTCGTTGGCGGCTCGCGCTTTCCATGACGATCTCCACCCCTCGCTAGCGACTCGCAACGGCACGTCGTTCCTCTGGATGAATGGAAACGCGTGGCTGACGTGTGTGCGCAAGCGCGGCGAGTGGTTGGTGGTGCGGCTTTTTGAAACTGAGGGCTGCCACAGCATCGCCACCCTAGGCTTCCTGTGGGCCGTTGAAAAAGCGCAAGCGGTCAACTTGCTCGGCGAGCCGATAGGCACTCCTGCGGTAGCGGCACGGGGCAAGTCGTTCGAGGTCGAGCTTCAACCTTGCCAAATCGCGACGCTACGCTTCCTTTTCCAGGGTTGCAGAACAGAGTACCCCGACCTCGACGCGTACCGGAGCGTGTGGGTCGGTTGAAGGATTTCGAGCCTAAAGTTCAGTGAAGCCAATGAGAACCGGAATAAACCCCAGCAGGTCAAGATTGTTCGTAACGCAGTCCGCGTTGACGTCGCCGTTCTTGGCCGGATCGGGTCAATCTAAACGCCCGCGAGGCGAAGGAACGGCTTCGAAAAGTCCGCAATTGGCGGAAGACCCCGACTCTCGCCAAGCAAGAAACGTTCGATCTGGGCTTGGGTTTGTCGGCCGCACGTTATCGCTCCACGGTGCGAGGGCGGCGCCATCGATGAGGTCCCGCGGTCGCGTGTAGGTCTCAACGGTGAGAGCATCGCCAACCGTAGACGCGACGCTCACGGCAAATGCCAGCAACACGATCGGAACTGTCACGCCGCCTTCTCCTTCGACGCCGCATCCCCCGAGTCCTTCTTGAACGGTGCCTCGCGATTTGCCGCCTCGAAAGCCACCAAGTAGAACAGGCGCGCCGCGTTTGCTATCTTATCTAGGTTGATCTTGTCCACGGTGTCGGTCGGCTGGTGGTAGTCGGGATGGAATCCATCGAACAGAAAGGCGACCGGAATGCCCTTGTTGTGAAAGTTCACATGGTCGCTTCGACTGAAGACGTCCTCCTCGTCGTACTCGAACCGGAAGTTCACGTACCGATTCATCGCGAGCACCAGGGCGTGTAATTCCGACGACAGGCGCTTGCTTCCGACGAGGTGGATCGTGTCTACGTTCTCCGCAGCCGGCTCTTGCGACGACTCTTCGTTGCGTCCAACCATGTCCATCTGAAGGTGACAGATCATCTTCTCGGTTGGAATCAGCGGATGGTCGGTATAGTAGCGCGATCCGATCAGCCCCATCTCCTCTCCGCAGAAAGCCATGAAAAGGATGCTGCGCTTGGGGCGCGTCGGGTTGGAGACCAGCGCCTTAGCAACCGCCAACAGCGCGGTTGAACCCGACGCGTCGTCGTCTGCACCGTAGTAGATGACATCGCCCTGCCTACCGAGGTGGTCCAGATGAGCGCCGAGGCCGACAACTTCCTCCTTCAGGATCGGGTCGCTCCCTTCGAGCAATCCGACGACGTTTGGCACACCGATTTCGGTCGTCTGCACTTTCAGCACGACCTTCGCAGTAGCAGGCGTCACGAGCGTCGTCGCACCCATCTCCTCCGTTGGGAGGCTGACGCCGGCCGCGCCAGCAAGCCGCTCAGCCGCCCCTCGCGAAATGCGACCAAAGGGCCTACCCTGCCGCGCGGCGCGTCCATCCGTCGAAATGCGCGGCTCACCGCGGCCGACCTCATCCGACAGGGCGAACACCGCCGCCGCCTGCGCACGCGTGAGCGCAATGCGGGTTTCGCGGTTCATTTCGCCATCATATAGGACGACGCGACCTCGCAGTGCTTCCGCGTCGGTTACGCGCCCACGAACAAACGCCAGTTCGCCTTCGATCTCAAGGTCGCCTGCTGCCCCATCAATCGTTGCGGCGTCGGTGAACACTATTCGCGCCCGACCGACCTCAATAACGCTCTGCGCGAGGTCTACCTCAGTGCGCATCAATGGAACGTTTTGAAAATAACTTCCGTCCGCTCCAATCGGTTTAAGGCCGAACTCTTTGAAGCGCGCAGCGACGTATTCAGCCGCCTTCTGGTAGCCGTTCTGCCCGGTGCCCCGCCCGGCGCACTCCGGGCCGGCGAGGTAGGAGATCCACGTCTTGATTTCCTCCAAGCGAACCGCTTGGAAACCAGGCGCAAGATGCTTGGGAGGCGGTTCCGCGCCGGGGAACTGGCTGAAACCGCTCGCCGAAACAAGCAGCAGAAGACCGAACAAAAGCCGTCGAAGCATGCCGAAGAGTACCCCGCGTGGGGACACGTCTGTTCCCGTCAGGGTGCGCCTTCATCACCCTGCTCTTTGCCCGGCTCGTGCGCACAGGCTACCTTCCCCGCCTCCACCATCCAATGAACGAACAGAAGGACGGCGGCGGTCGTGATGCAGGCGTCGGCAATGTTGAAAACGTGAATAAACTTCAAATCAATGAAATCTGTAACCCTGCCTTGCAGGAAGATGCGATCGACGAAGTTTCCGAGCGCCCCCGCGGAAATCAGCACCATACCCACGCGAAAGAGGCGGTCTCCGCTTTGTGCGCGCACAAACGCTATCCCTGCCACGACCGCCACTATAACGGCGAGCGGCGCTAAATATATACCGACTCCTGGTAACATACCGAACGCGATTCCTTTGTTGTACACCAGGGTTATCTCGATCTTGCCCGGCCAGAGCGCAAGTGTTTGCCCTTCCACCAGAACCGATCGCACGCACGCTTTCGTCGCTTGGTCGCCTGCGAGCAGCACGCCAACCCAGAGGAGAAACTGACGCATCACGAGGTGACACACTCCTCGCAGCGCTCGCAGAGCGTGCGCGCGCCACGCTGCCTTACATCCGGCCGCCGAAGGCGGCATCGCTCACACTTCTCAAACGTTGAAGGCTGGAACCGCGGCTCACCACTTCCCTCCTCAAGTTGAATCCAACTAAGGCGCAGGAGCGTCGGAAGGTCACCACCGAATCGGATCAACTCGTTGCGCACCTCAGCAGGCACAGCGGCTATGGCGACGACATCCTGCGAGTCCTTCACGCCTGCCTGTGCCTTCCATTTCTCCATTGCTGCATAAAGACGATCGCGGAAAGCGAAGAGCGTTTCGAATCGCTTGACCAGTTCGCTCTCGCGCAGGCCCAGCGCCTCCTCATCGCAAATGGGTTCAAGCGTTTCAATAAACAGCGTCGGATGGCGACGTGTGAGTGGCACTCGTTCGTACACTTCCTCAGCGGTGTGCGGGATGATGGGCCCAAGCAATTTGAGCAGCGTCATCAGGATGTGGTGGCACGCTGCCTGCCCACTTCGACGATCCGCTGAGTCCGCCGGGTCGCAGTACATGCGGTCTTTGATAACGTCGAGATAGAACGCGCTCATCTCGTTCGCGCAAAAGTTGTGAACCTGCTGAATCGCCGAGCTGAAGTCGTATTCATCGAACTCTTTGCAAGCCGAATGGGCGAGCAGGTCGGTCACGGCCACCGCCCACCGGTCAATCGCCTGCGAAAGTTCGTAACCGGCGGAAGGATCAAAATCGTAGAGGTTCGCGAGAAGGAACCGCAACGTGTTGCGAACCCGGCGGTAAGCCTCACCAACCTGTTTCAGCAGATTCTCGCCGCAAGGCACGTCGCGCGTGTAGTCAACGGTGGCCGCCCAGTATCGCAAGATGTCCGCCCCGTAGGTATTCGCAGCTTCGATTGGCTCGACAACATTTCCGAGCGATTTGGACATCTTCCTTCCGTGCTCGTCCACTACAAAACCGTGGGTTAGCACCGCTCGATATGGCGCTTCGCCCCTAAGCGCAACGGCGGTAATGAGGCTGCTGTTGAACCATCCTCGATGTTGGTCGCTTCCTTCAAGGTACAGGTCAGCGGGCCATTCGAGGTCATCCCAGCCTCCGTAGCGGGCGTCAAGTACGGCGTAGTGAGTGATGCCACTGTCAAACCACACGTCGAGAACGTCGTTGCCCTTGACGAACGCGGCCTCGCCCGTTTCTGGATGTTTGAAGCCGTCTGGCAGAAGATTGCTTATGTCTTCCTCAAACCACGCACCCGAACCGCACTCTGCAACAAGGCGCTCCGCTCGCGCCATCACTTCTCCATTCAGTAACGGCCTGCCCGTCTGCGCACCAAACAACGCCGGGATTCCCACGCCCCAGACGCGCTGACGCGAAAGGCACCAATCGGGGCGCGTCTCCATCATCGCCGTGATGCGCGCCTCGCCTCCGGCTGGAATCCATCTCACCGCGTGGATCGCATCAAGCGCACGGTGTCGCAGGTCGTTATGGTCAACGTTCAAAAACCATTGTTCTGTAGAGCGGAAGATGACGGGATGCTTGTCCCGCTCACTGTAAGGGTAGCTGTGCACGTAGTCGTACGCCTTGAGCAGATTCCCTTCTTCGTCCAGTCTACGCGAGACGATATCGTCCGCCTCGTCGGTCGTGATGCCTGCAAACTCGCCTGCCTCCTCGGTGAAGCGGCCGGCTTCGTCCACCGGGCAGAGAATTGGCAGTCCATACCTTCTGCCAGTATAGAAATCTTCTGCCCCGTGACCCGGCGCCGTGTGCACCACACCGGTGCCCTCTTCCGCGCTCACGTACTCCGCCAGAACGGAGATGGAATCTCGATCGAAGATTGGATGCTTCCAGACGATGCTTGCGAACTCCCTTCCGGGGACGCGCTCCTTGACCGCGAACGACTCCCATGCCAACTCCTTCGCCACTCGCTCCACGAGCGTAGAGGCGATGACGTAAACGTCACCACCATGCTCTACAAGGGCGTACTCCAGATCCGGATGGAAGGCGCACGCCAGGTTCCCGGGAATCGTCCACGGAGTCGTTGTCCAGATGACGGCGTACACCCGGCCTCCATAACCCGATAGAACTTCGTCGGGGTCCCGGCGAAGGGGAAATCTAACGTAGATCGCACGCGACGTATGGTCGTCGCGGTACACCAACTCCGTCTCAGCCAGCGCTGTCCGTGAGAAAGTTGACCAGTGCGTCGGCCTTAGGTCTCGATAGATGTAGCCCTGCTGAACCAACGTCGCGAATGCCCGCACGATCAGCGCCTCAAAGCCAAAGTCAAGAGTACGATACGGTCGGCCCCAATCCCCAAGAACGCCGAGGCGCTGAAACTGCTCCGTCTGAACGGCGATAAACTGCTCCGCATGCTCGCGGCAGGCGGCGCGCATTGTCGCAGGGTCAAGGTCTTTGCCCAACTTGCGCATCACCGCCAATTCGATCGGCAGCCCATGCGTATCGAATCCGGGCACGTATGGGGCGTGGAACCCCCGTAGGGTCTTGTAGCGGACGACAAAGTCCTTCAGCGACTTGTTCAGCGCCGTGCCGATGTGGATTGGGCTGTTTGTATAGGGAGGCCCGTCATGCAGGATGAACTTCGGTCGCCCGCGCCGCGCCTCTTGAATTCTTTCGTAAATGCGCTGCTCAGCCCAGCGCTTCTGCATAACCGGTTCTCGACGCGCAAGGTCAGCCCGCATCGGAATGGTGAAGTCTGGGTCGGGGAGGTTCAGCGTCACCTTCAGGTCGTCCATCGGACGGTGCGATTCTACCTCCGGTGCGGTAAGGAGCCTTTCACCAGTCGTCCGAGTTTTGTTGCCGCCAGTCTCAGGACTCTCACGAAGCGACCGCTGGTGCGAGGTGCATCGTATCGGGTAGGGTATTCGCGGTGTCGAATCAGAGCAGCCCGGAAACGGTGACGATCGAGATCAACGGCATCCAAGTTGAGGTGCCGCGTGGCGAACTGGTCGTCGAATCGGTGAAGCGCATCGGCGGCGAGGTGCCGATTTTTTGCTATCACAAGAGGATGATACCCGTTGGCATGTGCCGCATGTGCTTGATCGAAGTGGGATTCAAGCAAGAAGACGGCAGCGTCCGCATGATGCCCAAGCCGCAGGCTGCCTGCACCCTGCCCGCCGACAAGAACATGGTCATCTACACCGACACCGAGGCCGTGCAGAAAGATCGGAAAGGAATCCTCGAATTCTTACTGATTAATCATCCACTTGACTGCCCGATCTGCGACCGCGGCGGCGAATGCCCGTTGCAGAACAACACCCAGTTCTACGGCCCGTCAACCAGCCGCTTCGTGGAGATCAAGCGCCACCTGCCGAAGGCGTTTCCCCTCAGCAAATACGTTACTCTTGATCTCGAAAGGTGCATCCAGTGCGGGCGCTGCGTCCGCTTCACTGAGGAGATCTCGGGAGATGCCCAACTGGCGTTCCTCTTCCGCGGCGCTCAGATGCAGCCGCGCACGTTTGAGCTCACAGACTTCACTAGCCGATTCAGCGGCAACGTCATCGAAATCTGCCCCGTCGGCGCGCTCACCTCAAGCCAATACCGCTTCCGGGCCAGGGCGTGGGACCTCGAAACGAAACCAGCCATCTGCACCGAGTGTTCGAACGGATGCAACGTATGGTTCGACTATCGATCCGGCCGCATGGTGCGCATCAACGGACGGGAAAACGAACAAGTCAACGAGGAATGGACTTGCGACCGAGGCAAGTTCGGCCAAACCTGGTTAAACTCCGCAGACCGCCTGGATAAGGTACTTCTGCGCGAGGGCGATGCCTTGCGGCCAAGCTCCTGGGCGGAAGCCTACGAACACTTGCTTCCGCACTTCCGGGCGCAAGGAGACGCGGTCGCCGTCCTCGCCGGTCCCCGAGCATCGAACGAGGCGCTCTTCCTCTTCCGGCGGCTTTTCCGAGAGTCGTTCGGCTCAAAGAACCTTGACCATCGCTGGACAAGCCAGCTGCCTGCAGAAAGTGAAGGCCCGGGGCCAGAACTTGGACTTTTCGACGTGAACCTGACCTTCCCTTCCTTGGAGCAGGAGCAAGTTATCTTCGTGTTCGGCGGGAACCTCGCGGACGAGCAGCCGATGCTGTATCTCAGAGCAAGGAAGGCGTGGTTCAAACACGGCGCGCGAGTGGTGGTCGTCGGCTTTGGACCGCAAGAAGCCGAGATGTTTGCGGAGGTATCGCTGCGGATAGGACCCAATGAGGCAGCAGGTGTTTTGCAGAGCCTTCTCTCCGCCGTGAAGGTTGGCGACGCGGACGGACGGCTTGCCGAAGTCGCGAACGCGCTACGGGGCGGCTTCGCGTTGCTCGCGTCGCGCAGCCTGTATGACTTACAGGACGGCCAGCGGGTTGTGCGCTTGCTTGGCGAACTTTGTCGGGCCACGAGCAGCGAGGATAAGTTCAATATTTTGGCGAAAGGTGCCAACGAGCAAGGCGCACGTGAGCTGCGCTTCCTGCCGGAGGGCGGAGGACGCAACACACGCGAGGTGCTTGAAGGTTGCTGCGACGGTTCGATTCGCGCGCTGTGGCTGCTGGAGGCGGACCCGTTCGCGTGGCACGACCGCGAGTTGGTCGAACGCGCACTGGAGAGCGTGCACCACTTGGTGGTTCAGGATACGATTCGCAGCGAGGCGCTAGAATTTGCGAGCGTCGTTCTGCCCGCTTGCGCCTTTCCCGAGCAGGACGGAACCTATGTCAACGTCGAGCGGCGCATCCAACGCGTCCGCCAGATTCTTCAGCCCCAGGGGACCGCAAAGCCGTCTTGGCGCATCGGTACGGAATTGCTTCTTCGCGCAGAGGGCATCCCGCCATACTTTAACGTTTGCGAAATCCTGAGTGCGATCGGCGAAGAGCATCCTGCTTTCGCCGGTATCGGATGGAACGACCTGGTGGGCGAAGGCGTGCTGCTCAAAAGGACTCAACAGGCGGAGGTAACGGGCGAGCCGGTGTAGGTAGACTCGCGCGCGCTGCCGATGCTCGAAACCCTCGCTGCGACAGAGCTGGCTCAAGGCGATTCAGTTTGGTGGGCGCTTTTGCGCATCGCCATCGTGCTCGGCTTTGTACTGGCGATCGTCCCCGGCCTCATTTGGTGGGAACGAAGGCTCCTTTCGTGGTTCCAAGATCGCATCGGCCCGAACCGAGTCGGACCGTTCGGGTTACTGCAACCGATCGCGGACGGCGTGAAACTGTTCTTCAAAGAGGACATTACGCCTGCGACGGTGGACCGCCTGCTCTATTTCATCGCGCCAGCAATCGCACTGTTTCCAGCTTTTGCAATCTGGGCGACAATACCGTGGGGACCAGACCGACGACTGACACCCATCGCAGATGTTGACGTCGGAATCCTGTACATCCTGGCGATCTCTTCGCTCGGCGTCTACGGATTGTTTCTCGGCGGGTGGGCGTCAAACAACAAATACAGCCTGCTCGGGGGCCTGAGAAGCGCCGCGCAGATGGTGAGTTATGAGCTGGCCATGGGGGTTTCCCTGGGGTGCGTGATTCTCGCGACCGGCTCGCTGCGGCTAACGGAAGTCGTAAGCATGCAATTTGAGCCACTCTGGGGCGTCGTGCCCTGGATGCAAAACTGGTTCATCCTGACGCCTTGGGGTTTCGTGGCTGGCATCATCTTTCTGATTACGATGGTTGCGGAGACGAACCGAGCCCCCTTTGACCTGCCGGAAGCCGAGTCGGAGCTCATCTCGGGCTTCCACACTGAGTACTCCTCGATGAAGTTCGCTGTGTTCTTCATGGGAGAGTACGCAACCATGCTTGCGTTCTCGGGCATCTTCGCAGCTGTGTTCCTGGGTGGATGGAGCCCGCTGCCTCTGAACTGGGAGTTTCTCGCTCTTCGAGCCAACGACGCCGGCCTCCCGTGGCTCGCGAGCGCGCTCTCGTTCATCGGAGGGCCGATTGCCGCACCGATTTGGATGGTGGGCAAGATGTTCGGCGGAATCACGTTCTACGTCTGGCTGCGCGCCACCTTGCCGAGGCTTAGGTACGACCAACTGATGAACCTCGGCTGGAAGTACCTGCTTCCGATTGCAGCGTTGAACTTTGTCGTCGTGGCGATCTGGATGCAGTTCGGCTGGTTTGCTCTTCTCGGCGCGCTGGTCGTGTTGTTGTTGCTCTACATTAACGTCGTGGTGTTCCCTGCGCGCGGAAGACGAGACGGGGATGACGAGATGCTCGTGCTGGTGAAGCCGCAAGTGCAAACGGAGAAGAGTATCGAGGTGAGCCGCTCATGAGTGTGGGCGTTGTTGTGTTCCTCCTGATGGCGACCGTCATCGTTCTTTCGGCTTGGGGCGTGGTTGTCGCGCGCAACGCGGTTCGCAGCGCGCTTAGCCTGGTGATCAATTTCTTCACGCTCGCATTGCTGTACTTCGGAATGCACTACGACCTGTTGGGCATAAGCCAAATCCTCGTGTACACGGGTTTCATCATGATGCTATTTCTATTTTGTATTCTGTTGTTGAACTTGGGTGCGCCCGATACGCTATTCGAGCCCAGCCTAATCAAGCGCAGCATCGCTTGGTTTACCGGAGGCGTTCTGGTGCTCGCCGTTGCATCGCAGGTTATCGGGCCCCTCGCCGTTGCAGACGCTGGGCCATCCGCACCCGAAGGGTTCGGCGAAGCGGCCAGCGTGGGTACGGCGCTGTTCACTGGGTGGGTGTATGCCTTCGAGATCGCTAGCGTTCTCCTGCTTGTCGGCATCGTTGGTTCGATTTTGGTGGCGAAGAGGAGGGACTGATGGCAGAAGTACCACTGTACGCATACATTTTGTTAAGCGCACTGATGTTCGCCATTGGCACGGCGGGCGTCATCATCAAGCGTAACCCGATTATCATTTTTATGTGCATCGAGCTGATGCTGAACGCAGCGAATTTATCCTTCCTCGCATTCGCAAAATATCATACCACCCCGCTTGCGACCACTCCGATCGAAAAATGGAACGCTCACATGACCGGCCAGATGGCGGTTGTGTTCGTGATGGCTGTTGCTGCGGCGGAAGTCGCCGTCGGTTTGGGCATCATCATGGCGATATTCCGCTTGCGCCATGATGTTGATATTGACGAGATGAGCGCGATGAGAGGATAAGACATGGAGTTCATCACTACGCCGCACGCTGAGCACCTTCCCGACCCAGTCTTCCACTGGGCTTGGCTTATCTTGCTGGCACCTATAGTCGGCTTTCTTTTCCAGGCTGCGCTTGGTCGGCGCATCGAACTCGCGCTCGGTAAGACCGCGGGACGCCGACTTCTCGGCTTCGCCGCCGTCGTGCCCGTCGCAGCCGGCTTCATCCTCAGCGTGCTCCTCGCAGTTCGGCTCGCCGGGATGGACGAGCATTCGCGCCTGGTCATCACCTCTTGGTTCCCGTGGATTGACCTGCAAACGCTGCTCGTCCCGTTCGAGTTGCGCCTAGACCCCTTGTCGCTGACGATGTGCCTCATCGTAACGGGCGTCGGGTCGCTGATTCACGTTTACGCGACCGGATACATGGCGGACGACGGCGACTATTCGCGCTTCTTTACGTACTTCAACCTCTTCATCGCCTTCATGCTCATGCTGGCGATGGGGAACAACCTCCCGCTGGTGTTCATCGGTTGGGAGGGCGTGGGGCTTTGCTCCTACCTGCTCATCGGCTATTGGTACCACGACATCGAAAACGCCAAAGCCGCAAACAAGGCGTTCATCGTGAACCGCATCGGCGACTGGGGCTTCGCCCTCGGAATCTTCTTGCTCTATTGGGTGTACGCCTCCAACCAAGACCTTCTGCCCCTCGGAGAGCGGCGATACCTCAGCTTCGACGTGATCTTGCCGCTCGCGGAGCAGGTGCTCGCCGGGTACGGGCCGCTCATTGTTAGTGTTATACCGCTGCTGCTGTTCGTCGGCGCAGTCGGCAAGTCGGCGCAATGGCCTCTGTACCTCTGGTTGCCGGACGCGATGGCTGGCCCTACACCGGTTTCCGCGCTCATCCATGCGGCGACGATGGTCACAGCCGGCGTGTACCTCGTGGCCCGAACGCATGTCTTCTTCGAACTGTCCACGCTCTCGATGGCGGTCGTCGCTGGGATCGGCGCCTTCACCGCTTTGTTTGCCGCGACTGTCGCATTTGGGCAAACGGACATCAAGAAGGTGCTCGCGTATTCAACTGTTTCTCAACTCGGATATATGTTCCTTGCTTGCGGAGTTGGAGCGTTCGGCGCAGGCATGTTCCACGTTACGACACACGCGTTCTTCAAGGCGCTGCTGTTCCTCGGATCCGGCGCTGTTATCGTAGCGATGTCTCACAACCAGGACCTCCGCAAGTACGGTAATCTGCGCAAGTACATCCCCATCACGTGTTGGACGATGCTCATCGGTTGGCTTGCGATCGCGGGCATCCCTCCATTCGCAGGCTTCTGGAGCAAAGACGAAATCCTCGCAAGCGCGTTCTTCAGCAACTTGGTTCAGACGCCTCAGATTCTCTGGTTTATCGGCTGGGTTACCGCGTTCCTTACAGCCGGCTACATGACGCGCATGATGATGCTGACGTTTTACGGCAACGGGGAGCGATGGCGCACGGCAGAGGCGCACGCTCACGCCGACCACTCGCAGGAGCATTTCCACGCCGATCACGGTGCGCAAGGAGAGCACGACCTCGCCTACTTTCTCACCGACGACGAGGTGCGCGCTATTGAGGAGGAGGAGCACGAGCATCACCATGGCCTAACGCCGGAGCACGAGCCACGCGAGGTTCTGCCGTCAATGTGGGTGCCCCTCGTCGCGCTGGCGGCACTGTCGCTGGTCGGTGGGGCGGCTCTGTCGGGGCTAAACCCGTTCGCTCACCTGTTGGGCGTACACATTCCACACCTGTTCGAGGCTTGGAACCATCCTTCCGTTGGGCTCTCTGTGCTCGATGAGGCTTCCGCCTTTCGCGAGAGCATCGCAATCGAATGGGCGCTCATCGGCGCTTCGATTGGCGCGGCGGTACTCGGCATCGGGTTGTTCGCCCGAAGGTATATCAAGGGACTGCCCGAGAGCGAGGCCGAGCCGCAAGGGCTGCAGCGGCTCGCGGGCGAGCAGTGGCTGTATGATCGGACGATGGTGCGCCTGTTCGTGGATGCCGGCGGCAAGTTCGCCAATGCGTTCTATCGCATCTTCGATTCGGGAATCATTGACGGCATCTTCGTAAACGGAAGCGCGAAGCTGGTCGGCGCGATGGGGCTGCTGCTTCGCCGGTCGCAGACCGGCTCCGTTCGGTTCTACGCCTTGGCCATCGCGGTTGGGGTGGTATTCGCGCTGAGTTACGTCATATACACTACGACGAGATAAAAATATGGAAGTCCAGGGATTCGGCGTGTTGAGTTTGCTTGTGTTCCTGCCTGTGGCAGGAGCACTTGCCGCTTCGTTCGTGCCGCGCAACCTGCTCGGATTCCATCGCTGGTGGGCCCTGCTAATTTCAGCTTTCACGCTTTTCGCGTCGTTGCAGCTGTACGTCGGGTTCAGCGGCAACACGTTTCACTTTCAGTGGCGCGAGGGGATGGACTGGCTGCCGGCGCTTGGAAT
This sequence comes from Armatimonadota bacterium, assembly GCA_040289295.1. Taxonomy (GTDB): domain Bacteria; phylum Armatimonadota; class Fimbriimonadia; order Fimbriimonadales; family ATM1; genus J051. Next base: position 66,471 of record PSLA01000005.1, read on the forward strand.
CCGCTATCAGTTGGGCGTTGACGGCATCAGCCTTTGGCTGATTTTGCTCACGTCTCTGATTAGTTTCCTCGGAATCTGGTTCAGTTTCCACGTAAGAGAGAGGGTTAAGGAGTTCATGATTTGGCTCTTGATCCTGGAAGGCGCGATGATCGGCGTGTTCTGTGCACTCGACCTCGTGCTGTTCTACATCTTCTTCGAGGCGACGCTGATCCCCATGTACTTCCTCATCTCGATTTGGGGCGGGAAGAATCGCGTTTACTCGTCCGTGAAGTTCTTCCTCTTCACGTTCCTCGGCAGCATCTTCATGCTTGTCGCCATCGTCGCACTATACTTCATCAGCAAGGCCGCAACCGGAGAAGGAACGTTTGACCTCATCGCTCTGCAGGCTCTCGCCGCAGACGGTCGCTTGGCAACGGGGCCGATCGAAATGTGGCTCTTCGCGGCTTTCGCCTTGGCGTTTGCTGTTAAGGTACCACTCTTTCCGGTGCACACCTGGCTGCCGGACGCGCACACGGAAGCCCCAACAGCAGGCTCGATGATCCTTGCCGCCATCATGCTGAAGATGGGAACGTACGGATTCTTGCGTTTCGCGTTCCCACTGTTCCCGGATGCTGCAGTGCAGGCTGCGCCCTTCTTGATGGGGCTGTCCGTCGTCGGCATCATCTATGGAGCGATCATGGCGGCAGTCCAAGAAGACTGGAAGCGCCTCGTCGCCTACTCGTCCGTCAGCCACCTCGGCTTCGTCATGCTCGGCATCTTCTCACTCAATCACAACGGACTGACGGGCGGAACGCTGCAAGCGATCAACCACGGCATCAGCACCGGCGCACTGTTTTTGCTTGTCGGGATGGTCTATGAGCGCACGCACACGCGACTGTTCCAAGATTACGGTGGGCTAAAGCGCAGGATGCCCATGTTCGCCACGCTGTTCCTCCTCATCATGCTGAGTTCCGTCGGTCTGCCGAGTACGAACGGGTTCATCGGCGAGTTCCTTGCCATGCTTGGCGCGTTCCAGGCAGGCGCAAACGCGAACAGCGCCATCCCTTTGTGGATGCCCGTGCTCGCCGGAGCGGGCGTCGTGCTTGCCGCCGTGTACCTGCTGTGGATGTTTCAGAAGGTGTTTTACGGCCCAATCCGGAACCCGGTTGTGAACCGTTTGCGTGATATCAGGCCGTGGGAGCAAGCGGTCGCCTGGGTGTTTGTGGTGTTTGTGTTCTGGTTGGGTCTGTATCCCAAGTTCTTCACCGACAAGATGCAGACCAGCCTCAACGCCGTCCGCCATCAGACTCTGCAACCGCCTGGCGCGAGACCCGCCTGGGCCGACGTGCGGACGATTGACATCAACGCCAACGGCGACGTGGTCGTCGTGCAGCGCGACGACTTGAACGATCTCGGACGCTGGACTGAGGTCGCCGTGCGCACTCCCAGCGGGCACCAACCTCAGCGACTCGCAATGAGAGGAGGCGAAGAGTGACGCATCGCGAGCGGCTCGTCGCCGCAGCGCGCGGGGGCCCGATGGATCGTCCGCCTTGGTTCGTCTGGGACGCCGGCAATGCCGCTGCGTTGCTCGCCAACCATGCGCCCGACGCGGTTGTCGCAAGCAGCCCCGAAGAAGCGAAGCAGTTGCTCGGCTCGACTGGCGAGGAGGGGCCTGCCGTGCTCGTGGAGGTTCTGAACCCGCTGGGGCTGGCGCTCCATGAGGGCGATAACCCGAATCGCCTGCTCGACAAGCCGGACGCCGCCACGAGGGAACTCGACCGATGGGTCGAGAGGTGTCGCGAAGCGCTTTCGCTCGCCCTCGAGAGCGGCGCGGACGGTGTACTGTATCGCCTGCGCGGCGCGGAGCCGCCGCACAGCACGCCGATGGAGTTTGGAGGCTATCACTTGGAACGGGAGCGAGCCCTGCTCGAAGAGATCCGCGACGCCCGATTCAACGTGCTGCTCGCGGACGGCGGTAAGGACACCTACATTGACTTCTTGACTGACCTCCCGGCGCATGCGTTCGCGTGGGACGATAATAAGCTGCCGTATACGGCGAGGCAAGTACGAGAGATGCGCCCGGGCGCGCTCGCTTGCGGCCTGTATGGCGACCTGAGTAAGACGTGGAACGACCTCCAGGGAGTCGGCGTCGTCTTCGCAGGCCCAGCGCGAGAGAGATTCGATTACTCCGAAGTTGAGGTGAAGATCGCTGAAATCGAAAAGGCGTTACGACCATGATCAACGATACGCTCACACCTGCACCGATCGATTGGACGCTCCTCGCACCCCTGCTCATCGTGTTCAGCACAGGCGTCATCGCGATGTGTATCGAGATGCTTCGGCCAAGAATGAACAACAACGCCATCGTCCTTACAACGTTGGTTGGCCTGCTGGGAGCGGCTGTTTCCGTGGTTGCGCAGTGGAACTATCCTGTCGGCGAAACCTTTGGTGAACTGTTCATCTCAGATCGCTTCTCCCGAACGATCCAACTACTGATCATCGCCGTAACGTTCACAACGGTGCTCTACAGCGAGGCTTACCTACGGGAGAGAAGGCTGCCCTTCGGCGAGTACTATCCCTTGGTCGTTTGGTCCGCTTGCGGCGCGATGATTATGGCGACCTCTACCAACCTGCTCATCGTTTTCCTCGGGCTTGAGGTGCTGTCGATTTCACTTTACATTCTTGCCGGCTTGAGCAATCGGGAGCAGCGATCTCAGGAGGCTGCGCTCAAGTACTTCCTGCTCGGCTCATTTGCGTCCGCGTTCCTGCTCTACGGCATCTCCCTGCTCTATGGCGCAACCGGCTCGACGCAAATGGAGGCGCTAACAGCCATCTGGCAAACCGACATGGATCCCGCAACCACGGGATTGCTCTACGGCGGCATGACTCTGGTGCTCGTTGGGTTTGGATTCAAGGTCGCACTCGTTCCGTTCCACATGTGGACGCCCGACGTCTATCAGGGCGCGCCGACGTCGGTAACCGGGTTTATGGCGGCAACTTCCAAAGTCGCCGCTTTTGCGGCCCTCTTCCGCTTTCTGGAAGGAAGCATGCAGATGGCGGATGTGTGGATCCCCTTGCTCTCGATCCTTGCGATTGCCACAATGATCGTCGGCAACGTGGTCGCGCTGGTTCAGGAAGACGTAAAACGCATCCTCGCCTACTCGAGCATCGCTCACGCGGGCTATGTTCTGGTCGCGCTTGTGTCGTATGGCGCCATCGCGCGCGCCGGCGGCTCGCCATCACCGCTTGCTCTGGTCTACTACCTGCTTGCGTACAGTTTCATGACGGTCGGAGCGTTCGCGGTCGTATCCTTGACTACGAAGGGCGGCAAGGAGCGAACGAACCTCTCCGACCTGCACGGTTTGTGGGAGCGGGCGCCCGTTCCAGCAGCGATGCTCATCGTCTTCATGGCGAGCCTCGCAGGCATTCCGCTCACCGCCGGCTTCTTCGGCAAGCTCTTCATCTTCCGCGACGCGCTGGATGCCGGCCTGCCGGCGCTCGCCATCATTCTCGCGGTGAACAGTGTCATCTCGGTCTACTACTACTTGCGCATCGTCTTTGCGGCTGTCGTGCAAAAGCCGACGCTTCACGTGCCACGCTTCGCATCGCCCAGCCTTGGCGTGACGGCAACGTGCGTGTTGTGCGGTCTTGCCGTTCTCGCGCTCTTCTTCGCGGCGCAACCGGTCATCCAAGAAATCAACTCAGAGGCTCCGCGAGAGATCCTTGTTAGGCTGAGGTGAGAGGCTCCGACTTTGCGACCGACCGGCCGCTTGGAGCAATCCTCGCGATCGGCTCCGGCTTGGCGCTCATACTAGTTCTGCTTTCGCTATCCTTGCTTGTCCTGGCCGGCGAAGAAGGCCGAAAAGAGCTGGCCCGAGAGTCGGAGCGCCTCGCCGCGCTGGGTGCAAGTCCGCGGCTGATTCTGCATCTCGACCTCTTCTTGTGGACGCTTACGGGTGTGTGCCTGCTCGGAGTGTTCAAGGGCATCGGACTGTACCGAGGCACGCGCCGCGGTTTTCAGTTTGCAATTGGCGTAAACCTTTTGGCTGTGATGGCGTTCATTCCCTGGCTCAGTTTCGAGAACCCGATTCGCGGCGTGCTGTCGCTCGCGTCACTCCTTGTTCTGAGCGGCACTCTGATAGCCTACTGCTGGCTCCGCCTCGTCGGGCGAATCGGTCCGCGACCCGGGTGACGGCGATCGACCGGGGCAACAAGGTGAGGCTGGTAGCGGAGGTCGGACTCGAACCGACGACCCTGCGGGTATGAACCGCATGCTCTAACCAACTGAGCTACTCCGCCGCGGGCAACTATTCTACCCTGCGCCCACGCGCAAGCCGCACGAGCGCTTCGTACTCCTCCCGTGTGTCGAAGTCGAGGAACTCGGCTTCGTCGGGAAACTCGACACTCGTGTCCTCAGCATCGCCAAGCAGTTCGCGGAGGGGCGTTCCTCCGCGCAGGCTCTCCGTTCGAGCAAGGAGCCACGTCCGCTTGATTACCACCGGGTGCTTGCGGCGACCATCCACAGCCGGCTGCAACACGTCGCCTCCGCAATCGGCGAGAGCCTGCACTACGCGCGCGAGTGTGCCAGCTGTTAGCAACGGCATGTCGCAGGGACATAATGCCAACCACTCGGAGGACGCAGATTCAGCAGCCACGGCGACGCTCGATGACATCCCAGGCGATGGGTCGGCGTTGGCGACGGCGCGCAAGCCGAGGGCGTGAACCGCCTCAAGAAGGCGGATGTCACCAGGACGATGCACCACCGTTATCGGCGAGCAACCCGCCGCTCGGAACGCGTGAGCCATCGTAGCAAGCACAGTAGAATCGCCGAACGGCACCAGAGGCTTAGGCACGCCCATGCGCCGGCTCTCTCCGGCGGCGAGAAGGAAAGCCTCGGGCATCACACCTCGTAGAGGTTGCGGAGCATTCGAATCTGTCCCGCATGGTAGACGTCATGCTCGACCAGCATGAGGAAGAAGTCGCAAGCGGTCATTGTCTTGCCACCCCAGGTGCGAACCTTATTCCCAAGCGATTCATCGCTCTGCTGCTTCAATGTTTCGGCAAGATGCGCGTGCGCTTCGAGAAGTTGCTCGACCATCGAGCCAAGCGATGCTCGAGCCACCTTGACGCTCTCCCACGTAACCGAGCCGTCGCCGAACGCATGGCTGAGCTGCACCACCTTGTCTCCCGTAACATGATAAACGATGTCTCGAATGCTCCCATCCATCCACGGAAAGCCGGAGTGCTTCTCCGGTGCACGAACAAACACGTCGTCCGGAACGCCATCGAGGCTGTTGAGAAGGCTGTGCCATGGTGACGTTCGAAACGCCCGCTCCTGGAGAGCAAGGAGCAATTCAACCTTCGGACTCACCCGAGGGACTCCTGGATCATCTTGCGAGCAGCATCCGCCCCGTCCCAGCCCAGGACCTCGACCTCCTTGTCCTCCAGCTCCTTGTAGACGTCGAAGAAGTGTTCGATTTCGCGGAGCGTGTGCTCGCCGACGCCGTCAAGCGATTCGATCCGAGCATAGCGAGGGTCTCGCGCCCCGACGGAGAGCACCTTGTCGTCTCTTCCCTTCTCGTCCCGCATACAGAGTACGCCAATCGGCCGTGCCTCAAGCACGCATCCAGGAAACGTGGGATGCGTAAGCAAGACGAGCGTATCCAACGGGTCTCCATCGCTGTACAGCGTGCCCGGAATGTAGCCGTAATCACACGGATAGAACAGGGGCGAGTAGAGCACACGATCCAGTCGAACAAGGCCAGTCTGCTTGTCAACTTCATATTTGTTTGAGCTCCCTTTTGGAATCTCGACGACCACGTTCACTACGCGAGGCGCTCGCTCGCCAACACCTACATAAAAGCGATTCATCTCGCGTTTACTCTACCCCGCGCGCTGTTACTGGTTCACAACGCGATAGTGGCAGTGCTTGAACTTCTTGCCGCTGCCGCATGGACACGGGTCGTTGCGCTTGACCTTCGACCAATCAATCACTCCAGCCTCGCCGTTCGCCTGTGCAACGGTTTCGAGTTTCTTGATTCCTTTCACTGCCTGAGGCAGGGGCACCTCTTGCATCCGCGCGCGCGGCTCTTGCGGGCGTTCGATACGGGCGCGATAGATGTGCGTCGCAACAAAATCTCCGATCGCAGCGAGAGTGTCTTGGAAGATCTGGTGTGATTCTTTCCGGAACGCGATGAGCGGGTCAATCTGACCGTAGCCGCGATACCGGATGCCCTCTCGCAACTGTTCGATCATCTGCAGGTGCTCGGTCCACTTCTGAGTGATGGCGTGGAGTATGATGAACTTTTCGACGCGCGCCCAGTCGTCGCCGTGCCCCAAGATCTTCTGCTCATACGCCTCATCCGCCCACTCGATAAGCGTAGCGATCAACTCCTGCTCATTGGCGCACGCCTCAAGGTCCTCGACGCTGCCAAAGTCCATGATTGGGAACACCTGCATCGCCTCGCGGTAGATCAGCCCGTAGTCCCAAGATGTTTGCTCGTAGCCGTCCGGCGCGTGACCGTGCACGAGGTTCTCGAGCCATGCATGAACGTAATCCTTGATGACCGGCCTTGGGTCCCGCTTGCCGATTAGGAACTCTCGCCTCATGCCGTAGATATGCTCGCGCTGCGCGTTCAGGATGTCGTCGTATTCGAGGACGTTCTTGCGGTATTCGAAGAAGTGCAGTTCGATTCGCTTCTGCGTCTTCTCGATCATCGAACTGAGGAACCGCGCGTCCACCTCTTCCAGGTCGGGCCATGCCTTCAGAATCGGGTTCTCCAGCATCCGCTCATTGAAGATGCGCCACAACTGGTCTTCCAGCGAAACGAAGTAGCGACTCTCACCTGGGTCTCCTTGGCGCCCGGAGCGACCGCGAAGCTGGTTGTCTATACGGCGGCTCTCGTGTCGTTCCGTACCCAGGATATAAAGCCCGCCCAACTTGCGTACTTCTTCCGCCGCTGCCGCGCGTTCTTGGTCGTCGAGGGGCAACGGCGGCGCGGCGCGCAACTTTCCACCTCGGCGATAGGCAGCCGAAGCATCGTCAAGGTCGAGCCCGGCGCGGCGAATCTCCTCGTTCGAGAGGCTTCCACCAAGCAGGATGTCAACACCACGCCCTGCCATGTTCGTAGCGATGGTTACCGACCCTTTTCGACCTGCCTCGCCGATGATCAGCGCCTCTCGCTCATGGTACTTAGCGTTGAGCACTTTATGCGGGATGCCGTGCCGGAGCGCCTCATCGAGGTGCTCTTCGTTTGCCGCAGGAAGACCCCATTGGTCGAGCAACCAACTCTTCATCTCGTCACCGAGCGGGTCGTGCGGCAGGTGCATGCTCCGCGCAACTTCTTGGAGCTGCTTGAACTTCATCTCCGTAAGCGGAGCGACGATCTTCTTGTATGCCTCGTTCTTCTCCTGTTTGCTGTGCGCTTTCTCTTTTTGAATCGCGTGCTTGATGCGTTCGGCGATAACAAGCATCTGAAGTTTGTCCGCGGTAAGGCGCGCCGAGACACGCTCAGACATTTCAATGGAGCGCGTGCCCACAAGCACCGGCTGTTGCTTTGTGTAGAGGCGAAGAATCTCCATCGCAATGCCGCGGAACTTCGCCTCCTCCGTCTTGTACACCACGTCGGGATGGTCCGTCCGGATCATCTCGCGGTGCGTCGGGACAACAACCACTTCAAGGCCGTAGATCTTGCGGAATTCGTCTTCCTCGGTCTTTGCCGTGCCTGTCATACCCGCCAACTTGTCGTACAGGCGGAACAGGTTCTGGAACGTGATGGTCGCGACAGTTTGGCTTTCCCGCTTGACGGTAACACCCTCTTTAGCCTCGAGTGCCTGGTGCAGCCCTTCGCTCAGGCGTCGGCCAAACATCAAGCGGCCAGTATTCTCATCAACAAGGATGACCTCGTTGTCCTTGACAACGTACTCGACATCGCGCTCGAACAGGCCGTGCGCCTTGACCGCAGCGTTGATGTAGTGCATCAGGTCCGGGTGATTGGCGAGATTGTCAATCCCGAGCAACTCCTCGATCTTGTCGTAGCCCTCTTCGGTAAGCGTTGCGGAGTGATTCTTTTTGTCTACGACGTAGTGTATACCTGGGGCCTCTTCCTTGCCCTTCGTCAAACGTTTCACCACGTCGTTCGCGCGGATGTATTCGGCGACATTGTCGGTGGATGGTCCGCTGATGATGTGCGGGGTTCGCGCCTCATCAATCAAAATACTGTCTACCTCGTCAACGATGGCGTAGTTGAGGTGGCGCATCACGAGCTGCGACTCATCCATAGCCATATTGTCCCGGAGATAGTCAAAGCCGAATTCGTGGTTGGTTCCGTAAGTAATGTCGCACTCGTACGCCTGCCGCCTCGTGCAGGGGCGCAGATTCACGTAGCGCGGGTCAGGGTGTTCTGCTCCTGGCTCATAGATGTAACTCCCGCCCAACTCGTCCGACTCTTGCGACTGCCCTTGTATGATCCCCACCGTCAAGCCGAGGTGGTGGAAGATCGGCCCCATCCATACTGCGTCACGCCGGGCGAGATAATCGTTCACCGTTACTAGGTGAGCTCCTCTTCCTGTCAAAGCGTTGAGATAAAGCGCGAGAGTAGCGACCAGGGTCTTTCCCTCGCCTGTCTTCATCTCCGCAATCTTTCCTTCGTGCAGCACCACACCGCCGATCAGCTGCACGTCGAAGTGCCGCATCTTCAGGTGCCTTTTGCTCACCTCGCGGACGGCTGCGAACGCCTCGGGCAAAAGGTCATCGAGACTTTCACCGCTCTCGAGCCTCGCCCGGAACTCGTCGGTCTTGTTGCGCAGGGCATCATCGCTCAGCGCTTCGTACTCCGGCTCGAGCGCGTTGATCTGCTCGACTGTCGGTTGGATGCGCTTTACTTCGTCGCTGGAGCGGTCGAAAAACTTTCGAAGAAGTGTGTCAATGCCCATGGTGTCGCTGATTTCGCCCCGTTTCCCCTCGCTCTAACGCCGTGAAACTTGCATAAGGGCGTGAAAGCACAGTATACCTTCCTACGCCCGCGCCCTAGGCGGACGCTGCACATGGCACCATCCTGGCTAAATCACCAGAACGAGCACGTTTTGCGCTGTAAGCGCTGCCCGCGTCTTCGTGACTGGTGCCGCGATGTCGCCGGCGAACCACGCGCCGCCTTCAAGGGGGAGACGTACCACGCCAGGCCCGTGCCATCCTTCGGAGACCCGCATGGCCGGCTGCTGGTCGTCGGGCTCGCCCCCGCAGCACATGGGGCGAACCGTACAGGCCGAATGTTTACCGGCGACCGCAGCGGCGACTTCCTCTATGCGGCGCTGCACCGCGCCGGATTCGCCAACACGCCGGCCGCCACGAGCGCAGACGACGGACTACGCCTCCAGGACTGCCTGATCACGGCAATATGCCGGTGCGCCCCGCCCCAGAACAAGCCAACGCCCCGGGAAATCGCCAACTGTCGGCCGTTCCTCATCGAGACGCTCAACCGCGCCCCTTGGACTGTGCTACTCGCGTTGGGGGCGATCGCTTGGTGCGAGGCACTGCGGTGCCTCGACCGTCCCCGCACACGGTTTGCTCACGGCGGCGAGCTGCGTATGCAGGACGGCCGGACGATTCTTGCCTCTTATCACCCCAGCCAGCGGAACACCTTCACGGGCAAGCTAACCCCAAAGATGCTGGATGATGTTTTGGCGCGCGCAAAACGGCTACTTTAGTGACGGCAAGCGAACGAGAGTCCTTCCGCGCTCCTCGACGCGCGCCATAAGGCGCTCCATGTTCCCGCCTTTCCTGATTCGGACGGCGTACACCTCTTGCGATAAGCCTACAACGATCTCGTCGCGACGAGTGGAGTCCGACTTTACCGCGCCCTCATCCGGTCGACTGAAGCTGATTACGAGGTCCGTCGTCGGGTCGAAGCGGTATCGCCACAGCCGCGCCGCGGCGAACAGCTCTCGCTCAAGGTCGTCGCCAAGGGCAGAAAACAACCCCCGCTCAACGACCACGATACGTGGCGCGCCCCAGCGGAGCGGCACAACGGCCGCGGCGCGGTACGCGGGGGTGTTCGAGCCGGTAATCAGTGTCTTACCTTCGAGCGTTTGCTCCTCCACGATCCGGCTGACGCGATCGAGGTCCTCGCGTGTTGCTCCTCGACTCGCGATTACGCAAAACGTCGGGTTGTTCAGCACTTTCGGGTTTCCATATAGGAAGAGGTACCCAGGCGGCGTGCGGCAGAACTCCTCCAACGCACGCGGGTAGAGCGGGCTGTCGCGCGTGACCAGGCGCACGGGCTTGTCGCCCACCTTCTGGCGCAAAAGGTGAGCGCGACGACGGAGTTCCGTGGCGCCGTTCGCGAGCGCGCGTGCCGAGTGCGGGTGCAAGCGGAACTCCTCGCGCAGCCGATCCGCACCCATGCGAAGCAACGCCTCCGGCTCTATCCCGCGCACGCGGCACTCGTTAACGACGCGGGCGAACGCCGCATGCCCGACCTTTGGGGCCAGGCAAAGGATCAAGCAGATGTCGTCGCCAACCTCACGCATCGCCACAAACCTCGTGAATCGCCGCCAGTATGATGCGCAACATCCTCTCGGAGAGAGGCGCCATTGCTTGAGACACCTCCTCGTGCTCCAGCGGCGAGTCGCTCAACCCGGTGGCGAGGTTCGTAACGCCGGCGATACAGGCGTACGGGACACCGGCCTCCCGCATGGCGACTGCCTCGCTACCTACCGTCATGCCAACAACGTCGCCGCCTGCTCTGCGAAAGAGGGCTATCTCGGCTGGCGTCTCGTAGCGCGGGCCGTTCGAGCAAACGTAAACGCCGCTGTCCACCACCTCAATATGCTCCTGTCGCGCAGCGGACAGCAGCGCCCTGCGCAACGACGGATCGAACGGGGCGCTCATGTCCGTGTGAACCACGTCGTGCTCGAACATCGTGAGGTTGCGCCCCGAGAGATCCAACAAATCAGAGCACACGACCAGCAAACCGGGCGGCAGGTCCGCACGCAGGCTACCGACCGCGCCGGTCGAGAACACTGCGCGAACCCCTAACTGGCGCATCGCCACAGCCAGGGCACGGTACGAGACTTTGTGCGGCGGCTGCCGATGATCAAGACCGTGGCGCGCAACGAACAGGACGCGCTGCCGCCGTAAAAGCCGCGCCCGCACTAAGCCGAACTCGGTTGGGATCAGAACCGGGCTCGTCTCATCGAGCGGTACAACCGACACGACCCCAGTGCCACCGATAACGGCTCCCCGAAGTTCCATCCTCGAGGCCGTTCTACCTTGGCGGGGTGCTTTCGAGTATCGTACGCACGCATGAGGATCAGCGAGGTGATGCACGTCCATCTGCCCGTGCTGTCGCCTGCCTCGACGGTGCGAGAGGCGGTGGACAAAATGGACATTTACCAGTTCCCCGCTCTCGTCATAGTGAACGAGAATCGGCAGCCGCTCGCAGTTATTACCGAGGATCGGCTTGCCGAGGCGGTGAAGTCTCGATCTCTCCACCAGCTGTCCTCTGCCCCTGCGATAGAGTTCGCCCAGCGATCACCTCGAGTCGCCAGCGTGAATGACGACGTGGAGGAGTGCCTACGACTTATGGTCGAGGAGGACATCAAGTTATTACCCGTGGTCGCCGACCAGCGCCTGATGGGCGTGGCTCTTCGCGTCGACTTGATGCAAGCTCTGCTTACTGCCTTGGCTTCGCCTTCAACTGAGGATTGAACCAGACTGCGACGTCCCCTTCCTCTCCTCCGCCCGCGTCAGTCACCACCAGGTCAAGAAAGTACACATCGCCGATATCGACGGAGAAAGCCACGCGTTCGCCCGCCTTCAGTGGACCGCTCGACCATATCTCTTGGTTGTCGCCGCGAAGAGTGAACACCACGTCGCCTTTGTCGCCGGCGCCGTCTTCGATGCCGACGGTCCCCGACAGTTGCTCGAACGCCCGCGAGACCTTGTAGCGCACGCCGCCCTCCCCAACCAAGATTAGGGACGGAGCCTCAGCCCCGCCGAGGCGAGCGAACTCACCATTCGGCATGCGATTGATCAGTGGGCGCCCCTGCGCTACGCTCCAGTCATAAATCGGCAAGCGGGTCAGCAGCATGTCCCCAGGCATCGGCGTCCGCGCAGGAAACGTTTCCACTGGCGAAAGCTGGCCATCAAAGCCCATGGCAACCACGTTGTACGAATACGGCACCCCGGGGTCCACATCCAAGTCCGGTAGTAACGCGTCAGCTACGTAGCCGACGAGCCAATCGTTGCGGAACACATACCAGCCGGCGACCTCGCTCTCCTGAGTGCGCTCGGGTTCAATGTGCACCGACCACGGGCTTGCCGCGCCGACAACGACCCGCGGTTTCGAAGGTGGCTCCGGTGTACTCATCTCTTCGAAGGCAACAGAAAACCTGACGTCTTGCCCCCTCGGAGCTGAAATCTGAATTCGCACATAGCCTCTCCCCCTATAGGCGGTTGCAGAGCCTCCGCTTGCCGACACGCTGGCACCGGTGAACCGAACCCCCTCGCCATAAGGGGTCAAGTAGACGCTGAACGGCTCGTCCAGCGTCTTGATCAAGTTCACATGCAGCGTGCGCCGCGCCGGTTCCCATTGAGATGTGAGCTGGCTCGCCTCCGGCCCAAGCAGCGAGACCGAGTCGCCGATTACCGACGGTCGCTGCTCGTGCCGCGTGATGATCAGGGTGCGTGAACCACCAGGAGGCACGGGCAACGCCAAACTTCCCGCAGACGCGCCGAGGTAGGCGCCTGTCCAAAACTCGAACACGTTGTATTTCAGCACAGGATTCAATCCGAGGTCGCCGAAGCCGAATCGCTCCGTTATCGGCGTCTGCCCGTAGTTCAGCACGGTTACGACGGCATACGGTCGCCCAGCACGCGGCTTCACGTGCGTTACCAGCACGTTCGGCACCGAAAAAAGGCGCGGGTCACGTTCGGAGTTCAGCGCCTCGCCCAACGTCGGGCGGAGTGAGCCGATGCGGACCAGCGCGGCGCGCACCTCCGGACGGGCGCTCGCGGCCGCAGGCACCGTTCCAGACCAAGCGCCAACTGCGGCTAACGCCTGGGCTTGCGCTGCGTCCTCGGGCTTTGGTAAGAGGGAGAAGATGCGGCTCGGTAAACGCGAGTCCGCGGTCGGGGGTGCAGGGTACTCCCGCACGGTCAAGGTCGGACGGAACTCGCTGAAAGTTACCCGCACGCCCGCACTCGGAGTATCCCCGTACACCTTCACATCCGTTCCGCTGAAGTGATACAGCACCTCATCCTCAGGAAAGAGGAGGGCATCCGAAAGGTAGCTGAACGCGTGGTTCACGAGGCTTTGGGCAATTCGAGTTGAGCTGCCTGGCTCGGGCCACGGTGACGACGCCGCTTCTGGAGCAAAAGATCCATTACGGGGAGGCAGGAAACGCACGGCGTGCCCCTCGCCGGCGCGTCTGATGCTGATGCCTACCGCCTTGGGCGGAGTAACGGTGAGCCTCCAGGTCAGCGCACCCTGCGAGAGCTCCACCTCAACCCTGAGACGTACGGAAACACCGCCACCCTTTGCCAAGAGGTCACCGCCTTCCGTGGTCACGACAGCAGGATAGGAAGTCTCGCCGTCCCAAACGGAGGTCACCTGGAACGGTAGCAGCTCGGCATCACGCGCCCTGCTCGCCGCGTCCTGTGCACCGTGAGGTGCAATCCCAACGCTAACAGGCAACAGAACACCAAACAAGCTGATGAGGTTCACTTGCCGCTCCTCCTGCTGAATGCCTCGGAACCAAGATTCACCGCCAGCGCGCAGGCCGTACCCGCAGCCGCCGCTGCAACCACGTCCGTTGGCCAATGCACCCCACGGTAAATCCGCGAAATGCCCACCAGCGTCGCCAGAACCACCGCCAGAATCCCCACCCAGCGTGCCTCCTTGGACAAAGTGAGCAAGAGCGAAACCGCAATCGCGAACGCGGTTATCGTGTGCCCACTGGGGAAGCTCGAAAAAAAAATTCTTTCGTCCGGCGGCACGATCGTCTCGACAAGGTTACTCGGGCGATATCGCACCAAACTGGCCTTGAGTGCGAAGCTCACCGCCGACGCTAGAAGCCAGGCAATCAGGGCGTGCGCGCCGATTCGTCGTGTACGACGCCCAACGAGCAACGCAATCAGAATCACCGCTTGCACACTGCCCAGGCCAATCCAGGTCGCCACTCGGAAAAACGCATCAAGAGTAGGGGAGTTCCACTCTTGGTTGACGATGCGCACGACCTCTTGGTCGAGGTTCCGCAGCCACTCCATCTGATGCGGAGTCTATCCGAACGGACGCGTCCAGGCGCGGCCGTGCAGCGCTTGGGGAGAGGCTCAAGGTCATAATAGCCAGCATGACCGACCCCTGCCATCCCGCGAACGTGACAGGGGGTGCCTTCATCTTGGAGGCGCCCACCTGGGTCTTCTCACCAGAACAGTTCGACGCGGATGCAAACCTGATGGTGCAGGCCGCCCACCAGTTCACGCGCCGCGAAGTGGCCCCTGTTCTGGAGCAATTGGACGCGTTCAAGGAAGGGCTGATGGAATCTCTCTTTCGCAAGGCGTGCGATCTCGGTCTGGGCGGGATCGAGGCGCCCGTGAGATTCGGTGGGTTGGGCCTAAAAAAGTCGCTCGGAACTCGCATCGTGGAGGCATACAGCCTAAATGGCAGCTTCGCCACGACGCTGGGAGTGCACTGTGGCATCGCGCAGTCGCCTATTACTCTCTTCGGCACGGACGAGCAGTGCGAAAGATACCTCCCCCGTTTGACGAGCGGCGCTTGGATGGGGGCATACGCTCTCAGCGAAGCCGGCAGCGGCTCGGACGCCTTGAGTCTATCTTGTCGCGCAGACCGCACCGCTGACGGCTCCTTCCGCCTTTCGGGCACCAAAATGTGGGTCTCAAACGCTCGATGGGCGGGGTTGTTCATCGTATTCGCCCGCACCGACAAGGGCGTTACCGCGTTCCTCGTCGAGCGAGAGTATCAGGGGGTGTCCGTCGGCCCCGAGGAGCGAAAGATGGGCCTCAAGGGGAGTTCCACTGCGAGGCTCGTGCTGGACGACGTCGAGGTGCCGGCGTCCAACGTTCTCTACTTCGACGGCGAGGGCCACCGAGTCGCGCTCAACGCGCTAAACCTGGGGCGCTTCAAGTTAGCCGCGATGGCTCTTGGACCTGCTCGCGACGCACTTCACCACTCGGCGAAGTACGCCCTCGAGCGCAAGCAGTTCGGCTCGCCGATTGCAAGGTTTGGGCTGGTCCGCGAGAAGGTCGCGCGTTGTACCGCCCTCTTTTTCGCTGCAGAAAGCATGCTGTACCGCACTGCCGGCATCGTAGATCACGCGTTCTCGAAGGTTGACGATGGCGCGGAGGAGCGCGTTGAGCAGAGTCGCATCGCGGCGGAAGAATGCGCGGTCGAGGCGTCGATTGGAAAGGTGTTCGCAACGGAGATGCTCGCGGCGTGCGCGGACGAAGCTGTCCAGATCCACGGAGGGTACGGCTTCACCGAGGAGTTCCCCGTTGCCCGCATCTACCGGGACGCCAGGGTAACCCGCATCTATGAAGGCACGAATGAGATCAACCGCATCTTCGTAATCAACCGACTTGTGCGCCGCGGCCACCTAGCGAAAGCTTTAGACTGCGAACCTACGTGCGATGTGCATTGCCACTTCATAAGCGCCGCAAAGGCCGCGTGGGAGAAGTACGGCGGCATTCCCCCTCTCCCCTTGGGAGACGGCCGAGGTGATGGAGGACCCTCACAGCAGCTCGCTGCGCGGCTTGCAGATCTCGCGATGCACCTTTACGCGGTGCAGGCGGTGCGAATGCGCGCCCAGCAAATGGCGGAACACCCGCAAAGCGAGTTCGCACGAGCCTGCGCTGCAACCTATGAGGGTATTGCCCGCGCCGCAGCAGCAACAGCGGCTGCGGATGTATTCGCCCGATGCGGCAGCGAAGAGCGCGCGTGCATCGAAGTTTCCTACCCGGAAACCGCGGAGGTCGTGGCGGATGCAGTACTTGAGGCGCAGGGATATCCAATCCTGTAAATAGTGAATAGTGAATAGTGAATAGTGAATAGTGAATAGCGAATAGTGAGAGTCAATCCCCTCTCCCTTTGGGAGAGGGCCGGGGTGAGGGCGCCCTTCGGAAGAGGGGAGAGGACTAGCATAGCATGCCCTGCCACGACGGTGCTTTGGTATCGCGATTGCTGGGATTAAGGCATGCTGTTCCGCCGCCCCGCCGTTGAAACGGTGCTCCTCATGGCGCTCGGCCTTGCCGATCTGGCCTCCACCGTCGTGCTCTACCGACTCGGCCTGATCGTCGAGCTCAATCCGGTGATGCGTCCGCTGCTCGAAAGGAGTCTTGTCCTCTTCACGGTGGTGAAGTTGCTGAGTCTCGCGGCGGCGTTCGTGACTCTGCAGCTCTATCGCGCCCGGGACGAGGACTTTTGCCGTGTCGCAGCGAAGTGGGGGGCGATCGCATACGCCGCCGTGTGGCTTGTGTGGTTCACCGTGGGCAACACGATGTAGATGTGCATCCTCCCCTCGTCCCTTATGCCGGGGTGGCTCGGTCTGTCGGGCCACCTTCCGGGCGCCCCTTTGGAAGAGGGCCGGGGTGAGGGCGCCCCTTTGGGAGAGGGCGGGGGTGAGGGCGCCCTCCCTGTGTTGGGCCGACAGCGACGGGCGAAACCCGCCTCATGTACAATCCGCGCGATGCTTCCGGGTCTCACCGCGCCGCTCCCCGTCATGTTCCAGCCTCCGACCACCGAGGCGGCGCAGGTGCAAGGCGAGCGACCCCGCATCTTGAGCGGCAACGCCATGTTGGAGGCTGACACCATCACGCATGATCCGGTTACCGGTGTGACTGATCTCGCCGGGCGCGTCGTCGCCACCTATGAACAGACCTTGCTGACGTGCGAGACTGCGACGCTGAATTCAAAAACGAAGGAGGCGACCTTCCGCACCGGTATCCTTGTTACCGACCCGGTCGGCTCTCTTGAGGCGCGCGAACTCTGGGTTGACTTTGACAAGCCGGGCTCGGCAGTCGCAAGGGGCATTACGATCCGCGCCCATGAGGCGTACTTTGAGGGTGAGGAGCTCGTCATCGAGCCTGGAGAGTGGCGATTGCGAGATGCATGGGCGACGGCATGCCCCTTTCACACGCAGCCGCACTTCCGCGTGCTGCTCACCGACATCGTGTTTCGACCGGGAGACGCAATCCTTGCGAAGCGTTCGGGGTTTGAGGTGGGGCAGATGCGCGTAGACGTGCCGTTCTTCCGGGTCGGTCTTGACCGATCTCAAACTGGGCTGCAGGCACCCATTCCCAGCATCAACAGTGGCTTTGAGCCGGGGTATCGCTGGCGTAACGTGTTCGACCTCGGCCCGCAGGCGGCGTTCCTGTACGAACAGGAGGCTGGCCTTAAAGACGTGCCGACCGTCAACGCCCAGCTCGCGCTTTCGACTCGTAACAGAACTGCGCAAGAACGAGAGTCCATGATCACCGTGCGCAACTACGACCGCGAGCGCTTCACCGAGGGCTTCATGAACAACGTGATGGTCGCTTCCCCTGAGCAAGAGGCGAGTTCCGTGGGTAAGGGCGACACGATACTGTTCGTCGGCCACACAACAAACCAAGGCGTTCAAGCACGTCTGCAAAACAGCCCCCGCTTCAATCGCGAATGGTACTTCGGCGCCGAAACGGCAACCCAATTCGGAGGGTTTCTCGCCAACGCGCAGGCGCGGTACGGCAGGATCCAGGAGCGCAGCAGCGGCATGAGCATCAACCGGTACGAGGGCTTCCTCACCGTGCTTGCGCCGCCCCTCCAGTTCGGCCAACGCGCCGCCTTCCACCTGCGAGGCGACTTCGGCGCATACCTCGGTGGAGGAGGCGACTTCTTTTGGCTCCGCCCCGAGGTTTCCGTAACCTACCGCGCCACCAGCGAAGCCTCCCTTGGAATAGCGTACGTCAATTCAACTTCATGGGGGACGGCAGCGCTGACGTCGGATCGGTTGGTTGCCCCGCATGCCATTCACCTTCGACTGGACCTCGACTTTCCCGCGACTGACGTCTCCCTGCTTGTGAAGTACGACATCGAGCGGAGCGTTTGGTACGACTTCGAAGTTGCGTTCGGCCAGATTGCCCATTGCATCCGCCCGTTCATCGCTTACCGGAAGTTCCCCGGAACTCTCGCTTTCGGCGCGACACTGCGCGCAGACAGGCTGTTCGACGCGCTCAAGCAGCGAGAGATCAACCGGGCGCCGTCACCGGCCAACGCGCCGCAGAACGCAAACGACCGCTGAGTCGAAGTGTGGAACCGGCAACTCGGCCGAGTCGCGGTATCGCGCACGTGCTGGCTCTCCCAGCAGCTCGCCCGTGAGCGCGTCCTTCCACTGCGCTTCATAGGTTCCGTCTCGCCGAATGGGAACGCGAATGGTCTGAGGCAAGGCCTTGCTCGCCGGAGCCCTCACCCCGGCCCTCTCCCAACGGGAGAGGGGGGCGCCGGCCGTCTCCCAAAAGGCGCCCTCACCCCGACCCTCTCCCAAAGGGAGAGGGGGTTGGCTTTCAACCTCAGGCGCGCCTTCGACGTAAAGGAGCACAGCGGAATCACTGAGGAGCACGGCGGAAAATGGATATGGCGATTCAACTCGCTGAGCGTCTACCGGCGCGGTCGTCCAGGGCAACTCGTGGAGGGCAGTTCGCAGCGGGGCGAGAGAACCCACGTCTGGGATGCCCCTCGTCATCGCGCCCGATGCACCTGCCATCACGTCCCGCCATGCCTGGCGCACGTCCGCAGCCTCGCCAGGCTTGGGAATCAGCACCGCGGGCTTCTTTGACCGCTCGCGCCAGCGACGAAGGTCCGCGGTTGATGAGAGCAGCGCAAGGTTGAGGCGCAAGGAATCGGCAGGCGCCTGCTCGTTCCGCTCCGCCGCCTGCACGACGAGGTAAGGATGCAGGTCGTAGACCAGCTGAGCCATCTCATCAAGCCACCACGCCGGTGGGGCGACGCCCTCGAAGAACTGTACGCCGAACCACGAAGAGCGCCACGCGTTCCGCGCAACAATGTAACGCAACTTCTTTTTGTACGCTTGCCGGGCACGCAGGGAGGTCCAGAACTCATCGAGCGTCTTGCAGGCGCCACCACCCTCGGCGGCATAGGCCTGAAGCGACGCCGGGAGCGGCGCCGCCCCTTGGGCACCCGCTTCGAGACGCAACATCACGCGCATGCCTTGCTCCTGGGCAGCCTCGAGCAACACGTCCAACCGGTAGGCGGCTTGCTGGTCGTAGGTCAACAGCTCGCCCTCCAACGCCCACCCCGCCCCAAAGAGGGGCACGGACATCAGGTTCGCACCACTGTCCTTCGCCATCCCTACAACGCGCCGAATCTCAGGCGGCGTAAGTGGCATTGAGTCGAGGTACACACCGACCGGCACAAACGCCTCACGCCGCGCCGCAGTGAACGCAGGGCGGTCTTTGACGGGCTCGACGAAGCCATACGCCGGAGGCTCGCTCTCCTTCGGCACCCCCCTAACGGCGAAGCCCACCCTCGGCAGCTCCCCTGGTCCATCCAGGTCGAAACCCCGCACGAACAGCCCATAGCCCCCCACGTTCCACGGAGCGAACCGAAGACGCCAGCCCCTTTCTCCCGTCTGCGACCATCGCCCCTCCACCCATTTGTATCCCTCGAACCAGAAACCCGGAACCTCTGCAGCCACCTCGTTGGAACCAACGATCCGCGCCGACACGCTCACTTCGCTCGGGTCGTACGGGTTAGTCCAGTTTCCGCTCGCCTGGATGTGCACTTCAACTGGCATGTGAACGCGCGCTTCCTGCGGCTTACTCGCCTCCTGAAAGCTGATGCCGGCTCTGGGCATGCACGACATGCTGTTCCATCCCGTGAATAGTGAACAGTGAAAAGTGAACAGTGAATAGTGACCCCTCTCTCCCTTTGGGAGAGGGCCGGGGTGAGGGCGCCCTTTGGGAGAGAGCCGGCGCCCCCCTCTCCCGTTGGGAGAGGGCCGGGGTGAGGGGTCCGGCGAGCAAGGGAGGGCAAGCGTCCCGCGAGCCAGGCAGAGCGAGCGGCCAACAAGCCAGGGAGAGCGAGCCTCCGGCGATCCAAGCAGGCACAGGCACGCGAAGGAAGCGCCGAGGGCAAGAACCGCCCGGACGGTCACACCGGCTCTCCGAGATATGCCTCGATCACCTTTGGGTCGTTCCGAATCTGTTCAGGCGCACCCTTTGCGATTACCGACCCGTGGTCGAGCACAACGATCCGCTCGCAGATCGTCATCACAACCTTCATGTCGTGTTCGATTAGCAGCACGGTCTGACCCATCTCGTCACGAAGCGTACGAATCAAGTTCACCAGCGACACAGACTCTTGCGGGTTCAGTCCAGCCGCTGGTTCGTCCAGAAGCAGCAACCTCGGCCTCGTCGCAAGCGCCCGCGCGATCTCCAGCCGCCGCTGCACCCCGTACGGCAGATCGGCTGCCCGCGAGTCCGCGTGCTGCGCCAGCGCGAAGGTATGCAAAATCTTCATTGCCTGAATAACCTGCTCGTCCGTCTCCTTCAAAGCCCTTGGCAGGAGCGCTATCGCCTCCGCAAGCGTTGATACGTGACGGAGGAACGCGCCGATCACCACGTTCTCCAAAACCGACAGCGCCGAGAACAGGCGAATGTTCTGGAAGGTCCTGGCTATGCCGCGAGCGCAGACGCGGGACGGCCGCAAGCCCACGATCGAGCTCCCGTCGAACAGAACATCGCCCGAAGTGGGACGATAGACGCCCGTAATCATGTTGAAGCAGGTTGTCTTCCCCGCTCCGTTCGGCCCGATCAGGCCGAACAGGTCGCCTTCCGCAATTGAGAAGGACACATCGTTCACCGCCACCAGCCCTCCGAAGCGGATCGTAAGACGGTCCAGCGTAAGGAGGCTCATGAGTGGATTGATGTCTCCTTCGTCTTCATACCCAGCGTCCGGCTAAGGAAACTCCAACTGAACTCATGATGGCCCATCAGGCCCTGCGGCCGAACCAGCATCACGATGACCAGCGAAACCGCGAACACCGCCATACGCAGGTTCGACGGGCTGTACATCGTGTCCTTCAGGTTCTCTTCCACGAAAGGAATCGCATGCAACAGCGCGCCTACCACCAGCTGCAGAATCACCACGCCCAGGAATCCCGCCACCAGCATCCCGAACGGCACCATGGATGCCCTGCCCGCCGGATAGCCGAGCAGGGACACCGCAGCGCCCACGAGAATCAACCCGATGCCGCCGCGAATCACAACCGACGCCTCGACGTTCCACACGAGGTACGCCGCAGCGAGCAATCCCACGCACCCCGTATACCCCAGCGCTTTGAAAGGGACGCGGAACGGATCCTCAGGAGACCGCCTGAGCCCGAACCCCAATCCGCCCACCACCGCGAGGACCGCAAGTGCGCCTGTGACCATCAGGAAGCCGCTCATAACATCCCCCTCTCCCTTTGGGTGAGGGCCGGGGTGAGCGACACCAGCGCCAAACGCCAATGCCTTGAAGATCGCCCCCACACCGGCGGCCAGAGCTGCGATGCAGAGGATTACAAACCACGCCGTAGAGCAACGCCCTCCCCCTCTCCCTTTGGGAGAAGGCCGGGATGAGGGTTGCCTTAGCGCCGTCATCAGCAACAGCATCGCCGCCGCTGCAACCAGGTATGCAATCAGATCGATCGCGGAGATCTCGGGCAGCTTTCGAAGCGCTTCCTCAAGGAGTTTGAGCGCGGTCCCTGCCAGGGCCGCACCCGTGATGCTGCCGGTCCCCCCGACGACCACCATCGTTAGGATGATGAAACTCGCGTTCATGTCGAAGTGCTGCGGCGTGATGAAGCCTTCAAAGTGCGCGAAGAACGCGCCGGCGATTCCTGCGAGCGCCGCACCCAGCACGAACGCCGTAACTTTAGTTCTCGTCGTGTTTACGCCAGTGGCCTCCGCGGCGAGTTCATCCTCGCGCACGGACAGGAACGCGAGGCCGTGGCTGGTTTGCAGCATGTTGCGGGAGACGAGGATCGTGAAGATGAGCAGGAGAGCAAAGTGCCACACCTCAGTGATACGCGTTATGCCAGGCAAGCCGAACGACCCTCCGAGGTCGAGGCCGGCGATTGACGAGCCCCTGCCCGTCTGGTTGATGACGAAGATGCGCGCAATCTCACCGAAACCCAGCGTTACGATGGCGAGGTAGTCGCCGCGCAGGCGCAGGGTGGGCGAGCCATGAGGCCACCGAGGATCGCAACCACGAACAGCCAAACGCCCGGGGCGAGCGCCTGCACCTCGAAGTAAGAGAGCGTGAGCCGCGCTGAACCGTACGCCCCGATCAAGAAAAACGCAGCATGACCGATGGAGAACTGCCCCGTGATCCCATTGATCAGATTGAGCGACACCGCCAGCGACGCGAACAGCAACGCGAGCGAGATGAGCCGCGCGTCGTAGGGCGTTGGAAGCGCCGGCACGAGCACCGCTTGAAGAAGATAGAGAAAGAGCGCTACGGTTGCAATGCTGGCAAGGCGCACGAACCAGAATCGGCCTGGGACGTACCTGCGAGTTACGTTTACGCCCCCCTCTCCCTTTGGGAGAGGGCCGGGGTGAGGGTTGTCGCCAACTGATGCCATCACACTTTCTCCACTGGGCTGCCGAAAATCCCGCTCGGCTTCAACAGCAGCACCCCAATCAGAATCAGGAACGTAACCGCGTCTTTGTAGCCGGTCAGTTCAAAACCAGGGATGTATGGGTCGGCAAATACGACCATTGCCTCCGCCAAACCGAGGATGATTCCTCCGACGACGGCGCCTGGAATGTTACCGATTCCACCCAACACCGCCGCGACGAACGCCTTCACGCCGGGCAGCAGGCCGTAGAACGTCGTGAGCGGCGTCCCAAGAGCCGTGGCGTTCATCATGCCGCCCGCGCCAGCAAGCGCCGAACCCAAAAGGAACGTGACCGCGACTATGCGGTCAACGTTGATGCCCATGAGCGCGGCAGTGTCAAAGTCGTGCGCGACGGCTCGCATCGCCCTGCCCGTCTGAGTGTTCGTCACGAACTGCCAGAGCAACACCATCAAGACGAGCGTAACGGCAAAAACGGCAAGTTGGCCCTTGTCAATCGAGACCCCAAAAAAGATGAGCGGAGTCTGCAGCGCCCCGCCACGAACACTCTCCGCGATGCTCGGAGGCGGTGCCGTTTCAAAGACCAAAAGTCCGCCGTACTCAAGCAAGAGCGACACGCCGATGGCGGTGATGAGCAAGGAAATGCGAGGGGCGCTTCGCAGTGGGCGATAGGCGACACGCTCAATGGTTAGACCGAGAAGCGCACAGCCAACCATGCTGACGAGGAGCATGGTGACCAGAAGCAAGTACGGGTTGACTGCTTCCCGGTTCACCCACCGCATGCTCGTGTAGTAGGCGAGGTACGCGCCCACCATGTACACGTCGCCGTGCGCGAAGTTTATGAGGCGCAGAACGCCATAAACCATGGTATAGCCGAGGGCGATCAAAGCATAGATCGCCCCCAGCATCAACCCGTTGACCAGTTGCTGGATGAGCTGTTCTGCCACGCGCGACTACTTGCCCTCCCCCTCTCCCCTTGGGAGAGTGCCGGGGTGAGGGCGCTGCTTCGGCTCGAATCGGAAGAATTCGATTCGCTTAACTGGCATGTCGCGCGCTTCCTCTGTTACCTGAAGCACCAGAATGGACTTCTCGGCATTGCCATCCCGGCCGATCGTAATGGTGCCGGAAACCGCTTCCAGGTTCGCAGTTTCGGCGATCGCTTTCGTGATGGCCTTGCTGTCGAGCGACTCAGCGCGCTTCAACGCATCGAGCAGCACTAGTGCCGCGTCGTAACCGAGCGGCGCCATCGCCGTGGCGGGCGGGCTGCCGAAGCGCTCCTTAAACGCTTGGATGAATCGCTGAACCTGCGGCCGCTTCTCGTAGTTGCTGTAGTGATTTGTCCAGTACCCGCCGATAATCCCACGACCGCCTGAAGTCAGCAATTTCGCGCTGTCCCATCCGTCGCCGCCCAGCATCACCACGTTCAGGCCGACGATCTCCTTCTGTCGAGCAATCGGCCCGACCTCATTGAAGTAGCCTGAGCAGAACAGCCCGTCGGGGTTCTTCGCCTTGATGTTCGTCAGCTGCGGCTTGAAGTCCATAGTGCCACTCTCATAGAACTGCTCGTCCACGATCTCGCCGCCGAAGTCGGTGAACGCCTGTCGGAAGACGTCGCTGAGGCCGGTGGAGTAAGGCAGCTTCTTGTCCGTTAGGATCGCAATGCGGCGCAGACCGAGGTCCTCATAGGCGAACTTCGCCATGGCGGCTCCCTGGAAGTTGTCGGTGAAGCAAACTCGGAACACGTTGTTCCCGATGTTCGTGATGTCGACCCTTGTCGAGCCGGGCGAGATGATCGGTACTCCATACTGAAACGCCACCTGCGCCGCAGGCTGGGTGATGCCGCTTGCTATCTCGCCGAGGATGGCGACGACCTTATCTTCGCTGACGAGCTTCTCGGTGGCGGTCTTGCCTACCTCCGGTTTGCTCGCTGTGTCCTCGATAACGAGTTGGACCTTCTTGCCGTTCACGCCGCCGGCGGCGTTGAACTCGTCCACCGCCATCTGGATGCCCCGAACTGAATCCTCGCCCCAGGGCTTGAGTTCACCGTTGAGCGACGCGATTACGCCGACCTTGATGACATCGCCTTCAACGCGGTTGCCCTCGCCGGGGCTTTCGGGCCTGGTGGCCGAGCCACCGGGACCGTTACCGTTGGAGCCGCTGGAGGCGTCGTTCTTGCACCCCCAAGAAAATAGGAGTGCACCGACCCCGACAACGGCGAGAAGTCTCTTCGTTCTGATCATCTTTCGTTACCTCCTGTTTCGGTTTTCGCCGGATTTTGCCCCGCTGGGCGTTCCATTCCTACCCCGTTTCGGTGTAGGATAGCGTAATCCGGACCGGTTGACCCGTCCATATGTACCCGGAGGAACGATATGTCTGCAGAACAACTGAGCGAACTTGTAAACGAAGCGGTTGAGCACATTCGCGCCCAACAGTGGGATCGAGCGATCGATGCCGCCCGTCAAGCGATTGAAGCCAACCAACGCGACGCCGAGGCGTACTCCGCCCTCGGCATCGCCTTGTCCTACGCTGGCAGGCTGGAGGAAGCGGTTGACCCACTCCAGCGAGCCATCCAGAACGCGCCATACGAGGCGAAGCACTACTTCAACCTCGCCGTGAACAACGTGCGGCTCGGACACATGAACGAGGCGATCGCGATGTGCCAAGAGGCCATTCGCTGCGACGGCAAGCATCGAAGCGCGCAGCTGCTCTTGAAGGAACTTGAGAAGCAAACGCACACCGAGGCCGCTCCCTACATGTCGTCCATCGGCGACCAGCGTGGAAGCGCATACCACTACCGCCAGGACAAGAAGGAGGCCCCGCCACCGTACGACCCGCTCGCGGACACGGAGCGCGACAACACGAACAACGAACAGAGTGGCTGACGAGCGGGCAGCGCAATTCACGCGCCAGGCGCTCGACTACCTGAGGTCTGACCGGTTCCCTCAAGCAGCCGAGTTCGCTCGTCAAGCGATAGAACTCGACCCCGAGAACGGCGAGGCTTACGGCGCGCTCGGCATTGCTCTCGCCCAGATGGGGCGATCGGCGGAGGCGACCGAGGCGCTAAGGCGGTGCGCGGCCCTAAGACCCGATGACGCGAAGGCTCGCTACAACTTGGCGGCTCACTTCTTCAGGATTGGAGAGCGTGAAAGTGCCCTGAGGGAGGTCCGTGCTGCGCTCGAGATTCAGCCCACGCACCGCGCTGCGCTCCAGCTGTTGCGCCAGCTGGAGCAGCAGGGCGGCACCCAAGCGCCAAGCGCAGAGCCGCCGGCACCACCTCCCGCAGAACCACCCGGCGCGGTCCCCGGAAGCGTAGTTCAACCCGGCACGCCGACGTACTACGACCCCGCCGCCAGCCCCCGTCCTCTCCATTCCATCCCATTCATCGAGCGCATGGGCAGCGCTTGGGATGGATTGCTGTGGGTTGCCTGGACGCTGAACCTTGTGACAACCATTGCGTTTTACGTCGTTCTGTACACACGCGTTGTGCAGGGCGCTGAGGGCATAGAAACGGCGTCGCCAGGTGAGCAAATGCAGTTCTTTGAAGACGTCATGACGCACGGCTTCGGTTGGGGAGCTGCTGCTGCCCTGCTAGCGCTCACAATGATGGTGGTTTGGATTGTTGACATCATAGACCGCCGGCCTTCGCCCACCGGTATGACTCTCGGGGTCATCGGTGCGATCTTCGCTCCTTGCTGCATGTGCTACTTGAACATCCTGTCCGCTGTTCTGTTCGTTGGTTACTTCGTAGCGACCCGACGGTATACTTAGGATTGAAACGATGACCGGAGCACTTCTTTCGCTGTTCCTCTTTCAAGCGCCGCAAGCGCTCGCCGTCCCGGTCGAGTGTCCATTCAAGGTGACCGAGGAGGCGATTATCGTTGACGCTGTGGTGAATGGCAAAACGATTTCGTGCATGTTCGACACCGGCTACGCCGGCTATTTCGTCATCAACGATGCTATCAACATTGGTAAACCGAGCGGCGTTACCGGCCTTAGAGACTTCGTCGGCACCTTTGAGGCAAAGACCGTCAAAATTGATTCAATTCGCTTGGGTGGGCTAACCGTCAACGACCCTCACGCGGACGCTGTGCAGTTGCCGATGGCGCACATGAGCCTGAGTTACGGAACACACACAGACGCCATCATGGGCCTCTCCGTCGTGAAGGACTACGTTACTGAGATCAATGTCGAGAAACAGAAGTTCATCTTCCATCCCCGTTCGGTGGACATCACAAAGCGTACGC
Source organism: Armatimonadota bacterium (assembly GCA_040289295.1). Classification (GTDB taxonomy): domain Bacteria; phylum Armatimonadota; class Fimbriimonadia; order Fimbriimonadales; family ATM1; genus J051. The sequence continues at coordinate 93,317 of PSLA01000005.1, forward strand.
CGGACAACGAGCGGACGTTTTTAGTGAAGATGCTGCCCTACGGTTACAATTCGATCGAGTTGCCGGTTACGGTAAACGGCAAGCCGATGCACCTTTCGCTCGACACGGGCAATGCGTTCTACACAACTACGCACAAAGAGTCGCTCATTCGCGTCGGGCTATGGGACAAAGAGCAAAAGCCAAACTTCATGACCCAAGCGATGGTCGCGTCGGGACCGGTGGATAGCTTCATGGTGAAGGTGCCGGAGGCAAACATCTTCGGCGTCCCCGTGAACGACTCAGTCTGGAGCGTGATCGACCTGCCAAGTTCCGGTGCGGACTCGGACGGCACGGTCGGCTTCGGATTCCTCAAGTACTTCAACATCATCATTGACTACGAGCGCAGATACGTGTGGCTCGAGAACTGGACAGGGCGCGTTACGGACCCTCCGAAGGCACACGTAGGCTTCCGCGTGTACCAGGCAGAAAACGGCGACTACGTCGTGTTCGGTGTCTTCAGGGGTGGCCCCGCGGAGACAGCGGGCATCCAGCGGGGAGACCGACTGCGCGTCATTGATGGCAAAAGCGTCTCTATGATGCGCCCAGAGCAAGTCGAAGCCGCCCTGTCCGGCGAGGAGGGTTCGATCTGCAAGGTCGCGGTCAGCCGTGGCGGCATTCTCGTCCGCGCAGATATTGAGCGCAAGCTGCTGATCAACTAACGCAGCCGAAAAGAAGGACGCCGCAAGGCACATAGCCTCACGGGACGCCGGTTCCCTGCTGATCCAATCCCATGAATAGTGGATAGTGGATAGTTGATATTCCCTCTCCCTGTGGGAGAGGGTTGGGGTGAGGGCAGTGCCGAAGCGCGCAGCTGCTCTTGAAGGAACTTGAGAAGCAAACGCCCAAAGACGAACCGAAGAAGTGTATCAGAAGCTGAAAGAAGTGTATCAGAACTGGTATTCGGGGTATGCTGGTCCATATGAAGACTTCTTTGGCAACCTATCTCTTGCTCGGCATCCTCGCGGGTGCGCTCGGCATCGCCTGCGGCGGTGGAGGCGGCAACGGAGCCGCGACCTCCGGCGTCGGTCTCTTCCTTACTGACTCCTTCCGCGAGGACTACGACCACGTCTGGCTCACCCTTCACAAGGTCGAGTACCGCGACCAAACCAGCGGGCAGTACACAACCGCCTGGGAGAGCGCGACGGGCATTACCATTGACGCCAAGCGCCTGCGGGACGGCTCCGGTGAGCGATACGCGTTCCTCGCCGTCAGCGCCCTGCCCAACGGGACCTATGACCAGGTGCGCCTGACGCTGGGGCAGCAGGTAACCCTGGTGCCAGCCGGCTCTCAAGGCGGCAGCACATATCCGTTCGACTCTTCCCTCCCACGCAATGGGCAGGGGCAGCCGATGGCGACCGCGGCGCTCACGCCGGCTCTAACGGTACCGTCCAACTCTTTCGTGCTGGACATTGACCTTGCGAACTGGGCGCTGGCGGGAGGAGAGGTCTCGCCCGCGTTCCGTCGAGGCAGCGGCAACGGCATAGATGACTCGGGCCGCCACGAAAAACTTGAATACAATGGCGTCGTCTCGAACCTGAGCCCGACCCGCTTCACGCTTCGCCCCGAAGCTGGCGCAGCATTCACAGTGGCGTACACAGCGGACACTCCCGTGTATCGCAGCTCTAGCGGCGCACCGACGCTGCTGACCAACGGCGCGCGCGTCGAGGTTCGCGGCAACTTTCTGCCGGGAAACAACTTCCTCACCGCGAGCGTCATCAAGGTCGAGGACGGAAACGGCACCGGAGAAGCAGAGGCACGCGGTACGCACACCGACGTCAACCTTGGCGCGAATACGCTCACCCTCATCAACCTAAGCGAGGTCGAGGGCTTCATGCCACAAGGCGCGAGCGTTAACGTCGTGTGGTCGGACAGCACCATCTTTCGGCGCAGCGGCGTGCAGGTAACAGAAGACGCCCTGCTACAGTGGCAGTCCTCTGAGGTGAAGGGGACCTACAACCCCGCTACCAACACGCTTAGCGCCACGCGCATCACCCTCGAGGACGACGCCGGAGGCGGAGGCACCGGCGAGGCGGAAGCCACCGGCAACATCACCAATGTGGACCTCAATCAGAATCGGATGGCGCTAACCAACATCTTCGACATCGAAGGGTTCCAGCCCCAGGGCACCACGGTGAACGTAACGTGGACGGACGAGACGATCTTCCTGCGTAGCGGAGACCCGGTTACGGAGCAGGCGTTGCTCCAATGGCCGCGCGCCGAGGCGAAGGGCGTCTATGACCCCGGCACGAATACCATTCGCGCAAGCCGAATCAAACTGGAAGACTGACCGCAAGGATGCAATCGTGCCAAGCGGATCCGCGCTGCGGGCTCGGGGCAGTGGACGGACGCAACCGTTCGGCACGGCTCGTCAACTCGACCGGCGAGCCGCGCAGCGGAGGCCCGGTTACGGAGCAGGGCGTGATGCTGGCACTGGGCGCCGGCTTGTGCGTTGTGGCGAACCGGAGAAGGAGGATGCCATAAGGCAGATAGGCTCGCGGGACGCTCGCCCTCCCTCTTCGCGCCTCTCTGGCGCGAGGTGAGAGGGAGGTCACGATGTCCACGGTGCCGTGCAGCCTCAGGATCAACCTGGGCAACGGACGCTGGGTTCCCAGGGGCGGCGTAAGCCTAATCCCGTAGCCGCTCGATGAGTTGCGGGATGGCGTCGAAGAGGTCCATCACCAGCCCGAAGTCGGCGATTTCGAAGATTGGCGCATCGGGGTCGGTGTTAATCGCGACGATCACCTTGCTGTCCTTCATCCCTGCTACGTGCTGCGTGCTACCGCTGACGCCTGCGGCGACATAAAGCTCAGGGGCGACGACCTTGCCCGTCTGGCCGACCTGGAGGTCGTTCGGCGCGATCCCCGAATCAACGGCGGCGCGCGTTGCGCCGGCCGCGCCGCCGAGCACATCCGCGAGACCCCCGATCAGCCGCTCGAACGTCTCGGCGTCCTTGAGCGGCCTTCCACCGCTGACGACGACGCGAGCCTGGGTCAGGTCGGGGCGTCCGCCTTCCGCTTCCGAAACGGAGACGCGCTTCGTGGACCCCTGGCTTGGCGCGGGCTGAGTTTCTACGGCTGCGTTACCGCCTCGAGCCGCGCTCTTGAACGCCGTCGCGCGCACAGAAGCGACAAACGGGCCGTTCGCGACCTCGACCTCGGCAAAGGCGTTGCCCGCCACCACCGGCCGAAGGAAGCGACGCTCGGAAGCGGAGAGCACCTCAACAATGTCGCCCACCATCGACTGGCCGAGCAGCCCCGCAATGCGCGGCAAAAGGTCCTTACCGGCCATGTGCGCCACACCCACAATGAGGTCGAAGCCATCAGCCATCTCGGCGATAAACGCGGAGAGCGCATCCGCGGGTGGAATATCCCCCTCCAGGCGGACAATTTTCTCTGCGCCCACGTCCACAGGCGCGTCACCACCCGCCGCCAGAAGCACAAACGGCACGCCGAGAGCCTGGCAGAACGCGGCGAGCGGCTCGGCGTCCCCCGCGTTCAACGAAATGGCGAGCGCCCTTGTCATGACCCGAGCACCCCTTTCGCGCGGAGCGCCTCGATGAGTTCGTCCACGTTTTGCACTTGGCGTCCTGCCCCCCGCGGCGCAGGAGGTTGAAGCCTCAGGACGCGGACGCGACATTCCGCCTGCACGCCCAGGTCGTCTAAGCTATGCCTGTCAATCGGTTTCGACCGCGCCTTGATGATGCCCGGCAAGGCAACATAACGAGGCTCGTTGAGTCTCAGGTCGGTTGTGATGACGCAGGGCAGCGGCGCTTCAAGCGTTTCCTGACCCGCGTCCGTCTCGCGCGTTACTCGAACGCTTCCGTCGAGCAACTCGATCTTGGCTGCGAACGTCATTTGTGGGATTCCGAGCATAGCCGCCAGCATCTGTCCCGCTTGGTTCGCGTCATCGTCAATCGCCTGCTTGCCCATCAGCACGAAGTCGGGCGATTCACGATCGTAAACCTTCCTGAGAACCTTCGCGACCCCGAGAGAATCGAGCTCGGCATCCGTTTCAACAAGGATCCCTCGGTGTGCGCCGATGGCGAGCGCCTTGCGAAGCTGCTCCTCACACTCCGCCCTTCCGATGGAAACAACGACGACTTCCGCCTCGCGTTGCTCGCTGATGCGCACGGCTTCCTCGACCGCAATCTCGTCGAATGGGTTGATCTCGAACTTCAGCGAGGTGGTGTCCAAACCGGAGCCGTCCGGCAGAACGGTTACCTTCGCATACGGGTCGGGAACTCTTTTGACTGGTACAAGGATCTTCATCTTTAGTTCTCGAGGCTCGCGAGGACGCTCGCCCTCCCTAATTGTTCAATGGTTTGCCGGTTTCAATCATGTGCTTGATTCGATTCTGGGTGAGGGCGTTGCCGAGCAGGCGCAGGAACGCTTCCACCTCCATTTCAAGCGCCTGCACTTCCGACGTGGGCTTGGTGAAAATGTGCTTGATCTGTTCCGCAATGTACGCGCCGTACTCGGTAAGTTCGCCCTTGGAACGTGCGGCTTCAATCTCGCTTTCGATCATAGCGCCGAGAGGCGGCGGTGCGGGCTCCCATGTGGGGGGCGTGGCCGCTGTGGGCGCGAGGTTGAGCGCAGAGTGAACCATGAAGTCGGGATTAATCAGCAGCGCGTCGGTTTCACGGAAGTAGGGTGTGCCTTCGGCGGCAGCAGCCGAAACCTTCTTTCCAAGTGCGATGGTGATGGCGGCGTTCGCCATGCGTTTTGGGTCACCTTGCGTAAGCCTTCGCACAAGGGTGGTGCCTCCGCCGGCTGGCAGCAACCCAACGAGGGCCTCCGGCAGGCCAATGAAGGCTTCTGGGTGGAAGATCGCGCGGGAGCAATGGAGTGCAAGCTCAAGCCCACCGCCGAGACAAAAGCCCTCGACTGCGGCAACGCTGGGGACGGACTGCAACGCCTGGGCGACGCCCTGCAGTTGCGCAAGCCAGCCTCGCACGTCCTCAAAGCGCTGCTGCTCGGCGGCATCGAGCAACAGCTGGAGGTTGAAGCCCGCGCTGAAGGCGCGGCTGTCGCCGAGAAGGGTTACTCTGGCACGCGGGTGTGACTCGATGTGGCGCTGCAGGCCTTGCAGCAACGACGGGTTGAGGGCGTTCATCTTCGTCCGGAACTGGAACGCGAAGTGTCCGTCTGCAAAGCGGCGCACGTTGAACCCTTCGCCGCTCTGCGTAACCGGTAAATCCTCGGCGCTCATCGTCCGCTCGTCCTTCGCGAGCGCTTCATGGGCGTCGGAGCGGAAGTCCCATGAGCGGGAGTCAACATAGAACTTCCCCACCTCCTTGAGCGGCGAATCGGTCATGTACGGCTGCAGGTTCTCGTAGCCGATGCCGTCGACCATCTCGAAAGGTCCCTGCTCCCAGCCGAACCCCCACTTCATCACGTTGTCGAAGTCGGCCACGCCGAGCGAGATCTCCTTGCCGACCTCCATGGCATACTGCACCACGGCGGGAATGTGCAGCCGGATGTATTCTCCAATCTCGCCTTTGGCTTT
>PSLA01000034.1:0-18344 GCA_040289295.1 Armatimonadota bacterium
CTCGCTTCCGGGCATTTGGGCGGCTCGGGCGCTCCGAGCCGCCCTGCGCTGAGCTGGAGATTTCGAGCAAAACTGCGCCCGCACGGAACCGCCGGTCGCTGTGCGTTTCATCGATGTCTTGGCGGGCTCGCCGATTCTCTTCGCGTAATTGATTAGCTACGCAGCGCGACGTGTCGCTAATCAATTACGGCTCACCCATAGGGGAAACGTCAGCTCGTCGTCATCGCCGAAGAGGAGTTGGAGCATATCCGCGCGTCCGCTTCCGGTTCGATGGAGATCGAGCGGTTTGGAGGGGAGCGGGATGAAGCAGCGTTATAAGCAGCGTCAACAGGAAAAACGCGGGCAGGAGCCTACAAAGGGTGAAAGGCTTACGATAGCCCACCCCTCCCCGCGTCACAAACAGCCGATCTTTCATTCGAGTGCCCTCTCTCGCTTGGCTTCGGTTTTGCCTAGCCACCGGCCTCTCGTGTTGCCGCGATGTGGTTCCGGTGAAACACTGACCCCACCCCGCTTTTCTGGTTAGGAGGTACGCCGTTGCCTGAGAACTCCATCGTTAGCCATGCGCTACCACAAGTAACAACCCGATGTCAAGTTTCTGGATTACAGAACGGGAGGCGATAAACCCCTGCCTGCCGCGGGCAGGGCGCCGACCGGAAAACCCGTCTCCTGCGCCCCTCTCCCCGCGCACGCTGGGACGAACCGGGTCGCGGCTAATCTACGCACGCGAGCAAACGGTCGAACCGTGACGCTGAGTAGCCGTTAGACGCGGTAGGACCATAATAGAGTTGATCAAATGTCTCTCGGCACTCTCGGCCGCTACGAAATTATCCGCGAAATCGCCCGCAGCAACGACGTAGTGTATGAGGCTTGGGACCCCACGGTGGATCGCCGCGTGGCGGTGAAGGAGTTGCACATGCCGCAGGGGGCAACGGAGAGGCAACGCGAGGAGCGCCAAAGGCGCTTTCTCCGCGAGGCGCGCGCAGCCGGAAAGTTGGAGCACCCGAACATCGTCAGCATCTATGAGGTGGGCGAAGACAACGGGAGGATGTTCATCGCAATGGAGTACCTCGAAGGCGGAACGCTTCGAGACAAGATGGACAGCAAGGGGGCCATCAGCCAAGAGGACGCCGTTAAAATCGTCTCGCAGGTGCTGGATGGGCTTGCGTTCGCTCACGAGAGGGGCGTGGTGCACCGAGACATCAAGCCCGAGAACATCCAACTGCTTCCTGATGGTCGGGTGGTCATCACGGACTTCGGGATCGCGCGCCTCAAGTTCGAACCGAGCATCACGATGGACGGACAGATCTTCGGCACGCCCAGTTACATGTCGCCGGAGCAGGTGGTTGGTCGAGAGATTGATGAACGGACGGATATCTGGAGTTGTGGCGTGGTGCTGTACGAGGCTTTGGCGGGAGAGAAGCCATTCACGGGGGACTCGGTGATTACAATAAGCCACCGCATCATGCATTCCGAGCCGCCCGACCCGCCGAACGTAAGTTGGGCGATGCGCCAGGTGATTCGGCGCGCTCTGGATAAGGCGCCTTCCGAACGTTTCTCGAGCGCAAAGGAGATGAAGCGCGCCCTGCTCGATGCGCTGAATGCCGCCTCGGTCGTGGGCGGGGACGCGCAGGCGGGTGTGGCTCCCTGGGGCCCGCCGCTTGACCCCTACGGAGCGGTTCCGAACCCGCCAGGCACGACCGCGGGTCCGCCTGCACCTCCGTCTAGCCAGCCGTACACCTACGGCCAGCCGTACGGCGGCGGCTCCATCTCGCCTCCCGTGGCTTTCCCGCCCGGCTGGACGAATCCGCCTCGCCAGCCGCTGTTCAGTCCCGCTACCTTGGAGTTTTTACGTCGCACGTTCGTTGTCGTGTTGGTTGGTGGGCTACTGCTGGCGGCTGCGGTTGGCATTATCGCGCTCTTCGATCGCGCCGCCGAGCGCTCTCGACTCGAGCAGATTGACCGCACGCTGCTCCCGAGCATCGAAGAGGCGGAGGCGCTCGCTGGGACCGACCCGGTCGCGGCGGCGGCGCGCCTGAAAGAACTGTTGGACCGCGCGGCGGCAGAAAGCACGCGGCGACGAATTGAGAGCGGTCTTGCGAATTGCTACCTCATTGTTGCCGAAAGACAACTAAGCAGTGACCTTGATGCCGCGTTGCAGAACGTTGTGTCTGCCGCGGAGATCGCGCCGGAGGACGCAAAGGTGCTCGAACGTGCGGCGCGGCTTACGTACCAAGCGGCGCTGCGAATATCGGATCGTCGCGCCCGCATGGAGATGCTCATGGCGTCGGACGATCTGTACGAGGGGGCGCACGCTCGCCTCGATCCGCAGGGACGCGAGCGGATTGCGGGCGAGTACGCGCGGGCTCTCTATCAACTTGCCATCGCCTATCGAGAGAACTCCGACCCGAAATGGCGGCTCACCATGGACCGTGCCGTCGCCTTGGCAGACGAGGCAGGGGACAGAGAGTTCGCAGCCGAGATACGGCGCCAAAGAGACACCGATTAGAGCTGCCGTGCCGGCAGTTGAATGAGATGGGGAATCATTCTCAGGCGAGAGCGCTACGATCCTGGGTCGGCGTCTTCCAGCCCGTCGTCTTCTTGCTGAAGTCTCCGCCCGAGGCTACGCGCGTATTGGGCGAGCGCAACCGCCATAACCGGCGGCGAGACGTTTGGATCGGACGAATGGAAGATCGGTGATTCGTAAGGGAGCCAGCCGCCTTTTGCGAGCGCGTACATCGCGTCGCGACTGCGCTCGGAAGCGCGAATCTTCTGCAGGTTCACCGTCTTCTCGGGTATCGCTCTCACGTAGGCGGGCTGCAGTTGTTTGGCGAGGTGATGGAGCAGCAGGGCGACGTCGTCGCGCGTTGCGGGCTTGTCGCCTTCAAAGCTTCCACCGGTCATCAGCGTCTGAAGCGCACCGCTGGAAGCAAGGTATTGAACCCCCTTGGTCGCCCAATGGTCGCTCGGAACGTCAGGAGGAAGCGCGGCTTCTCGGGCGGCTATCGGGCGGAGCAACTGCGCCTCGATCCCTTCTGCGAAACGTTGGAAAAGCGCAGCGAGTTCGTAGCGGGTAACGGGCGGGCCCTCGAGCGTGGCGAGGGCTGCGTTAGGATCGAAAGAGCCGTGCACATGCTGGTTGCCTTCCATGCCGGGCAGCGGCGCTTGCCCTGACGGCATGCTCAAGGAGAGAGCTGCAAGGGTGAATGCAACTGCTCGGAGCGGCGGCATGGTTGAGCGACTGATCTCGTCCGCGCCAAGGAATCTTCTGCGTCGCTCGCCTGTGTTTCTCATCGTGCGATCGCCTCTCTCGGATCCATCATGGTCTCAAGGGCGATGCCCGTACCGACGGCGACGCAGTGAAGCGCGTTCTCAGCGACCCTCACGGGGATGCCCGTCTGCTCGGACAGCAGGCGATCCATTCCTCGCAGCAAGGCGCCTCCTCCTGTCAGCGTGATGCCGCGTACGATGATGTCGCTGCTGAGTTCGGGCGGCGTCTGTTCAAGCACGGCGCACGTCTTCTCGCAGATCTGGCGCAGCGGCGACTCGAGCGCCTCTCGAACCTCTTCGCTGGTGATGGTCATGGTTTTGGGCAGGCCTCCGGCGAGGTCACGCCCTCTGACGTCGAGTCGCAGCTCATCGTCGAGCGGGTATGCCGAGCCGATCTTCACCTTGATCTCCTCCGCCGTTCGCTCTCCGATCATCAGATTGTACGCGTTCCGCATGTGTCTGACAATTGCGTCGTCGAGGCGATTGCCGCCGATGCGAATGCTTGCCGATTGCACGATCCCGTCCAGCGAGATGACCGCGATGTCTGTCGTGCCACCGCCTATGTCAACGACCATGTTGCCGCCGGGTTGGGATATTGGCAAGCCAGCTCCGATGGCGGCAGCCATCGGCTCCTCAATGAGGAGGCACTCCCTGGCGCCGGCCTCGAGCGTCGCCTTCTTGACCGCTCTCCGCTCCACGTTCGTGCATCCCGAGGGGATGCAGACCATCACTCTCGGCCCGAACCATCTTCGCTTGCCGCACACCTTGTCGATCAGGAACTCCAGCATTTTCAGCGTGTGTGTATACTCGGCGATAACACCCTCTTGCAGCGGTTGGATCGCGACGATGTTGCCCGGTGTACGCCCAATCATGTCTCTCGCTTCGTTGCCGACCGCCAACACCTTCTTGGTCTCCGTGTTGAGGGCGACGACCGTCGGCTCCTCGAGAATGATTCCCTCGCCGCGCTTGTAGACGAGGATGTTCGACGTGCCCAAGTCAATACCCAGCTGCGAGCCTAACCGGACCATTCTGTTGCGGCCTCCAATTCCGTCGCTCCAATTCGCTCTACGCGTGCACCGAGGCAGCGAAGTGTCTCCTCCAGGTTCTCGTAGCCGCGGTCAATGTGCTGCACGTTCTTCACGATGGTTTCTCCTCGCGCCGCAAGCCCTGCGATGACGAGGGCGGCGCCCGCTCGGAGGTCGGTCGCCTCGACCACCGTGCCCTGCAGATGATCAACTCCGGTGATGACGGCGGTTCTGCCCTCGAGGCGGATCTTGGCGCCCATGCGGTTTAGCTCGTCAATGTGCCCGATTCGACTCTCGTAGATCGTTTCTTCTACGGTGGAAACGCCGTGCGCGCAGGTCAGCACCGCCGCCGTGGGCTGCTGCATGTCGGTCGAGAAGCCTGGGTAGGGCATGGTCTTGATGGAGATCGCCTGTAGGAACGGGTTGCCTCGTGCGCTGATCCAGTTGTGCCCAACTTCGACGTGCGCGCCCGCTTCCTTCAGTTTGCTGAGCAATGCGCCTTGGTGCTCTGGCAGCACATCACTCACGCGTACTTCGCCACGCGTCGCCACCCCCGCAAGCAACAGCGTGCCAGCCTGAAGGCGGTCAGCGGGGATGAAGAACTCGCCTCCGCGGAGACTGGTTACCCCGGTCACGGTGATCGTGCTCGTTCCCGCTCCTTCGACTCGCGCGCCAATGCGATTCAGAAAGTCCGCCAGGGTAACCACTTCCGGTTCCATCGCAGCATTCTTGATGACCGTTTGGCCTTCTGCAAGCACCGCTGATGCCATCAGGTGCTGCGTGGCGCCGGCGCTTGGAAAGTCGAGATAGATTTCGCCGGCAACGAGGCGATCCGCTTTCGCCGAGTAGTACCCGGCGGTGTACTCGATCTCCGCGCCAAGCTGTTTCAAGCCTCGAACGTGGAAGTCAACCGGTCTCGCGCCGATCTTACACCCGCCGGGTTGAGGCAAGCGAGCAGAGCCGAGGCGCGCCACCAATGGGCCAAGAAGATAGAACGATGTGCGGATCGAGCGGACCAACTCAGCGTCAACGTCTCCCGCTCGGATGCCTCCGCAGTCAATCGTTAGTGTGTCTTCGTCCCAACTCACCGAGGCGCCGATGTCCTCCAGTAGGTGCGCCTTGATTTGCACATCTCGAACTTGGGGCACTCGGCGGAGCACCACCTTCCCGGATGACAGCACCACACCGGATAGAATAGCAAGAGTCGCGTTTTTGCTCCCGCCAACCTCTACCGTGCCCGCGAGTTCCCGTCCACCAACAATTCGAATAACGCTCATACAGCCTCTCTCGATCCTCACCACGCGCTCGACTAGTGCATTCTACTCGATTGCGCCAGGTTCAAGGGGCGATTTTTGCTCTTTCCATTGACGGCTCCCCGCAGCGATAACCGCCTCGATGTGCACCGGTTCCGCGCCGCAGTGCAATAGTGCGCGCCGTGCGAGGACCTTCGCTGTCTCCTCTTCGGCGAGCACGGCTCCGGTAGCTCCGAGGCGCTCCAGTTCTCTCGCGGTCTCTGCGCTGTGCGCACGCGCCAAGATTTTGATGTCGGGGTTCAGCAAGCGAAGTGTTTCCACGATCGCCTTCGCCTCCAGCGGGTCGGGGATGGCGATGATGGCGATGCCGGCGTACTCTGGGCGGCACTGCTTCAGTATCCATGGATTCGCGGCGTCACCGAAAAGCGTATGTACGTTCTCGCTCGCTACGTGTTTCAATCGCTCCATGCTCACGTCCACAACGACCACCTTCGTGGAGCAGGCGGACAGAATGTCGAGAATGTGCTTGCCGACTCGACCGAGGCCGAGAAGGATGACGTGATTGCGGGAGTGTTTCGGCACCGCGATGTCGTCTTCGGCATCGCGGGCGCGCTTGTCGAAGAGCGATGAGACGCGCGGCTCAAACTGAACCATCAGCGGTGTGAGTACCATGGTAACGAGCGTTGTGCTCACGAGCAGGTCGTACACGTCGCGCTCGATCAAGCCGAGCGCGAACGACTCGGCGGCAACGATGAACGAAAACTCTCCCATCTGGCAGAGTGCTAAGGCGGCTGTCAGCGCAACGCGCATGTGCTGACCGGCAAGTCGTGTGAGGAGCGTGACGAGAGCTGTTTTCCCAAGAATGATCGCACCGCTCAAAGCCAGCACTGCGATCCACTGCTCGGCGATGTACGCCGGGTTCAGCAACATCCCAACCGAAACAAAGAACACGCTGACCAACAAGTTGCGGAGCGGGATGACCTCTGCGACCACGGCGTGACTGTACTCGCTTTCGCTGATAATCAGCCCGGCGAGGAACGCGCCAACCGCCACCGAGATGCCAGCCGCGCTCGCCCCAGCCGCCGCTCCGATGCAGATCGCGACTGCGACGAGCATGAATATCTCTCGGTTTCTTAGGCGCGCGGTCGTGCGAAGGATAACCGGCATCACGCGAGTCGCGAGGAAAAGCACGGCGAGCAACGCGAGCGCGCTCAACGCAAAACTTTGCGCCGTGGACTGCCAGGCTGCGCCCTTCGCGAGCGTTGGCAGAATGCCCAGCCCGACGACGAGTGACAGGTCTTGTACGAGGGCGTAGCTGAGCGTCGCAAGCCCAAACGGGCTGAGTACGTTGTGTCGCTCCGTGACTATCTTCATCGCAAGGGCGGTGGAACTGAGGGCGATGGCGTATCCCATGACCGCCGACGCCTCTGAATCGAAGCCCAGCAGCCTGCCGATTGCGAAGCCGAGCGCCATCGTGAGCAGGATCTGAAGTGGCGCAGTCACAAAAGCCAGCGTCCGCGCATGGGCGAGGGAAGAAGGCGAAAACTCAATGCCGACCACGAACAGCAGCAGCGCGACGCCGATGTCCGCCACGGGCATCACTTGCCCTGCGGTGATGCCCAGGCTCTCGCGAAAGAAACTGACGGCAACCCCGGCGGAAATGTAGCCCAGAATGGTCGGCATGCGCAGCAATCGCGCGGAGAGGCCTCCTGCCACCGCCGCGCCAAGCACGATCGCCGGAGTGACGAGCCCTGGCCCTTCCGCTGCCATTCCCGCCCATTCTACACGAAGACCCGCCCTGGGCCGAATCGAACATGATAGGGGGCACATCACTGTTATGCGCCGGGCGAACAGTCAAGGCATTCTGCGCGAAGACCTGCTATGGTGTTTGCAGGACGGCCAACCCGTGCGTCGAGCGGTGAAAGAGGACCGTTGCCTTCTCTGCCGCTCCGAAGGCGTGAACGACGCCGGGCTGTGCGAAGGGTGCAACGCCAACCTGACCGACGAGGAGTGGGCGGCTGCCGCCGCGTGGATCGAGGGCAAAAGGTGATAAGCCAAGAGTCCCTGCATTTCCTTCTCGTTATGCTGGCCGCTGGCCTCGGGGGCGCCCTCGCTGAATTGCTGCGCCAATACCTTCGCTTCGTGCGCTCGCAGGCGCATGCGGCAAGGCAACAGGTGCTCGTCATCGAATTCTGGGTCTACTCGCGAAACCCTCAGCGCCCGACGCAGGAAGACCTCACGCGTGTGCTCATCGGAGATGGTCCGCCGAGGATTGGTACGGCCGAGGCGCTCGTTTTCACCGACGTGCGGTTTCACATGGGGACGGTCAAGCGCGAGGCAAACGCCATGCTGTTTCAACCCGGAGCGTTGCTCGAGCCGGATGCGGCTCTTCCCCCCGACCTCGCCGAGCGCATCGAGCAGGCGCAAGCCGTCCACACGGTGCGCTTCGTCGCCGAGCCTGGCGCGCTAACCGAGCGGGAGGAGAGCGCACTACGACTCAGCACCTGGGCTGCTCTCGCGATCGCCGAAGTCGCTGGAGGCACCCTTATCGTTGACATCGAGGCGCAGAGCGCCTACACCCCGGAGCAGTTTCGGCAGGCGATCGAGCAAAACGGCGCCGACGCGTTTGGCCTGCACATCGCCACGCGGTGGTGGGACGATGAGCGCACTACTTATTGCTTTACGCGTGGTCTGAACAAGATCGGACAGCCGGACATCGTTGCCGAAGACGTGCCCAGCGACTTCCAAACCCTCGCGAGGCACCTCGTCGGCGAGTTCGCCGAGCATGTGTGGAAAACGCGGGACCTCTCGCCAACCGTTCTCGAAGCGTTTGGCTCTCGATTCCTACTCTTCACACAACCCGGTGATGTGTCTCGGAGCTTGCATCGCGGCGCATGGGTGCGGTGCGGCGTGAATCGCCTCGAGCCTTCCGATGGGAGCGGCGAGTGACGACCATTCGCGTAATCCCTTGTCTCGACGTGGACGCCGGTCGCGTAGTGAAGGGGACGATGTTCATTGACCTTCGAGACCAGGGTGACCCGGTTGAACTTGGCGCGCGATACATGAAGGAAGGCGCGGACGAACTCGTGTTCCTCGACATTACCGCATCGCACGAGCGGCGAAACACCACGATCGAGCTTGCGGCGCGCGTTGCGAGACACCTCTTTATCCCGTTCACCGTCGGCGGCGGCATCCGAAGCGTTGAGGATGCAGCCAACATCCTACGCCAGGGTGCAGATAAGGTAGCCGTTAACACCGCGGCGATTCGCAGGCCCGCGCTCATCACCGAGATCGCAGAGCGGTTCGGGCGCCAAGCGGTTGTGCTCGCGATGGACGTGCGCAGAGAGTCGCCGACCGACGCAGACGCGTATGCGGTAAGAGCCGGGTCTCACTGGACGGTCTATGCCACCGGAGGTCGCGAGCCGACCAGGTTGGACGCGATCCAGTGGGCCCGGGAGGCAGAGGCTCTCGGCGCAGGGGAGCTGCTTGTTACCAGCATGGATCGGGACGGCACGCTCGATGGTTATGACACCGCGTTGCTTCGCGCAGTCGCGGGCGCGGTGAGCGTCCCCGTCGTAGCGAGCGGCGGGGCCGGTCGCCCGGAACACCTCGTCGAGGCTGCGAAGGCGGGCGCGGACGCCGTCCTCGTGGCCTCAATCGTGCATGACGGAACGCACACCATCGCGGCGCTCAAAGATGCGCTTGCCGTCGCCGGCTTTCCCGTGCGGTAGAGCCCCAAAAGGCCCTGACGACTGGAAGAGATCCTCGAGAGGTTTATTGGAGGATCACACTTTCTCCAAGGCCTCCATCATACCTTCGACGGCTGCGTTGTCAGAAGCGTTCAAGATGTTCTCAACCTTTCGACCAACGTGTCCAACAACGGCGAGTCGATCCTGGATGGCCACAAATACTGGGCTCTGACCCGGCGGGAAGGCAGCCCTACGCCGGGACTACATGGAGAGGATCCTGGGGAGGGCGAGCGTCTCGCGAGCCGCTATTCGTATCGCTCTCGAGGTTCACCAGATATTGCCAGAGGACCGCGTGCCAGCGTTCCGCTTCAACCGGCTTTTGGACTGCCCGCGTGGCATCCGCGAGCGATTGATCGTGTCCCGCGTTGAGAAAACCTCCGCGTCCCTCGCCCGTAGCGTGGAAAAGCGGTTGGGCGGCGCGTTACGGCGCGGCATACGCACGAACCTGTTGTCGGGCAAAACGGGCAGCCCTCTACCGCATTGGCGGTAGGGGAACCGTCTGGTATTCTCCCGGAGAGTGATCCCGATCCGAGATGACCACGACAGTCGGCAAACGCCGTACGTGACGCGCACGATCCTCATCCTGCTCGTTGTCATCTACTTCTGGGATCGGGGTGGGGCGCTGTTCGGGAGGCCGTATGTATTCGCGGATCTTGCGGCTCGCCCGGCGGACATCTGGGCGGCGCTCAAGGGGGGCGGCGCCGATCCGCTGGTTACACTCTTTACGAGCATGTTCCTCCATGGAAACCTGGCACACCTTATCGGGAACCTGTTGTTCCTGGCCGTGTTCGGCCCGCGCATCGAGGAGGTGTACGGCGCTCCGCGCTACGCCCTCTATTACGTCTTTTTCGGCGTCGCGGCGACAATAACGCACGCGATGGTGATGCCCGACAGCACGGTGTCCCTCGTTGGCGCTTCGGGTGCAATCGCGGGGGTGATGGGGGGGTACTTCATGCTCTTTCCCGGCGCATGGATTCAGGTCATTGTTCTGCCGTTCTGGTTTGTCCCGTTCGTGCTGCCCGCGTGGCTGACGCTGGGCCTATGGTTCTTGATGCAACTGTTCGTCGTTCAGCCGGGCGTAGCGACGTGGGCACACGTCGGGGGCTTTCTCGCGGGGATGGTGGTTGCTCTGGTGGTGGGAAAGAAGCCAATGAGTGCGCGAGTCGAATGGTGAACCGATGTATCGTTTCTCGCCTCCCCGTCTAATCTGGCTGCCGGTCTTCGTATCCACGGCGTGCGCTGCTATCGTGGCTGCGCAGCGGCACCGAACGGAGGCGGCGAACAAGGCGGTCCACCTTGTGGCGGACTTTGCGGACGTTCGCTCGCTGGCAGCGGGCGAGGGCGTGACACCGAAGCAAGCGCTCATCCGCCTTCAGCGCGCCGGCCTGACGGCGGTGGCGGTTTCCGAGGACACGTTCGGCGACTTGCTCGTCTTAGGCCGATTGGTTCCCACGGCTCGTCCAGTGAACTCCCACGGGGACGGGCAACTGTTCGTCTGCCCTGATACCGCTTTGGCAGATCGGATCCGACGGGCAGTGGAGGCACGGTTCCCCAAGTGGGACGCGGAGGAGCCTGCGCCTGCCGTGGTGTTAGGCCCTGACGGCAAGCCGACGCGCCTGCCCGGCACGCCAAGCGACCTCGCTAAGTACGGCATTGGGTTGGACGCAGAGGTCTGCGGTTTGATACAGCGCCTAGGGCTTCAGGTTGTGGCGCGCGTTTGGAACCCTCCGGGGGCGACCGAGCGCCTCGCTCGGGCAGCGATCCTAGACGCGGAGCGGAATGGTGCAGTGGGCGTGATTTTCAACGGCGACCAAACGTTAGGGTGGCGCGATTCGGTGCGAGAGGTGGCGAAGATTCTTCGCTTGACGGGCGACGAGAGCCGATCGCAGCCGCCGATGTGGTATGGCACGGTGGAGTTCACCCAACAAGCCGGCGACAACATCTACAAAGAGGTCATGCGCCCGCACGTGCTTCGTGTTCATAGCATCCTTTCGGCAGAGATGGATCGCATGTCGCCGGGCGAGGCGGCGGAGCGATTTGTGCTCGCTGCGACGGACCGGAACGTTCGCGTTTGCTATCTTCGGCCGCCGTCTCCGACGTCTGTGGAGCCTGTGAAAGCGTTTGCCAGGTTCGTGTGGGAGGTGAAGAGTCGCCTTCGGGCGGAGGGATACGAAGCGAAGCAGGCGCGTCCCTTTGAGGAGGTGGATGCTTCGATAGCAGCTCGCTATGGGGTGGTGCTTGGGGCAAGTTGCTTCGTTGCGTGGTTTAGCATGGCGTTACTTCGAGGGTTGCTCTGGACGTTGGCGAGCTGGCTTGTGGTGTTTGTTGCAGCAGGCTTGGCGGTCGCAGGAAACGACCCACGGCCCCTTGCGCTTCTCGCCGCGCTTGCGTTTCCCACCTGGGCGATGGTTGCACTCTATGCACTTGCACGGCACGGCGGAAGTCGCGCGTGGTGGGTTCTGTACCTCCTCATTTGTGGAGTTAGCGTGGTCGGTGGCTTACACGTGGCCGCGCTGCTGTCCGAACTTCCATACATGCTTCAAATGAAGCAGTTCATGGGTGTGAAGCTGGCACACTTCCTCCCTCCTGCCGCAGTGGCGATATATTTTGTTGCTGAGGAGAGGCGACTCTCGGCGGCCCTGGGGGCTCCGGTTCGATGGGGCGCGTTTCTGCTGATGGTCGTCGCCACGGGCGCGCTGGGGTACATGTTGATTCGCACGGGCAACGAGGCGCCGTCCCAGGTCAGCGGGTTCGAGTTGAGGTTGCGCTCACTTCTCGACCACCTGCTGCCGGCGCGGCCACGCACAAAGGAGTTTCTGATTGGCCACCCTGCGCTCGTACTCGGCCTCTCGATGCTTGGGCGGGGCGATCGGCGACTTCTCCCGCTGATCGGTGGCGTTGCCGCCATTGGGCAGGTGAGCATCGTGAACACCTTCGCACACCTTCACACGCCGATTGCGACGTCGGCGGTTCGCGTCCTGCTTGGTATGCTTTTGGGCATCATGTTAGGCATGGTGTTGCGGTGGATTTGGGCGCGGTACTTTCGAGAGGAGCAGAAGTCGCTTCTGTGAAGATCCTCGTAGCTGGCTACTACGGCTGCGGTAACTTGGGAGACGACGCCCTCCTTCAAGCGCTCTACCAAAATCTCGCAGGCACGAACATCGAGGTGGTCGCAATGGCTGGGAATCCGGAGAGGTTGCAGCGTGCGATCGGAGTGCGCGCAATACCGCGACGGGAGGTACAGTACTTCAAAAAGGAGATGAAGTCGTCCGCCGCGCTGGTGTTCGCAGGTGGAGGAATCCTTCAAGACGTAACCAGTTACTTTTCGCTTCGCTACTACACAGGACTCATCCAACAGGCGAAGAAGATGAAGAAGCCGGTCATGATGATCGCGCAAGGAGTCGGACCGGTAACCAGCGTGCTCGGCAAGAGCGCGGCGAACGCTGCACTGCGACAGGTTGACCTCCTCACAGTGCGCGACTCGATGAGCGCGGGCGCAGCGAGGGCGCTCGGGTATCCGGGGCACGTCGAAGTAACCGCCGACCTTGCCTGGCTGCTTCAAGCCGCCGAATCCTCAGCGGCTGAGTTTAGTGTCGGCTCGATGAAGGCAGTCGCCGTTTCGGCGCGCCCGTGGAAAGGGGAGAAAGGCCTTGCGAAGGTGTTCGGCGAGTTCGCACAGATGCTGTTCCGCAACGGCTTTGTGCCCGTCCTCCTTGAAATGGACCACGAGATGGATCGAGCACTTTTGGATGAGATCGCGAAGCTGCACGGCGGCCGCTGCCCCGACATTCGCAACCTGCACACGCCGTCGGAGATGATGGCTCGCGTCGCCCGCACGCACGGGGTAGTTGCGATGCGTCTGCACGCCGGCATTTTTGCGGCAAAGTCAGGGATTGCCCCGCTCATGATCGCCTACGACCCGAAGGTGACGGCGATGGCGGAGCAGATTGGTATCCCCGCGCCCGTGCCTCTTCAGGGTATAACTGCCCAGCGGCTCTGGTCGGCGTTTGAAGCGCTTGAGCGAGATCGGAGGTCTATCACTCGTACAATGACGGAGAGAGCGGACGCAATGGTTGCGCTCGCACGGCGGAATGTTGATATCCTAAAGAGGCAGCTGAGCCTTCAGGCTTAGCGCCCTCACCCCAGCCCTCTCCCAGGGGGAGAGGGAGGTAGGGGATAGAGTGATGATGAAACGTCTTGTTCTGGCCATCTTAGCCACGGCGGCGGCGAGCGCCTCCGCCGGTGAGGCGTGGTTGGATTGGCTGAACGCGCAGGTGCTGGACAAAGTCCGCGTCAGTGGTCAGCGGACGTTCGCCTTTCGCTCGCACCGAGTCGACGGCAGCCGCGAAGCGTTCAACCAACTGAACTACTTTGGCGAGGGGGACAGGACCTTCACGCAGACGGGGGACGTTACACTCTCGGGGGATAAGGTTCTCGGTTTCTTGACCTTTGACGTCCGCTTGTCGAGCTACAAGTACGCAAGCCCCGACGCACAGCGCGTCACGCTTGGCTTGGAGCGAAGCTGGGGCAAGGTGCAACTTGGGGACATCCATGCAACCGCAGGCGGCGGGAACGAGCTCGTGTCGATGCGTCGTTTCGCACAGGGAGCGCAGGCGGAGCTGCGAATAGGGGACTTTCGCCTTACCGGCGTCGCGACTCGCTCGAAAACGTCCGCCCGCACGATCTCGATCAACGGGAACAACAGCGCCGGCCCTTACCACTTGAACGGGAGCCGTATTGTAGACGGCTCTTTGCGCGTGCGAGTTGACGGCGTTGACCAGGCGCTGGGCCTGGACTACGTTGCGAACTACGAAATCGGAACGATTACGTTCTTGAATCGCGTGATCCCTCCGACGAGCGTGATCACCGTAACGTACGAATCGCGCGGACTGAACAACGCAGCAGGGGAGATTTACGGCGGCAGCGTTGTTTGGCAAGCAGCGCGCGGAGTAGAGGTGGGCCTCACGCGAATCGAGCAGAAGGCGGTCGGCAGCACCGGGCTTTCTCAAACGACCGAAGAGTTCGAGGGCTTCGGGCCCCCTGACGTACCGTACTTCCTTCTTCAACCACCGCTAAAAGACAGGCCGATCTTGGTCACGGTCGACAACGTGCCGCAAGTCGAGGGAGTGGACTACTTTTTCGATGCAGAGAACGAGCAGGTGTTCTACTTCCGCCGCTTCATGCCTCGAACTTCGATTATTCGTGTGACATACACCCCCAAACCGAGCCCTGGCTCGTTCGGCAATGGCGGCCGAGTGGTTCATGGCTTCGACGTTTCGTGGCAACCGACCGAGAAGATGCGCCTCGACGTGAACCTCGCCGAGAGCAGGCTTCAGACTCCGCTCGGCGCGGAGCGCGGCTTAGCGAAGTCTGCGTCGTTTTCGACCGAGTGGGGACGACTGAACGCCCGGCTGAGCTGGAGCGACATTCCGAGCAACTTCGTCAGCGTGGAGAGCACCGGTTTTCGCAGGAACCAAACGGGGGGCGACCTGTCGCTTGAGTACGACGCGGGGAAGAACCTGCGGTTGTCGTTCTCCGGCTCGAAGTATAAGATCAGCACGCCGACGTACACCAGCGAGGGACTGCAGGCAGTCCGCGGAGAGACGTCCGACATGCGCTTGCGCGCAACCTACCAACTGAGCGAGCGCCTGCGGTACTTCGTGGAGGGTGGTGCCTTCTCCGGCAACTACGACGGGCGCCCGAACTCCAGCACAAACTTGGTGGCGGGCGTGGAGACACGCTCGCGCGGCTTTACGACGAGCATTGAAGCGACCCACCAGCAGGTCCGCTCGCCGAAGTTCACTCAAGGGGGCTTCGACATGGTCTCGGCGAACGTCACCGGTGTGCGGCTTAGCAATTCGTACAAGGCGAACGAACGCCTGCAGTTGACGTCTCGCATTGGCTACAACACGGTTACCACGGACGGCAAGGAGAGCGCCGGAAGAGATCTTTCGTTCTCCGCCGCATACCAGTTTAGCGGCCGCCTACGGTCCGAACTGTCTTGGATAGATTCAACTTCGGGCGCCATCACCGCGCTTGGAGGCTTCTTTGGAGGCGGCATCGGCTACAACGGTAACGGCTTCTCCGGTGGGACGTTCGGTGGGGGCAGCAACCTCGGCCCCGCAACGGCGCGCGTGCTCCAACTGCGCACCGACTACCTCCCAAATGACGCGCTCAGCGTCGGCGTGCGCTTCGCATCCACATTGTCACAGGGGGCGAACCGCACGAACAGCCGGCAGGACAGCATAGGCGTCACCGCCAACTGGACGCCAGGTCCGAATACCTCAGTGTACGCCGACGTGAGCAAGGCGAACGTGAGTTTCTTGAACGCGCCGGGAAGCAGCGAGACGACCGTCCTAACGTTTGGTTCGAGCACGCGACTCTGGGGGCGGTGGGATGCGTCGTTCGCCTACACGGGCAGCAACTTCGGCGGTACCGGCATCAGCGGCTTGGCCCAAAACACTTCTTGGATGGACGCGCAGATCGGCTATCGCCTCGACCCGCGGCAGCGGATGTTCCTGCGGTACTCGTCCGGAAACGTCTCCGGCTATCTGCCTGACCGCGCCTCGGAGCTAGCGGTCGCGTATCAATACGAAGTGTGGCGTGGCGTGCACCTTACGGCGAGCTACAAACTGCGCGACCGTAAGAACCTCTCCGTAGAGCACGCGTCGAACAGCTACCGTTCGTCGGGTTTCGACCTGGAACTCACGTTGGATTTCGCCTCAATCCGTAATTGATGTCGCTGCTCAGGCGTCAGAGGTTTGCGAACCAACATTGAGATGAAGACGCTCCGCACTCTACTGTTCTCATTGCCGACCCTGTCGGCGCTCGTCCTCGCGGGCTGCCAGCCAGCCGAGGGGCGCGGCGAGATCGCCGGGTCCGTTACTGACATCAACGGCGCAGCGGTTCGCGGCGCAAGGATCTTCGTCGACGGACAGTTCGCCGCCGAATCCTCTCCGATTGGCACGTTCACCATTCGCAGTGTTACAGGCGGCATCCGCACGCTGACGGCAAGGCTCACTAAGAACGGCGTCCAATACTCAGGATGGAACCGCGTTGAGGTGTTCGACCGTGAGCGAACGACAAGCGTCAGCATCGTCATGGGCAGAACGAGCGACATGGGCGCGCTGCGAGGCACGGTGCGAGACGAGCTCGGCACGCCGCTGCCGGGCGTGCGCGTGTTCGTGGGTGGGCCGCTCGGCTCGTGGACAAACTGGACCGATAAGAACGGCGAGTATCGTATCGAAGGCCTCATCGGAGGATTTCAGTACCTCGTCGAGGCATCCGGGCGCGGCTATGAGAACGACAACACGAACGTAACCATCAGCTCCGGCTCAACGTCCACGGTGAACTTTTTCCTCCGCTTCTCATCCAACGAGGGACAGCAGGCGCCAGAGAACCTCGGCGCGGTCGCATGGACGTCTCCCGTCCAGCCGAATCGCAGTCGCGAGGAGATGATGGCATATGAGCGAATCAAGCGACTTGTGCACCCGGAGAGCGCGCGTCGCGCACAAGGGCGTGACTTCCCCGAAGGCCACCACATCGAGATTGACCTCTTTTGGGGCTTCGCACAGCAAAGAGAACTGCTGGGCTACGGCATCTATCGCGGCTCAAGCCCGTCCAACCTCCAGGCGATTGACTTCCTGCGCGACCCGCTCGCGACGTTCTACGCCGACATTGACGACCTGCTCACGCCAAGCGTGCGCTACTTCTACGCGGTTACACGCCTGAACACCGACTACCCGAACCGTCCCGGCTCCCAAAGCCCGTTCAGCAACGTGGCATCGGCCGTGCCGCTGGGCGACCTTGAGGTGCAAAGCCCAACGTTCAACCCGTTAGTGTTCCGCTGGCAGCCTGTGTTCAACGCGGACACGTACGTTGTGTATTTGTTCGAGAACTACCCAAGCATAGACGAGGCGCCGCTGTGGACGTCCCCCAGCACCGCGACGAACTTCATGTTCTACTCAGGCCCTGCGCTGACCCCCGTCCGAAGGTACTACTACGTCGTGGTCGGTTCAGGCTTCGACGATACGAGTTTCACCATCAGCCAGATTGATTCGTTCGTTGCGCAGTGAGTAGGGGCGAGTCAAGCGCCTCAGCGAACACGGTAACAGCACTCGCGCGTCCAACAAAGGTAAACATGCGATGCTCGTGAACTTGCGACCCACGCTTTCAGTGCTGCTCTTGCTTGCGTCCGTAGCCGTCCTGGCCACGCCTCGATCCGCCATCGTCGTAGACATAGGCTCAAGAGGCCCCGAGCAGGCGGGCGAGATTTGGCGGATCGTGCAGGCGGAAGTGAGAGCTGAGGCTCAAGCTGCGGACCGCCTCGCTGCGGGCTACGTCGCCTCCCTGCGCCAAGCGGGGGTCGCGCCGTACGGTGTGCCCTTCTCCGCGCCGCGAATCGTACTCCTCCGTCGGAACGGGCGCCTGCTCACCGGCTCGACCCGCATGGCGCTCAGCCGAGGTGGTGGAAGCGACCTGGTTCTTCAATTCCGTCCCGACGGCCACCAGAACGCTTTTCCGACTTCCTACCGCCAACTGCTCCAGTCGGTGTTTAGCAGCGCTCGACCCCACATGAACGCTCTTTTCGGCATGCCATTCGCAGGCGGCCCTGTTCGTGTTGACAACATGGACGCCTCCATCGGCGACCGCGACGCGGTCGCAGGCGGTATTTTTTTGCCGGATGACGGCACGGGAATGCCTGCGATCTGGTTCCCGGTGTACAACGCCCCCGAGACGACGGCAGTTAACTTCATTCACACCCTGTACCTCGCGTACATGGGAAGCGCTTTGTTTGCGTTCGACGCATGGTCGGAGGGGTTTGCGAGGGCGGCAACCATGGCGACCGTCCGCAACCCAAGTGCTTTGCCCGCGGGGATGGATATGGACCTCATAAGGCAGATCGTCGAGGCTACCTACGACACGAGCGCCCACTACGACTGGTACAACCAGCCGCCGCTCGCAAACGACCGGTTCATCGCGCCAAACCTGAAGAACCTCCCACTCCCGCCGGGTGGGAGTCTCGGCGGAATCTATCTTATGAGATACAT
>PSLA01000006.1:0-36493 GCA_040289295.1 Armatimonadota bacterium
CGGGAGGCTTCTTCCGGCTGCTCGGCCCGAGCAGGCGCCTCGGCGATTCACCTGAGGCTCCGAACGCCCAAAGCCGACCCTACCATAGGGTACACTGCGCTCCCGTTACTGCCGCATAGCTCAGTGGTAGAGCAGCTGACTGTTAATCAGCGGGTCGTAGGTTCGAATCCTACTGCGGCAGCCACTGTGTTGCCCAGTTCATCCGCGCTTCCTCATCGTGGCGAGCGGCGCATGCGCGAGAGGCAGCGATTCCGCCCCGTTCACTCCCCCGGGAACAACGGATTGAGGAACTCGTAGAGGGCCTCGTAGAGGCGGTGCGGGGTTGACCAGCGCGCCTCGCCGTGCCCTACGTTTGGCATCCAGCGCACGTCGGCGCAGGCGGCGAGGCGAAGGTTTCGCTCCGCGTGGCGCGGATGAACCATGGCGTCCTCCGTTCCATGCACGATGAGCGTTGGGATCCGAACACCTCGTAGCGCGCGCCCGACGTCGGCGCGATACGGGTTGAAGCGTGCGATCGGCATCGCCACGATGACAACGGGCGCGAGGAAGAGAACCAGCGGCAAGCCACCCAGCCATCGCCACCATCCGAGCGTCGCCGCCGGCAGCGACGAGTAGCACGAATCGAGAACCAACGCGTCCGCGCAATTCGGTTCGTCGGCAAGTGCGAACGCGGCGGCTGCGGCGCCCATGCTTGAGCCGATGAGGACGCGCTTCGCCCCGGGCTTCCGTTTTTTAACATAGTCGCACGCGGCGAGAACGTCGAGTCGCTCGTTGTGCCCGACGGTCGTCACGGCTCCGCCGCTGCGGCCGCAGTTGCGGAAGTCGAACAGCAGGCAGGAGAACCCCCATCGTCGTATCTCGGCGGCGAGGGCGGCGTTCTCCGAGCGGTTCATCACGTAGCCGTGTAGCAGGATCGCCACCCCGCGGGCGTTTTCGGAAGGGACCCACCATCCGCTCAGCGGCGTGCCGTCCCTTGAGGGAAATTCGACTTCCTCCATGGGCGCGCCCAGCGCAGCTGGCGAGAGGAAGATGGGCGATCGGGGCGGATGTGTGGCGATGTATGCCGCCAGCGCAAGCACAAGGAGGTACAGCGTAAACGCCGCAAGAGCTGCTGCGAGCATGGGGCAGGATTATGATGCCAAGAAGGAGTGGTCGGTTGCGGTTTTGGCTTTTGACGCTGGAGCATCGGGATATCGTTCCATGACCTCCGCTACCTCGGGCAGCGCGGCCAGGAAGCACTCGACGAGCCGCGGGTCGAAGTGCGTACCGGAGAGCGAGCGAACCGCCTCGACTGCCTTGATCACTGGCCAAGATTGCTTATAGGGGCGACGCGAGGTAAGGGCGTCGAACACGTCGGCGATGGCGACGATGCGCGCAGGCAGCGGAATCTCCTCGCCTTTCAATCCATCTGGATAGCCTGTTCCATCCCATCGTTCGTGATGCCAACGCGCGATGGTCTCCGCCATTCGCACGATGGGCGTCGCTCCGCCGCGAAGAATGTCCGCGCCGATGTTCGAGTGCTGTTTCACGAGATCGAACTCCGTCGGTGTAAGTTTTCCCGGCTTTCGGAGTATCTGATCCGGCACGCCGATCTTGCCGAGGTCGTGCATGGGGCTCGCCTCTCGGATCAGGCGACACTGCTCGTCGTCCAGCCCTGCCTCTCGCGCGATGAGCCAGCTGATCTCGCTAACGCGGTGCACGTGTTGCGCGGTGTCGTCGTCTCTCCATTCAGCTGCCCGGGCTAGGCGCTCGACAACCTCCCGTTCAGACTGGCGCACGAGCTGGTGCGAACGCAACACGGCTGCAATCTGCCTGCGCAGGAGGAACCACAGCATCGTCGCCGTGGCAACGACATAGCCCACGCCTTTGATGCTCTGCACTGCGCGAAGCATATCGGGCGAATCTGCTGCGACCTGCGCGGCGACCACGTCGGATAGTCTAATCCAGAGCGCACCCGCGACGACATACCAAGCGACAGTACGGAGCGCCATACGACCTGCCTTGCGTACAACCGATGGCTCCTCACACCATTTCGGGTCTTGATCGCGCTCCACGTTCGCACAGGACATTATTGGTAAGGGTTAGCGCAATCCGCATTGAAACGCCTGAGGAAACCGACCGAGCTCACCGAATATCAAAGAGTCTCGCCGGTTGAGGCAACGAAGGACTGCAAAGGTGACGATCGACGACCTGAGAGTGTTGATGCGACGGAAGGTTAAGCTCAGTCCTGCCTGGGCTGACATTCCGAAACTGCTTCAACTGTCTGACCGTGAGGACGTGGCGCTCAGCGAGTTGGAGCCAATCATTGACCGCAATCCCGGGCTTTCGGCGAACGTTTTGCGGCTTGCGAACAGCGCCTACATGGGCGCGGAGCAGCCGATCTTCTCTATCCCTCATGCGATTGCCGTGCTTGGGTTGCGGTCTGTCCGCTCGATTGCGCTTTCTGCGCTGCATCACATCTTGAGTCGACAGCCGAAGCCGGCTATGGGGTTCGACGGGCGGCACTTTGCGAAGCGCTCCTATGCGCTGGGGATCGTGTGCCGCAAGCGCTGCGAGCGGTTGGCGAACATACTGCTGGCGGAGTCGGGCTACGAGGCGGGGCTGCTCCAAGAGATCGGTTATCTGGTGCTTCTGGAAGAGTGCACTGAATCGCTGACGGTTCTTATCGGCGCGGCGCGGCAGATGCCGAAGACGGACATTGTGCAGATTGAGAAGGAGGTGCTCGGGTTCACGCATGCGGAGCTCGGAGCAGCTCTCGCGGAGGAGTGGGCATTTCCGGAGCACATCGTGGCAGCCATACGCTATCACCACGAGCCGTTGCTCGCGCCTGCCAAGTTCGCTCCACTTGTAGACCGGGCGCATTACGCTTCCTGGTTTTGCTATCAAGCGGGCCTGCCGCCCTTCCCGCAAACGGGTGGCCACGATCTTAGCGACCTCGTGCTGAGCAGGATTCAGCAGTCGGTGGAAGCGGGCGTTGAACTGTCGCCCCCGTGCCCGGTAGAGACCCAAGAGGTGCTGGAGGTCTCGAGCGAAGCGGCGCGCCAGTTAGACGAACCTGCGTAAGACCGTTAGCGACGACGCGGGCGCTTGGTAAAGACGCTAACCTCGGTCAAAGCGGATTGGGCGGGTCCGCGGCGCGCCCCTACGGTCGAATCAGATTTCCTGACCGCGATGACCGTGACCTGCATGCCGTCCTTCTCGCCAATGAGCGTAGTCGAAGCAGCGTCAACGATTTCATGCTGCACAACGTCAAGGCGCTTTCGGTAGAACGCAACGACGTCCGCAACCGGCGCGTTCGTCTTCCTGAAGCTCTGTGCGGCGCTGCCTAAGCTGTCGGTGAAGCGTCCGCCTGGCTTACTTTCTTCGCTTCCCGGATAGAACGGCAATCCCAAGTGCTCTTCGGTGACGCCCTCTTGGTAGGTACGATTCGTCTCGGTGGAAGGCGGGGGGTGTTCGCGATGCTGCTCACGCTCCCTGGGTTCGGTGAGGACCACGGCGGCGTCCTTCGCCGAGCCTTCTGCCGGCGCCTGGATAGCAATCTTATCGCGAGGCGCGGCTTCTGCCGGCACATTAGCGGACGAAGCGGATTGGGCGGGTCCCGCCCCTATGTGCCTGTCTCGACAGCCGCCGAGGGCAGCCACAGCAACGCCCATCAATAGGATGAGAGTAAGTCTCATTGTGCATCCATGAGGACGGCGAGGCCGGGCAATTCGCGCCCTTCAAGGAACTCGAGGCTTGCCCCGCCCCCGGTGCTGACGTGGGTCATCTTATCCGCAAGGCCGAACTTCTCAACGGCAGCCGCGGTGTCCCCTCCGCCAACAATAGTGATACCGTGGCATGCCGCCATGGCTTCCGCGATAGAGCGGGTTCCGCTGGCGAACGGAGTTTTTTCAAATACGCCCATCGGCCCGTTCCACACGACGGTCGCCGCGCTGCGAATGGAGACGCCAAACTCCGCGGCGGTGGCTGGCCCGATGTCAAGTCCGATGACGTCATCGGGAATCTCGGTCGCGGAAACGACCTTTCCGGCTTCGGCGTCGGGTGAAGCTGCGACAACAACGTCCGCGGGAAGGACGATCTTGTCGTCGCTCTCCGCAAGCACGGATTGGACGAACGCGATACCGTCCGTGTCGAGCAGAGATTTCCCAATCGGGTGACCTTTCGCCTTGAGGAACGTGAACGCCATCCCTCCACCGACCAACAGAGTGTCCACCTTCGGTAGCAGGTTCTCAACAACGCGAACCTTGTCCGCCACCTTCGCGCCGCCGAGAAGAGCCACAAACGGACGCTTCGGCTTTTCGAGTGCCTTGCCGAGGTATTCGATTTCCTTCTCCACCAGGAACCCCGCTACCGCCGGCAGCAGATGCGCCACTCCCTCGGTGCTCGCGTGGGCGCGGTGTGCGGTGCCGAACGCATCGTTCACATACAAGTCAGCGATGCTCGCGAGTTGTGTTGCGAAGCCAGGGTCGTTTTCTGTTTCCTCTTTGTGGAATCGAAGGTTTTCGAGCAGCAACGCGTTGCCAGGTCGCAATGCCGCCACCGCTTCTGCCACTTTCTCACCAACGCAATCACCCACGAACGCAACTTCTTTTCCCAGCAACTCAGAAAGTCGCGTTGCCACCGGCTTCAGCGTGAAGCGCTCGTCCCGCCCCTCCGGACGACCCAGATGACTGACCAAGATGACTCGCGCGCCTCTGTTGATGAGCTCCAAAATGGTGGGCAGGGACTCGCGGATTCGGCGGTCGTCGGTGATGCTCCCGTTCTCCATCGGCACGTTAAAGTCGCATCGCACAAGCACTCTCTTGTCACGTACGTCAACATCGCGCACCGTCTTCTTTCGCAGCATCACAGCGAGATTCTACCGCTTGCTTTAGGGAAGGGCAAGCGCGCCGCAAGTCGAAAGGAGGACGAGCGTCCCCGCGAGCCATGCACGCTAGTTTTGCCTCGTGTTCGCGAGGCGCTCACGCTCCCTGGCCTTGCCTCGTGTTCGCGAGACGCTCACGCTCCCTGGCATTGCCGGGTGTTAGGAGGGAGGGCGGGCGTCCCGCGAGCCTCGAAGCCACGCTCGCAACGCCGTCAGCAAGCGCGCGCCCTCCCGCTTGTTCGCCAAAAGGGTTCTCTTCTCCCGGGGTTCAATTTTTAATGCGAAGCGTTTTCCCTCCCGAACGCCTTCGACGACAACCCAGCGCCCCAACCCCAAGATTGTATGCGCGTTTGCCCGATAGCCAGCACGCAGAATGACTTCCTGCGGAATGCTAAGCGAGAGCCGCTCTCCCTTGAAACGCAACTCACCGCCCTCCATCCACAGCCAGCCAACGTCTTCGTGAGGGTCGAGCAGGCTACGGTGCTTCGGCGTTGCGATGCCGACGAAGATCGCGACCGCCGAAGGCATGAGGGAGGATAACTCGTGGCGCATCGATTCGTTCTGGAACAGCGCCAGGCGGTTGATGCCGAGCCAACCAAGCAGCGGCACGGCGCCCCAGCACACGAACGCCCATGTCGTCTGCCCCTCCTGAAAGAGCACAACGCCGGCGACGCCAGGCGGAAGCCACGTCAGCATCGGAACGAGGTTCGCCATCCACTTGCGATAGGCGTTCCAGGAGCGTCGCTTCCCACGCTCGCCGCCAGGATGCCGCCGAGTGTTCATCGTTAGAAAGTAAACCCGATCATTGTCTGAAACAGGTTCATGCCTCTGTTCGGCGGGATGGTGTTCCCGTTGCTGATGTGTACGACGCGAAAGCCGAACATTAAGTCGGGAAGGTCGTACACCCAGAAACCAAACCCGATGTAGGATGCGAAGTTGAACCTGCTATTCATGTCGAACGTCGTTCCATCCGACACGGCGATGCCCGAGCCTGCTTCAACGTACCAGCCGTTCATGCTCGCGCCCAATCCGGTGTAACGCAAGCCGAGTTGGAGCATCAGGACGTTCACGCCGACGCCGTCCTTCCAAGTGCTGGCCACGCGAACAGCCGCCGTCTGCTGGGCGGCGATGTCGCTCCTCCCTCGAAAGGAGAGATGTTTCGAACCGCGCGCCCACTGCACGCCCGCGGTTCCACCCCAGCGGAGTTCCCGTCCGCCGAGGAGGGCAAACTCGTGATCGAACGACAGTTCAGCGATGCGCGTGGGAGGCTTCCAGCCATCGGGCATCTGCGCTCCGGCAGCCGAGACAATCGCAAGCATGGCTAGCAACGCCGGCGCATGAGACGACAACCTAATCCTGTTCCAAACGTTTGATATCAACTTGATCCACCAGTGAAAGAATGGTTCCGCAACGACCGATCTCGGCTCCGCCGGTTGTCGCTGTCGCGGCTCCGGCAGCGACGCCGAGGCGCAACGCCTCTTCATGGGTGCGCCCTTCCTCAAGAGCCGCAAGAAAAGCCCCAACCAGCGAGTCCCCGCTGCCGATGGTGCTAACTGTCTCGACGTTCGGCGGTTTGGCGAAGAACGCGCCTTCGCTCGACACCATAGCGGCCCCCGCGGCACCGATAGACACGATTGCAACCGCAACGCCCCGTTGGTGAAACGCCTTCGCCGCGTCGCACGCATCTTCGGGAGTCGCAACCTGCCTGCGCAAAAAACGGGACGCCTCTTCGCCGTTCGGCTTCACCAGGAACGGAGGATCGCGTGTTGGAGTGCGTAGCCGTCGGCATCCACGCAACAAAGGCAGCCGTACTCGCGCGCCGCCCGCATTAGCGTGAGGTACGCGTCCGCGCCAACACCCTGCGGCAACGATCCTGCAAGCACGACATAGGTCGCGGCGGGATATAACTCTTCCAGCAACTCGTTGAGCGCACCCCACTCTCGCAACGAGATGGTCGGCCCGCGCTCGTTCAGCGACGTCGGTGGAGGGGGCTTGCCGCTTTTTGGGTCTGCCTCGCGCTCCTGAATCGCGATGTTGAGTCGCGTTTCGCCCTCGGTTGAGACGAACGCGTTCTGGACGCCTTCGGCGTCGAGGGTATCGCGCACGAAGCGTCCAGTTCTGCCGCCCAGAAAACCGGTGGCTACGACGCGCGCACCCAACTCGGTCGCCACCCGCGCAACGTTCACGCCCTTGCCGCCCGCGTCGGTCTGCGCCTTCTCCACGCGGTTGGTGTCGTGCGGGCGCAGGGATTCAACGAAGATCGTGCGGTCCACGCTCGGATTCAGAGTGACGCTCAAAATCACTGCGCCATGACCTCGGCGAGCAACAACTTTCTTGCGTCAACCTGGCGTTCCTCACTCAACACCTCTTTGAGAGGGAAGGATTTGACTTTATCGGCCTGAAGCCCCACCATGTGATCGCCGCCACCCGCCGCGAGGCACTCAACTGCCTTAGCACCAAATCGCGTGGCAAGAACTCGATCGAAAGAGGTCGGATTCCCTCCGCGTTGCATGTGGCCTAACACGAGATAGCGCACCTCATAGCCCGTCTTCTGAATCAGATAATCCGTTACCTCGGTCGCTCTCGCGGCGCCTTCGGCGACGACGATGATGCTACTACGCTTCCCCTTGGCTGTCCCTGCCACCAGCCGGTCCGCGATGTCCTGCAGGTCGAACGGCATCTCTGGGATCAGAATCGCCTCCGCACCTCCCGCCAGCCCTGCCTCAAGCGCGATAAACCCGTTCTTCCGACCCATAACTTCGATCACGAACACGCGCTCGTGGGAGTAGGCGGTGTCTCGAATGCGGTCAATTGCATCGAGCGCGGTGTTGACCGCCGTGTCGAAGCCGACGCTCGCCACAGTGCACGGAACGTCGTTGTCTATGCTGCCAGGGATACCCATCACTGCGATGCCCGTGTTCGCATGGAACTCGTGCGCTCCACGAAGCGATCCGTCTCCGCCAATGACAATCAGGCCCTCGCACCCCATCGAGCGTAGCCTTTCGGCAGCCTGATGCTGTCCGTCGACGGCTCGGAAGCGCTCACTTCTTGCGCTGCGCAGAAAG
The DNA here is from genome assembly GCA_040289295.1 of Armatimonadota bacterium. GTDB lineage: Bacteria > Armatimonadota > Fimbriimonadia > Fimbriimonadales > ATM1 > J051. The sequence goes on from PSLA01000006.1 coordinate 7,930, forward strand.
GTGCCTCCGCGGCTGATAATGCCGCCGACGTGCAGTGAAGTAAGTTCCTCGACTTCGCCGTCAATCAAGCCGTTGAAGCCGTGATACGCTCCGTAAACCCTTAGCCCGCGCCCCAGCCCCATCCTAACGGCGGCGCGGATCGCCGCGTTCATGCCTGGGGCATCACCTCCACTAGTAAGCACGCAGAACGCCTTCACGGTCGGGCGCGCATTATCCCTGATGGGGCGTTGGTGGAATAATCTGGACATGCACACGCAGCGGGTGGCAGACTTAATGAATGCCGCGCCCTATCTGTACGCAGAGAGCTCACTTGCGACCGCCGCCGCCGCGTTCCGGGAAGTGTGGGCGCCCCTACTTCCTGTTCTTGACGGCAACCGGATCGTGGGCGTGGTTTTGAGAGAGGAGGTGTTTTCTGCGCTGCTCGGCGGAGGGCACGAATCTTCGCCCATCGAGACCCTTCTCCGTGAGCCGCCCGTCACGCTCCTGCCTCAGTGGACCATCGAGGAAGCACTCGACTGCTTTCGCGCCGCCTCAGCCGCGCCCGTCGCCATCGTAACTGACGAGGAGGGGCGCTACCTCGGCTTGGTTCGAGCACTCGACTTGTTCCGCCCGTTCGCGGAGCCTGCGCGACCGCGACAGGCAGGTGGGATGGCGACGCCTTTCGGCGTGTACCTCACAACCGGGAACGTCTCGGCAGGAGCAGGGCCTCTCGCCCTGGCGACGACGGGCGCGCTGTTGTTCCTGCTCATCACGACATGCACGCTCGCAGTGTATTGGGCCTGGCAAGTGATTCCGGTCCGCGTACCGAGTTGGGTCATCGGCGCCCTGCTGCAGTTCGGTCCGGCGGTGCTGTTCTTTGCTGCGCTAAAGGCGCTGCCTCTAACCCGCATTCATGGCGCCGAGCACAAGGTGGTTCATGCGATCGAACGCGGTGAGCCGCTCACATTGGAGGCTGCGAGGCGGATGCCCAGGGTGCACCCTCGGTGTGGAACCAACCTGGCGGTCGGCGCAACGCTGTTTATCGTCCTGGTGAACCTCAGCTGGCCGCACGTTCAGGAGTTGGGCGCGCTGCTCGCGCTGTCGGCAACCCTGATGCTCTGGCGCCCGGTGGGGGCTGTCTTCCAACAATACCTCACAACCAGCGAACCCACCAACCGGCAGCTTGAGGCGGCGCTCGCCGTCGGTCGAGAGTTGGTCGAGCGCTATCGCGGGAGCCCTCGCCGGCGAGTGCCTTTTCTCGTGCGACTCGCCTCGAGCGGTCTGCCGTGGATCCTCCTCGGGGCGACGACCACGGCACTAGTACTCTACGCCGTCGGACTCGTGGCCGGGATTGACCTTCTGCTGCAGTAAGTCCACCCACGGCGCTCCTCTACTTCTCTGCTTCCAAGGGAGGGCGAGCGTCCCCGCGAGCCCTGTTTCCCGAGACAATCAGCCGGTGCAACGAGGGATGTTCGCGAGACGCTCATGCTCCCTGGCCTTGCCGGATGTTAAGAGGGAGGGTGAGCGTCCCCGCGAGCAGGGTTTCGATGTGGATGCGCCAGAGGCGCCCACGCTGGGTCGCGACAGATCCTGCGAACGAACAGCCCATTCCAGGTAGTCTGTTCAGTTGAGCGAGAGGCGTCGGTGCGCCTCCACGCCCGCGCCTCTGCACCGCTGAGAGCGGACGGCGCACAAAGTAAGGAGGATATGACGGACGATGATGCATTTGCTTGTCGCGGCTGTGGCAACCGGCGCCGTTGCGCCTGGAGTGCCTGCCCCGGGCGCTCTTCATGCCCAGGGGATGTTCTTGGAGAACCTCGGCCAGTGGGACAGTGAAGCGCGTTACCTTATGCGCCTGCCGAACTTGGACACCTGGGTAACCGATGACGGCATTGTCTATCAATTTTATCAGGCATCTGTTGAGCCACCGACCGACCTTGTCGATCCAAGCGACATCCGAGCGCGTTTTGAGAGCAAGTCGCGCGTCGTGGGGCATGCGATTCGGCTTCGCTTCCTGAATTCAGCCGGCAGTGCAACTCACCGAGGCGAGCCTTCACCGACTCGATACAACTACTTGGTTGGGAAGCGGGAGAAGTGGGCTCGGGGCGTTCGTGCGTATCCCAAGGCGGTGATCCGCGACCTTTACCGAGGAATTGACGCGGTTGTGTATTCGGATGGTGGGGCGCCGCGCTACGACCTGCTACTTGCACCTGGCGCAGATGCAAGTGTGATTCGCATGCGCCTGGAGGGCGAGAACGGCATCAGCATCGCGCCGAACGGTCAACTGAGCGTGGGAACCATCTTCGGTAACGTCACCCTTGGGAACTTGAAGGCATACCAGGTCGTGGATGGCAAGACCGTTCCGGTACAAGCAAAGTTCCAACTCCATCGCGACGGCACCGTAACATTCGACGTCGGGAAGTACGACTCCGATTTGCCGCTTGTGATTGACCCGATAATGCGCTCGCGGTTCATTGGTGGCTCTCATGTGGACAGGGCGGTTGTAGTTGACACGATTGGTGTGAATCGTATGGTTGCCGGCGACACGTTCAGCGCGAACTTTCCCGCATCGGGCATTTTTCAGTACAGTGGCGTGTGGGACGCGTACGTAATGCAGTGGGAAGAGCCCTGGACAAATGGCGTAGTGTGGGCAACGTTCTTGGGGAGTCCAAGCGACGACTTCATTGCGAACGGGATGGGCTTCCAGCCGACTACGGACGGGGTGAACGTGTGGGTTGCGTTCACGGTGGGTAACATTTCGGCAACGGACTGGGATGTGTCTGTCGGTGAACGCGGAGGAAGCGACATCGTGGTGGTGGAGATTCTTTTCGACGGTTCGGATGTTGAAGGCGACGTCGGTGTGGGCTCGCTGGGGAATGACGTCGTTACGGCGATGGGTATGTTCGTGGACTCCGCGGATGTGCCTCACATTCACCTGGCGGGTTACACTCAGGGTGCCGACTTTCCGGTGGGAGCAATTGACCCATTCCTGCTGGGCTACGGCGGTGGAATTCGGGACGGCTTCGCCATTCGAGTGAACCCGGAAGCCGATCAGCTGGAATACGGGGGATTCCTTGGCGGAAACCAAGACGACATCGCTACGTCGCTGAAGATCCAGTCGATCAGCGGGCTTGCTTCGACAGTGGTAGTCGGTGGTCGTACGGGCTCGGCTTCCTTCCCTCACGGGGGCAACAGTTGGGGTGGGAACTACAATGGTGGAAACGACGGCTTCGTGGCTCGGATTTCGTTCAACCCACAGAATCCTTTCGATCCGATTGCGCACCTTACGCACTCGACATTCGTTGGTGGCAGTGGGCTCGACGAGGTTCGTTCTTTGGCGGTTACGTCAGGCGGCACTGTGTTTGTGACGGGGCGGACGAGTTCGCCGAACTTCCCAACGACAAGCGGTGCGATTGACACGACGTACAACGGCGGGAACTCGGATGTGTTTGTGGTGTCGCTGAATGCAAGTTTCACTTCGGCGAACTACTCGACGTATCTGGGTGGTGCAGACTTCGACGTTGGCAATGCGCTGGTTTTAGGAGGAGGGAATACGGCGATCATCGGCGGAGAGACGTACTCTGCCGGGTTCCCTGTAAGTACGAATGCAGACGATGGTTCGCACAATGGGCAGTCGGACGCGTTCATCGTTCGGTTGTCTGCTGCGGGCGACGCATTGCTGTTCGGATCCTTTTACGGAGGCGCAGGGACGGACGCGACGCTGGGGCTGTTCTCTCTTGGAGGCACAGCGGTTGCGGCTGTGGGCACGACGAGGTCGCCCTCCTTCCCGACAACGGAGGGACCGGGATTCGCCGGCTCTGCCGACGCGTTTATGATGGACGTGAACACGCCCTCGGGCACGGTGGTGTTGACCGAGCTGCGTATTGAACCGAACGAAGGGGTTGGCGGCAGCTTCACGGCAACGGGAACAGTAACCCTGAGTGGGCCGGCCGGCGCGCCGACGAATATTATCCTATCGAGCGATAACACCTACGCAATCCCGCCGCCTAGCGTGACCATTCCCGCGGGCGCAAGTGAGGCGACCTTCCCAATCACAACGCTGAATCCGCCATCGCGTCAGATTGCGACGATCAGCGCGAACCTCGGAGTTACGATCAAGAACGCTACTCTAACGCTGAACCCGAACGTGCTCATCGGCCTGGACCTCGCTGAGCCTGCGCTCACCGGCGGCGCGACCGGCACAGGCATCGTCAAGCTGCTTGCGCCCGCGCCTCCAGGCGGGATCGTCGTTACCCTGAACACGAGTACTCCCGCGGTAGTGATTCCGCCCAGCGTCACGGTTCCGGTTGGACAGACGTCAGCGATGTTCAGCTTCCCGACGCACTCGGCTTTTACGGCGACTATCGAAGCCGTGCTGAACTCGTTCAACCAGAAGGCCGAGATCATCATTTTGCCGCCGGTTGTGTTCAGCACGACTGTGACGCCGAGGGTGGTGACTGGCGGGAACAGCGCCACTTTTCGCGTGTTTCTGAGCGGCGCTGCGCCTCCTGGCGGGTACCTGGTACGGCTCATCAGCAGTCATCCGAATGTGGCGTCCATGCCCGCTTCGGTAATCGTTCCTGCAGGGTCAACCTTCGTTGACGTGCTTGTGACGACCGCCCGGGTTCAATCGGCTGTGGACGTCACACTCTCGGCGGACAGGATCACGCGTCGGTCTTCCATCCTCAGGGTGACACCTCCTTAGCTCCCCTCTCCCATCGGGAGAGGGTCGGAGGTGAGGGCTTGGACTCATCAGGCCCGTGACTATCATGGGCGGGACGCACATGCTACGCATTACGCTTGAAGCAGATGTTCCAAGCCGACGGTAAGACCTTTCATCTTTGGCGCGCTCCGAATCGCCAACAGCACGCCGGGCATGAAGCAGTCGCGGCTCAGGCTGTCGTGCCGGATGGTCAGCACCTCACCTGCCCCACCGAACACAACGAGTTGATGCGCAACCAAACCCGGCAATCGAATCGAGTGAACCGGCGTGTCGGCGACCGCCCCTCCGCGCGCTCCCTCGAACTTGATGACGCCGGTTGGGGGCCTGTTCGGCCGTCGATTCCTTGCCTGCGCAATCAATTCGGCGGTGCGGATCGCGGTTCCGCTCGGCGCATCCGCCTTCTTGTCGTGGTGCATCTCGATAATCTCGCACTCGGGGAAGTGCTTTGCCGCCTCCGCCGCGAACCTCATCATCAACACCGCGCCGATGGCGAAGTTTGGCATGTAGAGCACCGCAACGCCGTGCTCCTCTGCCTCTGAGCGAATGGCAGCCAAATCTTGTGGTGTAATACTACTGGTCCCGATGACCGCAGCGGCGCCTCGACGAATCGCCACCAACGCGTTGCTTGCTGCGAACTTCGGATGGGTGAAGTCCACGACCACGTGCACGGGTGCACATCGCTCGATCGCCTCCCCGAGTTTCTTCTCGGTGACCAGGTCGGGACACTGCTGCCCCGCCCAATCTCGAACGCGCAAGCCATCGTTGCGGTCAACAGCGAGAACCAACTCCATATCGTCGGCGGAGGCAACGGCACGGCAAACCTCTCGACCCATTCTCCCGGCTGCGCCGACAACTCCAACGCGAAGCCGGTTCACTCCTCTACCTCCATCACAACGCCGGGGCTCTCGATGCGTAGCGGCAACCCATCGTCACTCAAGAACACCTTCATGTCAGAGCCCAGCGTGACGATGTGGCATGGGCGCTTAGCACCCCTGACCTCAACCACTCCGGGCCCAACGTACCTCACGACGACCTTCTGCCACTCCATCCGATTCATGTCGAAGCGATGATACTCATCCGTCTCGCCCTGTTTGGGAGTTACACCGTGAAACCACAGTTCCGACTTCGCCTTGATGTTCGCGCCCGCTGGAGCGGGATAGCTCTTCGTCACGCGGGTGCCGCCAACCTCGTGTACTAGGTGCGCCGTCGTGCCTTGAAACGTGACCACCTTCATCTCGAGGCCCTGTGGAGAGGATTGCCGGATGTACTTGCGCCTCGGAGTTCCGTCCTTCGAATACTCACCGATTTGGATGATCTCGACTGCCGCGCCAGCCGCCTTCATCTCAAGCCGCATTTGGCTTTGGATGCCTGCATCGCTCGTCTTGGTCTCGGTAATCGTCGCCGTTCCGACCCTGTTACCACCCATGAACACTGCGAGACGCGTTTGGCCAGCCGCGGCAACAACAGCTTCAACGCCTACGAGCAACGCAATCGCTGTTCTCATGATCCCAGTCTACCGGTTCCGATGTAGAATGCCCGCATTCGCGGAACGCTTGTGAATACGGCCACGGTGGTGGTGGGTACCGCAATCGGGCTCGCCGCGCGCGGGCACTTGCCAGGGCAATACCACGAAATAGCGCTTGCGGCAGTCGGGCTTGGGACGCTAGGCTTGGGCATCAAGATGTTCATAGCCTCCAACAACGTGCTCATCCCGATTGGGGCGCTCATCTTTGGCGGTCTTCTCGGACACCTGCTCGGTCTTCAGGCAGCGGTCGAGGCGCTTGCGTCATGGGCGAAGAGCACGTTCGGCGGCGGACGAATCGAGGAGGCGTTCGTTACCACAAGCATCCTGTTCTGCGTCGGTCCCATGACACTGCTCGGTTGCCTCGAAGACGGACTCGAAGGCAAGATCCACCTGCTCGGCATCAAGAGCATCCTCGACGGCATCTCTTCGGTGTTCTTCGCGGCTGCTCTCGGATGGGGCGTACTGCTCTCGGCGGCAACGGTGTTGGTGGTCCAGGGCGGCCTGACGCTAAGCGCACGGCGAGTGCGTCCGCTTCTTGCTCGCCGAGACGTGCTCGACGAGACGACTGCCGCCGGCGGAGGCATTTTGCTTGCCATAGGCATCGGGTTGCTCGGCTTGCGCTCATTGCCGACGGCGGACTTTCTGCCTGCGCTCTTGCTTGCCGGGGGTGTCGCTTGGCGGTTCGGCTCGCGGGAGTTAGATCAGGTTGCGCCCGGATCGCTTCCTGACGAGTGAGCGGGCTACTTCGGCGACCGCTTCGGCGTCTAGCCCGACCTCCTTCAACAGTTCACCTTGAGACCCGTGCTCGATGAACCTGTCGGGCATTCCCATCACGCGCACCGGTCGGTCTGCGAGGCCGTGCTCGTGCAGAAGGCGCAGGATGCCCTCGCCGATGCCTGTGGCTGCCACGCCCTCTTCGAGGGTGATGACAGTCTTCGCCCCACGCGTTACTTCGAGAATTGTCTCCTCGTCGAGGGGCTTCGCGAAACGAAGGTTCACCACGGTGCAGCGCACTCCCTCCTCGTCCAGAGCGTCGGCGGCATGCCAGGCGGTCGCCACCATGCTGCCGTAGGCAAGGAGAGCGAGGTCCTCTCCAGAGCGAAGCAACTCAGCCTTCCCGAGTCGGATCGGCTGGCGCGCTTCGGGCAGCGAGTCATCCGCGGAGCCGCGGGGATAGCGCACCGCGATGGGCCCTTTTTCCCATTTCATCGCGAAGCGGACCATCTCGGCAAGTTCGGTTGTATCGCGCGGGGCGAGAAGAACGAAGTTCGGCAGCATCCGAAGGTAGCCGATGTCGAACGCCCCGTGGTGCGTCGCGCCGTCTGCGCCGACGAGACCGGCCCGATCCATGAAGAAACGAACGGGAAGGTTCTGAATCGCCACGTCGTGCACAACTTGGTCCCAGCCACGTTGGAGGAAGGTCGAGTAGATGCAGCAGGCGGGCTTCATTCCTCTGGCGGCGAGCCCTGCGCAGAAAGTGACGGCGTGCTGTTCCGCGATGCCGACATCGAAATACTGTTCGGGCAACTCCTTGCTCATCGGTGTGAGACCCGTGCCGTCCGGCATCGCGGCGGTTACGGCGATCACCGTCTTATCCTCCCGCGCAAGCGAGAGGAGAGTGTCGCCCAGCACCTTCGTGTAAGAAACCGGGCCGGAGGAGGACGGCATTTCGCACTTCACGGGGTCGAACGGCACTACCCCGTGCCACTTTCGGGCGTCCTGCTCAGCCACTTCGTAGCCCTTGCCTTTAACCGTGATGGCGTGCACCATGACGGCGCCCTTCAGTTCGCGCACATTGCCGAACACCTCGAGCAGCACGTCGAGGTTGTGACCGTCAATCGGCCCGATGTAAGCGAGACCGAGCTCTTCGAACAGGGCGCCGGTCTCCTCAGGAGCGAAGTAGTGCGTAACGCCGTGTCGGAAGCCTGCGGCGGCGCGAACAACGGGCTTGGGCAAGTGCTCCACGACGTTCCTAAGTTTCAGCTCTACGTTCTGCACCCACGGTCGGCTACGTAACTTAGCGAAGTAGTGCGTGAGCGAGCCTACGTTTTCGGCGATGGACATCTGGTTGTCGTTGAGAACGAAGGTGATGTCCGTCTCAAGTTGCGCTGCATTGTTGAGCGCCTCAAGGGCCATACCTCCGGTGAGAGCCGCGTCCCCTGCGATAGCGACCACTCGCTCGGTGCCCCCCAGACGGTCACGTGCGGCGGCGAAGCCGATGGCGGCCGAGTAGGCGGTGCTGGCATGCCCTGCGCCCCAGTGGTCGTGTTCGCTCTCGCTTCTTCGCAAGAAACCGCTGATGCCTCGGTACTTTCTCAGCGTATCGAACTGAGCAAGGCGGCCGCTCAGCATCTTGTGCGGGTACGCCTGGTGACCCGTGTCCCAGCAGACGATGTCGGGCGGAATGGAATAGGTGGCGTACAGCGCCACAGTGAGCTCGACAGTGCCCAAGTTGCTGGCGAAGTGTCCACCGGTCTTGCTCACGTTATCAAGGATCGCCTGGCGTACCTCTTGGGCAACCTGATGGAGTTGCTTGCGCGTTAGGCCGTGCAGGTCCGACGGCTTCACAATCTTGCGCAACAGTGGGTAGGCGCTGGTGTCAATCATCGCTCCGTTTCCTTCCTGGCATCTTTGTACTACGTCCACCGTTCCGCCGGCGCGCACCAGTCTACCTACGCGGCAGGGGTGCTGTTATCCTCAAAGCAACAGCCTCTGGCTCACACGTCCATGCTTCCCGTTCGTCGTCAGCTCACCATCCCGCGCTTTCACTTCTTTGATCTCCTCGCTCTAGGGATGAACGAAAGGAGCTTTCGCGTCGCTTAGTCAGGCTTCCACGATTTCCAGTACGACTCGTCTTCAATCGCCAAAGCGTCCTTCGTCAGCTTGAGGGGGCGATAGGTGTCCATCATCACCGCCAGCTCCTCGGTTCGCTTCGCGCCAAGAGACGCCTCGACGATGCCGGGCTGCGGGCCGTGCGGGATTCCGGTCGGGTGGAGCGTGATGCTGCCCTCTTCGATTCCCTTGCGCGAGCCGAACTTGTCGTTGCAGTAGTACAGCACTTCATCGCTGTCAATGTTGGAGTGGACGTACGGTACGGGCACCGCGTCGGGATGATAATCGAGCATGCGCGGGCAGAAACTGCAGACTACAAAGCCGTCCGCGTGGAACGTTTGATGAATTGGCGGCGGCATGTGCAGCTGCCCGGTTATGGGGCTGAAGTCGTTGATGTTGAACGCCCACGGATAGACGTACCCGTCCCAGCCGACCACGTCAAACGGGTGATAGTCGTAGGTGTACTCTGTAAGTTCGTCTCGCGCTCGCACGAGTACCTTGAACGTGCCCTTTTCGTCGTGGGTGATAAGTTCTTCCGGCGGACGAATGTCGCGCTCCATGTAGGGAGCATGCTCCAGCAGTTGACCGTACGCGTTGCGATAGCGGCGCGGGATTTCGATGTGTGCGCGCGACTGAATCACCAGCATGCGCGTTGGCGGGTCGTCCATCACCAGCCGATACATCGTGCCGCGCGGGATCACCAAGTAATCGCCTGGCTTGTAGTGGATCACGCCGTACATCGTCTCGAGCACGCCGCTGCCGTCGTGGACGAAGATGAGGTCGTCGCCGTCGGCGTTCTTGTAGATGTAGTCCATCTGGTCTTGAGCCCAGCAGAAGTGCCAGATGACGTCCTCGTTGCCCATCTGGGCGACACGTCCGCTGATCGGATCCCCGCAAGGCTTCATCCGCTTCGTCTTCAGGTGGCGGTGCCGAAGTGGCTCGTGCTCTACCCACTGCGGCTTGACGCTGCCTTTCGGCGCCCAACCGGCAACGCGCGTCGGCATGTTGATGTGGTACGTGATGCTCTGGATGCCGCTGAAACCGTGAACTCCTAGTACTTGTTCATAATACAGGCCGCCGTCCGGCTTGCGAAAGGCGATGTGCCTCTTGGGAGGCAGCTGACCGAGTCTGTGATAGCGTGGCATTCTCTTTCTCCTGCACGGATTTTACCCGCCGCGGCGGCGTTGCGGCCCTTATCCTCGGCGGGTCGGTGCGGGATGATGCGCTGGTGGAGCTTCGGGATGCGGCGGGCAAACCGGTTCAGCATTTTGGTTAGCGGGCTAACTTTCAAGACCGGCCGGCGAATTGTGAGCAAACACTACACGACATGAAGCCCTAAACCCCTTCCAGTTTCGCAACGCCAGCCAAAAGCCGCTTCTGCCCCACGTCGCCGGGGAAGAGGACGGTTACTTCGCAGTCGCCCCGGGTTGGAACGCAGGCGATGACCATTCCGATTCCGAACTTCGGGTGGCGAACCTGCTGCCCAACCTCGAACGGCGACTTCCACTCCGGCGCCTTCAGCGGGCGGGCCAGCGGCGGAGACGGCACGCGGCGTCCGAACACCGCCGCCAAATCCGAGCGAGTCGGCGCGTCCGCAGGTGAAGACAGCAGGCTCGACCGAACCTCGATCGGGATCGCGTCAAGAAAGCGGCTCCGGTCGTTGAAGCCGGTGCGCCCGTATGTGTAGCGACGCGTTGCGTACGTGAGGTGCAGCTCCTCCTGTGCTCGCGTCATCGCCACGTAGCAGAGGCGGCGCTCTTCCTCGATCTCTTCGTTCGTCATCAGCGAGCGGCTGTGCGGGAAGACGCCTTCCTCCAACCCGACCACAAACACGACCGGAAACTCGAGCCCCTTGGCCGTGTGCGCGGTCATCAGCGTCACCACGCCCTGTTCGTCCTTCTGTTCTTCGATCGTATCCTGGTCCGAAACGAGCGCAACCTCTTGCAGAAAGGTAACCGGCCCCGGTTCGTCGGAGGTGTCGTCGTGGTGTACAGCGACGTTGAGCAACTCTTGAAGGTTGTCGAGGCGTTCGTCTGCGTCGGCGGAGCCATCTCGGCGCAACGCGTCCAGCATGCCGCTCTCCTTCAGAAGCATGCGAAGCAGCGGCTCTGTTTCGTTCACGCCCTGCTTCTGCCTCTGCTCCCAGTAGTCTCGGGCCGACTGAATCGCCGCTCGAAAGGTGGCCACGCCGCGAGCCACCTTCGGCGTCAGTCCCGACACCCCTGCTACTGTGGCAGCCCAGAGCGAGATACCTCGTTCTCTAGCAAAGGCTTCGATACGGCCAAGGCTTGCTGCGCCGACGCCACGTGGCGGCTCGTTGAGAACCCTGCGAAAACTCACGTCGTCGTCGGGGTTCACCACGAGGCGCAAGTAGGCGAGAGCGTCCTTGATCTCCTTTCTTTCGTAAAACCGGATGCCACCGATGAGCGCATGCGGAATGCGCATCATCATGAATGCCTCTTCAAGCGCGCGGCTCTGGGCGTTTGTGCGATAAAGAACGGCAAAGTCGCCATACCGTCGCCCCTGCTCCCGCACGCCCTTGAGGATGGTGTCTGCGACCAACATCGCCTCGTCCTCCTCGGTGCCAGTTTCAGTGACCGTAACCGGCGCGCCGGGCCCCGAGTCCGTGTAGAGGCGTTTGGTAGCCCGACGCGCGTTCTGCTCAATGACCGCGTTCGCGGCGCTGAGAATGTTTTGTGTCGAGCGGTAGTTGCGCTCGAGTTTCACCACGGTTGCGCCTTCAAAATCAACGCCAAACTGATGGATATGCCGCACGTCTGCGCCTCGCCACGAGTAGATGCTCTGGTCGTCGTCGCCCACAACAGTTACGTTCCGATGCCGTGCCGAAAGCAGTTGCACAAGGCGATACTGAGCCAGGTTCACGTCTTGGAACTCGTCAACGAGCACGTGCTCGAAAACGTTTTGATAATGCGATGCGACGTCGCTTCGTTCTTCCATCATGCGCACGGCAAACAGCAGCATGTCATCAAAGTCGAGCGCGTTGTTTCGCCGCAGCGCGCGGTTATATTCTCGATACAGCATCGCCGCGACGCTTTCGAGGTAACCGACGGCACGCGCGTCAAACTCTTCAGGTAAGAGCAGCTGCTCCTTAGCTCGGCTGATGGCGGACAGTATCGCGCGCGGCTGAATGGACTCTCCATCAATGTTCCTTCCATTTATAAGTTGTTTTATAAGTGCAAGTTGATCCGCGTCGTCATAAACGACGAAGTTCGGATCAATGCCGATCGCGTGTCCTCGCTGGCGTAACATCCGCCCGCAGATGCTATGGAACGTCCCCATCCATATCACGCGAGCAGCGGGACCAACGATGGCGGCGATTCGTTCCTTCATCTCGTTCGCCGCCTTGTTCGTAAAGGTTACTGCGAGCAAGCGTTCCGGCGCAACTCCGCCTTCGATAAGCCTTGCTATGCGATACGTAATGACTCGGGTCTTGCCCGTCCCCGCACCGGCGAAGATGAGCAACGGCCCGCCAGGGTGCTCGACGGCGCGACGCTGCTCCGAATTAAGGTGCGAGAGGTCGAGGGACATGCGGGGCTATTGTATCTGACCTGTCGGACCTGTCGGACGGGTCGGACGGGTCGGAGGTTCTCAACGAAGCGCCTGATCCAGGTCCTCGATCAAGTCCTCTTCATCCTCGATCCCCACGCTCAGCCGAAGCAGGTTCGGCGGGATGCCGCGGGCGAGGCGCTCCTCCTCGCTCATCGCCGCGTGCGACATCTTCGGCGGATAGCAAACCAGCGACTCGACGCCGCCGAGCGATTCCGCCAGCAGGAAGACCTGAAGACGAGATGCGACTTGCAGCGCGGCCCAGGCGTCGCCACTAACCGTGAACGACACCATGCCGCCGAATCCGCGCATCTGCTTTTTGGCTATGTCGTGCCTTGGATGTGATGGCAGACCGGGGTAGTACACCCGCTCCACCTTCGGATGCGACGAGAGGAAGTTCGCCACCACCTGCGCGTTGTGAACGTGGCGATCCATCCTCACCGGCAGCGTCTTCAGCCCTCTGAGGGTGAGCCAGCACTCGAACGGGCTCGGCGTGTTGCCCGTGCTCTTCGCATACAGCGTCAGCGGCTCGGTCAGCGTGTCGTCGTTCCACATCAGTGCGCCACCAACCACATCGCTGTGGCCGTTGATGTACTTCGTCGTCGAGTGCATCACAATGTCGCAGCCGAGGTCGAGTGGGTTTTGGAGGTATGGGGTCGCGAATGTGTTGTCCACCACGGCAAGTGCGCCCGCATTCTTGGCGATCGCGGCGCAGCGTTCCAAATCCACAATCTGAAGTGTGGGGTTTGTCGGCGTCTCCAGCCAAACCATCCGCGTGTTGCTCTTAACGCCAGCAGAGAAGGCGTCGGGGTCGGTGGCAACAGCGTACGTGACCTCAATCCCCATCGGCTTCAGGAACGTCTCAAAGAGCCGGTACGTTCCGCCGTAGATATCACTCGGCGCGAGTAAGTGGTCGCCCGGGCGGAGCAGCGAGCATGCAGTCGTAATTGCCGCCATTCCTGTTGCTTGAGCAAGGCCGTACTTGGCGTTCTCGATCGCCGCATACACCTGCTCAAGGGCATGCCGCGTGGGGTTGCCCGCGCGCGTGTAGTCGAACTCGGGAGGGTTGTCGGGGTCCGGCCAATAGAAGGTCGCCGATTGCATGGGCGGCGGTATCACCGGAAAGTGGGGTGGCTGCGGGTCCTGTCCGACGCGAATGACCTTAGTTGAGAATCTCACGAATCGCCTCTGCTACCTCTTCGGCATGAGTTGCCGGTTTCACGTTGTGCCAAGCCCTTAGAACCTCGCCCCCTTCGCCCACCAGAAACGTGCTTCGGTTAACGCCCATGTACTTCCGCCCATACATGCTCTTCTCGACCCACAGCCCGCAGGCATCAATGAGGGAGCGCTCGGTATCGGCGAGCAGACGAAAGCTAAGGTTGTACTTCGAAGCAAAACGTTTGTGGCTCTCAACGGAGTCAGGGCTGACGCCAAGAAGTGGAATCGGCAGGTCAAGCATTTTATCGCGAAAGCCACATGCCTCGGCGGTGCAGCCGCTCGTGTCGTCCTTCGGATAGAAGTAGACGACAAACGGTGACCCAAGCAGGTCGACGAGCCGTACGCGCTCACCGTTCTGGTCGGGCAGGTCAAAGTCCGGAAACCGCTCTCCCTCTTGCAGCACTGTTCTCTCCAAGCGACAGACGGGTAACGAAGGCGTCCTGCGCCCGACGCGCCGCCGCGGTTGACGAAAGCCCGTTCATCATGACGGCGAAGGCGACCTTTCTGCCGTCTGCCGCCGTTACGATACCCGCAAGCGTGGAAACGCCTGACATCGTTCCGGTCTTCGCAGACACGGCTACGCCATCCAACCGCTTCTTGAGTGTTCCCACCCCGGGACGTGCCATCCGTTCGAGCAGAGTTTCGAAGTACGGCCGCGCCGCGGCGAACCGTAAGAGGGTCGTGAGTGCCTTCGCCGAGACGCGGTTCTGGCGGGAGAGGCCGCAGCCATCCGCCACCCGAAGCTCACCGCCTGCGATACCAATTCGCCGAGCGAACCCTTCCATCGCCTTGGCTGCAGCCGACCACTCGCCGTTGCCTTGGTGGTGAACCGCGGCAAGGCGCAGCAGCGTTTCAGCGTAAGCATTGTCGCTGTCCTGAAGTACACGTGCAAGCAACTCCGAGACCGTGCGTGGCTCGATGAAGACCAACTCCTCCCCCACCGCTCCGATCGGATACCGCACCCCGGGGGAGTCAGCCGAAATCAGCGTGCGAGGAGTCTCAAACGCCAAGGCTCGCTCCGCGCGTGCGTGAAAAATCCGAGCGGCGCAAAGGCCGGGGTCGGGCAGGCTGATCGAGCCGACTCGCACAACCTCGCCCTCGGGTGCGCGCCCCCACACGCGAAGCGTCCAGGAACCTGGGTCTCGCGCGAAGTTCACCTCACCAGCCCCGGCGGCGATTGTGCCCATGATTCGGACGCCGAAGTTCCTCGGTTCGAGCCACGCCTTACCGGCGGTCGCCATCAGAGTCGCCTTTCCGCCGTTCACCGTCAGCGGCGAGACTTGCGCGGCATACCCCCGGTGCAGGTCTTCTACATCCCAGCCCGGCCCGATACGCCCCTTTCCGAACAGGCTATCGTCGAAGAGGGCGTCCTCCTCGGGGCGCACCTCGAGCACTTGAGCCAACCACAGAAGTTCCTCCACAGTGAGGCCCGGGTCGCCTCCCCCTTGCAGGTAGACCGTACCGCGGTGCCGCCACGCGGTCGTCCGCGGGCGGTACTGCGCGCCCAGGGTCTCCAGTACGAAGACCGCGGTGAACAGCTTCATCGTGCTGGCGGGCAGTAGGGAGCGATTCGGCGAGAAGGCGAACAGCTCCCCGCCGTTCAGTTCGACGGCGTGCGCCGACACGACGACGCCCTTCAGTTCGGGCGCGGAGAGGATGACGCGGAGGTCAGCCGCAAGGCCTTGCCCAACGAGTGCGACCGCCGCGATGCCGACCATCAGACGGCTACCCCTCCGATTGTTGTGACTGGTTGAGCCGTTGCTCCAATTCGTTCAATTCCGATTCAACGTCCCCCGTGGCCTCGACAGTCTGCGGCTGGGTCTCGCCCGCCGATGAGAGGCCCAGGCGCTCCTCGAGTTGCTTCAACTCCTCCTCCGCCTGATAGTCGATTGCCTGGTCCTCCATCTGCATGATCTTGCCTTGGATGCTTGCTTGCATCATCTCTTGGCGGGCGGAGGCTTCGCTTCGCGCGTCGCGGATGCGCTCGGCGGCGGCTTCAAACGTACCGAATTGAGCCTCGGTCGTAAACCCCTCGAGCGCCTTGTTGATCGAGGTCTCGATTTGCGCCTGTTTGTATTGCGCCTTCATTGCAAGCGCCTCGGCGGTCTTCTTCCTCGTCTCCTCCTCCTGGCGGCGAATGGCAAGTTTAACCATTTCAACGGTCTCGTTCGCCTGCGCAAGGGAGGTCTTGAGGCTCTCGAGCGTGGCGGCATAGTTTGCTTTCTCTCGAAGGAACTGCCGAGCGAGGTCCCGATTGCCTTGCTTCAGCGCCATGACCGCCTGTTGCTCCAGTTGGGTAACCCTCTGACTGTGCTCATTGACCATCGCCTGCAGGTTGTTGCGCTGGGTGATGGCCTGGACGGCCTTCTCCTTGTTGTCGCGCAGCGCCTCCTGCATGTCTCGGCGCGCCTGGTCGAGCATGACGTCCGGGTCTTCAAGCCGATTCATCATGCGGTTGAATAGAGCCTTGAGCCAGTAGAAAAATCTTCGCATGGTTGTCGGAGCGCTCCTCGTCCGCTGGTTAGCATTATACTATTGGCGGGAGGCTGCCTGCGTTGCGCAAATTATCCCGCTTTCCACGAGTATGCCATGAAAGAACGACGCCGAATCGCGCCGTGCACCCCACCCTGCGCTTGTTCAGTCGGTTGCCGAGGGCCGGCAGCCTTCCTCAGGGCGGGCCGCTCGGCCGCCATTCTGCCCCACGCGGGCACGTAGGGCCGTGCGAGGGCGTGATAAGATGCCCGGGCGGGCGTTAAGCCGGCCCATTCATTTAGAGTAGAACAGGCGCGGGTGCGAAAGATGCTGAAGGAATTCAGGCAGTTCGCGTTGAAGGGCAACATGGTGGACATAGCGGTCGCCTTCGTCATCGGCGCCGCGTTTACGTCCATTGTAAACTCTCTTGTGAAAGATATCCTAACGCCGGTCATCGGCTTGATCACCGGCGGGGTCGATTTTTCAAAGCAGTTTGTTGTGCTACGCGAGGGGAACGTTCCGGGTCCTTATACGACAATCGAGGAAGCGTCGAAGGTTGGTGCGGTTACACTCAACTACGGGCTGTTTGTTAACGCCGTGATCAGTTTTTTTATCGTCGCTTTCGTCTTGTTCCTGGTTGTCCGAGCGATGAACCGGCTGCAGCGCCTTCGCGCCCAGGATGCTCCTGTTCCCGCGCCAACCACCGAGACATGCCCGTTCTGCAAGATGGAGATTCCGATCGGAGCTACTCGCTGCGGCCACTGCACTTCCTCGCTCGCCGAGACCCGAGGATGATCGCTTCGAGAATTCGGGAAAGCCCTCGTTGGATCGGCGCGTGGCGACTATACTCCATCCGATGCTCCGACCCGATCGACAGGAAGTAGCGAGGCTCGCACGAGGCGGAAGGCGGGTGCCGGTCTATACCGAACTGCTCGCCGACCTTGAGACGCCCACCAGCGCCTATTGGAAACTCGCCCACGACCGGTCGCGCAGTTTTCTGCTCGAGTCGGTAACGGGTGGCGAGTCGCTGGCAAGGTGGAGTTTCATCGGTGCACAGAGTGAAACTTCGTCGGATGGTGCGTCCGCGGGGGCTGCCCGCTTCCTCCGAACGCGTGGGCGCTCGGGCCTTTTGGACGGCGAGGCCGTGCAGCTGCTGGATGACCAGACGCCCCTCGACGTCCTGCGTTCTCTTGTTCAGGACAGAGCCTACGCGCGCGTCGAAGGACTGCCGCCGTTCACGGGCGGCGCAGTGGGGATGCTGTCGTATGACATTGTTCGCTTTTTCGAGCGATTGCCGGACATGACCATAGACGACCTCGAGTGCGACGACGTTGCGATGCTCCTTTGTCAGACGATCGTCGCATTTGACCACGCGCGCAATCGCATTCTCGTCATCAGCCACGCAGACCACCAGCCGGGCAGTTACGACCGTGCGGTGGCGGAGATCTCTTCCGTCGTCGAGCGATTGCGGGCGCCTCTGCCTGCTCTGCCACAGCATCGCGGCGAGGTTCCACACTTTACTTCGAACGTGAGCCGCGACGCTTACGAAGAGGCGGTGAGAAAGACGATCGAATTGATCCGCGCCGGAGACGGAGTGCAAATGGTAATCAGCCAACGATTCAGCGCGCCAGTCCATGCGCATCCGCTGACGCTGTACCGCGCTTTGCGCAGCCTCAATCCTTCGCCGTACATGTACTTGCTGCGTTTTGGCGACTACGACGTCGTGGGCGCGTCGCCCGAGGTTCTGGTAACGCTGAAGGATCGCCGAGTGCGCGTGCGCCCAATCGCCGGCACGAGACCGCGGGGCGCAACCCAAGAGGAAGACGAAAGGTTGGAGCGAGAGCTGCTTGCGGACGAGAAGGAGCGCGCCGAGCACATTATGCTTGTTGACCTGGGGCGAAACGACATCGGACGCATCGCCGAGCCGGGCAGCGTTTGCGTCAACGACTTCATGATCGTTGAGCGTTACAGCCACGTGATGCACATTGTGAGCGACGTAACCGGCATTGCGCGTGAGGGGATGGACGCCTTTGACGTCTTTCGCGCTTGCTTTCCGGCAGGCACAGTCTCCGGTGCACCGAAGGTGCGGGCGATGGAGATCATCGAAGAGCTGGAGCCGACAAGACGCGGCTGCTACGCCGGCGCTGTCGGGTACTTCGGCTTCAACGGCGACATGGACATGGCAATTGCAATCCGCACGGTCTTCCTCAAGGACGGCCTGGCGCACGTGCAAGCAGGTGCTGGAATCGTGTTCGACAGTGTGCCAGAGCGAGAGTGGGAGGAGTGCCGCAGTAAGGCGCGCGCGGTAATGCGAGCAATCGAGATGGCTGAGACCGGCATCAAATAGGGAGCGTGAGCGTCTTGCGAACACCTTTCTTGTTGCACAACTGACCTCGGCGCCGACCGCCCCGCGGAAAATGGCTCGCGCGGACGCTCGCCCTCCCTGTAAACAGGCACAGAGGCGTAAACAGACACGGAAGCGAGAATCGAGTAAACCCTGTGCAGGTCAGTTCAGATTGATCAGCGCGGCGAACTCCTCGACGGTTGTGCGCGCCGTTTGAACACTGGCGAGCGCCTCCGCTTCGAGCAGGCGAAGCACTTCGGAAAGTCGTTCCTCGATGTTTGTGTTTTCCAGCATGCGTTGTTTGTGCAATGGATCTAAAGACAGATACGACGCCACAGCGAACGACAGCGTGCATGGGTCGTCGGGAAACGCAACCTCGATGCGAAGCTCCGGGCAGCCGAACCGAACGTCGAGGAACATGCGGAACGCGTCGCGCACTTGGGTGAGCAGCCAGTCGGTTTGCGGACAGTACTCCCACGGGTCGTCTACAAGCGGCTCCACTCGGGCGACAAGGTACCTCCTTGCGGTGCGGTTCAAACTTCGGATGCGGAAGCGATCCTCTCCCGCCAAAACGACGTTCAGCGCGCCGTCCTCACCTACTGACTGCTGCACGATTCGCACGGTGCAACCGATGAGACACGGTATGGGCTCGTCGTCGCCTCCCTCGCGCAAAAAGCAAACGCCGAACGGAACGCCGTCCCGTTGGCAATGCTCAAGCATCTCGATGCTGGCGGCGTCACTCAGGCGGAGGGGGAGCAGCTCATGCGGCAACAGAGGACTGTCCACCAGCAGAATCGGTATTTCTGCAAGCCGGGAACTCATGATGTGCGCGTTACAGAACACAGTATAGCCGACCGGCGCCGGAGCCGACCAGGCGAGGATGCCGGTTCAAGCGCGCCCGTCCTCGGTATAATTGAACGCTTGGCGGCTTTTCGCCGTCAAAGCACGAGGATATGCACACACCTATGGAGCTTGAGAGTCTTGACAACCTAACGCCTGAGGAACTTCGTCGGATGGTGGTTGAACTCCGGCAAGCGCTCGCCGAACGAGAGCGCGAAGTTGAAGACCTCAAAACTCATCGCATGGCCGCCAGACCAGTTGCGGACGCGGCCGTGGAAGCCGCGCCTATTACAGAACTTGATACCACGCTCAGGCGATTGGTGCACCGGATCGCCATGATCCTCCAGGCAGACAAGGTTGTGATGATGTTCTTTGAGCGCGAGACAGGCGAACTCATGGGAATCCCGCCTGCGTACGGCGTGGACGAGGATATGCTCAGCATGTTCCGGTTACGCGCAACTCACGGTGTGTCTGGCAAAGTGTTCCGGGAAGGCAAGCCGATCATTTTTTCGGACCCTGTGCGTGATGAGGCAGCAGCGGAGGACCCTTTTTCGATACTTCACGTTACGAACGGCGTGACGGTACCCCTTGTCATTGAGAAGCGTGACGAAGAGAACCGTGTGATTGATCGGACGACGATCGGTGTTCTTCACGCGTTCAACAAGCGTCATGGGGAGCAGTTTGCGGAAGAGGACGTGCGTCTTCTTGAGCGGATGGCGAAGAGCGCCGCGGCGGTCATCTCCAACCTCCGGATGTACCAAGAGATTGTAGAAGAGAAGGAAGAGCTTCTTCACACGATCGAGAGCCTGTATGCGGGATTGGTGCTGATTAGCCCGGATGGGCGAATACTACAGATGAATGCGAGCGCTCGCTCCATCTTCGACCCTAAGGGAGAGAGCGTGGGCAAGGACTTTCGGGACGTCGTCGCAAGCGAGGCGGTGCAGCAACTGATCGAGGACACGGCAGCGGGGCGAGAGACGGCGCCGGCGATCGAGATTTCGATCGTAACCGACGGGCACGAGCGGGTGTTTCACGTTCAGGCTGCGCAGGTACGTGCTGAGGACGGTCGACAGATTGGAACTGTGGCGATATTGAACGACGTTACGGAGCTGAAAAACATCGAGCGCATGAAAAGCGCATTCGTGGCGACGGTGTCTCATGAACTGCGGACTCCGCTTACGGCGATCAAAGGCTTCATCAGCACGCTGCTTGCAGACGACAGCTTTCCCGAAGAGGACCGGCGAGAGTTCTACGTCATCATTGACCATGAGTGCGACCGGCTGACGCGGCTGATCAACGATCTGCTGAACATTGCTCGAATCGAAGCGGGCGAGAGCCTGAAGCCGCACTACGCGGAAGTTGATCTGAAGCGCCTTGCTCAGAAGGTTGTTTTGATTCAACAGCAAGCATCAAACCGGCACCAACTGATTCTGGAAGCGCCGGAAGAGTTTCCGACCATCATTGCAGATGAGGACAAGATTGACCAGGTTTTGACGAACCTGATTAGCAACGCAATCAAGTACTCACCCGATGGTGGACAGATAAGGGTAAGGCTGGAAGCGTCGGACGATAAGGTTCACCTCGCCGTTCAGGACCAGGGGATCGGAATACCGAAAGACCACCTTCCGAAGGTGTTTGATAGATTCCATCGAGTGCACACAGAGGACAACCGGAAGATCTATGGCACTGGCCTTGGTCTGTATCTGGTTAAACACCTTGTGGAGCAGATTCACCTCGGAAGGGTGTGGGCTGAGTCCGAGGTCGGCGTTGGGTCTACCTTCCACGTCGAGCTCCCAATGAAGCTAGACGTCCAGAAGGCGGAATCGCTCAACGCATAGCGCCGAGCGGGTAAGACATCGCCGTGCTAGATCGCCAACTCATCAGGAAGGAGCCCCACCGCGTGCGCGAATTGGCGCGCAAAAAGGGCATCGAAGTGCCCATCGAGGAGTTCCTTGAACTTGACCGTACTTGGAGAGAGCTGCTTACTGAGGTCGAACAGTGCCGAGCGAAGCTCAACACCGTGAGCCGCCAGGTGGGCGAGCTGATGCGAAGTGGCGATAGGCCCGCGGCAGACCGCATGCGCGCCCAAGCGTCAGGGCTGAAGCAGTCCATCGAAACAATAGAGGAATCTCTACGTAAAAAAGACGAAGCGCTGCGAGAGCTTGAATTACAGTTCCCCAACCTCCCCCACGATAGCGTTCCCGAAGGTGATACCGAAGACCGGAACCAAATTGTTACTGAATGGGGAGAAAAACCGACACTCGCGCGCGAACCGCGACCGCACTGGGACATCGCCACAGAGCTCCAACTGGTTGACTTCGCCCGTGGTGCGAAGGTGACAGGCAGTGGCTTCCTCGTCTTTACCGGCTTTGGCGCAAGACTCCAACGCGCACTCATTAACTTCATGCTCGACTTCCAAACCAAGCAGAACGGATACACCGAGGTGTATCCGCCGTATGTGGTCAACCGGAAGAGCCTGGTGGGCACAGGGCAGCTGCCGAAGTTCCAAGACGACCTGTACTGGCTGGAGCGCGACAACCTCTTCCTGATTCCGACCGCCGAGGTCCCCGTTACAAACCTTCACCAAGACGAGATCCTCGACGGAGACGACCTGCCGATTCGCTACGCTGCGTTCTCGGGTTGCTTCCGACGCGAAGCGGGCGCAGCCGGAAGTGACACGCGCGGCCTGCTACGAGTTCACCAGTTTGACAAAGTGGAACTGGTTAAGTTCGTCCGCCCTGAAACGAGTTACAACGAACTCGAGACGCTTCGCGAAGACGCGGAGTCCGTCCTTCGCGCGCTTGGACTTCACTACCGCGTTACGCTTATGTGCACAGGCGAGATGGGATTCTCCAACGCGAAGCAGTACGACCTCGAGGTCTGGGCGCCCGGCGTCGAAAAGTACCTCGAGGTGAGCAGCGTGAGCAACTTCACCGACTTCCAGGCGCGACGGGCGAATATTCGATACCGCCCTGGACACGGCGAACGACCGGACTTCGTCCACACGCTCAACGCGAGCGGCGTCGCCTTGCCAAGGTTGATGGCGGCTCTGCTCGAGACGTACGCGCAACGCGACGGCTCGGTCGCCGTACCGGACGCCCTGCAGCCATACATGGGCTGTAACGTTATACCCAGGCCCTAAAAGGGACTACAGTGGCGAAATGGAGCCTTTGACGGGAATCGAACCCGTGACCTTCCCCTTACCAAGGGGATGCTCTACCTCTGAGCTACAAAGGCTCAAGCATGGTGGGGAGAGCAGGATTCGAACCTGCGTAGGCATCAGCCGGCAGATTTACAGTCTGCTCCCTTTGACCGCTCGGGCATCTCCCCGCAGACGCACAGTTTACCACGCACGCACACTTCAGTAGGTCCCAAGTATCCTTACCGCATGATGAAACTATCCGAGTGGGCCGCTGAGAGAAAAATGGGCATCTTCGAAAGCCTTCTGAAAGGTAACCCGCCGCCCGAGGGCCAGTACGACGCCCAGACCCTAAAGGAGGCGTTGGATAAAGAGCAGCCGCAAGTGGGCTCGACGCACTTCGAGCCGGACGCGGTCATCTGCGAGTTCGTTTTCCCCGACCCGGCGACAAGCGCGACTGTGCTGTCGGTGCGAATCACTCCACCAGAGCGCATCGTGTTCCTGCCCGTGCCGCGGTGGGTCATTCAAGACATTTGGCAAGGCGAGGTGACTGGCGCGTTCTTCTTCGAAAGTGAGGCGCGAGCGCTTGTGGAGGAGCTGATGAACGACCTGAAGCCGGAGGCAAATGCCCGCTTCTTCGGTCCACAGCCGCCTACGCGGAGGGAATAACAGGCTCGGAGGCCGCCACCCGTCCCTCTTCCGCTTCAGGGAAGGGCAGCGGAATGACCTCGGGTGTAGGCTTCAGTGACCCGGCTTCCCGAGGGAGGGCAAGCGTCCCAGCGAGCCTTTCCCGCAATGCGATCAGCCAATGAAATGAAGGGTGTTCGCGAGACGCTCACGCTCCCTGGGCGTCGGGGGTGTTCGCTCCATTTGTCGCATCCCTTTACCCTAACCGATTTCGCAGCGCCTCCCGTGAAGGTTGCGCTGGGCGCACCACTCAGCGCCGGATGGGAGTCGGTCTGTAAGCCGGGTTCTGTCTTTGTGCGGCGATCTATCTATGCGGCCTACCCGGGAGCGCGGCGGGCCACCGCGTTGCTCCCCTATTCGGCCTTGCTCCAGGCGGGGTTTGCCCGGCCGCGCCCGTTGCCGAGCGCGCCGGTGGGCTCTTACCCCACCTTTTCACCCTTGCTCGCCTCCGCCGTGGCGAAGGCGGGCGGTCTGGTTTCTGTGGCACTTTCCGTCGGATCGCTCCGCCCGGGGTTGCCCCCGGCGCCTTGCCCTGCGGAGCCCGGACTTTCCTCCCCAGCCGAGGCCGGGGCCGCCGTCCGACCGACTCCCGGTAGATTAAACCCCATTCGAATTGAAACCGTTCCTGCCGGTGGGGCGTGGGCGGGGCGTGCCTGCTGCCGACACGACGTCCGGCAAGACTCGGCAGAATCAGCGACACCGGTGAAGGCAAAAAAGTGGCAAGGGCACGGCGCGCCGTGAAGCGTCGCTTACCGAGCGCGCCCCCGAGCGGGCGATCGTGCTCATAGTCGAAGCCTCGGGCATCGTTCCTACCGGCGACGAAACGTAGGGCTAACCCCACGCTTTGATCAAGCGCGGCAGATCGAGGAGCGAGCGGATGCCGTCCTCGGGGGGTTCGCCAGCCGTGCGGTCCAGCAGCACCGCACGAAGCCCTGAGTCGAGGGCGCCTCGATAGTCATCCTCGACGCTGTCGCCGACGTGCAGCGCCTCGTTCGGCTCCACGCCGGCGCGCTCAAGCGCGTGACGGAAGATGCGCGGGTCGGGCTTCTCTGCTCCGAATTCCAGCGAGGCGATGGCGAAGGCGAAACGTTCGCTTACGCCCAGCCGCTTCAGGGTGAGGTGAAGCGTATGATCCCAGTTGCTGATGACGCCCGTGGCGACACCCATCGAGTCCAACTCGTCGAGGGTGGGCAGCACGTCTTCATAAAGCGCAAACGCGTGCCCTTCGCCTGAGAACGAACGCCTGAGGAACTCGTCGAGGAGTTCGGCTGCGGGCATGCCTCTTGCCCCTACTTCCTGCGTCCACGCCTCGACCATCGCCATCCAGACGGCGCGGATACGCTGGCGATCCTGCAGGTGCTCGGCGAGTTCGCGCTCCTCGCGAAATCTCTCTTGGATGTCGTAGTAGGTGCGGCTGCCGCATTCCTCCGACACATCACCGCCGTGCTCGCGGACGATTCGCGCGGCGAGCGCTCCCGGGTCTAACCGCTGCTCGATCAAGGTGCCGGCGGCGTCGAAGGTAACGAGTCGAATCATTTGCGCAGTAAATTGAAGAGATAGATCAACAACGTGAGCACTCCGCTGATCAGCAGCATCGTGACCAGGGGAAAGTAGAAGGTGAATCCGTCGTTCTGGATGTAGATATCGCCCGGCAGCCTACCGATTCTCAGGCCGGGAATGCGCGAGAACAGCAGAATCAGCGCGCCCAGCGCGGCGAGGCCGAGACCGCTGTAGATGAGGAGCTTCGCGACCCAGGAGAGGTCCTGCATGGCGCATATTCTGTTCCATCGGCAGCAGCGGCAGATTGAGCGCTACTTCTCGCCCGGCAGGATGATGCCTCGGAGAATGACCCGCTGAGCGAACAAGAACACGACCAGCGTCGGAATCGCGGCTAGGGTCAACGCCGCCATCATCACCGACATTGGCGCGCGGTTCTGCAACTGGTAGATCCAGACCATCAGCGTCCACATCCGCTCGTCTTGCGCCACAAGGAACGCATAGATGAAAGCGCCGTAGGCTCCCATGAACGCCGTCAGCGCAATGACAGCAAGCACCGGCTTCGTGAGCGGCACGGTAATCCTCCACAGCAGCGTGCCCTCGCCGGCGCCCTCCAGCGAGGCGTTCTCAAAGAGGTCCTTCGGCAGGCTGTCGAAGAAACCCTTCAGCAAGTAGATGCTGTAGCCGCTTGCGGCGGTGGGCAGGACGAGCGCGGCGAACGTATTCAGCAAGCCAAGGTCTTTCAACAGAAGGAACGACGGAATCATCGTAACCTCCGCAGGAAACGCCATCGTCGCGAGCAGGAACAGCAGAATCTTCCCCGTCGCCGGCAAAGCATAGCGTGACAGCGCCCACGCCGCAAGGGGGTTCACTATCAGCTGCGTAACGACCGCCAGCAGGCAGAAAATGATGGTGTTCCACACCGCGCGCCCATGCAAAGCGACGTAGTCAATTATCGTCGCGTAGTTCCGCCCCGTGTACTCACGCTTGAGCGCCGAGGCGTTCTTTGAAGCAAACCACGCGTCGAACTGAGCGACGGGCAGGGTGTCCTCACCGGTCAAGCGTTTCCACTGCTCGTCCGGCGAGGAGAAACGGAACCGCTGCGGTAGCGCTTCGCGAAGAAACTCTTCATACAGGGCGTTTCCGGGCGCAGGCGCGATGCCGGCGAACTCACTTGCGTTGCCGCGAATGCTGTCCGGGACTTGGTCAATCCGGTTTCGGAACCGCGCGCGAAGGAACTCCTGCCACTGGCTGCGCACCGTGATCGGAATGCGAAACTCTGCGGGCAGAGACGCTTTGAACTGCAACCACTCTTTCCACTTCCTATCCTGCTTCGGTTCCCAAGTCTTAGTTCGATACAGTTCTCTCGGTGGCTGCACTGTCTGGAACACAGCGTTCTGTTCCATGTACGCCTCGTTGACAGCCTCTACACTGCCGTATCGCTCTCGTACGAATTCTTGATATCGAAGCAAGAGTCGCGAAGAGATGCGCCCCGCGCCAGTTTGAAAGCCAACCTCCCACTGGTCAAGCGGCAGATCCATGAGCAAGCGCTCGAAGCGCTTTGCATCGTCGTCGTTCAAAGGATGCACACGCGGAGGGTTCTCGACGCGCTCCGTAGACATCAAGGCCAGCGCGACTCCTTCACCATAGAACCAACCTGCCTGCTCGATCTTGCCCGCATACTTGTCGTCAACGAACTTGCGGAAGAGTTCCTGCTCGTCGTTCCAATAAGCTGGGATGATGCGCTGGTCGTACTGGTCGGTCGGTCCTTTCGCGCCGGTGGCTGCCATGAGGAGGAACGGATAGACCATCGTTACTCCTCCGGCGCACAAAAGGAGATACACTATCCCCAGCGCCAGCCGGCTGCGAAGCGAACGCCTGCCAACCGTCGATATCAGCGGCACGCAACGACTCCTCGAAGCATCGGGATGAAAATACCCGCTCCTGCTAAACTTCGCCCATGCGCTCGCGGCTATCTTGAGGAAACGTGAGCGTCTCGCGAACACTCTTCGCTGCCGGGCTGACCGCCCCGCGAGGAAAGGGCTCGCGGGGACGCTCGCCTCCCGCGAAGATCTTGAAGGATCGGGTGGAAACAACCACTGCTGCTAAACTTCGCCCATGCGCTTGCGGTGGCGCGCCGCCCGACCCAGATTTCTGGCTCTGCTCGTCTACTCGGTCGCTCGCCTGATCGGGTTCACGTTGCGCTTGCGAGTGCTCGGCGAGAACGAGAACCTATTCCAAATCCAAGGTGGACGCATCGTTGCTGGCTGGCACGGTCGCACGTTTCTCGCTGCTCTGCGATGGCAACGCAAGGGGTGGTGGGCGCTTGTCAGCCATTCCCGCGACGGCGAGATGCAGAACGGCATCTTCCAACGCTTCGGCTTCCGAACCATTCGTGGCAGCACCAAACGCGGTGGAGCGAGAGCAGCCGTGCAATGCGTCCGTCTGCTCAAAGAAGGCGAGACGTTCGTCTTCACGCCCGATGGGCCACGGGGCCCGTCGCGCGAGGTGCAGCAAGGGATTCTGTGGCTGGGGGAGCCGCCATCATTCCCGGAGGCGCTGCCGCAAAGCCATGTGCCTTCGCACGCTCCTGGGATCGTTACATGATCCCGCTCCCTTTCGCAAGGGCAGTCATCGTCTTGGGCAAGCCGCTGCGCGTCCCTCCTAATGCCGACGACCGCGAATTGGAGCGCTTGGCGGCGGAACTAAAGAACGCACTCGACGAAGCCGAACGCCGCGCAGAGGAGGAGCTCGCCCTCTGATCTGGCTGCTCTACAACGCGCTGATTGTTCTCCTTGCGCCGCTGTGGGTGCCGTGGATGTGGCTGCGAGCGAAGAGGCGAGAGCAACTCCCAAAATGGCGCGAGCGAGCAGGAGACTACGACATCAAGCGCAAGCGCGACAGAAAGCGCATCTGGCTGCACGCCGTGAGCGTTGGCGAGGTGCGAGCGGCGGAACCGATCCTGACCGAGTTACGCCGGCTTCTTCCAGACTACGAGGTCGTCCTCACCGTAACGACGAGCACCGGCTACGGCGTCGCACGGAGCCTGGTTGGGGAGTTGGCACACGCGGTGTACTACTTCCCGCTGGACATCCCTCGCTTCTGCGTGAACGCAATGTTGCGGGTCGAACCGGCGGTCGTTGCCGTGATGGAAACGGAGCTTTGGATGAACTTCCTCACTGCGGCGAAGAGCATTGGCGCTCGCACATGCCTTCTGAACGCGCGCGTCTCCGACAGGAGTTACCGGCAAGCGCGATGGCTCCGATTTTTCTACCGCGCCATGTTGGAGCGGGTGGACGAGTGCCTGGCGCAGAGCGAAGTAGACGCGCAGCGTTTGCGCTCGCTGGGTGCACGCACCGTGCGAGTCGTCGGCAACTGCAAGTTCGACGAAGCGCTTCGCGAAGAAGGGACAATCTCGCTGCGCTCGTTAATGAACTTGCGTGACGGCGAGCCGCTCATCGTCGTCGGAAGCGCCCGCGGTGAGGAGGAAGAGCGCTTGGTGATCGAAGCGCTAGCTGGAATAGAGGCAAGGATACTGTTCGCTCCGAGGCACATCGAGCGCGCCGAAGAAGTGGCCAAGGCAGCGAAGGAGCACGGTTTTGATGTGGGAAGGCGTTCTCTCGGGGAACTCGAAAAGCCGTTTGTCGTCCTCGACACGCTTGGTGAACTCTCGGGCGCATATGTCGGTGCAGACGTCGCAGTCGTGGGCGGCGGTTTCTCGAAGCTTGGAGGCCAGAATCT
>PSLA01000006.1:36503-52590 GCA_040289295.1 Armatimonadota bacterium
CCCAGCCGATGGCGGCAGGCGTCCCGGTTGTCTGCGGGCCGCACATGTTCAACTTTCGCTCAGCGTTTGACGAAGCGCTGCGAGAGGGAGCTGCCGTCGTCGCGGAGGACAAGACGACACTGCGCTCCGCGGTCCAGTCACTACTCGCCGACCCAGCCCTCCGGGCGAAGATGGGCGACGCGGGCAGGCGGGTCGTCGAGAGGAGTCGAGGCAGCGCGCGCCGTTACGCGGAAGAGGTCGCCCGGCTGGTGCGTGAGTTTCATGCTGAGAGAGCGGCCCGCCGTGCGCAAGAACGGGGATAATCGGTGCGATGGACTGCATCTTCTGCAAGATTGCCGCCGGCGAGATTACGTGTGATAAGGTGATCGAGACGGACTCTGTGCTCGCTTTCAGGGACATCAACCCCCAAGCGCCTACGCACGTCCTGGTCATCCCGAAACGGCACATCTACAGCCTGCATGAAGCGACCGAAGATGACGACCTTGGCGCGCTGTTACTTGCCGCAAAAGAGGTGGCACACTCGGAAGGAGTGGACCGCGCAGGCTACCGGCTCGTCATCAATTGCGGACAACACGGCGGTCAAACCGTGGACCACCTGCACGTTCACGTCCTTGGTGGCAGACAGATGACTTGGCCACCGGGATAACCGGACAACCTCTCAGACCGGCGCGCCAGGGAGCGCGATGGCTATACTGCGCGTCGCGAATGAGCCAGCCGGAAGCCACGCGACTGCACTGGGCAACGGTGGAGGCGTTGCAGGAGCACGACCTCCAGTTCTTCATTCAGAAGACTAACCTGCGAGCCCTAAAGGACGAGTTGCAGTCACTCTCCGCAGGCGAGGTCGCTGAACTCGTCAACCAACTGGACGACGCCAAAGGCATCTTCGTCCTTCGCCTCCTCGAGCGCGAAAAGGCCAGCGACGCGTTCTCTGAACTTCACCCCGAGCACCGCGACCGACTCCTGCAATCGCTCACCGACGAGCGACTCGCCGAACTGTTCAACAGCATGGCGCCCGACGACCGAACACGCGTCCTCGAGGACCTACCAGGACGCGTTACCCAGAGGTTGATCAATCTCCTCTCGCCGCAAGAGCGGCGCATCGCCCTACAACTGTTGGGCTATCCGGAGTCTTCAGTCGGTCGCCTCATGACTCCCGAGTACATCATGGTGCAGCCGGACTGGGCTGTCAGCCGGGCACTGCAGCAAGTGCGCGACTACTACGTTAAAGCAGAGACGGCAAACGTTTTGTACGTGGTTGACAGGGGCGGTCACTTGGTTGCAGACCTTTTGCTTGCCGAGCTTGTGGCAGCGGAGCCTCAGACGGTGATCGAGGGCCTGATGCACGGGCGCCCGGTGGTCTCCCTGCCAGTTGACATGGACCAAGAAGAGGCGGTTGAGGTCTTTCGCAAGCACGTTCGCGTAGCTCTACCCGTCGTGGACTCGCAGGGCGTACTGCTGGGCATCGTTACGCTTGACGATGTGCTGGACGTCGTGGAAGAAGAAGCAACCGAGGACTTCCAGAAGGCGGGCGGCGTCGAGGCGCTCGACGTGCCGTACATGGCGACCCCGTTTTGGGTGCTGATTCGCAAGCGTGCTGGGTGGCTGATGGCTCTGTTCCTTTCGGAGATGTTGACGGCGACGGCGATGAGTCGCTTCGAAGAGGAGATTGCGCGCGCGTTAGTGCTCGCAGTCTTCGTGCCGCTCATCATCAGTTCGGGAGGGAATAGCGGCTCGCAGGCAGCGACGCTCGTCATCCGGGCGCTTGCCGTTGGGGAACTTGGACTGAGGGACTGGTGGAGGGTCGTTCGTCGGGAAGCGAAGGCGGGGTTTGCCTTGGGGATTATCCTCGGCACCGTCGGCGCGCTCCGCATCGCGGCATGGCAGGGCATCTGGGGCGCTTACGGGCCGCACTGGCCGTGGCTCGCCGCAACCATCTTCCTAGCTTTGATCGGAGTCGTGCTCTGGGGGACGCTTATGGGCTCGACGTTGCCGCTGCTGATGAAGCGTCTGGGGTTTGACCCGGCGACTTCATCCGCGCCGTTCGTGGCAACGCTCGTTGACGTAACCGGTATCGTGATCTACTTCGAGGTCGCGATGCTGGTGCTGCGCGGCAAGTTGCTCTAGCCGATCAGTCTTCGCCCTCCGCGCCCCTTCTCCGTGACACCGAAAAGGGATCTCGAAGCAATAGCGCGCCGATCCAGACGGAGGGCGAGCGTCCCCGCGAGCCCTTTCCCGCAAGGCGAACAGGCCGGTCCAACGAGGCATGTTCTTGAGACGCTCACGCTCCCTGAGTCTACGTCAGTCTTCCCCCTTCGCGTCCCAATCGTTCGGAACGAACAACTCTTCGAAGGTGCGCACGGCGAAGCGGTCGGTCATCCCGGAGACGTAGTCCACTGCACCGTCAAACCCTTGATAGGGAGGCGGCAGCTCGCTCGGATTCTCAACGTAGTAGTGGAACAGCCCTCGAACAAGAGACTTTGCCTTCTTGACATCCGGGAAGCGCCGCGCGTAGTCCATGTAGAAAGCATCGAACAAGAAGTCCTTCATTGCATCAAGCGTTCGCCGCATCCGGTCGCTCATGCGAAGAACCGAGCCATCAGCGCTCGCTTCGATGAGGTCGGTAACCATCGCACCGATGCGACGGCCGTGCGTGTCTCCGAGAGCCTGCACCTCGGCGGGGACGTCTTCCCACGCAATCCACCCCGCGCGCAACGCATCGTCGATGTCATGGTTGAGGTAGGCGATCCGATCAGAGACCCGGACGACACCGGCTTCGAGCGTGCCGACGGAATCTTTCGTCAGTTCTGCCTCCAGGTCGTTAACCCCTTTGCTGTGCCCACCGACGCCTTCAATCGTCTCGAAAGTTAAGTTCAGCCCCTTCCCATCGTTCTCGATTACGGTCAACACGCGGACGCTCTGTTCGAAGTGCCGGAATCGACGCTCCGGGCGCACCTCCTGAATCGCCTCGTTTAGCGCCGATTCGCCGGCGTGCCCGAATGGTGTGTGTCCCACGTCGTGCGCGAGGGCAATCGCTTCGGTGAGGTCCTCGTTAAGCCGGAGCGCTCGGGCGACGGTACGCGCAATCTGCGCGACGTCAAGCGTGTGCGTCAGGCGCGTCCGGTAGTGGTCCCCCTGAGGCGAGATGAACACCTGCGTCTTGTGCTTCAAGCGCCGAAAGGACTTGCTGTGCAGGATCCTGTCTCGGTCTCTCTGGAACACGGTGCGAACGGCATCTTCGCTTTCGGGCGTTGGTCTACCGCGACTTTCGGCGGCGCGTGTGGCGTGTGGCGAAAGCCATTGAATCTCGAATTGCTCCGTCCGCTCACGAATCGGGTGGATTACGGCCATTCGCGTCCCCTCTTAGGTTCCTCATCACGTTCAAGCCCGGCAACGCGCGAAACAGGGGAGACGCGCCTTGCTTCTAAAGGAGTGGATTCAGATCGCGCGAGAACATCCGAGTATACCTCCAGCACCGCTTCGCAGTAGTCTTCCACGGTCCAGCGCTTTACGCTCCGCCGAGCGCCCTCGGAGAGGCGGCCGAGAAGCGAAGGGTTACTGAGCACCCGGGCAACGGTTTCCGCGAACTGCTTTGCACTGTTGCCCACCGTGTAGCCGTTCACATCATCTTCAATGTTCTCACCGGCCCCGCCACCGTCCACAGCGATCGCGGGAAGGCCGTACGACATGGCCTCGCCGATGACCAGCCCCTGGGTCTCCGTCATGCTGCTGAACACGAAAAGGTCGGCGGCGACATAGTAGGTATCAACGTCGCGCCTCGGCACGGCCCCGACGAACCGAACCTTGTCCCCAACGCCAAGCGTCCGCGCCAGAGACTGCAGCTCCTTCCTGGCTGGACCGTCGCCCACCAGCCACAAGCGCGCCTCCGGGCGCATCTCCACGACGTTCGCAAGCGCTTCGAACAGCAGCCGCAGATTCTTCTCCGGCGCCACCCGACCGACATATAGTAGCACCTTTTCGTTGTCTCGCATGCCGAGCAGCTCTCGCGCTTCGTCGCGTGACAAAGTCTTTGGTTTCGGTGTTCCAGTCGGGATGATCGAGACCGGCGAGTGGACGCCGTGCCTTCGCAGCGATCGCTCCGCCGCCTCGCTCGGCGCTATGACGTGCGCGCAACGGTTGTAGTAGTAGTTCGTGTGCTTCGCGATGCGATACAGCAAATACGCGCGAGGGATGAACGGCACATAGTGGACGTAGCGCTGATAGAGCGTGTGGTATGTGCTGACGATCGGTATCCCATGTGACTCCGCCCACCGAAGACCAACAAACCCGACGGTGAACGGCGTGTGCGTGTGAATTATGTCAAACCGCCTGCTTCGAAACGAGCGAATCCACGGATAGAACGGGGGTATGGCAAGCGGATAACCGGGCGCCGACGGCAGGCGGATCGATAGAAACCGATGCACGTTTGGGTCTTCGTCGCGATGACCGCGATACGAGGCGGTGAAGATGTGAACCGAGTGTCCGCGCTCGCGAAGCTCGTGAACGAGCGACTCGACGCTGATGGAAACGCCGTTAACGATCGGAACGTAACTGTCGGAGAATATAGCGACGCGTAGGCTTCGCTTAGTCGGGGTGGCGTCCATACTGTTCCACGAAGCGCACGATATTCGATAAACGAAAACGCCGCTGATTGCCCGACGTTCGATGGTGATCAAGCCAACCGCGGTTCGTGTAGCGACGCACTGTGGCAGGGCAAACGCCCAGCAGCCGTGCCGCCTCCTCGAGGTTCAACTCGGGGTCAATCAGTCGCCGGATGAACTCCTCGCGCGGCTCTTTGAACTTCTTCGTGTAGTACTTCTCGGTCACGCTGTCGTCGAACAGCGTGGCAAGGAATTGCAAGTTCTTCGGCGCTTCTTTGATCGCGGCCTCGAGGTCGGAACTGATGACCGTCTTCGCGAGTGGCTTCTTCCGCCTGCGGGGGCGTGGCGCGTTCAGGCCCACCTTTCGGGTCTTCGCTCTTTTAACGGTAGCCTTCTCCTCTTCCACGGGCTCCGGCTTCACCTTAGGCGTATCAGTGGCGTGCGCAGGCTTCTTTGTCTTCAGTTCGTTTGCGATGCGAACCGCTTCGACCACCAGGTTCGGCGAGCGCTTCGCTTCACCGTCTCGTCGTTCCTGAGTCTTGACGTCTATCGTGGCCTCGGCTCCCACCTCCGGCGCGAGATCCTCAGATGGCTCAGCTACTTCTTCGAAGTCTTCGTCAAGAAATGCGCTTTCGATGTACGCTTCCGGGTCCAATACCTTCTTCGTCATCTGCCTTTCCTCCTCAACACCGCCATGCTGTCTCCAAGGCTTAGGAAACGATACCGCATTTGGACGGCTTCCGTGTAAGCCTGCCGCACGTTTTCGATTCCTCCAAGGGCGGCTACAAGCATCAACATCGTCGTTCTGGGCATATGGAAGTTCGTAATCAGTCCATCCACGACCTTGAATTCATACCCGGGGCGGATGAAGAGGCGGGTCTCACCGCTCCCTGCCCGCACCGAGCGGCGCCCTATCGCAGCCGACTCCAACGTCCGCGTGGTCGTGGTGCCCACGGCGATTATCCTACCCGTCGCAGCCGCAACGGCATCGGCTGTCTCCGCCGGAACGGTGAAACTTTCACCGTGCATCTTGTGCTCCTCCGGGCGCTCCGCGCTGATCGGGCGAAACGTATCGAGGCCGATGTCCAGCGTTATGTATGCTGTCCGCACGCCAGAACCTCGCAAGCGTGCCAGCATTTCGGG
The DNA here is from genome assembly GCA_040289295.1 of Armatimonadota bacterium. Taxonomy (GTDB): domain Bacteria; phylum Armatimonadota; class Fimbriimonadia; order Fimbriimonadales; family ATM1; genus J051. Next base: position 42,245 of record PSLA01000006.1, read on the forward strand.
AGTGAAATGAAGACCCGCCGTCGGCGCAGCCGCGCTGCCTGGTGCCCGAGCAAACACCGTCTGGTACCGCTCCTCCTCCTGAAGAGGCGCCCGTATGTAGGGCGGCAGCGGCGTCTCGCCAGCCGACTCGATCCCTTCGTTCTCCGGAATCCGTAGAAGCCGCCGACCATCCGGCACGACCGCCACCACCTCCGCCTCGAAACGCTCTTCCAGCAGCAGCCGAGCGCCGGGTTTCAGCCGCCTGCCTGGTCTGCAGACGGCAAGGAACAGGTCCCCGTCTCCGCCCTGTGCACGCTTCTGCAGAAGCACCTCCACGATCGCCCCGCCCCCCAGCTTAACACCTTGTAGCCGCCTGGCGGTGACGCGTGCGTCGTTTAGCACCAAAAGGTCCCCTTCGCTGAGCAACTCCGGCAGATCGTAGAAGTGCAGATGCCGAATAGCGCCGCCGTCCGGGTCAAGGAGCAAGAGGCGGCTATTATGCCTCGGCTCTACCGCTTCCTGGGCGATGAGTTCTTCCGGCAAATCGTAGTCCAGCCAATCAAAAGCGGCGTCGGCCACAGGCGTTATTCTGTTCCGTTTGGAGCAAGCGTCAACCGGCGTGATGAAGGGCGGCACGCGCGGGCAGCTGCGGGCCGCGAAGCATGATGCGCACAATATACGTCGCCCAAAGCAACAGCCCCAGCAGCTCAACGAACCCGGTCACACCCATTGGAAGAAACGCCGTCTCTGCGAAGTCGGTCGCAATCTCCAGGCCAACCCGCGCCGCGTTGCCCACGTTGAGCAGCCAAAACGTCGCCCAAAGCGGCCGCTCGAGGGATGGCGGGACGTCGTTCATGCGAGCGACGACGTGCATCCCTACGCCAACGATCATCTGGCTGATGAAACCCACCGTGATCGCGTGTCGAATCGCACCCGAGTACGCGTGAGAGAACGGTTCGCCAATAAGCGCGATATGCGCGGGCTCCAAAGCCGCAAGCACCGCCCCGATGACCAGCCAACCGAAAGCTGCGCGAATGAATTTCTGCGACGAGAAACGTTCCGCCAACGGCTCGAACATTCTAGACGACGCAACGAGCGAAATCGCACCCGCGAGCAACAAGACACTGCCTGTGTGATATAAAACTCTCGAATCAGCGCCTAGGTCGTTGTCGAAGGCATGCACCCACCCGCCCATCCGCAGGAGCAGCCCGCCGTTCCAAAGGACGTAACCCAGAAGGCCAAGCCTCTTCGACGCCCGCCGCGCACCGAAGCAAGAGTTCATCTTCACGAGCGCGACGCCGAAGATCATCATCGTCACGAAGCCCAAGAACTGCGCTTCGCGATAGGGCGGAAACCACTTAGCCACGAACAGAATCCCTTGTCTGCCTTCCTCATGAGAACCGGCAAACATGAACGGCTCAGCGAATGCAAGAGCCACGAACCACGTCAGTGCCGTGAACACGAGCAGCGTCTGCCAAACCACACCGTTTCCAGTCCGGTGCCGTGTGTATCCAATGTTAAAGATGAACAGCACCACCGCCGCAGCCTGGGCGATGCAGGAAGCCACGCCAACTGGTATCCAAACGGAGCGGTCCACCGCAGTCAGCGGCTCGGCGACGAAGCGAACTGCAATCCCCGCCCCCATCAGGATCAGCGAGGCATACGCGAGGCGATGGAACAGCTTGACTTTGGCTTGAGACGGCGCATGCTGCTGTAACGCAAAGCCCATCACGAAGAATCCAACCCAACCGTACAGCTGTGAGTTTGCGTGCGCCAGGATATAGGGCATCCAGCCGCCTGTCGTATAAGAGGCATTGAACGCAATGCCCGCAAGCGCCACAGCGCCAAGCAGGCAGCCCGCAGTCAACACCGTGAACACACCCGCGAGAAAGAAGGGGCGATAGACGTTGACGGTCGCTCTCGCATCGGGAGAAGGGCGACTGACCCGGTTTGGCAGGATGCGCAGTTGCCGCCTTTGGGTTGTACTCATGGCTTGATTATGACACGCGCAACCAGACGGCGCCATGACGGATGTCATAGCCCTGCCCGGTCACACCTTCTGGCTCTTCCACTTCCCCGTGCGGAACAGCCAGATCATCGCGGCGCCGTGGACCGCCTGCGTCGCCGACATCACCCACCACGCGCCGGCGGAGTCGAACCCGAGCGCGACCGCGAACAGCCACACCGCGGGAACGCGAACGAACCACGAGGTGATGAGCGCCATCCACATCGGGCGAATCGAGTCGCCTGCTCCCTGATGCGCACCGGTCAACACGACCGCTATCGCGAACAGCGGCTCGGTGATCGCGATGATTCGTAGGAACGAGGTGGCCAGCGCCATCTGCGTCGCATCGTCCACAAACCACGCCGACAGTTGCGGCGCAAACACGAGGAATAGCACAGAAACGAACACCGTGAACAGCGTCGCTTGATGCGTGGCGCACCAAGCCAGGCGCTCTGCCCGCTCGGGCTTCTTCGCCCCCAACGACTGGCCCACGAGCGCGGACGCCGCCATCATGTAGCCAAACGCAGGCATGAAGGCGATTCCCTCCATCGAGAACCCCACGCGCATAGCGCCGAGCGCCGTCTCGCCTTCGAGGGTGTACTTCAGCGCAGCGGAGAAGGCGAACAGGCTGGTTACGCGAATGAACGATGACATTGACGCAGGCACTGCAATGCGAATGATGCGTCGCGCCCAGTCGAGCGACGGCGTCTCAATTCGATAGAGCGCTCCCAACTTCGTCCTGCCGGCGACCGGAAGGTACACCAGCGCCGAAAAGTACGCGCTGATCGAGAACGCGATCCCCGCACCCGCGATGCCCAAGTCCGCGCCTGGAACCATAAGCGTCCCTCGAACAATGTTCCACCCGAATATGCTGAACGAGTACGGCAGCTGGCGCGTCGGAAACATCAGCAAATAGTTCAGAGCGATGTGCAGAAGAATCTGAACTCCTGAAACAACCATCGGCGTTCGCGTGTCCCCCACAGCGCGCAAGCAGGCTGCCACCGTGCTTAACACAAAGACCGCCGGCATGCCGATGATCACAGGATGAATGTACCGCAGCATCTCCTGGTACGCTGGGCCACCAGGCTTAACGAGGATGCTCGCTGCAACCGGTGCGAGTAGCACCGCAACACCAGAAGAGATCAGCCCCAACGCGATGCTAAGCGAAACGCTCTGCCTCGCCGCCTTCACCATGTTCACAGTGTCGTCCGCGCCATAGAAGCGACTCACGACCGCGGTCGCCGCTGTTCCTAATGCAAAAGCAATGCTAAAAAACAGAAATGTGATGTTGATCGCTGCGCCCGAGGCGGTTAGCGATGCGGGACCAAGCGACCCAACGAACTTGCTGTCCAGAAGGCTGTTGACCACCTGAAGGGAATTCAGCGCAATCACCGGCCACGCCAGATCCCACACCGTCCAGTGGTCGGCGAATCTGCCTGTTTGCTCCTTCGCCGGTGACTCTGTCTTTAGCGCGGCGTTACGGGAGGACAAGCAACTCCTTGGGGCTTTTCGTCAGGACTTCGCAGCCATCTGCCGTGACTAAAACATCATCCTCAATTCGGACCCCACCGAAACCGGGAATGTATACGCCTGGCTCAACCGTCCATACCTGGCCCTCTTCGAGAACATCCTCGCTCGAGGGCGACATCCGACCGACGTCGTGCACTTCCGAACCCAAGCCATGACCGAGCCCATGGCCAAAGTACTTGTCGAGACTCTTCTCCGCGAGCGCCGCCCTCGCTATGGCGTCAACATCCCGCGCTGGCACGCCTGGGCGGATGGCTTCGAGCGCGCGGAGTTGCGCATCCAGAACCGCGTCATACACCTCGCGCTGGCGGTCATCGGCTCTTGAGACAACGACGGTGCGGGTCAAGTCGCTGCAGTAGCCATCCACGCGCGCGCCAAAGTCCATCGTGACGAAGTCGCCCTCTCGAAGCTTGCGCTCGCTCGGAGTGCCGTGTGGGCGCGAGGTCCGCTCCCCGCTCACGGCGATCGTCTCGAACGCGACCTTTGCCATCTGCCGGCGAACATAAAAGTCAATCTCCATCGCAATGTCGTACTCCGAAACTCCCGTCCGCATTAAGCGCAAAACGTGAGCGAAACATGCGTCAGCAATGCCGCACGCCGCTCTAATCTTCTCAATCTCCTCAGCTGTCTTCACGCGTCGCAACGGATCGATCACGCCTTCCAGAGGCACAAGAGATACTCCTTCGATCGCCTCAGCCAGCTGCCGGTGAGTGGCGAACGTCATGTGCTCCGCCTCAAAGCCCAGGGTCTTGATGCTTAGCCGCCGCACCTGCTCGGCGACCGCTTGCGCCCACGTCGTCGGGTTCGCATACACGCTCACGGGCAGCGCCTTCACTTCCTCGTGCGCTTGCTCGTGGTACCGCGAGTCAGTAATAAACACACCTTGCGAATCCGTGAGGATCACATATCCGCTGCTTCCGCTAAAGCCGGTCAGGTATGCGACGTTCCGCATCTGCGTAACAAGCAATGCGGGAGCGCCTTGCTCCCGCATCTTCCCACGCACAATGTCGATTCTCTCTTCCATCTTCTAACTCACAACTGCGCCTCGATAAGGGCACTTACCCCTTCAAGCGCAAGCAGGTAGCCAGCGACGCCCAGGCCTGAGATGACCCCCTGACATGCTCCTGAAACGATAGACGTCTGCCGAAACTCCTCACGCGCGGAAATGTTGCTGATATGCACCTCGATGCAAGGAATCCTAACCGCCGCGATTGCATCACGCAACGCGACCGACGTATGCGCAAGTCCTCCAGGGTTGATAACCATTCCCGACGCCCACTCGCGATGTTCGTGAATCGCGTCAATCAGCGCGCCCTCGTGATTCGACTGCAGAATCCGCACCTCGATGCGCAACTCATTCGCTCGCTTGGCAATCATCTCGTCCACTGCAGCGAGCGTTGACGCGCCATAGATGTCGACCTCGCGGAAGCCCAACAGGTTCATGTTCGGACCATGCAGCACCAAAACGTTTCTTCGCTCAGCCATCGCTTTGTCTCTCGCCTTCTTGTCTCTCGCCGTCCTCTTCCCTCTGCCCCTTCAGAGCCTCGTCCATCGGAACTGCGCACTCCGGCAGCATCTGCGGGATGCCGTCGAGCACCGGGTAGCCGTAACCGCACTCGGTGCATACCAGAAACTCCCCAACCTGCTTCACCGGAGGACGGGACGAACAACGTGGACACGCCAGAACTTCCAACAGCAGGTCGTCAACCACGACCACACACCTCGCGGTACACCTCGAGCGTGCGCTCCGCAGCCGCTTCCCAAGTGAATTGCTTGGCTCGTTGCAAACCCCGCTCACGCATGCGAGCCAGCATACTCGAATCTTGAAGCAGGGAGGCAATGCGGTTCGCCCAAATCGCAGGGTCTAGCCGCCCCTCGAGAATACCCGCCTCCCCAACCACCTCCGGCAACGCGCCGCCTGCAGATGAAAACACAGGCGTACCGCATGCCATCGCCTCTACGACCGGCAACCCGAACCCCTCGTAGTGGCTCGGGCAGAGGTAAAGGTCGGCAGCCGAGTACAGCGCGGGCATATCCTCGTCGGCAACGTAACCGGTGAACTGCACACGTCTCCGCGACCCACTCTCCCATTCCTCCATCCCCCAGCCGCGCTTGCCGGTTACAACAAGCCGATGAGGCACCGCCGCAGGCAGCCGCTCGGCAGCCTCGATGGCAAGCGCCATGTTCTTCCTCGGCCAGCGCGTGCCTACGGTTAGAATATAGGGGGGGGCCACGCCGTACTGCCGCAACCGGGCCAGCGCCTCCTCCAGCGGAACCGGCCTGAATCGCTCATCCACGCCGTTCCACGTAACGACAACCTTCTCCTCCGGCACGCCGAGCAGCCGGACGATGTCCCGCTTGCTCGTTTCGCTCACGGTGATGACCCTCTTCGCTCGCCGAGCCGAGCCTGGAACCAACCGCGACAACAGAAACCGATCTCGCGGGCGGAACCACTCCGGCCCGATCAAGAAGCTCACGTCGTGAATTGTTGTGATGCCGCCGGGAGCCAGCGGGCTGAGCGTGTACTGCGTGTGAAACGCCCGGGCGGCGAGCCGCCGTGCTGCGAGGGGCATCCGAACCTGATTAAAATACCGGTTTTGCCGACCGCAAAGCCTCACCCATCGCGCCCACCCCGGCAACGCTGGCAGACAGTCAGGTAAATCCGAGTTGCTCAAAAGCGCCAGCCGGAGGCCCCGATTTCTTGCGAGCATCGCGCGCACAAGCCCTGTCCAGTACGCGGAATCCCCTGTGTTCTCACCCCCAACGAGGGTGCAATCCACCGCGACAAGAGGAAGCGCAGAACGGGACATTGGGCGTATGTGCTATTGTGGCTCCACGCAGTTTGTGGAACCGCAGGAGTTAGGCGATGAAGCGCTCGAACGCAATCATTTTGGGCACGATATTAGTCTTCTTGATCGGCGTTGTCTTGTTCATGCAGACCGCCAATGATCCGTTTGCCAACCAACCTCAGCAGAGCCAGGAGCTCACGGGGCCTGAAAAGAAAGCCTCCCAGAACGAAGCAGGCACACTGTCACCCGATAAGATTACGAGTGCAAAGAAGAGCGTCACGGCTGACGAACTGGCGAACACCATGACCGACCCGGCCGCGAACCAGCAAGGTAAGGCGATTCCCTCCGCCCCGCACCGGGAGAAGTTTCAGGGAGCCAACACCCAATCCGTCGAACCGGCCAGCCGCTGGTACGACCAGAATCGGAAAGCCGGCGACTCCAAGTAAGCCTAGCTCCTTCCCTCGAGCGGTGGGATATACTGCAGCGTAGGTCGAGCCGCGTCACGGAGGATGCGGTGCGCCCGGCACACGGATGAGGATGAGGGCTGCTCGCCGTAAGGGTCTGCATGGTAGCCACTGGCGAACCGACGCCGGCGGCGTGTTGCTTGTCGCGGCGTCGTTATTCCTCCTGCTAAGCCTTCTTCTGCCCGACACCGGCGTCCTCGGCGGCACGATCGCGACGTTGCTTCGCGGACTGTTTGGCGCGGGGGCGTGGGTCTGCCCGCTCTTGCCCGCCGTTGCCGGAACAGCGATGATCTTCGGCAGCAGGCCAATCCGCGCGGACCAGGTCACTCTCGGGCTTACCCTCGTGTACCTTTCCGCTCTGGGATTCCTCGCCAGGCCGTCGCCCGAAGGGGACTTCCTCGACCCGTTTGTTGTGGCGCAAACCGGTGGCTACGTCGGCGCGGTTACTGCGACGGTGTTCCGGTTCTTGTTGGGCAGCGCGATGGGCGTCGGTTTGGGCGCCACCGCAACGGTGGGCGCAATCCTCTGCATCAACACGCCCGTCCGCGCCGCCGCCGAGTCGGTCTCCAACTGCCTCGCCCTCCTGCGAGAGAGGCGGAAGGAGCGCGAGCGCCTCAAGCGCCGCAGGCCGGCCCGCGCAGTTGTGCGCATGCCCTCCGAGCAAAGTGAAGAGGGAGAAGAACAGTCGGTTCCGGCGCCAATCGTAGTTACCGAACCTAATGAGAACCGCGGAACGCGAAGGCGTGAGACCGCCAGTAGCCCTGAAGAACCTCAGCCCGCGCCCATCGCGGTGGAGCAGCCGACGCCGAAGGAGGGCTACGAACTGCCACCCCTCGCCCTGCTCACCGAGCCGCTCGACCGCAACCCGAAGCGGAACCAGAGCGAACTACAGAAAAACCGCGAAATCCTCGAAAGCACTCTTGAAGAGTTCGGCATCGAGGCGGAGGTTGTAGAGTTTGCGCATGGACCGACGCTGACGCGGTACGAAATCGTCCTCGGGCCTGGCGTTCGCGTCTCGCGCATCAAGTCGCTTGCCGACAACATCGCAATGAGCCTTGCCGCGCACCACGTCCGCGTCGAAGCGCCGATACCGGGCAAGGCAGCGATCGGCATCGAGGTGCCGAACGCCGTGCGGTCGCTCGTCACGCTACGTGAGATCGCCGAGAACGACTCTTTCCTCAATCACCAGAGCAAACTTGCGGTATGCCTCGGCAAGGATGTCGCGGGGCAGAACGTGTACGCGGACCTGACCCAAATGCCGCACCTGCTCATCGGAGGCGCGACGAACAGCGGCAAGTCCATCGCCCTCGCGACGCTCATAACCAGTCTGCTGATGCGGAACACGCCTAAGGACTTACGCCTGGTGCTGCTTGACCCGAAGCGCGTGGAGCTCACGCTGTTCGACGGTATTCCGCACCTGATGTGTCCCGTCGTCAAGGACGTGGAGGTTATGGCGGCGACCTTGCGCCTCGTTTGGAAGGAGATGGATGACCGATACGACCTGCTCTCCGAAGCCGGCACGCGCAACATTGACGCATACAATAAGAAGGTCTCCTTCGCCGAGCGCCTGCCATACATCGTCGTGGTGATTGACGAGCTCGCGGACCTGATGATCCAAGCCACCAACGACGTCGAAGCCTCCATCTGTCGTTTGGCGCAACTTGCGCGCGCCACGGGCATTCATCTCGTCATTGCAACGCAGCGCCCGTCGGTAGACGTGATCACCGGAACGATCAAAGCGAACGTGTCGAGCCGAATCGCCTTCGCAGTATCATCGCAGGTGGACTCGAGGACCATTCTCGATTGCGGCGGCGCAGAGAACCTCATCGGCAAAGGCGACATGCTGTTCCTGCCTATTGGCGCGGCGAAGCCGCAGCGCATCCAAGGGTGCTACGTGTCGGAAGCCGAAATCCACGCGGTCTGCGAGCACTGGAGAAAACAGGCGAAGCCGCACTATTCCATGGACCCGGTCGCCGCCGTTGCCGAGCGGCAAGAAGCGCGGTTCGGAGAGCACGCTGCGAACGACGACCCGCTCTACGCCGAAGCCGTGCGCTGGGTGGTCGATCGCGGCGAGGCAAGCACCTCCATGCTGCAAAGGCGGTTCAAGATCGGGTTCCAACGAGCTTCGCGGCTGCTCGATACGATGGAAGAGCACGGCGTCGTCGGCCCGCGCGACGGCCCACGCCCACGCGAAGTGCTAATCACCCCCCTGGAGGCAGACGAGCTCCTGGGCGGCGGGTAGAAGTCGGCTAAGTTAGAGGTTGCCTAACATGAAGACCTTCCGCGTCTCACCGCCCACAGGCCCACGAGACAAACTCTGCGGATAGCCGTGTCAGGCTCTCCGGCGTGGCTAAGCCCAGTCTCGGTTGCTTCGGGCAGCGCCAGCCGACGCGTGCAGCTGAGCGTGAGCATCCTCGCGAACACAAAGCGGCCTACCCGCCTCCTGGGTTGGTCGGCAAGTCCACCGTTCTGGAGAAGCGTCCTGACTCCTCGGTCGCATCCAGGCACTTTGGTGCCAGGTCAATGAAGCAGAACCCGCCACGCGAAACGGTTTCGCCGACCTGCACGGCAATCTCGGAAGCGAACATCGGCCCCGAGAAGCAGAAGGTGTGGAACTCTCCGCGTTCACCACACGGATCCACTCCATCCGGCAACTCGGCTAACAGCGCCTCGTCGTACACGCGTCCCACGAAATCTGCAGGGAGCTGCTTAGGGTCAACGCACGTTAGAATCGCCCGCACACCGAAACCTATCATGCGCCGCGCTAGGGCTGGCGTGTCACCGTGTGAACACCACAGGGGAAACAGCGGCTCGACCCCGGTGCCGGATAGAATGCGGATGCGGTACTCACGCACGTCTTCAAGGAACAGGTCTCCAAAGGCCACATGCGTTACGCCTTCCTTCCGTGCGCGGCCGATCACCTCCGACATCAGCTCCTCGTAGTCGGCATTGGAACATGGCCACGGCAATGGAACGGACCAGAGCGGCAGTCCAGTAGCAGCAGCCTGCGCCGCGACCAACGCGCGGCGGACGGCGTGCATGGCTACCCGGTCTGCCGCTTCGTTGAAGGTAGTCAGCAGGCCCACGACTTCAACGTTCGGCTGCTGGCGGAGGGCGTGCAAGGTCCAGGCGCTGTCTTTGCCCGAGCTCCAGGAAAGCAGTACGCGGCGCGACATCAGGCGGACACCCAACGAGCCCACTTGCCCACACGGACGGGCGGTGCCAGTCCAGGGGGCAGCGGATGCACCCCGGGGTGCAGGGTGTGCGCCAAGATCTCCAGACTATCGACCAGCCGTGGGCCCGGGCGGCTGAAGTAATGGGAGCCGTCCGTGACATAGACGCGGCCCAAGCGAACCGCGGGCAACTCCTGCCAGCCTGGGACGGAATGCAACGGCGCGACGTCCTCCATGGTTCGCTCAACACTGAAGCCACAACATGCAATGAACACGACCTCCGGCTGCCAGGCGAGCACCTCCTCCCAGCGCAACGTCCGCGAGGGCAGCCCTTCTCGGCCGAGGCATTCGACGCCTCCCGCCAACCGGACCAGCTCGGGACTCCAATGGCCGCAGGAAAACGGCGGGG
>PSLA01000006.1:52600-78103 GCA_040289295.1 Armatimonadota bacterium
AAGCCACTCCAGCAAAGCAACGCGCGGACGGTGTTCAAGTCTGGCGGCACGCTCGACCACCGCCTCGACGCGAGCTTCCAGCCCTCCGACAACTTCCTCCGCGACGTGGTCTACGCCAGCGGCTGTTGCCACTTGGCGGATGGCGGCAAAGACCTGGGAAAGGTTTTGCGGTTCCAGGTCGATCACCCGGGGTCGGCCGGGGAGCGTGCAGGCGGCGGATCTAACCTCATCTTCGGCCACGGCGCAAACGTCGCACAGCGCTTGCGTGACAATCAGGTCGGGCTGCAGCCGTTCCAGCTCGGGCAGGTCGAGAGTGTACAAGGCGCGATTCGCAACCGGTCTCGAACCAGGCGATCAATTTCGGCGCTGGAAGATTGAGCGGGAACTAGAGTGCGCGTGACCTTCGGAAGTTGTCGAACGAACGCGGGGAAATCACACTCATGGGTAACCCCGACCAGTTGATCCTGCAGCCCGAGAGCCCAGATGATCTCGGTCGCACTGGGAAGCAGAGAAACAATTCTCATCCGGCGCGCCTACCGCGCCGGGGCGAACTCCCGTTCACGCAGCACGGGCAAACCCTTCTCGGCAAGAGCCAGGCCGCCGAAGAGCAGGGTTACGTAGAAAGCGTCGCCCAGCAGCGTGTTGCGAAAAAACGGAATGGCGGCCACGTAGCAAGCGACGAGCCCATCCCAGGTCCTGGGATACCAGGAACCGAAAGCCCATACGCCGAAGTTGGTAAGAACAAAGAACGCTGCGGAGCCCGCCAAGGTGGCCGCCGCGATCGGCACGGCTTTGCGGCGCCGGCGCAACCAGAAACCGAGGCACACGATTAGGGCGAAGCTGCCATAGACAACTGGAATCAACCGGTGCAAGCCGACGGATAGATCCCCGCTTAAAAGAGCGATAGCCAAGTCGCTCACCAGCATGGCTGCCAAGGGCACGAGAAACGCCAGCCGCTTGCTGGTGAAGCAGGCCCCACCGAACAGCGCCATCGCTCCGATGGGCGCAAAGTTCGGGGGATGAGGGATCAGCCTGGACGCGGCAGCGACCAGGATCAAGCCGACGATGACCACGAAACGAACTCGGTGCATCTCGCTCACCTTACCACGCGCCGGAAGTGCTCCACACTCAGGTCTCGAGATCGCTCAGGATGCTCCTCGACATCGGGACGCAGGCCATATTGGAAGCGGCGCTCCGCGCAGCGGCCACTTGGTCTCTTCGTAGAGCGGTCTCGCCTCTTTAGGTTCGCTTTTAAGCTGAACAAGTTTGTTTAACAGCACCAGTTCATCATGCACGCTTACTCCACGCCGACCTAACGTGGTGAGCTTTTCCTCCACAGGATCCGCGTCGGCGGGGAAGCTCTCTATGGCGTCATTCTTTACTACGTCTGCACAGGACAGCAGCAGAAGCAAAAAGCGGCACAACCTTCGAGAGTTTCATCGGCATCGTCTTCCTACAATCGCTACCGTCTGTCCTCGATATGTCATCCGTCGCAAGCGCCTAATGCCTGCGCATAGTTCTCACGACCACCCTAACATCTAACACTACCACGCCGTGTGGATGGGAATCAAAGGCGAGCCGGTAGTTGGTGGGGGATGGATTCCGTCTTTTCCAGCGCTTCCAGCATCGAAGGACAATCTACGCCGCCTCAGCTCAGCCGCAGCGTGTCCACCGCTTCTTGGATCGCAATGCCCACGCTACGTGCGCGGCGGACGGCGTCGCGCAGGTCGTCCGGCGATGTGGCGTCCTCCACCGAGGAGCCGATGGCGCCGGCGATGCGCGAGCGGAGTTCCGCCATCGCCGCCTTGCTCTCTTCCAGCCGCGCATCGAGCGTCCGCCCGAGTTCCTCAAGACGCTCGCAGTTATGGACCTCGGCGGCTAGCGCCTGGCGGATCGTGTCGTTAGCGCTGCCCATTTGCTCCAGTTGCTTGCGGCTTTGGGCTGCGGGGGCAAGGAGGTCTCGCACTTTCCGGCGCGCCTCGGCGAGTTCGTAACTCCGGACGAGCAGGTCGTCGGCGGCCGCGAGGATGTCTTGTCCGATCGAGCCGGCGAGCCACACCTTTCCGCTTTCTTCGATCTGCATTTGGATCTCTTTGCGCAGGTCTCGGATCGGTTTTAGCCTCGTTCTAGTGTACGGGTGCATGTCGTCCGGCTCGGGCAACGCTTTGGTTGCGTCCTTGAGGCGCAGCTCTTGGGTGAGGATCAACACCCATCCGACGATGCCGACCACCGCGCCCAGCCCTGCGCCCAGTGCCGCCTCGCCGACCATCCAACCGATGAAGGCCATCGCGAGCACAACCGGCCCGAACGCCAACAGCGACCTCCAAATCGAGCGGCGAATTGCGGAGTTCACAGTCTTATCCTCATCGAAAGCGCCGCGCGCCAGCCGTCAGCGCTGGTGAGGCGCATCGAGGGGACGAGGAACAGGTTCTTTTCCACCGGAATCTGCGCCGACCAGCGGATGCTCGTCCTCGGCTCGGCGGACGCGACGGCGACGTCCATCAGCACGAGGGGGCCGTAGGGGAACTGATACGTGATAAGGAGAGACGCGACATCCAGCTGCGAGTCACCCGCCCTGTGCGGTTGGCGCAGCGCGACATACTCGAGAACCGCCTGCCAGCCGCCCGCGCCGAGCGTGTAATCGGCGCCGAAAGCTCGACGGTAGCCTCGGCCTTCGCCGGGGGCTTCTTCGGGAAAGCGGATCTGCGTGAGCGACGTCGAAGCGATACCGAAGTGCTCGCCGACGAAGAACGACACAGCCGGGTTTTCTCCGATCCTGCCTGCGACGCCGCGCTGCTCGCGCGGGCCGTTGTCGAACGCCGCAATCTGCAACGGAAAATCTGCTATGGGCAGGAAGACCTTCGCGCTCGCGCCGATTGCGGGTTCCCGCAACATGCGGTTCGACCCGAACGGGACGTAGCGCTTGCCAATGGACCAGCGGTTGGGGTCTTCAAGATAGAACTCCTCGGTGCCGGAATCGTCGGTGTCGTGGTCAATGCGGGCGAGTTTCTGAAAATACCGTATCTGCAAACCGTTGTCAAACGTGAGGTTCATGCGAACTCGCGAGAGTTCGCCCGTGTCGTCATACAGCCGGAAGCGCGTTTTGCCCTCTCCATCGAATCGCACTTGCGGCGTTAGGTCTGCGGAGAAACTGACTGCAGGCGCCTGGGCAATCACCGGCAGCTCCAAAAGGGTCGCCGTTGCCGCAGCCAGTAACCGATTCATACCGCCTCAGTTTACCGGCGCTTCCACTTTCACTCGCCGCAGACGCAACGCATTAGACACCACAGAAACGCTCGACATCGCCATCGCCGCCGACGCGATGATCGGACTGAGGAAGCCAAGCGCGGCGAGCGGTATGCCCAACGTGTTGTAAACGAACGCGAAGAACAGGTTCTGCTTAATGTTGGCGAGAACCGCTCGGCCCAGGAGAATCGCATCGGGTACGCCGTTCAGGTCTCCCTTCATGAGCGTAACGTCGCCCGCTTCGACGGCGATGTCGGTGCCGGTTCCCATCGCGATTCCCACGTCGGCTTGCGCAAGGGCGGGCGCATCGTTGATGCCGTCGCCGACCATCGCGACGGGGCGCGACGCTTCGTCGCGCTGCAGCTCTACAACTTTGCTTGCTTTGTCCTCAGGCAGCACGCCCGCAAGAACGTTTTCGATCTCGACGGCGCGCGCGATGGATTGTGCGGTGGCTTCGTTGTCCCCTGTGATCATCCACACTTCACGCACGAGAGACTTCAAGCGCGCGACAGCGTTCCTAGCTTCGGGCTTCAGCGTGTCGGCAAGCGCGAACACGGCTTCCGCTGCGCCATCAACGGACAGTACAACCGTTGTCTTCCCATCTTGCGCAAACGCCTCCGCTGGCTCAACGACGCCGTTCATTGAGACCCCCTGCTCCTGCATCAGGCGCAGCGTTCCGACGAGCACGGTCTGACCCTCGACGGTGGCGACAACGCCCTTGCCGGAGGTCGCCCGGAAGCCGCCGGCTTCGGCGGGCTGGATGCCGCGCTTGGTCGCAGCGCGGACAATTGCCTCGGCGATCGGGTGTTCGCTGTTCCGCTCGACACTCGCAGCCAGGCGTAGCGCTTGCTCCTCCGTGAGCGAGCGCGTGACCACTTGAACGACCTCGGGCTTGCCGCGCGTCAGCGTGCCCGTTTTGTCCAGGATTACCGTTCGCGTGCGCGCGAGTTGCTCCAGCGCCTCCGCCTCTCGAACGAGGATGCCGAGTTCGGCTGCTCGCCCGGTGCCGACCATGATCGCGGTCGGCGTGGCGAGGCCGAGTGCGCAAGGGCAAGCGATAATTAGCACGGCGACGGCATGCACCATCGCCTCAGCGGATCCTCCGCCCGCCAAAGCGAACCAGCCCACGAACGTCGCCGTGGCGATCATCAGCACGATCGGAACGAAAACCGCGGTGATGCGGTCGGCGAGCGCCTGGATCGGCGCGCGGGAGCCTTGCGCCTGTCGCACCAGTTCGACGATGCGCGCGAGTGCAGTTTCAGACCCGACGCTTGTGGCACGGAAGCGAATCGCACCATGAAGGTTTTGCGTCCCTGCGTACACGCGCGCCCCAACGCCCTTGTCAACGGGCATGCTCTCGCCCGTGAGCATGCTTTCGTCGAGACTGCTGTCCCCGCTTTCGATGATTCCGTCAACCGGAACTCGCTCGCCTGGGCGGACGACGACGATATCACCACGTTGCACTTGCTCGATCGGCAGGTCGTGCTCTTCACCATTGCGGAGGACGCGCGCGGTCTTGGCTTGCAACGAGAGAAGTTGCTTGATGGCGTCGTTGGTTCTGCCCTTGGCACGTGCTTCGAGCCAGCGACCTAGCAGGATCAGCGCTATGATGGCGACTGCGACTTCGTAATACACGTCGGTGGAAAGGCCCCGCGACTCCAGCGCATCTCGGAAGAACGTAGCAACCGCGCTCCACGCAAAAGCAGTGCCCGTTCCAAGCGCAATGAGCACGTTCATGTCCGCATACCGACCTCGCAACGCGCGATACGCATGCGTAAAGAACGGCCAACCCGCGCCGAAGACAACGACAGCCGAGAGCACGAACTGCACGAGCGGCGGCAGCATCGGCATGCCCGGTACGTGCATCGAGGTCGGCACGACCACAAGCCCAAGCGCAACGGCGATCGCTAGTCGTAGCGTTGAGGACCGCAAGGCTTCCGAGCGACGACGCTCGTCCTCCTCGGGCGCGACTTTGCGATGCTGCGCGGCGCCGTAGCCCGCCCGTTCGACCGCCGCAACGAGCGATTCAATCGGCACGCCGCGCTCGGCGAGAACGGTCGCTCCCTCGGTGGCGAGGTTGACGCACGCGTCATGAACGCCCTCGACGCGACGCAGCACCTTCTCGACGCGCGCCACGCACGCCGCGCATGTCATGCCGGTGATGTCGAGTTCGATTGAAGTGACGTCGCCGCGAGGTTCGCTCTTGTCGGGCGACACCACCTCGCCTCGATCGCCTCCAAAGAAGAACCAATAGATAAAGGCGATGCTAACGACGCCGGAAAGGAGGATTACGACTGTGATGGCGATACCTCGAAGCCTGCGTCTTCCAACGCGCTCCGAACGTCGCCCTCGGTTGCAGGCGAATCGTACTCCACGGTAACGCACTGCTCAGGAATCTCGACGCGGACGTTCAGCACTCCCGCGACCGCGCTCGCCGCCTTGGTGACCCTCTCGGCGCAAACTTCGCAGTGGATGTCGGGGCTGTTCAAGACTATCGTCGGCATAATGCCGAGATTGTACCCGCTGGGGGCGCTCTTATATGATGAACCCGCCGAGGAGGTCGCCCACCTCGTCCAAGTCCTCAAGCCCCCACATAAGCTCAAGCACGTGCTCAACTTGCACGTCGCGCAGCATCGGCTCCGCCATGCGGCGGAACTTCGCGACCACCTCGTCGTCGCTCATCGGGTTGAGCGAGTGACCGCGCGGCGCAACCGACTCTTGGCTATAGCTTCTGCCGTCGCGAAGCTTGACGGTGATGCGGTTCGGGATCCCGTTCGACGGATACAGTTCGTCGTACGGTTTGTGCGGCGCTACCTTTGTTTTTGCCACGACTCCGAGCAGCGCCTCGTCGGTGAACCGCTCCTCGCCGAAGGTTTCCATCCATACGGTGCCGTCCAAGAGCGCGGCGCAAGTGATGTATTGGATCGAGTGATCGGCGGTCTCTCGACTCTTCGGGCGGCTCTTCTCGGGGTCCTTCGCAATGATCTCCCAACTTGCCGTAAACGTGTTGATTTCGACCGACACGATTTCATCCGGCTGAAGGGGGGAGCCGTGTTCCTGCACTATTGCCAGCGCGGCGTCAATCGCGCTTTGGCTGTGGTACTCGGCTGGGTACTTCTTAATGTAGGTGCGGTTAATCATGTACGGCTCGCCATTCTCTCCGCCCAGTTTCGGAAGGTTGAATCGCTCTCCTCCACAAATCTGATCGAAGAACGCCATCTCGCCTTCGAAGATGGGACCCGGGCCCGTCATGCCGAGGTGCGCGAGTAACGCTGCGAAGACGCCGTTGCGCGATGCGTTTGCGAACGCGCAGCCTTTCCACATGCTGAGCTCACCCGCGCGCGTGATGCGCATTGCGTTGTTCGGTGTAGCAGCAAGGCCGAAGGCGTTTACGAACTGCTGCTCGTCGAACTCAAGCAGCAGCCCACATCCAGCAACCGAGGAGAAGGAGCCGTATGTGACGTGATCCCAGCCGCGGGCGCGGATCGAGAACGCGTCGCAAAGGCGACACTGAACCTCATACGAAAGCACGATTGCCGCGATAAGATCTTGCCCGTCGCAATCGAACGCCTCGGCGACCGCGAGCAACGCCGCGATGTTATCGCTCGGATGAGCGGGCTCTTTGCTCAAGTACGTGTCGTTGAAGTCCAGGTAGCGAAACATCGTGCCGTTGGCGAAGGCAGCCAACTCGGGCGAGGACTGGTGCGCGGTGCCAATGACGGTTGCGCCGATCTCGCTGGTTGTGGTGCGGGCGATCTCACGCGCGATCTTCGGGGGGTCGGCAAGGTAGGCGCCCATCGCGCAACCCATCGAGTCTATCACGCGCCGCTTCGCTTCGTGAATCGCTTCCTTCGGCAGGTTGTTGTAGCTGAAGGAGGCGCAGTAGGAGGCGAGACGCTCTGCAAGGTTCATACGGCGGCGCAGGTTACCCTCCGTGGGGTAGATTCGCCTTTGCAATGGTAGGAATCATCATGGGTAGCGACTCCGACCTGCCGGTGATGGAGCAGGCGGAAGAGGTTTTGAAGGAGTTCGGCATTTCCTATGAACTCGACGTTATGAGCGCGCACCGAACGCCCGACAAGGTGCGCGAGTGGGTCTCCTCGGCAAGGGACCGCGGCCTCCGCGTCATCATCGCCGGCGCCGGCATGTCCGCGCACCTCGCCGGAGTGGTCGCCGCACACACCACGCTGCCGGTCATAGGCGTCCCGCTCGCGAGCGGTGCGTTGCACGGCGTGGACGCCCTCTACAGCACGGTGAATATGCCGCCCGGAGTTCCGGTCGCGACGGTCGCGGTGGACGGCGCGCGAAACGCGGGCATCCTCGCCACGCAGATTCTCGCCACGAGCGACCCTGCCCTCGCCGCCCGGCTTGAAGAGTTTAAGAAGCAGATGGCGGTGAAGGTCGAGGAGCGGAGCAAGAAGCACCGCCGTTCGACGCTGTAGCGCCTCCCCGCCGGGTGAGACGCACCGGCGCACCTGATGGCATGGCCGAGCGACTAAGGGCGGTTCGCGTTGAGAAAGCTCCGGTCTCGCTCTTCCGTCCTGTGGCATCAAGTGGCAGAGGCGAGGGGTGTGCGCCACTACCTCGTCTGTTCGTCCAGTGCGCGGCGCAGGTCTGCGATAAGGTCGGGGGCTGCCTCGAGACCGATCGAAAGCCGAATCACCCACGTATCGCCATCCGACGGCGGAATAGGAATGGCCAGGCTCTCGTGCCCGCCCCACGAGACGCCGATCTGAAACAGTCGCAAGGACTCGCAGAAAGCGAACGCGGACTCTTTGGTGCCGTCCACCAGGCGGAACGAGAGCATTCCGCTGGCTCCGGCCATCTGCTTCTCGATGAGGGCGCAAGCCGGGTGGTCGGCGAGGCCTGGGTAGTTCACTACCTCGACGGCGGGGTGCCCTTGAAGGAACAGCGCAACCTCCGTCGCCGACCGCTGATGCCGCTGCATCCGAATCGGCAGCGTGCGCAGAGAGCGCGTCAGCAGCCAGGCTGCGAACGGGTCGATCGAGGCGCCAAGGTACTGACCCTCGCTCCACGTGAGCGCGTGGATGCGCTCGCTTGAGCCGCAGACGCAACCCGCAACGACGTCGCTATGACCCGACAGGTACTTCGTTGCGCTGTGAACCACCAAGTCGACTCCGAAGGAAGCCGGCCGCTGGAACACCGGCGTAACGGTGCTGTTGTCGCAGATAGTCGTGATACCGTGTCTCCTCGCCATTTTCACCATCGCCTCAAGGTCCTGAATCGCGAACGTTACCGAGCCGGGTGTCTCGAGGTACAGCAATTCGGTGTTTCCTTGAATCGCCGCTTCCACAGCATGCACGTCGGTGCCATCCACTAAGGTGGTCTGCACGTCGAACTTCGGGAGGTACTCGAGCAGAAAACTCTTCGTCGGGCCGTAGGCGGCGTTGGTGCAGACGACGTGCGAGCCTGCGCGCACGGTCGAGAGTACGGCCGCAGAGATGGCGCCCATGCCGCTCGCGAAGAGGCGGCAAGCCTCGGTTCCTTCGAGGGCGGCAATCTTCTTCTCCGCAAGCGCCGTGGTTGGGTTGCTGATGCGAGTGTAGGCGAACGGCTCGACCTCCGAGCGAAGCGCGCGCTCAAGGTCAGCGCAGCGCTCGAACACAAACAGCGAGTTCTGGAACAGGGGCTGCACAACTGCGCCGGCGTAGTGCTGCTCCTCGCCCAAGTGCTGCAGTAGCGTGTCTACTCCGAGGTCATCGTCCTGAGGTGGTTGTTCATCCATTCGAGGTTCCTTTCGACCATGCCTGCGTCCCAATCGTGCCCACCTGGGTACTCGATAAGGCGCTTATCGGCGGTGGCGAGCGCGTTATAGACCGCGCGCGCACATTCGGGCTTGACCGCAGGGTCGCGTAGCCCAAGACTCACCTGAGTCGGACGTGAGCACCTTGTCGCCAGGTTCACAGTGTCGAAGTACGAGATGGTATGCATCACTCGTTCCATGCCCAGCGGTATCGTCTGAACGTAGTCGGTGACCTCCTTGAGCGGGTAGCGATAGACGGGCATGGAGAAGACGTGCCGCATGGCGCTGAGGAAGGGCATGTCTGCGACAACGCACTTTACGCACCCGCTCCAAGCACCCGCCCATATGGCGAAGCCTGCGCCCTGGCTCATCCCCCCGACGGCGATGCGATTTTCGTCCGCCTCCGACTGTGCCTGTAAGACGCGTAGCGCGATCAGGGTGTTGAGCGCGTGTTTGCGCATGACCCATCTTTCAGGTGACTCGATGCCCTGAGCGAAGTATCCTCGCGAGGGGTTGTACTCTTCTCGGTGGAACGCGTCCAGGCCATGGATGTTGAAACTCATGCTCACCATGCCGGGGCGCGTTGAGTACTCGTCCGGGAGGTGCGACCATCGCCCATAAGCGGGCAACCAAAGGAACGCGGGCATTCGGCGGCTCATCTCGCGGGGATGCGCCAGCCATCCGCTGAGCGGCTCTCCGTCGACGCCTCGGAAGTCGATTCGCACGACGCGGAGCCCGTCCGGCGGCGGATGCTCAGCCTGCCGGCGGGAGTAGTCTAGCGGGGCGCTCTCCGCCTCGGCCTGAATCGCTTTCCAGAAAGCGTCGAGGTCTTCTGGCGGGTATGGGTTCAAAAGCTCTTGGCTCATCGGGCGGGGGGATTCTTCTCTGGCTTATCGTTCTCAGGGTGGCGCCTCCGGTGTGGGCTCACGGGACGCTCGCGCTCCCTGCTTTCTCACGCCCCCACGCTTCGCTGCAGAGGATCGACGTGCAAACCGGTTGTGTGAAGCCAAGCGATGGCGCGTTGCACTTCCTCAAGTGGTCCCTCAAGTGCGACCTGCATCCACCCGAAATCTTCATCAACGTTGGCTTTCAGGATGTTCACGCGGAGGTTGAAGTCTCGGCTAAGGCGCCAGATCCACGGTTCCTGTGTTTGTTCCTTCTGGGCGGCGATATTGACGACGATGCGCTCCAAAGCAATCTCCTCGGCGAAAGCCACGGCATTCTACCCGCGAGCAGTTGCTACCGGGGCACCGGGATCGCTTCAAATACGGCTAACGCAACCTGGTCGGCGGTGATTCCCTCAACCTCGGCCTCAGGCCGAAGCAGGAGACGATGTCGCAGGACGGGAAGTGCGACCTCCTTAACGTCATCGGGCGTGATGAAGTTCCGCCCTCGGATGGCTGCGATGCCCTTGGCGCAGAGCAACATCGCAATGCCCGCCCGTGGTGAGCCTCCGACGAGAACGTACTCAGAAGTTCTCGTCGAGCGAACGCAGTAATTGATGTAGTCGAGAATATGCTCCTCGACGCGAACGGCGTTGACCTCTTGGTGTAGGGTCATCAGGGATTCGCAGTCCAGAACCTGCCGGACGCCCGCCGCTTCGAGGTTTTGCGCGCGAAAGCCGTCCGCCGTGCGCTGCAGGATGGCGCGTTCGTTGTGTTCGGTCGGATAGTCCACGATGAGTTTCAGCAAGAAGCGGTCGAGTTGCG
Source organism: Armatimonadota bacterium (assembly GCA_040289295.1). Taxonomy (GTDB): domain Bacteria; phylum Armatimonadota; class Fimbriimonadia; order Fimbriimonadales; family ATM1; genus J051. The sequence continues at coordinate 63,320 of PSLA01000006.1, forward strand.
CTTCGGGCAGCGGGTAGGTGCCTTCGAACTCTATCGGGTTCTGCGTTGCGAACACGATGAACGGCCTCGGCACGGGCAGTCGTTCGCCATCAATCGTCACGTGCCTCTCCTCCATCGCTTCGAGGAGGGCGGCTTGCGTCTTCGGCGGCGTTCGGTTCACTTCGTCGGCGAGAAGCACCGACGTGAAGATGGGGCCTTTGCGGAGTTGGAACTCGCCCGTGCGTTGGTTAAAGACGTTTGTACCTACCACGTCGCTTGGCATCAGGTCGGGCGTGAACTGGATGCGCTTGTAGTCGAGAGAGAGACAGTGCGCCAACGAACGGACGAACAGAGTCTTGGCAACGCCGGGAACGCCCTCGAGTAGTACGTGCCCATTGGCGAACAGCGCCGCCAGCGCGTGCTCAACCAGCTGGTCGTGCCCTACGACAGCCTTACCGATTTCGTGACGGATTGCTTCAGCCGCTTGTTGAACCGTCATGCTTGACAATCTTGCCTCTTATGATTGATCGCCGCTGGAGTTTTCAGTCTCGCTCCGCGGCTCACGCACCTGTCCCAGCCCGTACTCTCTTCGAACTGGACCTTCGCCTGGAGCGAACCAGAACGTGAGCGTGCGCTCCTTCTCCGTCCCGGAGCCGTCTTTCGTCGTCAGGGTGACGGTTATCTTCACGGTCTCCGTGGTGCCGGTCGCGAGGTCGAGCGTCTCCTTAGCCGCGCTTACTTTGGCTTCGGCGTCGAGAGCGCGGCTGCCGATGCGATGTTTGCCTTTCCACTCCCAATTACTTGGCAGTGTCATCGGAAACTTTAGCAGCGGAATAGGTGGCTCGAACCGTTCGGACTCATCCCACCAGTGCACGAGTGCAATCTGTTCTGTTGTGACTTCGTACGCTTCCGACTCGACCACCCTGTCCGCGTGAAGGAGTTCGAGGAATCGTGTGTTGCTCTCTTTTCTGACACGGATGGTGGCGTCTGAGCGCATAGTGCCGACTTGCCACACGGCGTCAGGATGCTTCCACGTGTCAGGGAAAAAGTCATCGCCGTAGTCAATCGTGTCACCGATCCGTCCGCCTCCGCACGTACAACCGGTCAATAGAACGCCCGCCGCACCAATTGCGCAAAGAATTCGCATTAGCCCCTCGAAAACGCAACCAACTCCATCATTACGGTCGGTCCTCCCCTTGTCTTGACCGTTTGTACCTTTTTCACGAGGCCTATGTCGAGAGCGTACCACTCTTCGCTAACGGTTTTCATCGTCGCCTGATCTCGGCCTGTTTCAGATTCGACGACCAGCCTCGCGCATCGCACTCGCTTCCCAAGCACGGTTAGGTCCTCGAATCCTGCCACACGGGCGTTGAAGGAGAACGGGGTCAACTCCGTCAAGACCGGCACGCCTCCTTGGAACGACCACCTTGCGCCCGGGGTCGGTTTCCTCGGAAGGACAGGAATCGGTTTACCGAACAGTTTGGTGTTCTCGACGGCGACGACCTGCACAAACTCTTCGCCCACGGTGAAGTAAGTGGTTTGAGTTACGTTGCCGTCAACCATCGCGCGCATGGGAATCGCCTTGACGCCTTCGATCTCGGTTTCGGCAAGGCACTCGTTGACCTGGCGCACGGCGAGAACGCCGACGCTCGACGTGACCTCGTACTCCCAGCGCATTCCCGGAGCAAGCGGAAAGTATTCACCACCGCTCTGGCTGAGCAACGCGATGCCGACGAGCAAGGGTGTCATGGTTCGGGAATCGCTTCCAGCAGCAGTTTGATTGCTGTCTTCACGGGTTTGCCGTCTGGTCCGGCACGCGTGCCGGAGCTCTCCATCTCTGATTTGACGATGCCAATTCGTTCTACGTAGTAGCTTACGTCCCGAACGGTGCCGTTCCTTCCTGCGCCTTGCACGGTCCCCTTAGACTCGATGCGCCAAGCCTCAAACTCACCGAGTGGCACTTTGACCTTTTCCTTGCGCACGGCTACGACATCAACGCTCATCTTCACCTGACCGACGCTGGCCTCGTAGGACCACTTCGAACCTTCCGAGATTTGCGCCGGCATTGCGAGAAATGGCGCCGATAACGGCGACCCGCCGACAGCCGTTATCCAGACGCCGTCCTTACGAAGTTCAAGCGTATCACCCTGATCCAAGCCCTGAGGCGCGTTTACCAACCTCGAGGTGACAACCACCAAGTCGTCTCGACGTGAGACACGCGCGTCACGGTAGACGAAGTACTCATTCGTCTCGCCAGGTTCAATGGTGTACGTCATCTTCATGTGAACTTCGCGCTCAAACGGCGCGCCGAATAGACGCGCAGCTTGCGTCATCAACTCTTCCGGAATCTGCGGCTTCTCCTGCTGTTCGGTGGCTGGGGCGGCCGCCTGCCTGGCCTGTTCCTCCTTCTTCGCGCACCCTGCGCCACCCAACAGGAGCGCAACGAGGGCCAGTGCGCACGCGGCGCGCGTCAACCAGCCAATCATCGAATCGTCTCCCCCTTCAGCTTCAACGTCGTCTTACGAAAGGTGTTCTGCACGAGAAGCTTATCAACGTTGCGAACAATCCCCTTTCCCGGCGCGAACCAGTAGCTGCTGTCGGAGGCGGGGTTGCCACCGCCACCTTTCGGGCGTGTCGAGATGTCCGTTCTATATGCCTCCACTCTTCCGCTCGCTGTGTCCACTTCCATCATCCCCTTTGCAGTAATCGTCGTCTCCAACTCAAGGTTCGGATTATCGGAGAGGCCTGTGCCGCTCCAGGTCAGTGTGTTGCCTGGCTCGTTCGGCCACACGCAAATCGGAAGAGGCGGGTTCAGGGTATATCGCCTGCCGTTCAAGACTTGCGAAACAAGGTAAACGCCGTCGTCCGTAACGCGAAGGACAAGCTCTCCGACCGGTTTCTCATCTTCGTTGAGCTCTTGAATCACGGCTTGCTTACCGCCGCCTGCTTCCTTCACCTCCGCAACATGCCAAATCCGCGTTTCGACAGATATGACAGGCTGAAGGTCGGCAGACTGCTGCTCTTTCTCGATAACGTACGTCCAGCGGTTGCCTTCGGCGAGCGGCAGAAGGTCATGCGCGGTTAACCCGTTCGCCGTATCCGTCCCGCTTGCCGCCTCCGGCTTGGTGCTGGGTAACTCCGACGGGCCGCAGGCGACAGCCAACAGCGCCACCCACGGTAGGCAAGCCAGCACCGTCCGCGTCCACGCTTTAAAATCGCTTCTCATGCAAATCCTTGATCACCTGAACAGCCTTTCGGGCATCCACCTCGTCGGACACGTTCAGGATTTCCGCCACAGAATACTTCATTTCGTGCTGCACGATGGGTGCGGCGACCGCGATGCCGTCCACGGCGAACAGCAGTTGCAGCCTCCCCTTTCCGCGCGTGTACTTCCAAAGCCGGTACCGCGCCTCATCCGTGAGCGTTAGCCGAAGGGAGAAAAGGCTCCTGTCCCGCGTCGGGTCGTCGTACTCCTTCAGGGATGCGTCGGTAATCTCACGCTCCGTTGCAAGAATCGTCGTCCTTGCCAGAAGGCTCTCGACAGGGTGTGCGTATCGTTCCTTGGTCACATCATCAAGAAGGCGCTCCAGGTCCCCGCGAACGTCTTGTGGCGATTTCCGCAGGGTGCGCCACACTTCCTGTACCACACCGTAAAGCGCCGCCTCGGTCGGGTTGAATGAGTCACGGACGACCCGGTTGTTTAGAATCTCTTGCGCCAAGCGCGTCCGGTAGTTCACGCGCACGATACCCTCAACCTCGCGCGCCTTCCCTCGCTGATCTAAAACCTTGACGGGCACGCGGACGCGCACTGTGATCCCCTCTCGAAGGTTCGCAAGGCTGATCCGCTCAGCCGGCTCACCCGAAAGCGTCGTTCCTAACTGATTCTCCAACTTGCGGACCAATTGCTGGTCGCCCTTGAGCGCGGCGCGCAGTTGCTCCTCCTCCCACACCATCTCGGGCGGAGGGAAGGCGGCGGGGTCAATGTCGCTCAGCGACTCGAGCAGTTCCGACAACGCTTCCTGATCGCCACGGAGCGAGCCGATGAGGGCGCGTATCGGCACAGCAGGACCCCGAGCGTCTTCGCCCGAGGCGCCAGCGTCCTTGTCGTTCGTTCCCGCGCCTCGAATCAGCATCGCCGTGCCGTTCGCCACGATGATCCTCTCGCCAGACAGCGCGACCCCGAACAGGTTGACCCGCCCGGCTTCGAGAGGCTCAAACTGCATGCCGCCTAACGACCACTCGGCATACAGCCAGTTGCCCCCAAACCACGCAGCGAGCAGGGCCAGAACGGCCAGGGCGAACGTCAGCGCACCCCGGTACCGACGCAGGAAGGGAATGCCGGCAGAAGCACGAGCCTCGGATTGCATGCTCATTCGATTCTACTACGCCGATTAGGCGCTAATCCGCCGGGTTAAACCGGGCGTACAACGGCCCTGACACCGCCGCCGCCGCCAGGACGACGCCCGCACTGAACAGCAGCGACAGGACCGCGGCAAACGTTAGAGGGATACCCAGTAAGCCGAAGACGATTGCAACCACCACGCTGGGGCCGACGGCGACCGCCCCGGCAAGGAACTGGACAAGCCCCCGGAATCCTCGTTGCGTGGGGTCGTCCACGTGCGGGAAGTTGAGAATCACGATCAACTGCACCGCGACGACAGCGCAGGCCAGCCCCGGGAACGAGAGAAGCGCAGCCAACCCATAGTCGGCCGTGCGCCACATACCCACCAGCAGCATCAGCCCCGACGCGACGCCCATCGCCGCCGGTAACAGCGCCTTGCCCAGGATGTCCATTAAGCAAAGCGTCATCATGCTGAAGGGGAGCGCCTTCTGCACGTCGGTGCGCCTCAACGTTTCCAAAAACCCGCCCTGCGCCACCGAGAGCGCGAACGAGAAGACCAACAACAGATGCAGCGGAAGGATAAACACAGCGCCGGAGCTTTTCTCATCGTATGCTATGTAAAAGAGCGCCAAGAGGAATAGGAGCACTACCAGCATCGCGAGCATCATCGCGCCGAACGCGCGGGCTTGGAGAACCGCTTCTCTCCAGACGATTGCCCATGCGCCTGTCGCCCTCCAGCCATAGATCAGGGGCGGCGTCCGGGGCTTCAGTTTCCCCTGCCGGGCGTACAAACCATAGATAGAGAACATGTCGCCCTGCTGTTGTGCCTCCCGCCTTGCCTGCACGCCACCGATCTGCCTCGCCGCCATGTCATACAGCCACGCCGCCTGCCTGCGCGCCGCCCAAATCAAGGCAACCGATCCTCCGAGCAGAACGCCGAAACCGAGCCACGCGTCCGCGGGTCGTCCCTCGGTTAGACCCAACGCCATGTCCGCTGCTGCCGTAACGGGGAAGAGCAGCACGCGCGCAAACCAGGAGTCCGCCAGCGCGAGGAATGCGGCGAGGCTGTCCTCAGCGCGCACCGCGCCTGCAGCCGCGCCCAACAGGTAGGCGCCCACGGCTCCCAGCAGAACGGCGAACCAGCGTCTTGCCTTCCGCCCTCCAGTCGTGTCTCTGTTGATCGTCAATCCGATCGCGTAACTTGCCGCAACGCCAAAAAAACTAAGCAAGAGGAAGGCACCTAACGCCATTCGGCCCACGAGCGCAGGGTCCTCCACGCCGCGGGATAGGAACTGGAAGCCTTGCCACGTTTGCCTGCCACCGAACAAGAGGATGATGATGGGGAATAGTAGCGTGAACAAGTAGTCAATCAAGAACCGATGTAAGAGCACTGCCTTCGGGTCAACAGGCGTCGAGAACAGCACATCTGCGTCCGCGCCTTGATAGTTCCCCGGAGGGCGAAAGGACAAGAGCAGGCGCAGAGCGAAAACCACAACAAACCCGCCAAGGACGACCAAGCGCAGTATCGGATACACCTCCGACGGAAGAGCCTCCATGGCGCCTGCGCCGCGCCTCTCGTAGCGAAAGAAGTTCGCGCCGACGATGCTGAACCACCAAGCTAGGAGGAACAGCACACCGATGAGGCGCGTCGGGCTTTGCAGCGCACGACGCACGCTGTTCACGAGCATCCTTCCGGTCAGCCACCAAAGTACTTTCATCGGTTTGAGCAAACAGTAAGCAGCACCCACGAGCAGGGGAACTCTCGCTTCAACCCGTGCGCGCCGCGTGGATTAGTTTTGACGAGGGGACATTCGAGCATGTTCTCAGCCTTTGACGATGGGCGGCTCTTCGGAGTCGGCCAAGTCAAATCGCACTTCCTCTCGCTCCGCGGTGAGACGCAAGAACACATCCTCGAGCGTTGCGCCTTCGAGGTTCGCCTGCTGCCGAAGCGACTGCACGGTGCCTTCGGCGATGTTCTTCCCACGGGCGAGGATGACGACACGGTCGCAGAACCGCTCAGCCGTGTCGAGCAGGTGCGTGCTGATGAGGATCGCGCAGCCGGCGTCGCGCGCCTTGATTAGCTCCTGCTTGAACTCGTGCGCGCCGCGTGGATCAATTCCGACGAGGGGCTCGTCGAGCAACAGTACGTTCGCGTCGTGGATGAACGCGCACGCGATCGCCAGTTTCTGCTTCATGCCCTTGCTTAGGGTCGCTACGAAGGCATCTCTCTTCTCCTCCAGGTTGTACTTCGCGAGCAGGTCGTCCGCGCTACGCTGGAACAGGTCGAGCCGGTCGTAGCACATCGCCACGAAGCGGAGGTGTTCGCGCACGGTGAGTAATTCGTAAAGCGCGGGCACCTCAGGAACGTACGCCATCCGTGCCTTCGCTTCCGCCTGTTGCGACAAAATGTCGTAGCCGTTGATGCGAACGGTGCCGCTCGTGGGCCTCAAAATGCCGGCGATGCAACGCAACACGGTGGTCTTGCCGGCGCCGTTGGGCCCGAGCAATCCCACAATCTCACCGGGGCTTACCGTGAAAGAGACACCGTCCGTCGCGCGGAAAGTGCCGTACTCCTTCACCAGGGAGATGACCTCGACCATCTCCCGGATGTTACCGCTGCCGGTCTCCGCGCCAACCTCTCGTGCGGCCCGCTGGGGTACGGTAGACGTTTCATGAGGCGGGCGAAACGCTCGGAACGGACGACGATCGGATGGAGGGAGTGGGTTTCGCTTCCGGAGCTGGGCATCCCCGCAGTGAAGGCAAAGATCGACACCGGGGCACGCACGTCTTCCATACACGCTTTTAACGTGCGGTGCTTCGAAAAGGAGGGACGGGCGATGGTGCGCTTCGACGTTCATCCTATCCAGAGGGACTCGAGGACCTCGGTCCGCGTCGAAGCGGAACTCATCGGGATGCGAGTCGTCCGCTCCTCCACCGGGCACTCGCAGCGAAGGCACGTGATCAAGACGGTCATTGAGATCTGCGGCAAGGCAGTGCGCGCCGAGGTAACTCTGACGCGACGGGACGTGATGGGATTTCGGATGCTCATCGGGCGGAAGGCGCTTGCTGGAACGTTTGTCGTGGATCCCAGCCGCTCTTACGTAGGAGGCCGCCCACCTGGTATCAAACCGCCTCGGAGAAGCCAACAATGACGCGCACACCGCGGAGCCGGGCGCAGGCGTTCGAGTTCGCCGGCAAGAAGGTCTTGCCGGGGGCAGTCCCTCGCGGTTATCTCTGATGCGTTCTCCACATCCCGTGTCCGAGTGAAGGCGACAGCCTCGGGAGTGGTCGTCGGGCGTGCTTCCGCCGGGTTGGTCACGCGGGGAGATGCGCTCTACCACATCGCAAGCCCCTATGGGATGCCCAGCACCTTGTGCGTCTGAAGGCTCAAGCGCCACTTCGGATGCGCCAGGCAGTATGCAAGCGCCAGATGCGTGTTCTCCTGCAACCTCGGCCCATCCATCGGCTGCAAAAAGAGATGCCGAAACTCCAGCCCTTCGAAGTCGCGCGGCTCGATGCCCTCTTGCGGGAACACCAGCTTCAGTTCGTCTCCCGAACAGACCTTGAGGGTGGCGCCCGCCTTCGGGCTGACGCACACCCAATCCAGCCCCTCAGGCAGCGATACCGTCCCGTTCGTTTCCACAGCGACCTCAAAGCCACGCGCGTGCAAAGCCCGAACCAGAGCGTCGTCCAGTTGGAGCGCAGGCTCGCCGCCGGTGCACACAACGAAACGCCGTTCCTCGTCTCCCGTCCACGCCGACGCTACGGCGTCGGCGAGCGCGTCCGCCCCTTTGAACTTTCCTCCGCCCTCTCCATCAGTGCCGACGAAGTCGGTATCGCAGAACTGGCACGTCGCGTTCGCCCTGTCCTCCTCCCTGCCCGACCAAAGGTTGCACCCCGCGAAGCGCAAGAACACAGCAGGCCGCCCGCTTTGCGCTCCCTCGCCCTGAAGCGTGTAGAAAATCTCTTTTACGGAGTATATCTTCATGGCTGCGCCGCGTAGAGCGTCGGGTCAGGCACGCCAGCCTCGGAGAACGCCCTCGCTCGGATGCGGCAGGAGTCGCACCTCCCGCAAGCGATCACGCCCTCCTCTCCCTCGGCTGCCCCTCCCAGGGAGCGCGAGCGTCCTCGCGAGCATGGGTCATAGCAACTCACAGTTTGCTTAAACGGGACACCGAGCGACGCGCCCAAACGCACAATCTCCGCCTTGGAAAGGTTAATGAGCGGCGCATGGATCGTCGTGGGCGTCCCTTGCTCGGCTGTTGCCCTAAGCGCGACGTTCGCCAGTTCCTGAAACGCAGCGATGTATTTGGGGCGGCAGTCTGGATAGCCGCTGTAGTCCACCGCGTTGACACCGATAAAAATGTCCTGCGCCTGCCTCACCTCGGCGAGCGCGAGGGCGAGCGACAGCAGTATGGTATTGCGTGCCGGCACGTAGGTCGTAGGCACCCCATCACTTAGCCCTTCCTTCGGAACCGGCATTGAAAGATCGGTAAGCGAGGAGCCACCAAACGGGCGAAGGTCGAGCGGCACCACCAAGTGCGACTCAACCTCAGCCCAGCGCGCAACAGCGCGCGCGGCATCAAGCTCGACCCTGTGCCGTTGCCCATAGTCAATCGAGAGCGCGTGTACGGGGAACCCATCCCTCTTCGCGAGCGCCATACACACGGCGGAATCCATCCCACCGCTCAGCAGCACGACTGCAGGCTTCTTCACCGACTGTAGCGTATCCACACGCGAGATCATTCCTTTACGGCGCGACCGTCTCTGGCTCGGGGTCGACGCCGATGCCGTCACCGACACGGTTGATGTAAGAGAAGTATGCCACCACCTGAACGATGTTGGAAATCGCGCGGTCGTCAAAGCCCGCGGCTCGCAGCGACTGCACGTCGTCCTGGGTTACCTGCGCGGGCGTCAGCGCGAGCTTCTCGGCGTATTCGAGCATCGCACGGTCTTGTCCTGATAGCGTAGCCACTCGCCAATCCTCCCTGATCGCGGGAACAAGGTCTTCGTCGGCACCCTCCGACCGAAGGTCGCTCGCATGTGCGTCCACTCAGTAATGACAATGGTTCGTATGGGACACGACGACGCCGAGCATCTCCCTTTGCTTGCGCGTCAGCGGCGACTCGCTGTACATAACGGCAAGGTACAGGTCGATGGATGCGCGCAAGTGATGAGGGGCGAGGCTCATGCATTTCACAACGTTATAGACTTTGCCCGCCCGCCGGTTAGCCTCGTCGTAGAGGCGTTTCGACTCGCCCTGTGCCTGCGCTTCTTCGATGAGGTTGATGTATTCCATAGTATCTTCCAAGGTAGGATGGCGCCCCCGGCAGGATTCGAACCTGCGGCCCACTGCTTAGAAGGCAGTTGCTCTATCCCCTGAGCTACGGGGGCTGTACCCCGAGAGGATACCTTATCAGCGTTCCTGCGTTTCTTCCAGGCGCTCCTCCAACTCCTCTCGCTGCGCGGTAAGGAAGCCAGGGCGGAATTCCAGTTCATCCAAAGCGCTGTTGATGGACTCGAGTTGCGTGCGAATGTCGCTCACAGTTTCGTCCATCTCTTCACTCGGTATCGACGCCTCTCGCTTCTCGAGGCGGTGCCCGAGCAACTGCACGCGCAACGAGTCGAGAGCTGATATGTAAACCGTGCACTGTGCTTCGGCTCGCGACACCTTCGAAGTGATCGCGTCGAACACGGTGCGATACTCCTCAAAGTTCTTTGCCGCAATGGCATAAAGGCTGTTCGTTTCCCTGTCGGGACTGTTGAGCGGCGGAAACGGAAACGTTATGGTTGTGCCGCTCTCGCTGTCGATTATCTCTTTCTTGACAAGGTCTGCCTTGCGGAGTGAGGTGTAGAGTCGTCGCTTCGTGTGCTCCACGGTGCGCGCGATATCGCTGAAACTTTCTGCGATCCCGACCGGAGCTCGCTTCAACGCGCGACGAAACCTTCGATACCGATCCTCGATCATGCGCCAAAGGTCAGCGTATTCCGGATTGACGAAGCGACGTCGCAGCCACCCACGAACGACCTCTACGGCAAAGTAGCCGGTGCCCATCGCTGCAATCGCCAACCCCAAGCCGCCCCAGGCGCTGAGCACGCCGGCGAGCGCTATGAGTTGGTATGCCCCGAACCAGCCCGCGGCAATAACGATCAACGGGGCGGGCTGGAGCGCCGCCAAGAGCAGATTCTTCCAATCGTGCCGGCGAACCTCATCCATCGGTTTTCAGCGGCGCAGCCCTCGGCTCGACGCCCAGCAACTGCTCCACCGCACGAGCCATGCCAAGCAAAAAGTCGTCGCGGTATGAATCCGCCACAAGCTGCAGGCCGACCGGCAGACCGTTGCTGAACCCGCAGTTAAGACTGATGGCCGGGAAGTTGGCGATATTTGCAGGAATCGTGCAGAAATCGGCCAGCTTCAGCGCGAGAGGATCGCCGGCCTTCTCGCCGATGCGGAACGCGACGGTCGGGCTTGTTGGAGCAAGCACGAGGTCGTACTTCTGGAAAGCGCGGCGCATCTCGTCGCGCATCAGCGTGCGGGCGCGGTGCGCGGTCGCGTAAAAGGCATCATAGTAGCCGCTCGACAAAACATACGTCCCGATAAGGACACGCTCAATGACCTCTTTGCCGAATCCCTTCGCGCGTGTCGCACTCATCATTTCGATCGGCGTATCGCCGGCAATCCGCAAACCGTATCGAACTCCGTCGTATCGCGCCAGGTTGCTGCTTGCCTCGGCGGGAGCAATGATGTAGTAAGTCGAAACGCCGTGCTCAATCATAGGAGCGCTGAACTCCTCTACGATCGCCTCTGCCTCTGCGAGTCGCTCACGCGCCTCAAGCACGATCTGTCGCACGTCCGAGTCCACCGCCTCAGAGAACATCTCCACCGGGCAGCCGACGCGAGTGCCCTTCAGGTCACCGGCTCGAGCAAGCGCGGGGTCGTATGGGGCATCCACAGTCGTGGCATCCCGAGGGTCAACACCATGGATCGCTTCGAATAGCAGGGTGGCGTCCTCTACGCAACGTGCAAATGGGCCAATCTGATCCAAAGAGCTTGAGAACGCCACCAGACCATAACGGCTAACCCTTCCATAGGTCGGCTTGAAACCGATAACTCCGCAGAGCGACGCGGGCTGGCGAATGCTGCCGCCGGTGTCCGAACCCAGCGCGATGGGCACCATCCCAGCGGCGACCGCAGCCGCACTCCCCCCGCTGCTGCCGCCCGGAACGCGCCCCAAGTCCCAAGGGTTTTTTGTAGGGAAGAACGCACTGAACTCTGTGCTCGTGCCCATCGCGAACTCATCGAGGTTCGTCTTGCCCAGAAGGACTGCGCCGGCGCCGTCCAACCTTTCTGCAACTGTTGCCGAATAGGGCGGCACGTAGTTTTCAAGAATGCGCGACGCGCAAGTGGTCCGGATACCCCGCGTGATGATGTTGTCTTTCAGCGCAATCGGGATGCCGGTCAACGCTCCCGCCTCACCGCTTTCTATGCGCGCTTGAGCCGCTTCGGCGCGCTCCATAGCTTCGTCCTCACAAACGGTGATGAACGCGTTCACTTGGCTGTCGAGTGCGCGAATGCGATCGAGGTGTGCGCGCGCGAGCTCGGGAGCCGTCGTCTCGCCGCTGTCGAGGCGGCGGCGCATCTCGGTTACAGTAAGTGGTGTGAGGTCGTCGTCCATCGGCTGCCCTGCAGCGCGTTACTCCATGATCGATGGAACGAGGAACAACCCCGAGCGCGCCTCAGGCGCTTGGCCTAGTGCGTCCTCCCGCGATAGCCCCTCGGGCGCCGCCCCATGCTCATCGTCTCGAAAGACATTGGTCGAGTCCACCGAGTGTGGAGTCAGGGGCACATCGTGAAGCTGAAGCTGCTGCAACTGCTCGAAGTGCTCCATCACTCGGTTCAGGTCGCTTTCGATCGCGGAGATCTCTTCATCCGACAGGCTTAGGCGCGCCAAAGCCGCTAACTTCCTCAGTTCCTCTCGTGAGATTGCCACAAGGCGAGTGTACCTCTCTGAGCTGGGCGGAGACGTTCGCAAGTAGGTGCATAATCTCCCGTCGTGCAAGCCTTTCGCGTCGGTCCACCGTTCGCCATGGTTACCAACGTGGTACTGTTCATCCTTGTCGTCGGAGCCCTGCTCAAGGGGGCATCACGCCTCCTTCCTGAGCATCAACCGAACGCGCTCGCAGGCGAGTACAGTGCCTATCTTCGCGCAGCGTCGCGACAGCCGATCGAGTGGATGCCGCTTAGCGAGGGCGCCTTCCGTCAAGCCGAGCGAGAGCGCAAGCTCGTCTTGGTCGCCATCACCAGCCCCTTCTCCGAGGTCTCTCGACTGATGGACCTTGGCCAGTTCTCCGACCCGGAGTTCGCGTTTATCGTGAACAGCCACTTCGTTCCCGTACGAGTCGATGCCGAAGAGGCGGCTGACTTCACACTCGAGATCGCGCTCAACACGCCCACCCTCGAAGCCGCAGGTGGCGCTCTGTTCATCGCAATGGAGCCAGACGGTCGCATCCTCTCCACAAGCCTGCCGGTCGCATTGCGAGGCAACCCTTGGGTGCCAGGACTCGTCGATTGGATCGGCGACTTGAAAAGAAACTATGCCGCAGGTAATGCCACCGTGCGAGAGGAATCCCAGAGGCTTCAACGGGAGCGAGAGAGACTTGCCGCGCTGATTTGGCAACCGCTGGTAGTACGTGACGAGGAATTAAAGGCCGCGCTCGCCACATCGTTGCGCGTCGGCATAAGTGCCATGGCGGCACACTTCTCCACCGATCGCTCCGCTCTCCGCGACGTCCCATCGCCGATAAGCGCGCCGATCCCCGAGTTGCTCTTACTTGCAGGGCCCCAAGGTCAATCAACGGCCGGAGCCTGGCTCCTACGGTTGCGCGAGTCCGCATGCTACGACCAGCTGTGGGGAGGGTTCTTCGCCGCGTCTCGAGAGCCCAACTGGCAGAGGCCCGAGTTTGCGAAGCAATCCGGACGCTCTGCGTTGCTTGCGGAGACGTACGCGCGCGCTTCTCTGATACTCGACGCCCCGCTGTTCGAGGCGACAGCGCGGGAGACCCTCGACTTCCTGCTGCTCGCGCTTCGTGACGCCGGCAGCCACCTCTTCGCAGCCGGACTCCATGCAGCGCTTCTAACCGACAAGGAAGGTAACCCCTATGTCCGCGCTGCGGCGGAACTCAGCACCGGGACACCGTTCGTTAAGGACTCTTTGACAGGCGCGCTCCGCCTCGGCACGTCCGCAACTGTTCCATCCGGCACTTCGCAGCAGCGCACGAACTCAATCAAGCGCGCAAGAGAGGCGATCCTCCAGGCCGCAGCTGGCTCGCAGCCGCGCGGGCGAGCCAACGAATTGTACGCAGAGGTAAACGGTCAAGCCATCAGCGCACTGTTCAACGTGGGACGCCTCCTCGACGAGCCGCGATACATTGAGGCTGCAGAGCAGGCGTACACCTCCGCCGTTCGTGCATTCGTTGTTTCGGGTGACGTCGCGCACGCCAAAAGCGGGCGCTTCCGTCACACGGGCTACCTGGGGAGCTACGTCTGGATGGCGCGCGCCGCAATGGATCGATACATCGCAACGGGAAACGAGGACGCCCTGCGCGACGCCGGCAAGTTTCTTGGAAGAATTCGTGTACTCTTCGGCAACGCGGGACGATATCGCGCGGTGCTACGCTCACGCTATCCGTATTTGCGCTCTGTTCTCGGCGTCGAGCCCGTTGCTGACCTGCCAGACGAGGCACTCTGCGCCACCCTGCTCCGAACCCTCACAGATTACTGGCGAGCGACCGGAAACGCAGAGACGGGTCAGGCTGCGCTTCACCTTGCTCGGTCGTACGCCCAAGCGACGGAAGACCTCGCACCTCGTGCGGCAGGAATGTTGCGTGCGGTTGCGCTGTTGCTGGAGCCCGCGGTAGTCATCAAGTCATCACGCGCAGTGGAGGATGCGGCGGCGACTGCGAGGCGCCTTCCAATTGCGTCCGTCATGCCTGCAAGCCCCGCACACGAGCAGCTTAAAGCAATGCCCGACGGGGTGTATGCGTTCGGCTTGGATGGCATCACTCCGCTCACCCCGTAACGTTCTCATCCTCCTAAGCGCGGAAGCAGGAATGCGGACAGGATGAGAAGCAAACACACTCCGGCAACGCCGTAGACCAGGCGCCGCTCTTCCGGAGAAAGCGAGAACTCACGCCGATTCACCCACAGCACGACAATGCCCATCGGAACCAACCCAGGCAACATCTTGAGAGATATCCCGGCAACTCTCGTGCCACCCGCGAAAATGACCACACCGAGGTACAGCGTTAGGGCAACCGCCATCCAAGCAAACGTCATGCGCACCCTCATTTTAAAGCGATATAGCGCGAACGCGAACATCGCGAGAAACAGAGAGTCGGCCGGCCCTATTTGCGCCAACGGCTGTGGCCGAACGGTCGGCTCCTCGGCTTGCGACCTCGGCGCA
>PSLA01000006.1:78113-97773 GCA_040289295.1 Armatimonadota bacterium
GGATGCGCACGCCGGTGCCGAGATTGAGGCCGGTCGCATATTTCGTCTCCGACGTGCTCGGCGCGCCGTTGGCGGTGATGGTCTGGTAGGCGAGCGTCTCGAACGCCTGTCGCGCGACCGGCCGCTGCATCATCGCGCGCGTCGGTCCCCTCGGCGCGAGAACCAACAGAATATCGAACGTGATGAGAAACAACGCGATGGGGATGAGAAGGTTCTTATCGCGGACGAGCGTCCCCACGAGGATGCCTAGCGCGACCGGCCACGCAATGCGGGCGAACTGAAGTACCGCCGCCGTTCCACGGGCTTCCTACATGCGCGCTGCTGAGCAGAAGCACCGCCGCGACGCCGAGCACGAGCACCGCAACGGCGCTCTTTGGTGACCACCCCAAGCCCGCCGCAAGAAAGATGCCGCAAACGGGAAGAAACATGAACAGAACGGTTGCCGCCACCGACGCGGGCGCCAGGTATTGTGGAGGTAGCGATGCGGAAAACGCTATCCACGTGAGAACCATGAACGCAGCCACCACCGCGAACAATAGCAGCCCCTTGCGCTGTCCCATGGGCTAACATTCTGAACGCATCCATCGTTCGGCGGTGGGTTTGTAGCGGAAGTTATAATGTGGCCATGCCCGAGCGCCGAATCGAGGCCAGCGACATCCGCCGCACCATCGGACGGATGGCGCACGAGATCCTCGAGAACAACAAGGGAGCCCAGGACCTCGTGGTCGTCGGGGTCCTCGCTCGCGGCTATCCTGTTGCGCGGCGGCTGGCGTTTGCCATGACTCAGATTGAGGGCGTAACCATCCCGTGCGGCTGCTTGGACATCCGCGCGTACCGCGACGACCTAAATCAAGGAGAGCCTCCAGACGACCGAAGCGAGATTCCGTTCGCGGTATCGGACAAGAAAGTGATATTAGTGGACGAAGTGATCATGACCGGGCGCACGGTCCGTGCCGCTCTGGACGCGCTGATGCACTACGGCAGACCGTCGTCGGTACAGTTGGCTGCACTCGTGGACCGCGGCGGGCGAGAACTACCGATTCAACCTGACTATGTGGGCTTGCGCCTGGAAGTGGAAGACGACGAATGGATCGAGGTGCAACTCGCTGAAGAAGGTGGCGAAGACTGCATTTTGATTCGGAAGCAGGAGGAAACATGCATCTCTTAAGCATTCGCGAGATGGAGACCGCCGACCTCAGGCGCCTACTGGACCTTTCAGACGAAATGAAGTCCCGTTGGCTCAGCGGCACGGGCTTGCCGTCCCTGCGCGGCAAAGTCGTGGGGATGATGTTCATGGAGAACAGCACTCGAACGCGCGTGAGTTTCGAGCAGGCGGCGCGCAGGCTGGAACTGGACACGACGACCTTCGGCGTTCTGGGCTCGAGCATGAGTAAGGGGGAGTCGCTGAAGGACACAGTTCTGACGTTGATGCACGAGGGGATTGACGCATTGGTGATGCGCCATCATGCGAGCGGCGCCCCGTACCTCGCGGCGCGCTGTTTCCATGGGCCTGTGATCAACGCCGGAGACGGGATGCACGAGCATCCAACGCAGGCACTGGCGGATGCGATGACTATCCGCGAACACAAGCACAGGCTAGAGGGATTGAAGGTTGTCATCGTCGGCGATGTGCTGCACTCTCGGGTCGCCAGGAGCAACGTGTGGCTCCTATCGCGCATGGGCGCCGACGTCCACCTGGTAGGGCCACGCACGTTGATGCCGCGCTTCCCGGGCAAGTTTCCTGCAACTATGCATTACGACCTAGCGCCCGCCCTTGATGGTGCCGACGTCGTGATGGCGCTCCGCCTGCAGCGAGAGCGAATGGGCGAGGGATTGATATCGAGCCTCGGTGAATACGCTTCGATGTATCAGATTAACCAGCGAACGATGGGCTACGCAAAAGAGGATTGCCTCGTGATGCATCCAGGCCCGATGAACCGCGGCCTCGAGTTCGACGATCGCGTTCCGGACAGCGCACATTCGGTAATACACGAGCAAGTGGAAAACGGCATCTACGTCAAGATGGCCGTGTTTGCATGGGCTTTGGGAGCGGATATGCCCGTCATGGAGAGCATTGTATGAAGATTGTGCTAAAGAACGGTTTGATCTTGGACCCATCGCAGAACTTGGAGCAAATTGGCAGCGTCCTCATTGTTGATGATCAGATTGCTCAAGTTGGCGGGGAAGTTGAAGAGTCGGACGCGGACGAGGTTTACAACTGCGAGGGCATGTGGATAACGCCCGGTCTCGTAGACCTGCACGTGCACCTTCGCGAACCCGGCTTTGCCCACAAAGAGACCATTCTGACGGGCACCCAGGCAGCAGCGGCCGGCGGATTCACCACCGTGTGCTGCATGCCGAACACGAACCCGCCACTTGATGACCCCGCTCTGATTGACTTCATTCTGGACAAGAGCGCGTCCCCTGAGGCCGGCGGCGTGTTCGTCCAGCCTATTGGCGCCCTCACAAAGGGAATGAAGGGCGAGCGACCGAGCGACCTCGCCTCGCTGAAACGCGCGGGCATTTGCGCCGCAAGCGACGACGCCTTTCCCGTGCAGAACGCGCACGTGATGTTGCGTTGCCTCGAGATTTGCCGCCAACTTGACCTACCCGTTGCCGTGCACTGTGAAGACCTGTCGCTAACTCAGGGCGGCTCGATCAACGACGGCGCAGTGAGCGAACTGCTCGGGGTTACGGGAATGCCGCGCGCCGGAGAGGACATCATGGTTGCGCGAAACTGCATGTTGAGCCTTGAAATAGGCTGCCCGCTGCACATCCTTCACGTGAGCACATGGGGTGCCGTTGAGATCATTAAGCAAGCAAAGTACCTCGGCGCACCGGTTACCTGCGAGGTGTGCCCGCACCACTTCTCACTGACGGATGAGGACATGCCGCCGTTTGATCCGAACTGGAAGATGAACCCGCCCCTCCGCACAAAGGTGGACGTCGACATCATCCTGCAAGCGATCAAGGACGGAACGATTGACTGCATCTCCACGGATCACGCGCCCCACGCGACCTACGAAAAGGATGCGCCGCTCGACGAGGCTCCGTTCGGCATTGTGGGGCTCGAGACGGCGGTCGGCGTGACACTGACGTACCTTACGCATCGTGGCATTCTTTCGCCCCTCGAAACGATTCGCATGCTCAGCACCCGGCCGGCTGAGGTGTTCCGGCTTGACGCAGGAACGCTTAAACCCGGACGCACGCCGATCGCGCAAGTAACAGTAATTGACCCGGAAGTCGAGTGGACCTTTGATGTTACCAAGACGTTTAGCAAAGGACGCAACTCGCCCTACGACGGCAGGCGCCTCAAGGGCAAGACGATGCTAACCTTCAGCGGCGGCAACGTCTACACCGACGCGCTCTTCAGCCGCGAGCGTCACTCGATAGGAGTCTGAAGGAACTTCTCCGACACGACCCCGACGTACCAGTGCGGTTCGGGAACGCTCTCGTCTTCGGGCGCCTCGTGCCAGTCGTAGATGTAGCCGCTCAGGCAGTGACGCGCGGCAACGGCCCGTAACAGCCCGTACCGAGGAAGCCACACCTCGCGGACGACCGGATAGAAGGCGGACGGCAATGGATCCTGAAACGTTGTACAGTCCTCCGTGACGTCCACGAATGTAACTCTAACAAGATTATATCTCCACAACTCACCGTCAATTCTATCCATGCTCATCGCCTCCGTGCGATACTTTCACAATAGGGACGAAGGGGAGCCTCGAAAGGTAGCGCGCCTCGATGCGCAACTAACGATGCTGGAGGTAACCTCACCGCCTCCATGGCTGCGGTCCGGTTTCGAGAGGTGACCAAGCGCTTCGGCGAGGTGGTCGCTCTCGACCGGCTTACCCTAAATATTAAGGATGGTGAGTTCGTGGTGCTCGTTGGGCCAAGCGGCTGCGGCAAGACCACCGCCCTGCGCATCGTCGCCGGCCTCGAAGCGGTCTCCGAGGGGGAAGTGGTAATCGGCGAACGGGTTGTGAATGACGTACCGCCTCGCAATAGAGACGTAGCGATGGTTTTCCAAAGCTATGCACTATATCCTCACATGACAGTTTTCGAGAACATGGCATTTGGGCTACAACTGCGCGAGATGAGGAGCCTCCTCTGGCGCTGGACGCATCCTCGCGACTTCGCGACTGCCCGCAGAAGCATCGAGGAGCGCGTGCGCAAGACGGCGGCGATGCTCGGAATCGAAGGGCTGTTGCATCGCCGCCCACGCGAGTTGAGCGGAGGGCAACGCCAACGAGTCGCCCTGGGACGAGCGATCGTAAGAGAGCCGAAGGTGTTCCTCCTAGATGAACCTCTGTCGAACCTTGACGCCAAACTGCGCCTCCAAACGCGCGCCGAGCTGGTTCGCTTGCACCGACGTCTCGGCATCACCACGATCTACGTAACTCACGACCAGACCGAGGCGATGACGATGGGGAATCGCATCGCCGTGATGAACGACGGCAAGCTTCAGCAGGTGGGCGCGCCGATGGACTTGTACCACCACCCAGCCAACGTGTTCGTCGCCTCGTTCATTGGAAGCCCCGGCATGAACTTGCTGCGCCTCCCCGTGCGAAATGGCTTCGCGTCGTTGGGCGGTGCACGCTTTCGGCCTCCTGGAACTTGTGATGAGGTCGTTGTCGGCTTTCGACCGGAGGCACTCGCGGCACCTGCCGGCGAGCACTCTCTAACTGCGATTGCTGACGTCGTGGAGCCGCTTGGCGCTACGCAGATGGTGCTCCTCCGCATCGAGGAGCACGACGTCAGCGCGATGCTGCCGTCGAGTCTACCCGTCAGGAGCGGCGAGACGATGACACTGCACCTGTGCGAGGACGACTTGCGGTACTTCGATGCGGAAAGCGGCAACGCACTTCGGTAGACTGAAAGTGTGCGTATTTGGCCGTTCGGCAAGCGCAACCGACCGTCCGGACTAACGCTGAACCGGAACTTCTATCTCTCAGTGTTGGCGCCAGGGCGGGAATTGCCGCCCTTGCTTTCGCTCATCAATCCAGACGGCAGCAACGGTGCGGTTGCAGGTTTTGGCGCTCCGCTCAGCGAGGGAGCGTCGCGCGACCTGCTCAATGTACCGATGCCGACAGGCGCATACGCGCTTACCACACGCGCACAGGACACCGTCATCCAGATGGACGTCTTCACGCTTGCACAGGTGCCAAGCTTCTCGATGCCGAAAACCGCAGCCGAGCGCGACGCAGCAGGCGTAACGCCACAGGTCGCTTCGAGGTTAGATCGCGCTGAGTATCTCATCAATTTTGTCGTTCGAGGTTATCGCGACGCGCTCGAGTCCACACGTTTCTTCCTCGACGTGGTGGCGCGGATGGGAGCAATCAGCGATGGCGCTGTTGCTGACGCGCTCGCGGAGGCGTATCGCCTTCCATCCGACCTCGCGCTCAAGAGTCGCCTCCATCCGCTGGTAGATTTTCGGGAGATCGGCACCGTGCGCTTCGCTCCAAATGAAGACGACGCACTCTGGGTCAGTAGCCGAGGGCTGGTGAAGTTCAACCTACCGGAGTTCGAGATGTACGGCGTGCCGCGGGAGCACAGTAACGCTGCAGCCCGAATGATCGCCGCAGCCGCTCAGCAGTCGCTCGTCGGGATTCCAATGCGAGCGGGAGAGTCCGCCTTCTCCCCGCACAGCCCCCTACTGATCCTTGAGGGAACACGCAACCGGCATCACTGGGGAGACCGGCCTACCCTCGAGTTCCGCGACCCCGGAGGCCCCGGAGCCGCAAAGGGAGTCCGCGCCTGGGAAGATGCCGGGAATTAGTGCAGCGGCCAACTCTACTTGATTGCAACGCTCACTGCCAGTGCCTGCGCAACAGCCATCCCGTCCGCCTCGGTCGAGTCTTTGCCAAACGAGAACCGGAGCCCCTCTTGTGCCTCGCTCTCTGATAGCCCAGCAGCAAGCAGCACGTGCGACGGTTCGATGCTGCCGCTGCTGCACGCGGCGCCCGAGCTCGCGGCGACGCCTCGCTGGTCGAGGTTGATGAGAACCGCGTCTGCCCTCCGCCCAGGAAACCGCAAATGCGCGTGACCCGGCAGCACGCGCGACCAATCCGGCGTTGTGAACATTACGCCGCCAACCCGCGCGATTGCCGTGGCGAATGCGTCCCGCGCCGCACGCATGCGCTCCGCCCGCCCACTGTCTTGCAGCGCAAGCCGTGCCGCCTCGGCGAATCCGACGATTCCAGCGACGCTCTCGGTGCCCGCCCGCATCTCCCGTTCCTGACCGCCTCCGACGACGATCGGCGAAAGTTTCACGCCGGCTCGGACAAACAGCGCACCGGCGCCCTTCGGCCCGTACACCTTGTGCGACGAAAGCGAAATCAGGTCCGCCCAGTCGGCTGGTGGAAGGCGAAACGGAAGCAGGGTAAATGTCTGCACAGCGTCGCAGTGGTACATCACGCCCGCATCTCGACACGCCTCGCCGATGCACTCTGCGTCGTTGATCGCCCCAGTCTCGTTGTTCGCATGCATCACGGAAACGAGAAGCGTGCGGTCGTCAAGCATCTCGCGCACGGCTTGCACGGATACGCTTGTGTCTTTCTCGCACGGAATCAGGTCGACGGAGTAACCAAACGACTCGAGAAGCGGCCGGCACTCGAGGACGCAGTGGTGCTCAACACTTGAAAGAAGAATTCGATTTCGCGTACCTCCTCGATGGGCAAGGGCTGCCCCAACAACGGCGAGGTTCGCAGCTTCCGTTCCGCTGGATGTGAAGACTACTTCCCCAGGCAGGCAGTGCAGCGCATCAGCCACCGTCTCTCGCGCCTCGTCAACCGCCATCCTCGCTTGCCTCCCCCAGTCGTGCAAGCTGCTCGGGTTACCGAATCTTTCGCGCAGAAACGGCAGCATCGCCTCGACGACGCGCGGGTCGGTCGGGGTCGTGGCGGCGTGGTCAGCATAGATGCAGCGCACGGTGACTATTGTGTCCGTTTGCCATCTCCGAGCATCGCCAACCTACAGGGGAGGGCGAGCGTCCTCGCGAGCCGTTCTATTGTGGCTCTTTGCCATCTGCGACCGAGATCCTGTCAGCGAACCGAGGCGTGATCGGCCCTTCACCGGCGGAGCCGAGCACCTCGGACTGCTTCCATGTGTAGGGCAATAGAATCGCCACGCGCCGGTTGGTGTAGTGGTACGGATCGTCGGGCTTGCGCAACCGGTGTGGGCCGAATCCGCGAACGGCAAGGATCCTTTCTTCTTTCACGCCCATACGCACCATCTCAAAGACCACGGCGCGCGCGCGGTCCTGCGAAAGATAGATGTTGTTGTAGCCTCTCTCCTTGTAGGGTCTTGCGTCGGTGTGCCCGTCCACGATGAACGGCCGGTCGTGCTTAGTAAGCACGCTCGCCACAGTATCGAAAAGCTGCTTCGCCTCGGGCTTGATTCTCGCGCTACCCGTGTCGAAGAACGCAGTGCCGACGCTTTCGAGGAACTCCAGCATCAGTCCCTCCTCCGTCGCTTCGATGCTCACCAGTTTCTCCAGCTCGGCGAGGTCGGGGTTCTCCTTCGCGGCGGATTGGATGGCGGTGCGAATCTCTTCGGCGATCCCACTAAGCTCCGAAATCTCTTCATCCCTCTTCGCGCCATCTTGTTGCTTCTTTTCTTCTTCACCAGGCGACCCCTTCTCCAAGAGGTTCGCGATGCGGTTCCCGCTGCTTTGCTTCGCGAAGTCGAGGGGGTCCTTAAAGTACCCCGCGATCGCGCTGCGCGTTTCCTGGTCGAGACCGATAATCCACATCACAAGGAAGAACGCCATCATCGCCGTCATGAAATCGGCGAACGCCACCTTCCAGGATCCGCTATGGCCGCTTTGGCTTCGCTTACGGGCCTTCTTGACAATTATCGGTTGGCTTGTGCTTTGCTCGCTCATCTGCTAAGCGGCGTCCTTCTTGCGCACCTCCGTCTCCATTTCGGTAAACGAAGGTCGGATCTCGGGGTCAATATTGCGGCGAGCGAATTCAACGCATGTAATCGGGCTTTCACCACGCGCGAAGCTAAAAAGCGCATATCGTATGCAGTGCATGAACTGCACGCGCTGCTTGGCTCTATCCAACATCGCCTGGCCGATCGGCCCGACGATGCCATAGGCCAAAAGCACCCCGAGCATCGTTCCCACGAGCGCAGCGGCAACGTGATGGCCGATGCTGGCGGGATCGCCGCCAATCGAGCCCATTGTGATGATAACACCCAAAACTGCGGCAACGATGCCGAATCCCGGCATTGCATCTCCCGTATGCTGCACAACATGCGCAGCGTGCGTTACCTCATTCCCAAAAATATCAACGTCTATTTCCATCATCTCCATCAGATCGTGGGGCGCAACGGCGCCGGTGAGCACCACTTTCGTCGAGTCGGCGAAGAACGCAAGGGCGTGATGATCAGCCAGCAGCTCAGGACACCGCTTAAACAGGTCGCTCTCTTCGGGGCGCTCGATGTGCGACTCGAGCGCGAGCAGCCCGTCTCTTCGCGCAACGTTGAAGAGGTTGAACATCATCTTCAGCAGGTTCATGTACGCGGCCTTCGTATATGGACTCGGCTTAAGCAGGCCCATAACCTCCTTCACCAGATGGCCCAAGAACGAGGGCTTGTTGCCCACAAGGATCGAACCCGTTGCGGCGCCGACGATGACGACGATCTCTGCAACCTGAATGAGAACGGCGACCTTTCCCCCAGCCATGATAAAGCCGCCCAACACAGCGCCCAGCACAACCAACAGCCCAACGATCAGCATGCGGGCACCCCCCTGCTGCTCTCATTCATAACGGGATGGAACATCGCTCAACCTGGATTATCGGCACGAATCCCTTTGCTTCGGAGCGCAGCAACCTTCAGCGAGGCTCGGGGTTTAGCTTTTGGAGTGTGCCACTGATCGCAACAGGCAGCGGGTAGAATTGCCTCTCCCGCATGACGGGGTTCTCTCATGCCAACTTTAGTTATCGTCGGCGCCCTTTGGGGCGATGAAGCCAAGGGGAAACTCGTTGACGTCTTGGCTGAGGGCGCCGACTACACGGTGCGCTTCAGCGGCGGCAACAACGCAGGCCACACCGTCCGCCTGGGCGACAAGTTGTTCCGATTTCACTTGCTTCCTACCGGCTTCCTACGCCCGGGCTGCACCGCGGTCATTGGTGGGGGGATGGTCGTCTGCCCGAGATCGCTTCTTGAGGAGATCGACGAAATGAGCGCCCTCGCCGGCACCACCGGAAATCTCCTCGTCAGCGGTTCTGCACATGTCGTCATGCCCTGGCACGAGCGTCTCGACTGCCTTGAAGAAGCGCTGCGGGCACAGGGCATAGGCACGACACGAAAGGGCATCGGGCCAGCCTACGAAGACAAAGCCGGCCGTCGTGGCATCCGCATGTTCGACTTCGTCCAGCCCGAGCGATTCAGAGAGCGCCTCCGCGAGGTCCTGCCACTCAAAAGAAGGCTCCTAAAAGCGATGGGCGACGACAAGGACATGAACGAAGACGCCATCCTGTCCGAGTACCTCCCCCTCGCCGAGCGCGTGCGACCGTACGTCGTCGACACAGGAAGTCTCATCCTCGAGGCGGCCGCCGCCGGCAAGCGCATCCTGTTCGAAGGTGCACAAGGCGCGATGTTGGATCTCGATTACGGTACCTACCCCTTCGTTACCAGTAGCCATCCTACGTCGGCCGGCGCTTGCATGGGCACCGGGCTCCCCCCGACGGGGGTCGACAAGGTGTTGGGAGTTTGCGTCGCCTACGCAACTCGGGTCGGCGGCGGCCCGTTCCCTACCGAGTTGGACGATGAAGTGGGCGACCGAATCCGCCAAACCGGCCGCGAGTTCGGAACCACCACCGGCAGACCCCGGCGATGCGGGTGGCTTGACCTCGTCGCCCTTCGCTACTCTGCGCAGGCTAACGGCTTTACCGCTCTCGCGGTAACCCGCGTAGACGTCCTCGCCGGGTTCCAAGAGGTTAGCCTCTGCACAGCTTATGAACTGGACGGCGAGCGCGTTGAGCGGTTTCCGACCGACACTGCCGCGCTGGCGCGTGTTACGCCAGTCTACGAAACGCTTCCCGGCTGGGAAGGAAATATCCCCTCGATTCGAACCTACGACGCCCTGCCCGAAGCGCTACATCGATTCCTTGGGCGGATTGAGGAGTTCGTCGGCGTTCCCGTGGCGGTAGTGAGCACGGGCGCCGACCGCAGCGAAGTTATTCTACGCCGCCCTGAGTTGCTCTGGTAGGGCACCTTTTAGCCATGCCGCGATCGGCTGTGTGGCTTTCGCATTATTTGAAAGGCGCGCCTGCCTACCGTCGTGCGGCGAAGGCGGCTTCAAGCGCGGTAATGTCGGCTTCGGTCAGTCGGAACCCATAGCCGCCATCTCGTTCATAGCGAATGAACGGGCTCATCAACGCGGACGCTTCGTGCTCAACGTGCTCGATGCGGAGCGCATGACCCAACTCGTGCGCAAGAACCAACGCAAGGTGTTCCAAGTTCTCGACCACGAACACAGTAATACTTTTGAATCCCGATCGTCCCCCCAATGCTCTCGTACCTACCCGCCTCGGAACGCTCGGCTTGTTCGCGAATGAAAGTTGCCTCAACTCCCTCGCGCGTGGAGTGTCTTTGAGTGCTGTTCCCAGAACTGCAGCCCCACAGCGTAACCAGCAGCACCGGGAATCTCATCGCCACGGATTATACGCTGAAATGTCGCAACCTTTCATACCGAGGAGTGTTCACAAGCATTTGGTAAACCGCCTCGGCCCTGACGCCACCGTTCATTTCAATGGGCGGCTTTGCGCCTCACTTGAGCAACTTTAGGCTGCGACCGAATGTGGGTCGTCACGCTTGTCGCCACTCATTGAAACGCTACGTCCCCGTATTGAGGCGGCGACTACCGGGGTCTGTAATGGGAATCTCGGCCAGCCAATCCGGCACCTCGTCGGGCGCATACGATTTCGCGTGGACACGCGCCGCGGCAAACAGAGGCACGCCATATTCCACAGGCTCCTCGCTTCGATCCACGAGCACGCCGACGCCCACAATCTCTCCGCCCGCATCGCGGAGCAGACTCATCACCTCGCGCACGCTCAAGCCGGTCGTAAGAACGTCATCCACCACCAGAACCCGTGAACCACGCGGTAGGTGCGCACCTCGGCGAAGCACGCGACGCTCTCCCTCTCGCTCAACGTAAAGCGCATGCACGCCCATCTGCCGCGCGACTTCGAACGCAATGATTACGCCCCCCGTTGTGGGGCCTGCGACCAGATCAACGGCTGAATCCTCAACGCTCTTGGCGATCTCGGCGCAAGCCTGAGAAAGCAACGCGGGGCGTTCGAGAATTCGAAACTTTTCGAAGTACACATCGCTGTGCCTGCCCGACGAAAGCAAGAAATGCCCACGAAGAATCGCGCCCGCCCCTTCCATCGCACCAATCAGATCAGCCATGGCGTGCGAAGGGGGTCAAATCCCTGAGAATCTGGTTCCTCTCATCCAAAAGTACGATTCGGGGCGTGATCGCCTCGTCGGTCCAAGTGAAAGCCGCGATGATGAGGCGGTCGCCCGGTGCAGCGCAGTGCGCTGCGGCGCCGTTCAAGCCGATGCACCCGCGCTCGCCTCGAAAAGCGTAAGTCGTGAGGCGCTTCCCATTCTCGACGTTCCAAACGTGCACGTACTCGCCGTCCTCTAGCCCAACGGCGTTCATCACGTCTGGACAGATTTCGATGCTGCCGACGTAGTCGGCATTCGCGTACGTTACACGCGCGTGGTGAATCTTGGACTTAAGTAACTTCGTCAGGCGCATCGGTCGGCTTAGGCGCCCTCCGCCCGACTTGACGGATGGCGAGGACGCCTCCAACCGTCATGATACCCGCGCCCAGCCACACCAGGCCGGTCAAAGGCTTGAAGAATAGTTGAGTATAGACGTATGGCTCCTGGAAGTCGAGCCTCAAGGTCGCCTCTTGCGTTCCCGCGTCAATCCGCTCAAGCACTGCTAGAAAGTCAACGCCCACTCTGGCACCCTGCCGCTCCATGCCGCTCTTCGTCAGCACCAGTTGCGGGTTGGCATTGAATTCCCTGCCCTCATAAGAAACGACGAGCTGCGCGCCGAACTTCGCTCCGGGTTTGCCCGGCTCGCCCTCGCGTGTGGCTGCAACGTACTTCACTTGAATCTGTCCGCCCTCGAACTCCTTCACCTCTCCCGGTTCCATGGTGAACTCACCTACAAACTCGCTTGACGGTTCTCCGATGGCGAGATACAGGTCGTACAGGGTCGCGCGCTTGATGTACGGCCGAGTTACCGGCCGCAACTCGCCTCGAAGTAACGCAGCCATCCGCTCGTAGAAGAACACTGGCTCGGCAGTCCATGAGTGAAAGCGATCGTTCAGCGACTCCAGCCGAATTGGTATCGTGCTCTCCGGCGAAAAGACCTCCTCATGACTCGGGAGACGGTCAAGCATAGCGAGGTACCTCGCAGGGCCGATGACGAGTTGCTGCGGGTGCGAAGGAGTGATCACCGCCGTAGCGGACTTCTCGAACGCGCGCGACACGACCAGCCCCAACAGCAGCACCGCGACGCCGATGTGCGTAAGGAAACCCGCCCATCCGCCAGACTTTGCCCGCAGCCTTTCAATCAGGCGCCACGTGTTGCCCGTAATCGCGAACACGGTTGTGAAGATGAGAAGGAAGAAGAGCAGCAGTTCGGGCTTACGGAAGATTTGTTGAAACAGCGGCAAGGACTCTTGCTGCGTCGGCGCGTCCATCGTCAGTCCCGAAAAAACAAGTCCCATCGCGACAACGCCGAACAGAAGGACTGCAACCAGGAACACGTTCGCCACTTGTCCCCATCGCCCCGAGCGCGTTTGCTTCCACCCAAGGAACGGCACAATCGCCAGCAGCAGCGTCGCCAGCATGTAGGGCACGGCGGTGAAGCGGTTGTACTCCCCTTCGGCGACGACTTGAGCCGACCCGCCCCCCAGCGCTGAAAAGAACGGGCGGGACATGCCAGCTCCAGCGATAACCGCGATGAGATACAGAAGCAGCACTCCGGACGTCATTCCCCAGCCGCGTGATCCAGGCGGCCGACTAGGCGGCGCCTCACCCTTCTTGAAAGCGAGCACCGAAAGCGCCAACGTGCCGAGAAAGGTCGCAATCACGATGCCAGCGAGCACGCCATGCGCGCCCTCGGTCATCTTCGCAAAGCTGTGAACGCTAACGTTCACCAACGCCCCGCTTCGTGTCAGGTACGTACCATAAACGAATGTGAGGAACGGCACCAAACCGAGCACCACAGTCCACCTGGACGCAACGCCTCGATTCGCGGTGAGGTACAGCATGTGCACGAGCGCGGCGCACGTCAGGAACGGCACCAGGCTGACGTTCTCCACGGGATCCCACGCCCAGAACCCTCCCCAGCCGAGCGTCTCGTACGCCCAGAGTCCACCCATCGTTAGCCCAACGCCCAGAAACAGCATTGAAAAAACTGCCCACGGTCGGACGCGCAGCACCCAGTCCTTGCGATCCCCAGCAATCGCGGCAGCCGCAGCCCAGCAAAACAACGCGAGCAGACTGCCGAAACCGATAAAGATGACCCACGGATGAATCGCCATCCAGTAGTTCTGCAGCACAGGGTTCAAACCTGAACCTGTCGGCGGCATATGAATCCGCCCTTGCGCGTCCACCAACTCGCCCGGAATACGGAATGGCGACTGATACGCCACAATCGCAAGCATCGCGGCGAGGAACAAACCGGCAATAACTACGTACGAGCGATGCAGGGGGCTGACACGTCGAAGCGCCAGCACGGCAAACACCGCGCTCATCATAACCCAAAGCAAAAAACTCCCCTCTTGAGCCGCCCACGCCGCGCTGAAGCGATACACAGTCGGCATGTCACGCGTCGTGTTGTTGAAAACGTAAAGGTACTGATACTGCTGACCCAACAGCAGTATGATGAGGCACGCCATCACGAGCACAACCGCGCCAGCGCCTGCTCCCATCGCCCAGAAACTCAACCGTCGCGCGCGCTCTCCTCGACCAAACAGCGGGGCCAACGCCGCGACCGCGAATAGTCCGATCCCAAAGAAAACAAGACCCCGCCCGACCGTCCCGACGGTAAAGCCCCATGCGGGCGCCAGGGGAAAACTTTCGAGAGTGTCCACAATGCTACTTCGCTGCCTCGTATTTACTCGGACACTGGGTCCTCAGCTCGTCAGCCACGAACACACCGTCCCAGTACTGCCCGGAAACGGACGCTTTGGGTGCCATGTCAAAGTTCCCCGGCTTCGCCTTGCCATAACGTACACGGAGGCGCTCGCCATGCTCGTCAATCAGGTCGAACTCGAACGCCCCCATGCCAAGGCTCATTCTGACCGAGGAATGGTCAATTTCGCCGGCAACGTGCACGCGCTTGCCCGGATTGGCAGCAGCCTCCCTTGCCGACACGTACGGGCTGGCCGACGAGAGGAACGCATACAGAGTCATCCCCACGCCGGCAATTGCCACAACGATTGCCAGAATAGCGCCAAACTTCATTCTTCGCACTCGCATTCTATCCGTTCCGCGCTGGTAAACTGTGGAACGACTCGCCCTCGGAGGGCGTTTCCAACATACAGTACGCCAAAATCTCGATGCGCAAGCCCACAATCTTTGCCGGGATAGGAGTGTTCGCCGCAGCAGTGATCGCGGTGGCCCAAACGGGCCAACCCCAAGGCGACAAGCCTTCACAGCCGCCCAAGACGGGCGTCATGAAGATGAAGTGCGACATCGGTAGCTTCCTCGTCAAAGGAAGCGGCAAGATCACCATCAACTTCCGAGGAACCCTGCTCGTCTACCGCCTCAAAGGAACCGTCAACATCTCCGGCAACGTCCGCAAAGAATTCGAGGGCTTCGACCGAGTGTCCTACTTCGGGACAGGCACCGCCGTCATTCAGGGCGAGTGGAGGCACATCCAATGGTTCGGCGGTGACATGACGGCAGTGTGGAACGGGCAGGGGTACGCACACACTTTCGGCGAGTTCAGCCCCAAGTCGCAAAGCAGCGGCTACACCATCGTTGACGACCTGCCGCCTGCGGAGTGGTGGTCAACGGGCCGAGAGTTCTTCGTCCCGAAGGAAATTACTCCCGGCTACCGCCCGGGGACCAACCCCTACGCCCCGCGCAACGAATAGCCAGACCCTCATTGCAACCGCCGCTTTGGTGATCAAGCGTGGATCGAAAGGGATGTTCGCGAGACGCTCACGCTCCCTCTGAAGGTTGAAAACAGAAGGGCGAGCGTCCCCGAGAGCCAAAGACGCCCCGCACGACGAATCGCGGCGGCTGCTACTTCTTGACAACGCGAACCGCCATCTTCACCAACTCGGTCCTGCCGGCCATGCTGATGGAAGTCTCTGTTTCCGACGTTGCAGACTCTATCAGTCCGGAGCTTGCATCAACTTTCATCGTGACCCGGACGTTCATCGCAACCTGCGCCTGAGTGGGACGATCCCCATCACGCCGCCCCGCCGTCACCGTTTGGGCGGCGTTCGATTTGATTGTAACCATGGTGCGCCCGCCACGGCGCTCTATGGCCGTGACCTTGTAAGCAAACTCGACCGGGCGGTCCAGCCCCGGGATGCGGCTCACGTTCGCGCTGTGAGTCCACGTCGAGCCGACCCGCACCGGCTTATCAGGGAGCGTGAAGCGGAACAGACCGCCCTGCAGCATGCCGCCCAAGATACTGCCGCGCGGGAGGGCGTTCGGGTCTTTGACTAGACCCCGTGAGTCAACGTCCACCTCCACGCTCTGTCCCTTGATCCGATCGAGCTTCGGCTTTATGCCCTGTTGGGCGGCTTCGTTGCCTTCGGTCAGCCGTGCGTCTGCCACGCGCAACTCAAGTTTCGTGACCTCGTCCTGCACAGAAAGCACCTTCATCGCCAAGGAGATGACCATCTTCGCCTCAGGTCCCGCGCCACTCGACTCTTGGTAAACTTCGAACCGGTGCGAATCCCCCTGCCTCAGCCGCAACCGCAACAGCACCTCATCACTGGATGGCGGAGGCGCGGCGTCTCCGCCCGAGGGATCGGCTTGGCTCGCAGCGGCAGAGTCGGCCTGCACGGAAGGCGACAGCTGCTCAGGGGATCTCGGCTCATCTGATTGCTGCGCCTCTCCGGTCACCGCCCCATTTTCGCCTCCGCCTTTCGCCGACGCGCGGGCCGCGCCGCTGGTCGGCGCCGATACGACGTCCTTCGCGCAGCCGGCAAGCAACACCAAGGCGAAGGCAAACAGCGCGAGCAGGCGAATGATTCGTTCCACGGCACTACGTCTCTGCAGTCCGCATCCCTACTTGCGCTTTAAGGTGACCGCGATCTTCTGACTCTGACCACCCATCCCGCCGCCGCTTACCGTCGTGGTGATAGTGCCGCTCGACTCCACAATCATGCCAGTCGCCATGTCCACCTTTGTGGTGGATGAAAAGGTGGACTTCACGGACACCGAACCGCCCTGCTGTTGGCCACCGGGCGGGGACATCTCCATTGTGTGCGTCCCAGAGCCCGCCAGCGTGGCGAGATTCTCAGAGGCGCCCGTCAGTCTGATGTTCATCTTGATCGGCTCACTGCCCGCCATGCCCGGCAGGTCGATCGTGTGAGTCCACGAATCTCCCACCCTGAGCGCCTTTTCTGGAAAGACATAGCCGAACGCAGACATGCCGCCCATGCCTTTAAGCATCTCAGCGCCAACTCCGCTCACGTTGGTCATTTGCCCGCGTCTGTCTATGTCTGCAGTGACCACACTGCCCTTCGTCGCAGCCATCCGCTGCTCGATGAGGCTCTTCATCTGCGGGTCGCTCGCCGTGACCTTGGTGTCTCCGAACTTGTATTCCACCGTGAACTTGTCGCCCTTTACGTCCATTACGCTTACAGCGAAGTCCGTGATTATAGTGGCGGACTGACCCATCATGTCCATCACAGTCTTCATCTCGTAGGAGTACTTCTGACCCTTCTTGAGGTTGCAGCGCAGCACGACCTCGCCGGGCCCAACCTTAGGCGTCTCACCAGTTCCACCGCTTGAGGTCGCTGTGTTGCTGCTGCGGCCCTCGTCCGGAGCCGCGACGCTCGTCGCGCCGGTTCCTCTACCTTCCTCGGTCTTGGCCGCACCAGCCTCCTTGGCGTCCTGTTCGACATCCGTGGAGCTTTCGCTGACGGCCGCGCCACTCCCGTCTGGCCTTGAAACCACGTCCTTCGCGCAACCAGCCACGACAAGGATGAAAAGCGCAACAAGCGCAAAGATCCGAACTGCTCGTTCCATGGGCCTATTATACGTTGCCCAAGGTGCGCCACACAGCAGTTTTTGCACCGCCAGCTCGAAAATGTCACTCCGAGCGGCACCTTAGCCCCCCCCCGGGCTGCTGCCGGATTCGAGCGCGAGCGAACCCCGCCGGGGTACACTCCGCCGGCTCGCCACCCAGCGGGAGGCGATGCCAAAGCCACAAAACTCACATCTTGGAGGATTACAAGAGAACCATGCCTGCAAACGGTCAAGTCGTTCAGGTCCTCGGCCCGGTCGTGGACGTGCGCTTCCCCGCAGGGGAGCTGCCCGAACTCCTGAACGCCATCCGCATCATGGATGAAAGCCGCAAGATTGACCTCACCTGCGAGGCGGCGCAGCACCTCGGAGACGACATCGTCCGCTGCATCGCCCTCTCGACCACCGATGGCCTCGTTCGGGGTATGCCTGCCGAAGATACAGGCAGCCCGATCACTGTGCCGGTTGGCGAAAAAACGCTCGGCAGGGTGTTTAACCTGCTCGGGGACCCCATTGACGAACTGGGACCGGTTACAGACGCGCCACGCCTGCCGATTCACCGCCCAGCCCCAAGGTTCACCGAACAAAGCGTAAAGACGGAAATCCTCCAAACCGGCCTCAAAGTCGTCGACCTGCTCGTGCCGTTCAACAAAGGCGGCAAGATCGGCCTGTTCGGCGGCGCCGGATTGGGCAAGACGGTCCTGATCCAAGAGCTGATCCGCAACATCGCCGTCGAGGCCGAGGGCGTCTCGATGTTTGCAGGCGTAGGCGAGAGAACCCGCGAAGGGAACGACCTGTGGCTCGAAATGCAGCACACGAAGTTTAAAGACAGATCGGGCAACGAGCAGCGCGTTATTGATAAGATGGCCATGGTCTTCGGTCAGATGAACGAACCACCAGGAGCACGGCTCCGGGTCGCGCTTTCCGCGCTCACGATGGCGGAGTACTTCCGCGACGAATCCGGACAAGATGTGCTTATCTTTATCGACAACATCTTCCGATTCGTGCAAGCAGGCTCCGAAGTGTCCGCACTGCTCGGACGCATGCCGAGCGCCGTGGGCTACCAGCCAACGCTGGCGACGGAGATGGGCGCACTGCAAGAAAGAATCACCTCGACGACCAAAGGATCGGTCACGTCCGTGCAAGCGATCTATGTGCCAGCCGACGACCCAACCGACCCAGCTCCCGCCACCACCTTCTCACACCTCGACGCTTACGTTTATCTTGAGCGCCGCATCGCAGAAAAAGGCATCTATCCCGCGGTTGACCCACTCGCCTCGACCTCGAAAAACCTCGACCCCAGGATTGTCGGACAGGAACACTACGAGGTCGCCAGGGAAGTGCAGCAGGTCCTCCAGCGCTATCGCGAACTGCAGGACATCATTGCCATCCTTGGCATTGACGAACTCTCGGACGAGGACAAGCTGACGGTTGCAAGGGCTCGCAAAATCGAACGGTTCCTCTCCCAGCCGAACTTCGTCGCCGAACAGTTCACCGGCAACCCAGGCCGCTTCGTCACAGTGGATGAAACAGTCGCGTCCTTCCGGGAACTGCTGTCCGGCAACCTGGACGACCTCCCAGAGCAAGCCTTCTATATGTGTGGCGGCATCGACGACGTCCGCGAGAAAGCAAAGAAACTGGCTGTTGTCGGATGAGAACCTTTCAACTCACCATCGTCTCACCGGACCGGACCGTCGTGGATGAAGCCACCGACAGCGTCTCAGCGCCCGGCTTGATGGGCTACTTCGGCGTCCTCGCAGGGCACGAGCCCTTCGTCACTCAACTGAAGCCCGGCGTCGTCGCATACAACGACGCGGGAGGGCGCGCGCAATTCGTCGCCGTCGCAGGCGGCTTCCTCGAAGCAGCTGGCGACCACGTCATCATCCTCGCCGACGCAGCCGAATCGCAACGGGACATTGACATCGAACGCGCGAGGGAGGCGCTCGAACGGGCGCGAAAGCGCCTTGAAGCAGCACCAGAGGGCCTGGACCACGGGCGCGCCCAAGCCGCCGCGGACCGCGCATTGGCAAGGATTAAGGTCGCAGAGCGGAAGTAATCGCACATCCCCTCCCACCAGGAGAGGGTGGCCCGAAGCCGGGTATGGTTAAAAGAGATGACCGACCCGGCGCTGCGCGCCGCCGCTGAACCGGAGCGTTAGCCTCTCGAACCAGCTCATGACGAAACCGACAGCGAGGACGTGATGGCAAGAAAGAAGAACACCGAAACCAAACGCCCGATCGAATCCTACGAGCACAAGGACAAGCAGCGCGTCAACAACCCGCCCGCGGGGCTGGTGACGCCGGAGACCGACCCCGATGCCGGGCAGAAGAAAAAGGCTTACAGCTACGATCCGCACCTGGATCCGCAACTCGTCTGGGCCGGCAAGGCCGAGCACACGTCCTTT
>PSLA01000035.1:0-16356 GCA_040289295.1 Armatimonadota bacterium
TGGGGAACTTGCAGAAGTGCTCCGCGAGCTCGTCAGTCCAGTCTACTAGGGCGGTCAGGACTGCTGCAGAGACGGCGTGGAGAGCTGCGCAAGCTGCACCGGCACAGGGCGGCGGAAGAAGGCATCAACACGCCGGTAGTACTCCTCGCCGGCCACCACACGGCATTGGACGTGGTCGCACTGGGGGATGAGCCAGAGCTCCTTTGGCTCACCGGCCGCTCTGTAGAGCTGCTCGCTATTGGCAGCATGGACCAGGCCATCGTCGTAGCCATGGATAAGCAGCACCGGCCGGGGCGCGATGGCGCCGATGCACTCCACCGGCTTCACGTCGGTAACGTGGGCGCCAGTAAAGAGCTGGGCAAAAGCGACCACCGGCCGGGCGAAAAGCCAGCCCGGCGCGTGGACGAACGCCTCAAAGGCACTCTGGAGCGCCTGCTCGAGCGTGGCAAAGGGACAGTCGGCCACTATCCAGCGCAGGGTAGGGCAGATGGCGGCAGCCATGATCGCCGCGGCCATCCCCACGAGGAAGATGCCGAACAGGTTCTCGATGAGCGAGAAGGCTGCCTGGCGCTTACCCACTACCATTACCCCCTTGTGCAAGATCGCATAGGACGGCAACCCCGCCGGGCAGCCCAGTTCTGTTGCTACCCGCGAAGGGCTGCCGTCCAACCTTCCAAAGAGCGGTCCGTGTCCTTAGAGGACGTGGCCGCTGATTGTGCAGGTCGGGTCCCTACCGACGCTACCAATCGTGTATGTGCCGCCCGACGGGCACTCAGGCTGCTTCCGGATGTAGTTCGGGACGATATCGGCCCAGGCCACGGCTGCCCCCTCCGCCGCCTTGTTGTCCATCGCCCACTGCTCCTTGGCCGCGTCGATCTGGCGCAGGTTGGCGATACAGGACTTCGTTCTCGAGGTCTCACGCGCCTTGATGAAGTTCGGCACCGCGATCGCAAGCAGAATGCCGATGATCAAGACGACGATCATGATTTCGACCAGGGTGAAACCCCGGCGTCGCTTCTTGCTTAGCAAGTTCATGTGACTTAAATCCTCCATACGTGTTGATTTCGATTCGACTAAGGACCTAGCCGCTCTCACGGTGAAAGGTTCCGCTCCTCGGCGTAATCCAACCTGTTACGATTGTCGGTTTGAGCCTTTCCACACTTGAGAGTGGAAAACCGGTTGCTTGCCTGCTTCGAGATGGGCAGGCCTGCGCAGAAAACTTCCACGATTCGTGGCACGCGTGCCTGCGGAAAACTTCAGAGAAGTTCACGGAGAGATAAAAACGAGCAAAAAACTTTCCTTTCCTCCGAGTTTGGGCGATTTATCCCCCCAATGCAGCCTTCCTTGGCGGTTGCTGCCCCGTCGTATTTGCGGACACAATGTGCGAGCCGGGTGCGGGCGGGACGCAGGGGATTGGCTTTCCCATCCGGACAGTGAGGGACTTCCATGGGAGTGCACGTATCCGCAATTCGGACTGGGGAGAGGCCAGCGGCGGCTTGGGCTGTCAGCGCGGAGTCTTGGGCGCGCAGTAGGGGCATCGCCTGCGTCGAATCGAACAAGGACGCCGTCGAAAAGGTGGTCGCATGGGCAAGGGGCGAGGTAGCGTTTCTCGTTCTTTCGGGTTGTGCCGGATGGGGCAAGACGCATCTTGCTTCCGAAGCCGCCGAGTTGGCGAGAGGACTTGGCTACTCGGTGCAGGTGCCGTGCCCGGCTCAGTCTCCGTCGTCGGGCGAGATGCTGGTTCTGGACTTCTGTTCAGGCCTTCGGCCGCGGACGCGCGGCGCAACCCAGTTCGCCGCTCTGCTTGAGCGTCGCCTGCGCGCGGGTCAGGGTACGCTTTTGGTGCTGAGCGCGGAATGTGGCTGCTTCCGTCTGCCCTCAGCGTCCAAGTGGGCGCATGCCTGCATTCACGAGCCTTCGCGCTCTGAGCGCCTGGCGATCGCAGCCGCGATCTGCCGGAGGCTCGGGTTCTTCCTTGGCGAGCAGAGCCTCGCGCAAGTGGTGCACATGGTCGATGGCGACGGTCACCGCTTGTTTGGATCACTCCAGCGGCTCGCGTTTCATGCGGAGAAAGGGACGCCGTTGAACAACCAGCCGATTCGGATTGCGGGGCTGCTACATCCCCACGCAGCGGGAGTCAACGGCCACGACGTGCGTGACATTGTCACCAACGCTGCGGGCCAGACCGGCGCACGTGGTATCCTGCCGGCGCTGCACCCGAACGAACGGACGATTGCACTCGCCGCGTACGTCTTATCAAGGGAAGCGCTTCTTTGCGAAGCGCTGATCGGGGAGTATTTCGGGATTCCTCAGTGCAGTGTTTACGGAATGATTCAGCACGTTCGGGAGTTTGTAGACGAGGGCGATGGCCGAGTTCGCCGGTGCCTCGAAAGGATTCGGGCGCTGGCCGGGAGAGAACTGTGTGAAAACGCCAGCAAAACAACCTGATTTTGGGCAAGGAAGCGACATAGAAGGCTTGAGATCACACGCCGCCGGGCGCAAATCCGATACCCTTGTTGGAAGCGAGCATCGCTCGCTTGGTGTCGGCATGAAGACGGTCAGGGATCTGGCTCTCTGGCCACTCTGGGTCAACCCAGAACATCGCGTCCGGAGCGCCGTGCTTCTGATGAGGGGTCACGGGGTGAACGCGCTCGGCGTGCTGTCTGGGGAGGCCTTCGTCGGCGTCCTCCATTTGGAGGACCTCGTTGGCGTCCCGGACGAGTCCGTGGTGGAGCGGTATGTCAGCCGAGACACGCTCATGGTCAGCCCGGACGACCCCTTGACGCGGGTGGCGGACTTGATGGCGCGGGAGAGAACCAACCGCGTCGCGGTCGTGCGTGACGGCGTCTTCTACGGCATCGTATCGGCTCACGACCTACTTGGCGACGTCGCCCGAAACGTGGACGTAGTAACGAGTCTGCCCTGGAGTGACGCGCTCCGAGAATGGGGAGTTGCGCGACTCGCCGAGGGGCGAGAGATCACGATCCTATTCTTTGACCTCGACGACTTCGGCGAGTACAACAAGCGATTTGGACACCTCGTTGGCGATCGCGTGCTTAGAAAAGTTGCCGAAGAGATGCTCTTGGCGACGGATCCGCAACGAGACTTGGTCTGCCGTTATGCAGGAGACGAGTTTGTGGTTGCTACGCTCCGGCTTCGTCCCGAGGCGGAGTCGCTCGCGCAAGTTATCCTCAACCGATTGAACGGCACGCTGGTTGAGGGGGGCTCTAAGCCGATTGCTCTCAGCGTTGGCATCTTTGGCGGCAGGCGCACGCGGGAGAGGGAGAACGTTCACCTCGCCAGTACTCTGGACAACCTCATCAACCGCGCCAGCCAGGAATGCATGGCGGCTAAGAAGGTGAAGACGCCATCGCAGGAGCAAACGCCACGGGCAGCCGCAGGTGTGCAGCCCGCGGGGGAGGGTTCCCAACCCGCCCTCCTGCCCAAGCGAGCGGAGACTGGCGACTTTCGACTTGAGGCGGTGTCCGTCTCTCCGGTTGAGGGAAGATACAACGCCACCGCCATCGTGCGCCACGGCGAACGGTCAGCAGCGGGCAACTGCTATCGCGCGGGAACGGTTGCTGAGGCGGCGGTAAAGGCAGTACGCGAGGCCGTCGCGGAACTCCGCGGCTCGCTCGTGACTCCCGACCTCGAGGACGTGTTGGTCGGCGAACGCGACGGCGCACCCAGATTCGTGACCGTGGTCGCTGGTTGGCATGGCGGGGCCGGTGCGTCGACCCAGTTGGTCACCGGAGACGAAGCATATGCGGCGGCGCAGGCGGCTCTACTTGCCGTCGCCCAGGCCCTCGCTCAGCAGACAGAGACGGAGTGAGATGCCTCGGCGCCGACTTGCCGTAGAATAGCCATAGTGTCAGACGAATCTCGCTCCCTAAGGCTTCTCGACGAGGTGATCCGCATGGTTCCCGAGGAGAACCAGCGCCTGCGCAACTACCTCGCAGCATTGCGCGAGTCGCTTGAGCAGGACGGAAAGGATGCCACCAAGACCCGCCAGATGATCGCCGAGTACGAAGCGGCCTATGAGAAACTGACATCTCCCGCAAACCGTGTGGGCGTCTTCCTTTCGCTGTTGGAGGAGGGGATCGCCCTCATCGCTGTCGGAGACACCGAGTTCGTCGCGTCCGTTGACCCAAACCTAAACGCCGATGAATTGAAGACGGGCGTGCGCGTGAAAGTGAACGACGCGTACGCGGTGGTTGGCGTGCTGCCGCCTCACTCCGGTGGACAGGTGATGAAGGTCTCTGAACTGTTGGAGCAGGGGCGTCTGCGCGTGAGCCAAGACCCTTCCGGCTCGGTGGGTCGGGTCGTCTCGCGCGGCGCGGCCATCGAAGAGGCCACCATCCGCCCCGGCGACGAGGTGCGGATCGAGCCGAACTTCAAGGTCGCGCTCGAACACTATCCGCAGGCGGAGACGCGAGAGTACTTCTATGAAGAGGTTCAGGAGATCCCCTGGGATGCAATTGGAGGACAGGACGAGGCGATCGAACTGATTCGAAACACGATCGAGTACCCTCTCCTCCATCCCCAACTGTTTGAGCGCTTCGACAAAAAACCCATCAAGGGGATCCTTCTGTATGGCCCACCTGGATGTGGCAAGACGCTCATCGGCAAGGCGACCGCGCACAACGTGGCGAAGGAGTACAGCCGCGTGCTCGGGAAGGAAGTGCGAGAGTATTTTATGTATATCAGCGGGCCGAAGATCCTCAACATGTGGCTCGGAGAGACCGAGCGCATGGTCCGCGAGATCTTCCAGACCGCGCGCCGCCAAGCGAAGGACGGGCGACTCGTGTTCATCTTCTTCGACGAAGCAGAGAGCGTTTTGCGCACTCGCTCGAGCGGGCGCTGGCTGAACATCAGCAACACCGTGGTGCCACAGTTTTGCGCCGAAC
The DNA here is from genome assembly GCA_040289295.1 of Armatimonadota bacterium. Lineage (GTDB taxonomy): Bacteria > Armatimonadota > Fimbriimonadia > Fimbriimonadales > ATM1 > J051. Next base: position 4,908 of record PSLA01000035.1, read on the forward strand.
TCGACGGGCTGGTCGAGTTGGAGAACGTCGTGCTGATGCTGACGAGCAACCGACCCGACTACATTGACCCTGCGATCCTGCGGCCGGAGCGAATCGATCGAAAAGTGAAGATCAAGCGGCCGGACATGGAAGCAGCCCGCCGCATCTTCGACATCTACCTGAAACCGGGTCTGCCGCTCGACCCGGAGGCGCTCGCTGCCGAAGCGGGCGACGTCGAGGCGCTTCGCTCGTGCCTGATCGACACCATTACGTCGTTTCTCTGGCGCACTGCGCCGGAGACGGAGTTCGTTCGCGTGTACTTTCGGAACGGCTTGAGCGCCACGCTGTATTGGAAGGACCTCGTCAGCGGTGCACTCATCAAGTCGGTGGTGGACCGGGCGAAGGACAAGGCGATCAAGCGCGCAATCCTCGACCCCGAGAAGGAACACGGCATCAGCCTCGAAGACCTGCAGCAGGCCATACGCGAGGAGTATCAGGAGAACGAGATCTTCCCGCAGAGTGACAGCCAGGAGGACTGGCTGAGACTGCTCGACTTCGAGGAGGAGAACGTCGTTTCGATCCGCCCGATTCGCTCGGGCGACTCGCGCCGATCCAGCCCGGTCATTTGATCGACAATGCTCGCGGGGACGCTCGCGCTCCCTGGAAGAAGGTTGAGCGCCTATGCCGTGCGGCGCTTGCGACTGGAGACGCCGACGATGCGCTCCCGGTACTTCGCCACGGTGCGGCGGGCGAGCTTCACGCCCATCGCGTTCAACCGGTCTGCGATCTGTTGATCCGTGAGCGGGGACTCTGGATTCTCACTTGCGAGGATCTCCTCGATCAGCTTCTGCACGCGAATCTTGTGCTGGAAGAACACTTCGAACGGCAGCGTCTCGCCCGTCGGGATCTGCACCGTCTTGTTTCCCGTTGCGCGGCTGACGGTCGCCAGGTGCAGGCCGCACGCCTGGGCGATCTCTTTGCGCATCAGCGGCTTCAGGTGGTGGTAGTCGCCGGTGTTGATGAAACTATATTGCGCTTTCAGTAGCGCCTCGGCTATCGCATACAGCGTGCGATGTCTCATCTTCACGCTTTGGATCAGAGTGAGTGCTCGGCTGACGAACTCGTTCACGTGCTGCTTCTCTTTTGGGTCGGCGCTGGCCTCCTTGCGCAGCTTGCGATGCCGCGCCGCGTACCAGCTGCTGAGGCGGAGGCACCACGACTCCGCGCCCACGACCTCGATGGTGATGCCGTTCGGAGTGCGGCGGTACACTACGTCCGGGCGGATGGCAGGCAGCGACGGTGAGCTGTAGCGCGAGCTTGCGCCGAACACCTCGCCCGGATACGGCGACAGATTCGATAGTTCCTCAAGCGCCGCCGAGATGTCCTCGCGAGGCACCCTCAGCGATGTTGCAATTCGGTCGAACCGCAGCGTGCGCAGGTTCCGCCAATGCCTCTCGACAATCGTTCGCGCCAACGCGCCCATGTCGTCCGTGCGCTCCCTCAGTTGGATGAGGAGGCACTCGCGTAGGTCGTACGCCCCGACGCCAGGCGGGTCGCACGTCTGGAGCAGGCGCACCACCTCCCGCACGTCCTCTAAGTAGGCGTTTGCCTCCAGAGCGATCTCCTCAGGAGGAACCTCCAGATATCCTTTCGGTCCAACGCACTCCACAACCGCGTGCGCAAGAGCCTCGAGCCTCGCGGGCACCAAGCCAAGCAGCTGCGCCAGCAGATGATCTTTCAGCTCGGCGGGTGCGGCAAGGAAATCGATCCAGGAAGCTCGTTCATCGGGGTTGCAAATAGAAACTCGAAACGCCTCCTCTTCGTCCATCTGGCGGTGGGGAGCTGCGCGTTCGAGTTGGCGGAGGACCTCCTCCTCGGTGAGTTCGTCGTCGAGAACAATGGCCTCGAGCGCGGGGTTGGCGGATGCCTCCTGGCGAATCATGTCGTCGAGCTCTGGTCGGGTTGCCTCCAGTACCCTTGCAGCCAGTACGAGTCGCGGGTCGGTCCCGAGTCGTTGCTTAAGGTCGGTCCGCTGCTCCTGGCCCGGCGAATTGCGCCGACGATCTCCTGCCACGGTTGACAGTTTCCACGTCGCACGAGTGCGCGCCAAAGGCAAGAGTGCGAGGTCAGGACGTGAGTATGCCCGGGCCCTTGGCAAAGGGAAGGGACAGCCCCTGGGCGACGGTCGCGCCCACGCGCCAAAGGCCGTCCAGGTCTCCCAGGTTGCCGAGCGTTTCTCGCCCCGGGGCAATCGCGCCGAAGGGGACGTACTCCCGCGAGTGGTCAGTTGATGGTGTCGTGGGGTCGTTCCCGTGGTCAGCTGTGAGCAGCAGCAGGTCTCCCGGGCGGAGGCGACCGAGGAGTCGATAGAGCGTCGCATCGAAGCGCTCGAGCGCCTGGGCGAAGCCCTCCGGATCGTTTCGGTGGCCGTAGCGCATGTCGAAGTCCTCGAAATTGGCGAAGATGAAGCGGCTTCCCTGGTTCAGGGCCTGCAGGAGCGCTGCCTCATGCTCTTCGTTTGACTGGGTTCGGGGGGAGGGCAGGAAGCCGCGGCCGGCGAACGCCTCGGAAACGATGCCGATGCCGTGAACTGGACCAATCTGTTCAGAAAGGGTGTCAATCAGGTTGGTTGGGGGCGCGAGCGGAAAGTCCCGCCGGCGGTCGGTGCGGGTAAACCCGGATTCCGCATTGCCCGTGAACGGCCGTGCAATGACCCGGGCTACGTTGTGGGGAGCAACGAGAATCCGCCGGGCTGCCTCGCACCACTCATAGAGCGTCTCGACGGGCACGATGTCCTCATGGCATGCGATTTGGAACACGCTGTCGGCGCTTGTGTAGAGAATGGGGTATCCACTGCGTACGTGCGCGGAGCCCAGACGCTGGATGATCTCGGTACCGGACGCCGCCTCGTTGCCGAGAACAGGGCGACCGATGGCAGATTCGAACTGGGAGACGATCTGTGGGGGGAATCCGTTGGGGTAAGTCGGGAACGGGCGGTCCAGAACGATCCCCATCATCTCCCAGTGCCCGGTGATGGAGTCCTTGCCCTTGCTGGTTGGCTTGAGTCGGCAGAAGGTTGCGGAGGGTGGCGGCAGGTTCCGCTCGCCGATCGGCACGTTGGCTGCGGTGAGAAAGCCGGACTCGGCGAGCAGAGGAGTTTCAAATCCGCCAGCTGCGTTCCAGACGTTGCGCAGGGTGTCGCCGCGGTTCTCGTCTATGTCGCCGTATTCGTCGGCGTCCGGCGCCGGGCCGGCCCCGCAGCCGTCAAGGACGATCAGCACCACCCGATCGAAGAGCATTCTGGGGCTGGTGATACCGCATTCCTAAGTGTGCGTGGAGTGTAGCCGGGGCGGTCTATCGGCCGCAGGGCAGCGGTGACGGATCCGTCGAGCCCTGCCACAGCCATCTCGCCGATAATCTCGCCTTGACCGAGCAGCGCCACGGTTATCTTTTTTTCCTCCCGCCCCGAGGATGCTCAGACGCACCTGACCCTCTTTGATCAGCCAGAAGGTGTCATCTCCAGAGCCTGAAATTTGGATAGGGTGACCCCTGAGGCACTTGAGCATGCGGGAGCGACCGGCAAGCTCCGCTTGCTCCCCCTCGGTCATCTCCGGGAAGAAGTTCAAGCGCCGGATGTAGTGCAGGGCGGAGCGCGCCGCCTCTCCACCGATTGTGCGCGATATGCTCTGCGGCCGTAGGGCTACGAGTAGGAGTAGTCGCCCCGGTGCGCGTCCGCGATGTAGTGTGCAAGGAGCCGGACCGCCGCCTCGACGTCCTTTTGGTGCACCGTCTCGTTTACGGTGTGGATGTATCGACACGGCACGGACAGGGTGAAGGACGGTATCCCGCCATGGAGCCGTTGCACGCCGCCCGCATCGGTTCCTCCCGCCGGCAACACCTCCATCTGATACGGAATCTCGTGCTTCTCCGCGAGGGATCGGAAGTGCTCTACCATGGCGGGATGACAGATGAGCGAACTGTCCATCACCTTGAGGGCGGCGCCCTTGCCAAGCTGCGTAACGTAGTCGGGTTCCGAGATGCCTGGGATGTCGTTCGCGAGCGTCACGTCAATGGCGACGCAGATGTCGGGTTGGATACTCCAGCCGCTGGCGGTCGCGCCGCGCAGCCCGACCTCCTCCTGGACGGTTGCGACGGCGTACACCTCGACTTGGTGGTTCTTCACCGCCTTGAGCGCCTCGATCATCACGTAGACCGCGATGCGGTCGTCCATCGCCTTGCAGGTGAAAAGCTTGCCCATCCGTTGCAGCGTTCGGTTCATCGTCACCCAGTCGCCGATTTGGACAGCCTTGTCGGCCTCTTTCTTGGACATGCCGACGTCAACGAAAAAGTCCTCGACGACCGGCGCCTTCGACAGGTCCTCCGGTTTCAATAGGTGCTTTGGCTTTGTGCTTTGCATGAGTACGCCGGGGATGTCGCCCTTCGCTGTGTGGACGAACACGCGCTGGCTGGCCATTTGGCGGGCGTCCCAGCCGCCGACTGGGTTAAGACGGAGAAAGCCGTTCGAGTCAATGTGCTTGACGACGAATCCGATCTCGTCCATGTGCGCGGCGATCATCAGCTTTCTCGGTTCGCCCTTGGCCTTGGTTGTGGGGGGTTTGCGGCAGATCATGTTGCCCATCGTGTCCACGCGAATCTCGCAAAGCGGGCCGAGTTCGCAGCGCACGATTTCGCGGATCCGCTCTTCGCGGCTCGCGATGCCGTGCGCTTCCACCAGTTCTTGAAGCAGCATCTCGTTCACGGCGCGCAGTATGGCCGGAATCGCTTATACTTGCCGCCATGGGAGAGCGACTTTGGGCGCCCTGGCGGCTCGAATACATAAAGAAGGCCCGCAAAGGGAAGGGGGAGTGCATCTTTGTCGAACTCCCGAACCAATCGGACGACCGGAAGAACCTCATCCTGTACCGAGGCGCGCATGCCTTTGTGATGCTGAACGCCTTCCCCTACACGAATGGGCACCTGATGGTGGCTCCTTACCTGCACACCGCCGCGCTCGGTGATTTGAGTGACGAGGAGCACCTGGAGGTCGCGCACCTTATCCGCGACTCGGTTCGCTGGTTGACTGCGGCGTACGAACCGGACGGCTTCAACATCGGCATGAACCTCGGCGTGGCCGCGGGCGCGGGCATTGCCGACCATTTGCATTGGCACGTCGTCCCGAGGTGGCAGGGTGACACGAACTTCATGCCCGTCGTCGGCGAGGTGCGCGTCTTGCCGGAGAGCCTTGAGGAAACGTATGATCGCCTACGTAGCATCATTGAGAAAGAGTTGGGTGCCTGAGGTCATCGATCGAATCGAGACGCTCCGCCGTGAGGCGGAGGCATGTACGCGTTGTCGGTTGGCGGAAGGTCGGAACAGTGTTGTGTTTGGGGTTGGGAATCCGGTGTCATCTCTGGTGCTTGTCGGGGAGGGGCCGGGGGAAGAGGAGGACAAACAGGGGGTGCCGTTCGTCGGTCGTGCCGGGAAACTGTTGGATCGTGCGCTGATGGACAACGGTCTGAACCGCGAGGACGTGTACATCTGCAACATTGTTAAGTGTAGGGCGTGCACTCGTAAAGACGGGCGCACAGCGAATCGCGCTCCCCTCCCAGATGAAATCAAGTCGTGTTTGCCCTGGCTCAAGGCGCAACTGGACGCGATTCAGCCGAAGGTGATCCTGTGCGTCGGTGGGCCGAGTGCCAAAACGCTGATCCGGCCAGACTTCTCGATCACGAAGCAGCGGGGCATCTTCTTTGATTCACCATATGCCGAGGCGGCGATCGCGACCCTTCACCCGGCGTACATCCTGCGGCAGATGGGCGCCAAGAGCGACGGCGGCTACTCGCTTCTCGTTCGCGACGTTGGGGCCGCGTGGGAGCGGGCGTGCAAACCGTGACGGACGCCGCAACACAATCCTGGTGCGGTGGAATCCTTTCCAGCCTCGCGTTCGTATGAATTGGGAGCGAGGCACATGCGAACCCCCATCCTTTTAGGGCTAACCTTAGTGGTAGCATCCCTCGCGGCGCAAGGAGACGACCTGCTGACTCTGGATGAGGCGCTTCGCCACGCCAGGGAGTCGAACGGTTCGGTTGCCGCCGCGTGGAGGCAATATGTATCGGCGCGATCCGCGGTCGCGCTGGCGAACGCGAACTTTTGGCCAATCATTCTTCCCACCTACCGCTACGTTGACCAGGAGCAGCGATTCGCCGGCGGCATCCAGACTACTGGCCGCCTGAGCTTCAACCAAGTGTCCCTATCCGCGCAATGGCTTGTGCTTGACGGCGGCCAGCGTCTTTACGCTCTCGAGCGTGCCAAGAAGACGGCTGAGGCAACGCTTGCCTCTACCCGGCAGACGGTACGACAGGTGTTGTTCTCGACTGTTACGCAGTTTTACGAACTTCTGCGGGCGCAGGAGCTGCTGCGGGTGGCGGACGCACAGGTTGCTCGGGCGGAGCAGACGCTCGACGCCACTCGGCGACGCGTAGAGCAGGGCACCGCGCCGCGGAAAGACATCCTGCAGGCGCAGGCAGACCTAGCGAACGCCCGTGTGAACCAGATCTCGGCGAGGAACGCAGTTACGACCGCGTCAGCACAATTGCGTGCTACGATCGGCTGGCCCGTGGACCGCCCGCTGCCGATGCTGGAGGACCCCGGTCCCCCTGCCAATCCGCTTCCGCCGACGGTTACGTTGGACGAGGCAGTGGAGCGCGGCCTTCAGATGCGTCCCGACATCATTCAAGGACGGCGGCAACGGGAGTCGCAGCGTTACTTGCTGCTAAGCGCCCAGCGGGAGGCTTCGTTCGACTGGACGCTGAGCGTTGACTTCACAAAGAACTTCGAGCCGAACGACACGCAAAACCGCTCGGTCACCTTTTTGATAAGTTACCCGCTTTTCGATGCTGGTCGAGCCCGCGAGGTGGTGCGTCAATCGCGTCTTCAGTATGAAGCGTCCGGACTGCAGCTGGATCAACTGGAGCGAGACGTGCGGAGCGAAATCGAGGCGGCGTACGCGACCTGGGAGTTGTCGTTCGAACGGTTCCAAGCCGCGCAGGTTGCCCTTGAGGCGGCGCGCGAGAACTTCCGCGCGGCCTCGGAGAGCCAGGCTGAGGGGGCGGCAGACGTCCTCGAGGTCAGCACCGCGCAGGTCGCGCTCGTCACGGCCGAGACGAACTTCGTCCAAGCAGTCTACGACTACTACATTGCGGTTGTGCGGATGCAATTAGCGACCGGCGAACGGATGCCTGGAGAGGAAGACTGAGATGCCGCAGCCAATTGTAGAAACGCGCGACCTCTCGAAGGACTACCGCATGGGCAAGGTAGTCGTGCACGCCTTGCGGGGTGTTACGGTGAAGGTGATGTCCGGTGAGTTCGTCGCCATCATGGGGCCGAGCGGCTCCGGCAAATCGACCTTCATGAACCTCGTTGGCTGCCTGGACAGGCCGACGGGTGGCGAGGTGATCTTAGCCGGCAAGCCTGTCTCGGCCTTAAGCGACAACGACCTCGCCCGCGTGCGGAATCGGATGATCGGCTTCGTTTTCCAGACGTTCAATCTCTTGCCCCGCACGACGGCGCTCAAGAACGTCGAGTTGCCGCTGCTGTATGCCGGTGTCACGAATCGGGCGAAGAGGGCGGAGGAGGCGCTGATCAAGGTCGGTCTTGGCAATCGGATTGAGCACAGACCGAACGAACTTTCCGGTGGCCAACAACAACGGGTCGCCATTGCTCGAGCCATCGTCACCGATCCTGCGTTGGTGCTCGCTGACGAGCCGACGGGCAATCTGGATTCTCGCTCGAGCGAGGAGACCCTTGCGCTCTTCCAAGAGTTGAATCGCGAGGGAAGAACGATCCTGCTCGTCACGCACGAAGAGGACGTTGCGCGGCACTGCCAACGCATCATCCGATTTCGCGACGGCAAGGTGGTTGTTGATGAGCCGATCGCCGAGCCGCTTGACGCGCGTGAAGTACTCAAGACGCTGCCGGATGCCGAAGCCGAAGAGGAACTCGAAGCAGCCAAGAAGTCCTAACGACGGCTTTCGGCGCGCTCCGCGATTGCCGTCATCACCGACTCGACGTTCTGCTGCGCGAGGTGGTGAATCACCTTTGTAACGAGGGCGCCCAACAGCGGCACGCGATACTCATAGTCCAGCGAAGAGACGAATTCCGTCCCGTCCGCGTGAGGGCGGAATTCCCACCAGCCCTCCATTCGGTCGTAGTCACCCTCGATTTGGCGAAACGATACGCGGTTCTGACCGAAGTCCCATCGCTCCTCTTGGATCCACTTGATGGTCAGCCTGAACTGCTTGATCGTGCCGACCCATTGCGTCTTCAGCAAGGTGCCGTCTTCGCTCTTTTCCAGTATCTTCACCGACTCAACGTCAGGCATGAAGGATGGATACGACTCGACGTCGCGAGCGACGGCGACCACGTCGTTTAGCGACGCGCGAACGACCTGGGTTCTTTCGATTCTCGGCACCTTGCTCAACAACCTCCGCCCAAATCAAACCGTTTTTATCAACTCTTAGCGCGTTTCCACACCCATCCGCCTGCGTCGACGAATAGTTTGCCGTCCTCCGATATGGTCCCTCCGCGAGGTTCCGTCTCGCTTTGCAGGATGGGCGCGTCCCCACTAATCTCTTTCGCACGAAGCGTAACCTCTCGCCCTGACACGAACCATTCGCCGCTCACCTCGAATTCGCTGTCGCCAACGCGGCCGACAAGGTCGAACGTTCCGTCCGCATACGCCTCCAACTCCATCGAGGGAACCGCGCGCCCGACCTTTTGCGCCGCTGCGACGAGGTCCTCGCCCGGCTCCAGGCGCCAGACCCCTATGAAGGTTGCCGCCTCCGTTTGGTTGGCTTCTGGTTGCGCAACGCTTTCATCAGCGGGTCGCTTGGGAGCAAGAATTGGTTCCGCAGCCTGATTTCGGTTGCAGCCGCACGAAGTTATAAGGCAAGTCGTAATTGCGAGCGATAGCATGGCGCGTGAACGTTGCATTGTCATCATGCAATGGTAACGCCGTCGCAAAGGTACACGTCTTGGATCGCGTGAAGCAACTCGACCCCCTCCGCCATCGGGCGCTGGAACGCCTTCCTGCCACTGATCAGACCCGACCCACCGGCGCGCTTATTGATCACAGCCGTGCGCACCGCTTCAGCGAAGTCGTTCGAGCCCGAAGGGCCGCCGCTGTTGATCATGGGCACACGCCCCATGTAGCAGTTCGCAACCTGATAGCGACAGAGGTCAATTGGGTGGTCCGAGGTCAACTCGCTGTAGATTCTCTTGTCGGTCTTTCCATAGGATGACTCGCCCATGTTCAGTGCGGTGTAGCCGCCGTTGTTCTCCGGCAGTTTTTGCTTCACGATATCGGCTTCAATGGTAACGCCGAGGTGATTGGCTTGCCCAGTTAGGTCCGCCGCGACGTGATAGTCTTTGTCGCGCTTGAAAGCAGGGTTCCGAAGGTAGCACCATAGGATAGTAACCATCCCCAAGTCGTGAGCGGCATGAAACGCCTCGCTCACCTCCACGATCTGACGGCTGCTCTCCTCGCTGCCGAAATAGATCGTTGCCCCTACCGCGCAGGCACCCATATCCCACGCCTGCTCCACGCTTGCGAACATCACTTGGTCGAACTTGTTGGGATAGGTTAGCAACTCGTTGTGGTTCAGCTTGACAAGGAACGGAATCTTGTGCGCAAACTGACGGCTACAAGCACCTAAGACGCCGAGCGTCGAAGCTACCGCGTTGCAGCCGCCCTCGATTGCCAAGCGAATTAGGTTCGCGGGGTCGAAGTAATCAGGATTCTTTGCGAACGATGCGCCTCCGCTGTGTTCCACCCCCTGGTCAACAGGAAGGATGCTGAAGTATCCTGTTCCTGCTAACCGCCCATGACTGTACAGCCGCTGAAGGCTCGCCAAAACCTTGTTGTTCCGATCGGTTGATGCGAAGACGCGGTCCACGAAGTCCCCACAAGGCAAGTGCAGCGAAGACTTCGAAATCGTGGAGCACTCGTGCCCGAGCAGCGAATCCGCTTCCTCTCCAAGGAGCTCCACTATCTTGTCAAGAGCCGAACCTGACGCGATTGCCATGTTTGTTATTTTACTACAGGCAGCGTCGGCGCGATGCTTCGGGTATTTTTGCGGTCGAGGGCGTCAACCTGTGTTCGATACGGATGAAGTTCCTTCCCGCCAGCGGAACCTTTCGTATACAGCCGCCGAGCGTCGGTTAGGTGTAGTATGGTCAGCACATTCGCGGTCTTCGCATTGCTCGCTCCGGTGGGTTCCTCCGCGGTGCCGGAGGCTGTCGACGCCCAAATCCGCAACTACTACGAGGATGCGCTATCTGCCGCGCGGGCTGAGCCTCACAAGGCGCTCGCCATGTTGGAGCTCCTGCTGGTCCCGCCGCAGACTTCAATCTACGTGGACTGGACCGGCGTGCCGCCCGCAGTCAGACCTCAGTTCGAAGTAGGGCTGCGACGAGGGGTCGCCGCCTGGGAGCAGGCACTTGGCGGCGAGTGCCCGTTCATCCTAAACGGGCAGGGCAACGGGACCGCCTCCATTCGCGTCCAGTTTGTGGACGCTCTCGCCTCTGGGGACCCGCACACCAAAGGCGAACTTCGGATAACGCGACGCATCACCTGGGGCAGGTCGGTTCACTTCACCGAGTTCGAAGGGCAGATTCGAGTGATGAAGTGGGCACGCGACGGGCAGTACTTTACCGAGGACGAGATTACCCACGTCATCGCACACGAGCTGGGTCATGCCCTCGGTCTTGGTGATACCGACCGTTGGGACCGAGTGATGGGCCCAGTCGTCATTGGAAGGCCCTATGGGAAGATTTCGCCCGAAGAGCTCGCAGCAGTGCAGCAGTTTCGAAACGCATTGGAGGAGGAGCACGCGCGCATATCCGCCCTCGCGGAGCAGGCGGCGCGCGGGCGCCCAGCGGTGGGCTCCGTCGGAGGCTCCAGCGCGCTGCATGAGATGGGCTGCCCTGGTTGCTCGGACGACTGAGCGGGTCACCGCTTGCGGGGCGCTCGCCCTCGCGGCAGAAGAGCCCCTCGACGCACTTCAGGTGGTTGAACGGCTTCTGCTTCTTCCTCAAGCGTTCTAACCTTGCAGCAAAATGTCACAAATCTCGCCAGGGGTCTTCACAACTGCGGCGCGCCAGCACCCGAACCCGCCGTGGGAGTTGACGGCCTGCGTCCATTCGTCCAGATAGCGGCGCTTGGCCTTGTCCTGTTCGGTGTCCTGGCCCTTGGTCTCCAGAACCAGCATCTCCCCGTTCGTCAGGCGCACCAGGAAATCGGGCCGGTACTTGCGCACCACGCCGCCATGCACGTAGAGCACCTCGAAGCCGATGTGGTCGTTCTTCACCCAGGCGGCCACGGCGTCGCTGTTATCCAGCACAAAAGCATCTGATGCTTCCCACGTGCTGTCGTAGACGCACACGTTGATGTGTGATTTCCGCGTGCGCTCGC
>PSLA01000007.1:0-1232 GCA_040289295.1 Armatimonadota bacterium
CTTGCATCGAGGGAGGAAGTTCAAGGGTGTCTCGCCTCGGATCGTGCTCGCACCGCTCGCGGATGTGTGCAGCGATGTCTTCCATGATGTCCAGCCCGATAAGATCGGCGAGGCGGAAGGTGCCGGTCTTGGGTCTGCCAATCAGCGGCCCCGTGATGGCGTCGGTTACCGGAACGCTGAAGCCCAACCGATCGGCGGTGTGAATCGCATGGAAAAGGCACCACATGCCGTAGCGGTTCGCTATGAAGCCCGGTGTGTCCAGCGCGCGGACGACTCGCCTGCCGACGCGGTCTTCGAGGAAGCGCTTTGCCACGTCCACAACAGCCGCAGAGTCGGGCGTGGGGATCAGTTCGACGAGCTTCAGGTACCGCGGCGGGTTGAAGAAGTGGGTCCCGATGAAGCGTGACCGAAACGACTCGGATCTTCCCTCAGCGAGCATTCCGATTTCCAGCCCGCTCGTGTTCGTTGAGATGCACGCGGTAGGCGGAAGGACCTCTTCAAGCCGTTCGTACAGCGCCCGCTTCACGTCCGCCTTCTCCACCACCGCCTCACATACCCACTCAACGTGCCTCACAAGCTCAAAGTCTTCCTCAATGGAGGCTACGGTCACGCGCTCCGCTCGGGTGGGCGTGTAAAAGTGTGGCGGCCGCGCACTCTTCGCGCGCTCCAGACCCGCAGCAGCCAGCTCACGGGAAACATCGTACAGGAGGACATCGAAGCCCAAGTTCGCCAAATGCGCCGCAATGCCGGAGCCCATCGTTCCCGCTCCCATAACCGCCACGCGCTGAAGATTCAACCAAGAGTCGTAGGCCATCTGCTCTCCACTGCCGGGACGCTCGCCCGCCTCTGATGAGAAAACGCTCTCCTGCCGTCTTATGAGACGCTCGCCCTCCCTCTTATGAGCGGGCCTGGGCAAGGGCGCTCATCCGGCGCCGCGCAGCATACCTCGCCTGGATGGTTGGAGGAAGCGGGCAGACGTCTATCGGAGATACTGCGGCAGGTTGAGGTGAGGCATGCAGCCCCCGGGCGGCGATTCACTCCGAACGGAGTTGAGTTAGGCGCGAGTGTTGCAGGTGACAGATCGCCACAGCGAGCGCGTCCGCGACGTCATCTGACTCCGGTAGTTCGGTACAGCGCAACAATCGCGCCACCATGGAGCGCACTTGCGGCTTGCGCGCCGCGCCGTTGCCGGTAACCGTGAGCTTGACAACCGACGGCTTGTACTCGACGAA
>PSLA01000007.1:1250-22372 GCA_040289295.1 Armatimonadota bacterium
GAGAACGCCCGCCGCCTTGGCAACGCCCATCGCCGTCGTGCGGTTCGCGCCGAACCAAAGCGCTTCGGCGGCCACGATGTCCGGCTTCTCGGCGGCAAGGACATGGTTGAACCGGTCGTACACGGATGAGAGGCGCTCTGACCACTCGGTTGGGGAGTCCGTCTCGATGAGGCCCCAATTGAGCGCGCGCAACACGCTGTTCTCTCGCGTTACGACGCCCCAACCGACGCGCCCGTAGCCGGGGTCAACGCCTAGCACTCTCACAGGCGCTTGAACCTCCTCATCAATTCTTCCCATGAGAGCGTCAGCGTGATCGGCCTCCCGTGCGGGCACATGTAGGGGTTCTCCGTCCGAGCCAGGTCTTCGATGAGCCGTTCCATTTCGGGCAGGTCGAGTCGGTCGCCCGCCTTCACCGCCATGCGACACGACGCAGTCGTGAGCACGCGCTCCCTGACGGATTCGACCTTCCCCTTGCCGTCTGACTCGACGATCTGGTCCACGATGTCGTTGAGCAACGACTCGTAGCCGCGCCCTCTTAAGCCAGCAGGCACTCCACGAACGAGGTACGCGCCCGTGCCGAACGGCTCTAGGTCAAATCCGGTGGCGCGCAGCAGGTCGAGGTGAGGCTCGAGAGCGACAGCCACCCGCTTGTACAATTGCACCGTCTCAGGCGAGAGCAGGCGCTGTACTTCCGCCGGGCCGCCCGCCTTCAGGCCGCAAAGGTACTCATACAGCACCCGCTCGTGGGCGACGTGCTGGTCCACGAGCGCAAGGCCTCGCCGAGTGGAAACGACAATGAACGTGTTCTGAACCTGGCCAAGGATGCGCAGGTCGTCAAGCAACTCGCGAAACGGCATGCGGTTGTCGTCACCGGCGGCATTTCCCTGAGCTGAACCGGACGCATCGCCGTCGCCGAAACGCTCAGGCTTGAACAGGGCCGTCTGCGGCGCCTCGCTTGGGAGATACACCCCCGCAGACCCTCGCGCGAAGAGCGAAGAGGCTTCCGCACCCCCGCTCGGGGCGAACGCACCGGAAATCGTGGGCATCATGCCGTGCTCGTGCAGCGCCGACTTGATGGTGAGGCGCACGGCGTCGAAAACCGCGCCTTCACGGTTGAACTTCACCTCGCTCTTGGTCGGGCTTACGTTCACGTCCACGTCGCTCGGGGCGATATCGAGGTTCAGCATCACGATGGGATAGCGCCGCTCGGGGGTCAAGTCTCGATAGGCTGTGTCTACCGCCGCGGTGAGGGTCTTCGAGCGCACGGGCCTCCGGTTGACGAAAACGAGTTGGTGCGTCCGCGCGTGCCGGTTCACGTGAGGCGGGCCAACGAATCCGGTAACCCTAACACCGGACACGGTGGAGTCCACCTCGGCGAGCGCGCTCACTATCTCCCAGCCCCAGATGGCGGCGAGCGCCGCGGCGGGGTCGTTCGTCCCCGGAGACTGGATGGTGTTTTGTGATTCCACGATGAGGCGAAACGCAACGTGGGGGAACGCCAGAACGTAGCGCGACACTGTATCGACAACCTGGGCGGTCTCAGTGGCGTCGGACTTTAGGAACTTCAGCCGAGCCGGGAGGTTCTCGAAGAGCCCCTCCACCTGGACCACCGTCCCCTTACGCGCAGGAACGGATACCTCGCGCTGGACCTTGCCGTACGCCACCACGAGCCTGTACGCCTCCCCGTCGTCGGTTGCGGTGGTTAGCGTGACCTTGCTCACGCTTGCGATGGCGGGAAGTGCCTCGCCGCGAAAGCCGAGAGAAGTGATTCGCAGCAGGTCATGTGCACCCCTAATTTTGCTTGTGGCATGCCTTTGGAGAGCCATTCTTGCGTCCTCAGGTCCCATGCCACAGCCGTCGTCGGAGATCAAGATCAGGTCGCGCCCTGATGCGCGAATGACGACCTCGATGCGGGTCGCACCTGCGTCGAGGCTGTTCTCTACGAGTTCCTTGACGACGCTCGCGGGCCTTTCGACCACCTCGCCTGCGGCGATCTGGTTGATGGTGTGTGGGTCGAGCAGCGCCACCCGTGAGGACACAGCGTAATGATACCGGGATGACCTGCCTGGACGCGGGCCGGCGGCGCTGGGTACACTGGCTGCTCCCACGCGGAGTAAGGCGATGGCAAAGATCTGTCAAGTTAGTGGTAAGAAGGGCATCAAGGCGCGGCACATTCGGCACCGGCACTCGGGGCAATGGAAGTTCCGCGCACCGAGGAAGAACCGCATGCAGGAGATCAACCTGCAGACGATAACTATCCAGACGCCGAACGGCAAGGTGCGACTGCGCGTCGCCGCTCGTGTTCTCCGACATCCTGATTTTATCAAGGTCGTCGCCGGGGAGAAGCCCATTCCGAAGGAATGGCTGCGAAAACCCACGTACGAGGACTAGGACACTCGCCCCCGGGTGCTGCATGCCGGCGAGGTATCCCTGAACCGACGCCGGATAAAGCGCCCCCGGCGCTCTCCCTCACCCCAACCCTCTCCCAGGGGAAGATGGGGGCTACATTGAAAGCCTGCGCCGGGCGAACATCCGGAACGCAATCGCCGCGGAGTTGAACAGAAGCAGCACAACCATCAGCACGATGATCCCTGCGGCTGCGTTCTGATGGAAAGCCGCTTGTGGGCGGGAAGCCCAGTTGAAGATCTGAATCGGCAGCACGGTGAAGCCATCGAAGGGCGAACGTGGGACGAACGCGACATAGGTCAACGCGCCGATCGTGATGAGCGGCGCGGTCTCTCCGATGGCGCGAGAGAGGCCAAGAATGACGCTGGTCAGCATCCCTGGTAGTGCAGCGGGCAGCACCTGGTGCCGGACCGCCTCCCAAACGGTGCTGCCGAGCGCAAGCGCCGCGTGGCGATGCGACCGAGGCACGGCACGAAGTGCCTCCTGGCACGCGGTGATGATCATTGGCAAGATCAGCAGGCTCATCGTGAGGGAGCCCGCAAGAATGGACCTACCGCTCGTGTTGGCAAAGCCGAACACCTGCCCACTGGTTATCGGCTCGAGCATCCTAACGAAGATCGCCAAACCGAGCAGACCGTAAACGATGCTGGGCACGCCGGCGAGGTTTGCGATGTTGATTTGGATCAAGCTGGTCAGGCGGTTCTTGGGTGCAAACTCCTCGAGATAGATCGCCCCTCCGACGCCAACGGGCACGGTGAAGAGAGTGACGAGTGACATCATCCAAAGCGTTCCAACCAGCGCGCTGTAGATGCCGGCGCTCGACGCCCTCCGGGAAGGAAAGCTGGTGAGGAACTCCCAGTCGAGCCGTCCGAGCCCGTCGCGCAGAATGCCGTACATCAGCGCCAAAAGCGCGAGAATTCCGAAAACGATGGCGAAGAGGCACGCAAGCATGAACAACCGCTCAACGACGGCGCGGCGAAAGGCGCGCGGAGCGGTCAGCGCATGGGTGAGTTCAGGCATACCGATGCCGATACCTCGTAACCAGTTTTGCGGAAAGCAGGTTCATCGCAAGCGTAATCGCAAACAGCGTCAACCCGACCGCGAAGATGGTTTGATACTCGATGGTGCCGTGCGGTGTATCCCCCAGGCTCGCCTGCACAATGTAGGCGGACATCGTTTGGATGCTGGTGAAGAAACTGAGCGTCATCTTCGGATCCGCACCGGCCGCGAGCGTAACTGCCATCGTCTCACCCACCGCGCGCGAGAACGCGAGCAGGAAAGCGGACATGACGCCGGAGAGCGCCCCGGGTATGACGATCTTCCGAATCACTTCGCCACGGGTAGCGCCCATCGCCACTCCACCCTCCCGCAGTTCACGTGGCACCGCGCTCAAGGCATCCTCGCTGAGGGATGCAACGATCGGAAACGTCATGATGCCAACCACGATAGCGGCACTCAACGCGTTGAATATTGGCAAGTCGGGGAACACGTTCTGCAAGAGTGGGGTGATGAACGCGATCGCGAAAAAGCCGTACACGACCGTCGGCACCCCCGCCAGCAACTCGAGAACAGGCTTGACAACGTTGCGCACGCGGCGATCGGCATACTCGCTAAGGTACACACCCGCCAGCAGGCCAAGCGGTATCGAGACTATGCCCGCCCCAACCGCCACCAGCAGCGTCCCGTTCAGTAGCGGCAGAACGCCAAACTGAGGGGGTGAGGACCGTGGCGCCCAACGCGTGCCGCCGAAAAACTCGATGGGAGATACCTTCGCAAAAAACTGCGCGGACTCCATCACGAGCACGTAGACGATTCCCAAGGTTGTGCCAATACTGACGAAGGCGCAGAGGAAGGTGACAGCTCGAACGAATCGCTCGCGCCACACCCTGCTTTGTGCTACGCTGTGCCTCTCTGTTTGCTTCACGCTCATCTAACTCTGGTTTCTGATTTCAACCGCTTCCATGTGCGCGAGGGACGGTGAGCGTCCCCGCGAGCTTTTTTCCACGAGGCGGTCGGCCGTGCAACGCCGGGTGTTCGCGAGACGCTCACGCTCCCTGTGTTTCTTCTCGGTAGCCGACTTCCGAGGGAGGGCGAGCGTCCCCGCGAGCCTATCTGGCGCTCCTTTCCGATTTCAGGAGGTCCTCCATCCGCACACCAACTTGTGATCCCTTTCCTGCGAAGATCGAACCCGTGACGCCGTCTTCGAAACGCTTGAGGGCCAGTTCGTACAGCTGGTCCGACAGTGGGATATACCCAACCTCGCGGGCCAGCGTCTTCACCTTCGTCATATAGAAGCGAATAAACTCCTGGATCTCCGGCCGAGTCATCACGTCACCGCGAACGTAGATGAACAAGGGACGACTCAGAGGCGCATACGTCCCGTTCATGATCGTCTCTGCAGAAGGCAACACCGGGCCCCTGCCGCCGTCAATCGGCACGAGTTTCAACTTGTCTGCGTTCTCTTTATAGTAAGCGAAGCCGAAGAAGCCGAGCGCGTACTTGTCCCCGGCGATGCCCGTTACCAGAACGTTGTCGTCTTCACTCGCCATAAAGTCCGAACGAGCAGCTCCCTCCTTTCCGTTGATTGCTTCGGTGAAGTAGTCGAACGTGCCCGAGTCATGACCCGGTCCATACAACTTGATGTCTTTATTTGGCCACGTTGGACGGATGTCGCTCCAGCGCTTTACCGTGCTACCCGGCGCCCAAATCTTTTTGAGCTCCTCAACCGTCAGATGGTCCACCCAATCGTTCTGAGGGTTGACGAGCACCGAGAGGCCGTCGAACGCGACAGGCAGCTCGACATAGGTGATCCCGTTCTTGTCGGCGAGTTCCTGCTCGCTGGGTTTGATCGGACGTGATGCGTCGGAGATGTCGGTCTCCTTGTTCAGGAATTTCTTGAACCCGCCGCCTGTGCCACTAATGCCCACTGTCACGCGAACCTTTGGATAGGATTTTTGGAACTCTTCGGCTACCGCCTCCGAGATCGGGAACACCGTGCTCGACCCGTCAATCGCGATCGCGCCGCTGAGGTTGGAATCTGCGGCGTCGCCCGTTCGCTTGGAATCTGCGGCGTCGCCCGTTCGCTTGGAATCGGCGGTGCCGCCCGTTCGCGTCGGAGCGCACGCAGAGCCGAGTACACCGAGAACCACTGCCGCCGCCATTGCCTTGAGAGCCGTTTTCATTGTTTTCTCCTTCATGGTCGGCGGGACTGTACCGAGGGATCGCGTCGGCACGCAAGGTTCTTAACACAAGCTTAACCGGATTGCCCTTCCGGTGCGGGGAGGACGCCAAGCGGGATAAACTGACGCCTCCATGTCCCCCGAACTTAAGACCGCTCTCGAGGCCGCGAGTGAGGCAGGAAACCTCGCCCTGCAGCACTTCAAAGCGGGCATCACGGTCGAACGCAAACCTGACGAGTCCCCGGTTACTGCCGCAGACCGAGAAGTGGAGGCGCTGCTTAGGGAACGCCTGACCTCGCGCTTCCCTGAGTACGGCATCCTCGGAGAGGAGTTTGGAGAGGAGCGGAAGGGCGCGGAGACACGATGGGTGCTGGATCCAATTGACGGCACGAAGTCGTTCATCTTCGGCGTCCCGATGTTCGCCGTGCTCATCGGATTGCAGCGGGAAGGACAGCCGGTCCTCGGCGTGTGCAATTTCCCCGCTCTTGGTATCGTTTTCTATGCCGAGCAGGGCGAGGGGTGCTTCCGAGACGGCGAGCAAGTGCACGTTGCCGACGACGAAAACCTCTCCTCGTCTCTTATCGTTTGTGGCAGCCACGCGGCATTCGAGATGTACAACCGCGCAAAAGGCTTCCGTCGGCTTGTCCAGCAAGCGTTCGCCACACGCACGTGGGGCGATGCATATGGCCATTGCATGGTTGCCGACGGTCGCGCCGTCGCCATGATTGACCCCGTCGTTATGCCATACGATATTATCCCCGTAATGCCCATCGTTACGGAGGCTGGCGGAATCGTCACCGACTTTCAAGGCACGCCCTGGAACAACCACTCAGAGGCTGTATCCACCAACGGCCGGGTGCTGCCACACATCGTGCAAGCCTTTCAATGAGGTTACTCGGCGTGGACTACGGTTTGAAGCGCATCGGCTTGGCTGTCGGCGAGTCCGAAGTGGGTATGGCGTTCCCCAGGCGCCTGTTGCTCTCGAAGGGCAGCGTAAAAGCAGACGCGGCTGCGCTCGCCGCCATTGTGCAACAAGAATCGTTCGATGCGGTCGTGCTCGGCCTACCCCTCACCGCTTCCGGCGACGAAGGGGAGCAGGCGGCGATTTGCCGGCGACTCGCGAACGCACTCGAGAATCTCGGCGTTCGAGTCCACCTCGTTGACGAGCGAATGACCACGCAAAGCGCCCAGCAAGCGCTCGGAGGAACCAAGGCTTCGATCCGCAAGGGTCTCGTCGACAGCGAGGCGGCACGACAGATCACACAATCGTTCCTGGACAGCCAGCCATGAGGGCGCTACGCATCATCGGCGTCGTCGCTGCTTTGGTCGCCGCGCTCGCTTTTGGCGGATTGATGACTCTCAACGCCATGACCCGGCCTTTGAACCCGAACGCAGAGCCTCGGTACTTCCGCGTCCACGCCGGCGAGTCGGTGAGGGCGGTGGCGGAACGCCTCGAGCGCGAGGGGGTCATCCGCAACGCCTCTGCCGCCTTGCTGCGCATCCGACTCCCCTCTCCTATCGGGAGAGGGGCAGGGGGTGAGGGCAAACTTCGTAACGGCACATACCAAATCTCCGCCGCCCAGCCGGCCGACCACGTGCTCCTCCATCTTATCGAATCACGTCCACTACGGCAGAACGTTTTGATTCGGGAGGGTCTTTGGGCTGAAGAGGTAGCGTCTATTTTAGAGGAGCACGAGGTTGCATCGGCGAAGGAGTTCATGGACCTGGTTGCGAAACCGCGGGAGTTTGCAAGCGTGGTGTCGTTCCCTTTGCCAGAAGGTTCGCTGGAAGGCTATCTGTTTCCAGACACGTATGATTTTCCCCCTCTATTAGGCGCGCGCCGTGCGATCGAGATGATGCTTCAAGCGTTCGAACAAAAGGTGTATCAGCCACTTGGCAGGCCAGAGGCTGAAAAACTGCGCCGCTGGGTGGTGATTGGTTCGCTGGTTGAATTAGAAGCGATGCACGACGACGAACGCCGGCGGATCGCCGGGGTTATGTACAACCGTCTTGAAAGAAAGATGCGTTTGCAGGTCGACGCGACGGTCCTCTACGCGCTTCGTCAGAGGCGCAGGCTGTCTTATCGCGACTACACAATTCAGCACACTTACAACACCTACCTGATTCCCGCACTGCCCCCTGGCCCCATCTGCTCCCCAGGATATGAATCTATCGCTGCAGCCAAAACGCCCGAAAACCACGACTTTCTGTACTACGTCGCGAAACCAGACGGCTACCACGTATTCTCACGCACTTATCAAGAGCATCTCCGCAAAGTCGAGACGTACATCGGAGGGCGGGGCAATCGCTAAGAGGACTCACTCGCTGGTGAAAGGTCAAGCGCCAACGGACCGCTCGCGCGTGCCTGGCTGGATGCGTCGCTTCTGTCCCGACCATCACGTTTCCTCGGTCTCGGCGATCGAGCCCGACACTCTGCTGGAAGCGGGCATCCAGGCCGTGCTACTCGACCTAGACAACACGCTGGTTGCCTGGCGTGGAAGCGAACTGCCAAACCACACCGAAGAGTGGGTCGAGCTGTGCAAGCGGGCAGGGCTGCGGCTGTGCCTGGTCAGCAACACGCGCAACCTACCCCGCCTGAAGGCCCTCAGCGAGCGGCTGGGCATCCCCTATGTGCGCGGCAGGATGAAGCCTGCGAAGGATGGCTTTATTCTGGCACTCGCTTTGGTCAACACCGCGCCCCAGCATGCGGTTATGGTCGGAGACCAACTTTTCACGGACATCTTGGGAGCGAACCGCGTGGGGATGCGCTCCATTTGGGTCGAGCGACTCCACCCAAAAGAGTTCTTCGGCACAAAGATTAGTAGAATGGCGGAGCGGTTGCTGCTGCGCACCCTGCGGCGCGCTTGGGAGCACACACCGTGAAACCGCTTCTCCACGCCATGAGACCCCGCCAATGGACGAAGAACCTGTTGGTTTTCGCAGGGCTGATCTTCTCGGCGAGGTTCACGGACCGGGAAAGCGTAACCCTCGCGATGCTGACTTTCGCCGCGTTCTGCCTGGTGGCAAGCGCCGGATACCTCTTGAACGACGTCCTCGACCGCGACAGCGACCGCCAACATCCAGAGAAGCGCCAGCGCCCGGTCGCGTCGGGCGCGCTCTCACCGGCTGCCGCCACGATTGCCGCAGTCGTTCTACTCGCTTTGGGCGTGACCGTGGGCGCGATGGCGAACACCGTTGCTCTCCTTGCTTTGGCTGCTTATGCGCTCAACCAGGCGTTCTATGTGTTGATAGGTCGCGCGATCGCGCTGGTGGACGTATTCGTCATCGCAAGCGGGTTCCTGATTCGCGCGGTGGCAGGCGCGGCCGTGTTGGGGGTGTTCATCAGCCCGTGGCTGTTACTGTGTACATTGATGCTTGCGCTCTTTCTGGGGTTCTCGAAGCGCAGGCACGAGCTGGCGCTAGAGAGCAACTCTCGCAGTGCGCTAAGCGGATACTCGATCGGAGTAATCGACCAATTCATCGGAATCACTGCCGCTGGTACCGTTCTGTCCTACTCTTTGTACGCAGTGCAGTCGGAGACCGCCGCTGAGCATCCGCTCCTCTATCTCACAATTCCTTTCCCGGTGTTTGGCGTGTTTCGCTACTTGCAACTCGTTCACACCGAAGGGGACGGAGGCAATCCGGACGCGACGTTGCTCACCGACCCCTGGATCGCCGGCACCGTGCTCGGCTGGATCGCCGCGTCTTTGCTCGTTATGTCCAACACGCTCGGGGGCGGCGGTTGAGACAAACCATCCGCCAGTTCATCAAGTTCGCCATCGTGGGCACCATGAGCACGGCGATCGACTGGGGCCTGCACACCGTCCTCTACCGATTCCTCGGCGGACTCTGGAATGACCAAATCAACAGCGCGCTGCTTTCGGCGTTTCCTGGGCTTGAACATCCACGCTTCGACGGGGCTTTCACGGTGATCAAGGCGGTCTCCTTTGCAGTTGCCACGCTGAACGGCTTCTACTTCAATCGTCGCTGGACGTTTCGCATTAGAGGACGCGACCGCGCAGGCATCCAACTGCTGCGGTTCTTCATCGTCACCTCGATCGGCATGGCGATCAACGTCGTGGTGGCAAGCCAGGTGCACGCTGGACCCGAGGCGTCCGTTCTCAATTACTACTTCGCGCTCGCCTCTGGCACCGCGTCTGCAATGCTGTGGAACTTCCTAGGGCATAAGTTTTGGAGTTTTCGCGTCCGTGAACCATAGCGTCCCTTGGCACGAAGTACGACCGCTCCCTGATCGAGGCGTGCGGCTTGCCGTGGTCGGCGATCCGGTTGAGCACTCGCTTTCGCCGCGAATGCATTCCGCTGCGCTTCAAGCGCTCGCAATCACGGGTGAGTACCTCGCTGTAAGCGTACCCAAGGGCGAACTCGACGACGCGGTCGCACATCTGATCGCGTGCGAATTCCGGGGGATCAACGTCACACTCCCGCACAAGGCGGCAGCAGCGGATGTCGCCACGCCCGACGACGACTTCGTCGTCCAGATTCAGGTAGCAAACTGCCTCAGCTTTACGGACGAGGTGCGTGCACGCAACACCGACGTGCCCGGCTTCCTCGCCCCCCTCGAAGGTGTGCCCGCCGGCAAGGCTCTTGTCTTGGGAGCAGGCGGCGCCGCAGCCGCCGCCGCGTACGCCCTGCTTCGCTCGAGATGGGACGTTTCCCTTTGGAGTCGCACCTCGAAGCGAGCCCACGCTCTCTCAGAGGCACTTCAGCGGTTCGGCAACTGCGATGCGCGCGAAGCTCCCTCGCCTGCGGGATGCTCGCTGGTCGTCAACGCAACGCCGCTCGGGCTCTCCCCAGGCGAGGCCCCGCCGCTCGATTGGGCCGCGCTCGAGCCGAACGCCATCGTGTACGACCTTGCCTATCGAGCCGAGCCGACCGACCTGCTCGTTGAGGCGGCGAGGAGAGGCAACCGAGCGATCGACGGCCGCGAAATGCTCGTCGAGCAGGGCGCGCTCTCGCTCGAATGGTGGCTCGATGTTCGTGCACCGCGCCAGGCGATGAGAGCTGCGGTCGGGCTATAGGATCAACACCCCGCTCCTATCGGGAGAGGGGCAGGGCGTCAACTCCCCTCTCCTATCGGGAGAGGGGCAAGGGGTGAGGGCAAATTACGTAACGGCACATACCAAGTTGCCGTACCCATTCTCAGTCAGGCTGCGCAGGGCGGGCAGCTGATTAGTTTTTAGTTATTAGTTTTTAGCAAGGGAGGGTAGCCTCCGGCGAGCCATCGCCACCGCGCATCCACATCGAAACCTTAGTGTCGAGTGACTAAAAACTCAAAACTTTAAACTAAAAACTGGCAGAATCACACTGATGCGCTGGGTGAAAACGTCTGACGCCGGCGATGCCGTTATCGTTCGGGCGGCGGAGGCGATACGGGACGGGCAACTCGTCATCGCGCCCACCGAGACCGTTTACGGTCTGTTCGCCGACGCCACCAACCTGGAGGCTGTGCTCCGCGTGTTCGCCGCGAAGGGAAGAAGGCCCGATCAACCTCTGAGCGTCGCGGTCCCGGACCTCGCGGTGGCGCGCGCCCTGAACGTGCGGTGGAGCCGGGATGCGGAGCGCCTCGCCGAGGCCTTCTGGCCCGGCGCGTTGACCCTTGTCCTGCCGCTCGACCAAAGCGCCGCTCGGTCGCCAAAGTTCGCGGTTAGCGAAGCCGTTCTCGGCGACGACGGCACGTTGGGCATCCGAGTCCCTGCGCACCCGATCACCGCGGCGCTCTTGCGGCACGCCGACCTGCCGCTGGTTGCGACGAGCGCGAACGAAAGCGGCAAGCCTGCGCCGAGCGGCTGCACGGAAGCGGTAGCGCAGGTGGGCGAGTATTGCGCCTTCGCGCTCGACTCGGGCTTTGCCTCGGTAGGCGTTGCCTCAACCGTGGTGTCGGTCTCGGAAGCGGGGGTAAACGTGCTGCGGGCAGGCGCGCTCAGCGAACAGGAGCTTCGTAGGGCGCTTGGCTGAACTCCCCTCTTCTATCGGGAGAGGGGCAGGGGGTGAGGGCAAACTACGTACCGCCGTATTTTTTCGGATGTCAGCGCGCCCACCCGAGCCGGGCGTGTACTGGATCGGGGCCTTCAAGGCGGTCATCGCAACCAACCAACTCGGCGCGGCGAAGGTCTACGCCCTCGAAACCGGGTAGGAGCGGCGGGACGTGCCCCTCAGTCGGCAAGGGATGGTAAAACCGCCGTGTGCGAGGACGAGGTGTGCTCCTGTTGATTCTTGTTCTCTCCGCTCTCACCGCGTTCGGGCAGGAGGTGATCGTGCTGAGGAACGCGACGGTCGTTCCCGAGCCGGGGGTGCGGCTCGAAGCGACGGACGTGCTGATCCGAGGTGGCATCATCGCCGATGTCGGGAGGGGCATCGCCGCACCCAGTGTCGCGAAGGAGTTTGACTGCTCTGGGTTGACCGTGTACGCCGGGTTCGTGCATCCAGCGATGTCGGTTACTGTCGAGTCGCTCTCGCAACGGTTGCGGGAGGTTCGGCAGGAATCGGCGGCGGGCGACCTCTGGAACCGACGCGACAACCTGCTCACCCGCTTCGGGCTGGGCGACTTCCGGGCGGACGAACTACAGGCTCTGCACAGCCTGGCTGAGAATGGGTACGGCGTCGCACATTTGTTCGACGGGCGAGGAGTGCTCGGCCCGAGGGCCTGCGTCGTCAGCACAGGGCAAGGCGCGCTGAACCCTTCGGTCATTCTTGCCGAGGGCACTGGCATTCCCATCTCGCTTAGCGGCGGAGGCTTCGGATTCGAAGGCGGCTACCCTAACTCCCTCATGGGTCGCATCGCGTTCGCAAGGCAAGCGCTTACTGACGTCGAATGGCACGACCGTCTGTTGCGGCGCTACGAGGCGAGCCCAACCGGACAAGCGCGCCCGACAAGAGACCCCGACCTGGAAGCTGCCAGGAGCCTCGTACGCGCCGAGACCTTCGCGATCTTCGACCGCCTGGACGACCAGATGGCGCTACGGGCGCTCGCCTTGAGCAACGCACACGGCCTCCAGCCCTTGCTGGTAATCGCATCGGGAGCCGGACGCATCACTGACGCGCTCTCGCTCCGGCGTGGTGCCGTCGCACTGAGCGATCGACTGCCCTCGAAGCCGAAGCTGGATGAAAACAACGACCGCAACTCCTTGAGCGCCGTACTCAACTACTTCAACGACGTGCAGGCGGGCGCGGAGTTGGACAGGGCGGGAGTGCCGTTCGTCTACGCCCCTGCGAGCGCATCGTCTCCGCTGGACGGCATTCGCACCTATGTCGCTGCGGGCCTGAACCCGGATGCAGCGCTTGCCGCAATGACCGCGAGGCCTGCCGCACTGCTCGGCCTTTCACGACAAGTGGGCAAGGTTGAGAAAGGCTTTCTTGCAAACCTTGTGGTGATTGAGGGTGACCTGTTCTCGCAGGACGCTAAGGTGATGCTCTCCATCGTTGAGGGCAAGCCGATGAACGACAAGCTGCCCGAGAAACGTGACCCTGCCAAGATCAGGCGGGTGGAGCGGATGCGCCTGATGCCACCTGACTACTCGCCGTTCCCTCGCCCAGCCGAGAGCACGCCGGCGTTCAGGATGTACCGAAACGCGACGATTTGGACGATGTCCTCGGCGGGCGTCTTAACGAATGCCGACATCGTCATCCATGACGGCAAGATCGTCGCCGTAGGCAACGCGCTTCAGCCGCCGG
This sequence comes from Armatimonadota bacterium, assembly GCA_040289295.1. GTDB lineage: Bacteria > Armatimonadota > Fimbriimonadia > Fimbriimonadales > ATM1 > J051. The sequence goes on from PSLA01000007.1 coordinate 14,528, forward strand.
CAGGGTGTGAGGTGATTGACGCTACCGGGCTGCACATCTCGCCCGGCATCTACGACGCTCACAGCCACACGGCGATAACCGGCGGAGTCAACGAAGGCAGCAACATGGTAACAATCGAATGCCGCATCGAGGATGTCATCAACGCGCAAGACGCCAACATCTACCGGCAACTCGCGGGCGGAACGGTGGGGGCGCTGATGCTGCACGGCTCAGCGAATCCTATCGGCGGGCAATCCATTACCGTGAAGTGGCGCTGGGGCAAGCGCGCCGCCGACCTGCCCGTAAGGAACGCGCCTCCCGGAGTGAAGTTCGCCTTGGGGCAGAACCCGATCCGCGAAGATCAGGACCGAGGCAGACAACAAGCGGATCAACCCACCGATCGACCACGAACGCGGATGGGCGTGATGGACGCGATCCGCCGCGCCTTTGACGATGCGCTTGACTACCGGAAACAGTGGGACGACTACCGCGCCGGAAGGACAGCCGTGGAGCCACGTAAGAACCTGCAACTCGAAGCGATTCTGGAAGTGCTCGACGGCAATAGGAAAATCCACAGCCATGGCTATCGCGCCGACGAGTTGCTGGCGCTACTCCGGCTCGCGGAAGAGTACGGCATTCGCGTAGCGACGCTTCAGCACGTGCTTGAGGGCTACAAGATTGCCGACGAGATGGCGCAGCACGGCGTTGGCGGAAGCACCTTTGCCGACTGGTGGGGCTACAAACTGGAGGCATACGACGCCATCCCCGACAATGCCGCTCTCATGTCGCGAAGGGGGGTTGTTGTCAGCGTGAACAGCGACAGCAACGACCATGCGCGCCGATTGAACTTCGAAGCGGCGAAGAGCGTTCGCTATGGCGGCGTTTCGCCAGAAACGGCGCTCTCGTTCGTTACCATCGGTCCCGCGAAGCAACTCGGCATCGACCGGTGGACCGGCTCGCTGGAAGTAGGCAAGGATGCAGACCTGGCTGTGTGGTCAGCCGCTCCAACCAGCATCTTCGCCATCTGTCGTGAGACATACGTGGATGGTGTGAAGCTGTTTGACTTCCGTCACGACCGCGAGGAGCGTGCGCGAAGAGAGCAGATCCTAAACGAAGCGCGCCGACTGCTCAACGGGGAGGACGACCCTCCGCCCGCGGAGCCGGGCGCGGCTGCCGACGACGACCAGCCGCCGCCGGCCGCTCTGAGGCCATTGCCCCCAGTCGCCTCAACCCCCGGCAATGCAAGGTACCCGCGCACGCCGGTCGTGATTCGGGGCGCAACGATTCACTCGATGGTCGGGCAGCCTCAAGTCGGAGACGTACTCATCGGCGAGGACGGGCTTATCGAGGCGGTCGGCTCGGTGAACGTTCCGCAGGGCGCGGAGGTTGTGGACGCGCGCGGCAAGCACCTCTATCCGGGCTTGATTGACCCTGCCACCACGCTTGGACTTACCGAAATCGGACAAGTGCCCGTCAGCGACGACACATCCGAGCGAGGAGACTTCAACGCCCGCCTCGCCGCAGGGATCGCCGTCAATCCCGACAGCGAAACCATCCGCGTAGCCAGAGCCGCTGGGGTCCTTACCGCCGTCTCCATGCCCACCGGCGGCACCATAAGCGGCATGGCGGCACTCTTAAGCCTTGATGGATACACCTGGGAGGACCTGTCCTACACGAACTCGTTCGCGCTGGTCGTCAACGTGGGCGCATCCGAGCGCGTGTTGGAACGCCTGGACGAGTGGTTCGCCGAGGCTCGAGCCTACATCGAGCGGCGCGCTGCCGCCGAGCGGGGCGAGACAAGCGCTGTGCCGAGAAATCGCAACCTCGAAGTGGTTCATGCCGCCCTGTCGGGCGAGATTCCCCTGTTGGTTACCGTAAGCACGCCGACCGTGGTCGAAGCCGTAACTGTTTGGGCTGCCGAACGCGGTGTCAGCATCCTCCTCGTTGGCGGGCCCGAGCTGGTCCGGGTCGCCGATCTACTCGCCAAAACGCGCACTCCAGTCGCCATCAGCGGAACCACGGGTGTGCCTTCTGGAGACGGCCCATACGACGACGACTACACCGTGCCGGCGCGGCTGCGAGAAGCGGGCGTCAAGTTCTGCTTCACCACCCGGGACGCGCACAACGTTCGGTGGCTGCGAGACCTCGCGGGCTTCGCCGCGGCTTGGGGCCTGTGGCCGGAGGACGCAGAGCGCGCGGTCACATTGTGGCCCGCGGAGTTGCTGGGGTTGGGTTCGCGGCTGGGCGCGATCACGCCAGGTCGTGACGGCACCCTGATCCTGTTGAATGGACCGCTGCTCGAGACAGGCTCGAAGGTTGAACGAGCATGGATCCTTGGTCGGCAGCTTAACCTCGAGAACCGGCAGACCCTGCTGCGAGACCGGTACTGGAGCAGGCCGCTAGCGACAGTGACCGCAAACTCCGGTAATGGAGACTGAGGTGAGGTCGCTGCTGAAGCCGTGCCGGGCGGCTTGCGTGAGCAGTTCGCCAAGTGCGGGACGCGGTATCGGCACCTCCTCGCTGCAGCCGCACTCCGTGCAGACGAGGTGCATGGCGGGGTGCGGCTCGTCTCGCCGGCTAGTACAGACGACGTACCCGTTCTCAGTTCCGTAGATGCGGTGAATCAGGCCGGCAGCCTCAAGTTCACCCAAGATGCGATAGACGGTCACAACATCAACGGACTTGCCTTGCGCTGCGAGGCGGTCTCGGATGCCGTATGCCCCGAGCGGTGCCTTAGAGGACCCAAGCGCCTCGGCTACAAAGCGGAGCGGACGGGTGAGCCGCCTGCCGGATGCCCTTAATACTGAGATGGCATGTCTGGTGAACGGCTCGACTTGCTCGGGTGGGGCGTCGTTACAGGGATAGCGTTTCATGCTGCAACAGTATAGCATCTGCGGCATTTTCCGGGTGTGGTGGGGCTTTTTCGGGCACTGAGCCGTCTGAATAGTGCAGGAAACTGCGCGCGGCGGCTTCCTCCAGGAGCCTGAACCCGCCCGTTTATGCTACACTCGGGGCACCGAAGCCTCGCGTGCCCTTCCCGGGTGCGCCTCGGCGGAAGGTCCCATCAAGGGAGGAAACGACAGCAAAGTGGAGTTCTACAACGTAAAAACCAAGAGCAAAATTGATGTTCCGGAATCGAACATCACGAAGAAGAAGATGGTCCGCAAGACCAAAAGCGGCGCGACGCAAACCCGTTACGCCCTGATTGGCCAGCACGACGGCATGACTCTGTACAAGTTCGTCAATCAGGCCACGTACGAAGGGATGAACGTCAAAGAGGTCAAGTAGGCCGCTTCGATTCTGGTGGGCGGTGCTGGCACGGCCTGCGCCGCCCACCGTTCCTTTACGCTGCCGTTTGCAAGTGCGGCGGCAGGAGTTCAGGGGTGAGTGTCTTTTTGTCCCTCGGAGCAAGCACGACCGCACGCTCGATGGCGTTTTCCAGTTCCCTGACGTTACCGGGCCAGGAGTAGCACCGCAGCACCCGCTCTGCCTCGCGGTCAATCTCTTCCAGGCTCGCACCGTTCTCCTTTGAGAACTTAGCGATGAAGTGGCGTGCCAAAGGCAGGATGTCTTCGTGTCTCTCACGGAGGGGGGGCAGTTCAATGTGGAGCACCTGCAGCCGGTAGAAGAGGTCTTCGCGAAACGTTCCTTCCCTAACCGCCGCCTGCAGATCGCGGTTCGTCGCGGCTACCAGACGCACATCCACATCGATCGGTACCGAGGAGCCGAGTCGCTCGATTTGGCGCTCCTGGAGAACCCTCAGCAGTTTTACTTGAATGGAAACGGGGATCTCCCCAATCTCATCCAGAAACAGCGTGCCGGTGTGGGCAACTTCGAAGCGCCCCCTGCGCGAACTGTCCGCGCCCGTGAACGCCCCCCTTTCATAGCCGAAGAGTTCGCTTTCGAGGAGCGTTTCTGGCAGGGCTGCGCAGCTAACCGCGACAAACGGGTTTTCGGCACGTGAACTGAGTTCGTGAATCGTTTTGGCGATGACCTCCTTGCCGGTTCCGCTCTCGCCGGTGATGAGAATGGTCGTGCGCGAGTCAGCTACCTGTTGCACCATGCGGAGCACCTCCTTCATCTTGGGTGACTCGGCGATCAGATGCGTAGTCGATGGTCTACCCACCGCCTTGGCTCGCACGCTTCGCTGTGATCGCTTCGGCGCAAACTGGGCAACAATTCTCTTCAGGTTGTCCAGGTCGAACGGCTTCGTGATGTAGTCCGAGGCGCCCGCTCGAATCGCCTCCACCGCCTGCTGGATTGTCCCGTAAGCCGTCATGATGAGCACCGGCAGGTCCTCTCGGCGCTCCCGAATTCGGACAAGCAAGTCCACGCCCGTCATGCCCGGCATGAGCACGTCGGTGAGCACAACGTCAATGGTCCCGTCGTTCTGAATCGCCTGCAGCGCGCTCGCAGCGTCTTCAGCAACAGTAACGCGATAGTTCGCTCGCTCGAAGGCAGCCTTCAGGATCTTGCGAATATTCTGCTCGTCGTCAACGACAAGGATGTGCCGCTTGCGCCTCACGCTCCGGCCTCCTTCGCCGGCAACGCGATTTGAAACTCCGCTCCCTTACCCGGCTTGCTTCGCACGAGAATCGTCCCGTTGTGCGCCTCTACGACCTTGCGAACATTGCACAGGCCCAGCCCGGTTCCGTGAGCTTTGGTCGTAAAGAACGGCATGAACAAACGCGCTACCTGCTCTTCTGTCATGCCCGTTCCTGTATCTCGAACGGAAATGCGAACGCGTTTCGCGGACTTCGCCGTCTCGACGGTAAGCGTGCCGCCGTCGGGCATCGCCTCGACGGCGTTTCTGAAAAGGTTTCGCAAGGCCTGCATCAGTCGCACCGGGTCACCCTGAATTGTCGGCTTTCTGCGGCCGGCTTTGAAGTTCACCCGCACGCTCGCGCGCTCGATCAGAGGGCGGTCGAGTCGCAAAGCGCGGTCCACGAGATCGTTCAGGTCAACCGACTCAAGAACCACCTCGACCGGGCGGGCAAAGTCGAGAAACTGTTGGCAGAGCTGGTCGAGGCTGTCTACCTCCTCCTCAACCACTGCAGCCCAGTCACGAAGGCGCGCAAGGCTTGTTTCATTGCGCATCATCTGCGCAGCTCCGCGGATGCTCGTCAAGGGATTGCGCAGCTCGTGGGCTATGGCTGCGGTCATCTGGCCGATCTCTGCAAGGCGACGCACGCGGGCCATCTCCCTCTCCTGCTCAAGGCGGGGCCCGAGGTTCTCGATCAGCAGTATCGCCCCGCCCGAAAAGGGGATAGCGTCCACAAGACAGGGGGCCTCGCTGACGCCGATGAACTCGTCGGTGCGTCGCACGCCGTTCAATGCTGACAGGATACTACCGGTGAGCGCGGAGCACGCCGCCTCCTTTAGGGCGCTCGCCATTGCGTCCCAAGTCAGGGCTCGCTCCGTTTCTGCGATTCCCAGCAGCGTCCTTGCGGTTGCGTTCATCTCTCGCGCGCGCCCGTGCGCGTCGAGCGTTACGATACCGATCGTTAGGCTCTGCAAGATCGCTTGGGTACGCTTCGCCTGCTCCTTCTCTGCAGCCAAAGCCGCGGCGAGCTTCGTCAGCAATCGGGCATGATTAAGACCAGCGCCTACCGACTGCGATAACGCGGACGCGACTGACCGCTCGGTATCGGTGAAGGGTTGCTTCCGTCGTGCGTGCAGGAGGCCGACAACGCCTGCGCCGGGCACCGAGAGAGGCGCAAGCAGGTTCTCGCCGCCGCCGGCGGCGTCGTGCCACAGGCTCACTCCCTCGTGCAACACCTTCTCGCCGATCCCTGCCTCTCCAGCCCTGATTGACCGAGCAATGTGCCACGCGACTGCCTCCGGCGCGGCGCCCGCCAGAACGAAGGAGCCTGTCTCCTCCGCCAACAGGTAAAGCGCAGCGCACGAGGCACCGAGAACCTCGCTCCAAGCGTTTGCAATATTGTTGTAGTAATCTTCAGATCGCTCGTGCGATCCTCGAGCGACGAGCTCAAGGAGGCGCGACGGCGATGGCGGCGTGCTGCCCATCTCTCAGGAGATTATCGGCAGCGAGGCGTACTGCTCGCCTAAAAGATCTGGTGCAGCCCAAAGTTGTTCAGGAACACCACGTCGGCGGCCCCGGCGCCATCGGGGATGACGAGTTCGTCCGCGCTGGGCACCACAACATGGGGACACCGGCTTCGGCGCGAGAAAACAACCTCGAAGTCAAGCCCGCTCCAGGGGATGCCGGCGTAGAAGCGGTTCGCGCTCTCGGCGTCCTCAGCAGGCTCCGGGAGTACGTCGTCCCAATCCTCACCGCACTTTTTTAAGGTAACTTCAAACCAATCCGCCCCTGCACTGGTCAAGGTGATGGCGACCCCGCGGACGTCTTTCGGCACGGATAGCGGCGCCGTGGCCGGTTGCCACAGGGCAAGCACACACAGAACGGATGTCATCTTACTGCTCCTTTTGGTAAGGCTACCTAACTCGTTGGACGTCTTGGGGGCTGGAATGTGTTTCTGATGTGCGCGATTGGGTAAAGTTCGGGCACTCGCAAGGAAGGAAGGATAGAAGAATGCAAAGGATGCGTGCACTTGTGTCGTCGTTTGGGTTTGTCGCCCTTTGGTTTGCCGTCCCATCTACCTCGACTGCACAGGGACTTCCCGGCTTCGGCGTTCAGGTTCGAGTCGGCTACTTTTGGCCTGCGAACAGCCGCGCTGCCGCCGGTAAGTCGCAATGGTTCACGGTCGGCACCGAGTTCAAGGTGCTGGATGACACGTTCCTGATGCGGAACCCCTTGACGCCGGGCCACTTCAGCTTCTCAGCGGACCTGATGGAGGGCAACGGCTTTCGAAGCGTGCCGCTGCTGCTGAACTACAATTTGCGGGTTTTGGAGAACCTCACCGCCAGTGCGGGCGGCGGCATCAGCTTCACGAGTCGTCCTGGTTTCAAGGACAACACCTCGTTCGCTTACCAGGCGTCGCTGGTGTACGATTGGGCCATTCAGGGGTTTCCGATTCTCGTGCGGCTCGCCTGGAACGGCGTCAGCTCTGTGGACGAGGAACTGGATGGCTTCTCGCTGACCGCGGGCGTCAAGTTCTAATGCCGAGCCCTGCCCTTTCTTTGACGGGCATGCAGTGAACTTGCTGCGGCTGGGCGCGTATAGCACGTTAGGAGCCCAGAGCGTGGAATCCACAGGTGTCCTAAGAATGACGCAGCACGAAGCCGGCAACGGTTTGAGCGACCAGTTGCTGGTCGCCCGTTGCCAGGCGGACGACCTCAGCGCCTTCGACGTGCTGGTTGACCGGTACCAGGTTCGCGTGTTCGGCTTCGCGCGCCGTATGATCGGCGACGCCCAGGAGGCTGAGGACGTCGCGCAAGAGGTGTTTGTGCGCGCCTTCCGAAACATACGGCGGTACGACGGACGGGCGTCGGTCGCCGGCTGGCTTTTCACGATTGCGACGAACCTGTGCATTGACCGACGACGGCGAAGCTCACGGCGTGTAGCCGAGGTGCCGCTTGAGCCGGATACAGACACCAAACATAGGTTAGTCGCACGGAGCGGCAATCCGCAGGAAGAAGCGGTGGCGAAGCAGATGCAAGAAGCCATTCATACCGCGCTGGGGACACTGTCGGACCGACTGAGGCCGGTGCTGCTGCTGCACGATGTGGAGGGGATGAGTTACGAAGAGATTGCGAACGCGCTGAACATACCGGTGGGGACCGTGAAATCCCGTCTCTTCCTCGCTCGTGAGCGCCTCCAGTCAGCGCTGTCGGCTTACCTGCAAGCAGGCGACACAGATGACTAAGAACGAACTGTTGGAACGGATTGAGCGGAACGAGCGGCTGTCGCTGGTCGAGCAGTCGGAACTGGACACGCTGCTGGCG
>PSLA01000007.1:22431-85704 GCA_040289295.1 Armatimonadota bacterium
AAAAGCTGGAGCTAAAGGCCGCGACCGCCGAGTACGAGCGGCTCCAGCGCGAGGCGTCGAAGCCGCTCCGAGGCTTTTCGTGGCCGCGCACGGGTCTCCTCGCCTCGGCAACCGCGTGCGTCTTGCTGGCCACTGCGGTCATCGTCCAGGTGTCACGCTCGGGCGCGGTCCCTTCGGTTTCTTCCGAACTGCTCGTGCAGTGGCACGAGGAGGCGGCGGCTTCCGTAGCACTGCCCGCAGACGGGTCGAGTATGACTACGTTCGTGGTCGCCGAGCAGGCGCCTCGGAAAGAGGACGATCTGGACGACCTGCTGTACGGTGGCTCGATGGAGTCGCTATGAGGTTTGCGCTGCTCCTCGCTGCGCTGCTCGGTTTGGTGGCCGCCGCGTCGGCTCAGCCGGAAGTAGCTACCCTGGATCGGCTGGAGCAGATCCTTCGACGGCAAGAGCATCTTCGACTCAGCGGGACGCGTGTTGTCTACCTGCGGGTCAACGGCGTGATGAGGACCGTTACTGAATTGGTCATCCGCGACGGCATGAGGTCGCGCACCGAGTTCCCAAACGATCCAATCCGCAAGGGGATGATCATCCTCGAGGACGGACGACACCGCCTCGAATACATCCCGCAACTAAACGAACTGCGTCGCGGGCCGTCCAATCGTGACCAGACGTTGCAGCAACTGCGGCGGATGATTCAGGCAGCAAGGAACGGACAGATTCGCTTCAGGCACTTTGACGGCGGCAGCGTTGCCGACCGTCCCACCGTCGCCTTCGAGGTCTCCGACGCTGCGGGTAACGTGGCGCGCCGCCTCTGGTTCGACGGCGCAACCGGGCTGCTTCTCAAGTCACAACTGCTTGGACGCGGTGGCGCCCTGATGGGTGGGTTCGAATTTCGTCGCGTAACGTATAACGTGGAGATCGAACCGAGACAGTTCAGATTCGAACGCAAGGGAGTGCGCGTTGTAGACGAGGTGGCGGGTGTTGACGTGCTGTGGGCCCTTCGGCCCACCTGGCTGCCGGACGGCTTCGAACCCACCGGCGAGGGGATGCGCTCGGTTGCCGGTCGTCGAGTCGCTTTCCTGCACTTCAGCGACGGTACCCACCACATCACCATCTTTCAGTCGCCCGAGGCTCGGCTGGGTGAGGAACCGCCTCCACACAGCGACGTGCGCCTAGTGTCCCGACGTGTTGGCAGAGTGTGGGCAGCGGCTGCCGGCAACGTATCTGATGAGGTCTTGCGTCGAATCCTGAACTCTTTGGCTGGGGGCGAAGGATCCGACGCCACACTTTGAGGCTTCTCGGCGTTTCATAATAGAGGGATCAAGATGTCCAACAGCAAAGCCGGCGGGGGCCAGCCCCGCCCACGTTGGGTTCGCGTACTGAAGCGAACCGCGGCGGTAGTCGCCGTGCTTTTCCTCCTGGGGTTCGTCGGCGGTGCTACTTACACTTGGGTCGTGTTTCAGTCGCTGAAGGACAGGGTGACGCAACTTTCGCGCATTGAGAAGATCCTGATGCGCGAACCGACTCAGATAATTTCTGCCGACGGTGTCGTGCTCTATCGGATGACCACGGAGCACCGCGAGTGGGTCGCGTTCCCTGAGATCCCGAAGGTGGTGATTGACGCCACGGTCGCCGCAGAGGACGAGCGGTTTTGGACCCACCCCGGGGTTGACGGCACCGCCGTTGTGCGCGCTTTCTGGGTGAACTTGACGAGCGGGCGCGTGCGCCAGGGCGGGAGCACGATCACACAGCAGGTCGCCAAGCGACTGCTGACGGGCGGCGAGCGAACCCTGCGTCGCAAAGTGGAGGACGCATGCCTTGCGCTGCAGATCGAGCGACAGCTAACCAAGGAGCAGATCCTCACCATTTATCTAAACGAGGTGTTTTACGGCTCCGGCGCATACGGCATCAAAGCGGCGGCGAAGGTGTACTTCGACAAGGACTTGAAGGACCTGTCAACGGCTGAGGCAGCTTTGCTCGCGCGACTCCCTCGTCGGCCTTCGAGCGAAAACCCGTTCGTGAACCCAAAGGTCGCGATCGAGAACCGCAACATTGTGCTCGCCATCATGCGCGAGAAGGAGTGGATTGACACCGCGACCTACCAAAAGGCGAAAGGTGAGCCGTTGAAGCTGAATGAAGACCAACAACAGGTGCACATCGGCATCATGCGGGCACCGTATTTCGTGACCTACGTGCTCGAGGAGATGCGCCGCGAGTTTCCAAACGAAGACTTTGCCCGTGGCGGATACAAGATTTACACCACGTTGAATACGAAGGCTCAAGAGGCTACAGAGAAGGCCATTCGTGAAGCGGTTGCGAAAAACAAGTCGCGCCGTGTTACCGAGGCAGCGATGGTAGTGACGGACCTCAGCGGGCGCGTGCTTGCGATGGTAGGCGGAACGGATTTCAAGCGCTCACAATACAACATCATCACCCAAGGGAGGCGACAGCCCGGCTCGGCATTCAAGCCCTTTGTGTACGCCGCGGCGCTTGAAACGGGCAAGATTAAGCCGAATTCATATATTTCGAACGAGCCGTTCGTCTGGCGCAATCCTGCAACAGGAAAGGTGTGGCGGCCGAAGGGTGGCGGGACGGGCGGCACCGTAAGCGTGCAATCAGCGTTGACGCGCTCGATCAACGTGCCGGCTGTGCACGTCGGGATGATGGTAGGGCCACAGGTAGTAGCGAACTTTGCGCGCCAGGTGTTCGGGATTCGATCGCCGCTTTATCCCGGGCCTGCGCTCGCACTCGGCTCGAGCGCCGTGAGCCCACTCGAAATGGCCGAGGCTTACAGCGTGTTCGCGACCGGAGGCGACCGCGTGAAGCCGTACGGAATCACCAAGGTGGTTGGCCCGGGCGGCGTCACGTTGAGGGAATATGAGCCTCGCATCATCGGGAACGTGCTGAGTGAGGATACGGCGAGGGCGATGAACGACATTCTGCACCACGTGGTTACAAGAGGCACCGGTTCGCGAGCGCGCTCTGTTGTGAATGCCGCGGGCAAGACCGGAACTACAAGCGACCACAAGGACGCATGGTTCTGCGGATACACGACTAAGGTCATCGCCGTCGCCTGGGTTGCTAATGCGACGTACGATCCTGATCGCAACCCCCCATGGAAGTACGGCGAGATGCGTGGTGTGTTCGGCGGCGAGGTAACGGCGCCCATGTGGGCGGCTGCCGTCAAGCCGATCCAACAACTTTTGCGCGAAGCACCTACAGGATACAAGCCGAGGTCATACGGTGGCGGGGAAGTGCCTGACGAGATCTCCGTGAGCATCTGCGTTGAAACTGGGGACCGAGCAGTGAAGGCATGTCCTCGCAAGGAGACTCGCCTTTTGTCGAAAGAGGAAGCCGCTGAGCTGCCTTCGTGCGGGTTGCACGGCGATCTCTCCGAAGAACCTCCGCCACCTCAATTGGAGCGCGAGCCGGAGAGCGTGCCGCCGCCGGCAAATGGTGGAGGCACGCCGCCCACGCGGACCGCGACCGGCACTGTCGAGGTCACCATTTGCGTGCAGAGCGGCGGTCGCGCAACGACGTATTGCCCGCAGAAGCGACGCCAGCGCTTCCCGATCGGTGAAGAGCCGACCGCGCCGTGTCCGCTCCACCAGCCATGACCACTCGTGGCGTACCTGCGACCGAGCGCACGAGGACCCAACTTCCGACGAAAGCGCTGCTTGTGCCGTTTGCGGTGCTGCTCGGTCTACTCACGGTCGTTCTTCGCCTATGGTACCTGCAGGTGGTGAGGGGAGAGGAGTTGAGCCGCATCGCGGTTGAGAAGCGCACGGTGCGGGTTGCGGTTCCTCCGCCGCGCGGGAAATTGCTCGCACGCGACGGAACGATCATCGCAGGGTTGAGTGCGGGTTTGGTGGTGATGGTAACCCCCGACGCGATACAGGACGACCTCGGCGCAATTCGTCGTCTCAGTTCGCTGCTGAACATCGACCCTAACGAGTTGCAAACGATGATCCGCGAGCACGAATACCGCAAGTTTCTGCCGTTCATCGCAAAGACTGGACTAACAATCGAGGAAGCGATTGGTATCGAGGAGCAAGGCGCGTTTTTGCCCGGTGTGTTTGTGAGGAGCGAGCCGCTGAGGAAGTACCCGTTCGGCAACGCATTCGCACACGTGTTGGGGCATGTGCGGCAGCCGACAAAGGAGGATACTGAGCGTCTATCGTCGCTCGTGGACTTGCCCAGTTTCGTTGGGCAGTCAGGCGTTGAGCGAACCTATGACGTTCCGCTTATCGGCAAGTGCGGGCACGACTCCGTTTCGGTTGACGTGCGCATGCGCCCGACGTCGCCAACGGTGTCGGAGCCGCCGATACCAGGCGAGGATTTAGAGACGACGCTCGACGTGCGCGTGCAGCTGGCAGCGTTCGAGGCGCTGGCGGGGCGGCGCGGCGCGGTGGTGGCGCTCGACCCTCGGGACGGCTCCGTGCTATGCCTTGTGAGCAGCCCATCGTACAACCCCAATGTGTTTTTGGGCAGGTTATCGCCGTCGCACTGGGCGCAGTTGAACAACGAGGCGCGTCCGCTTTTCAACCGGGCGGTAGCAGGTGCTTACAGCCCGGGCTCGACGTTCAAGATTGCAACGCTCATCGCGGCAATACGAAGCGGTATTGTAAGCCCCGCGACCACATTTGTGTGCAACGGCTCGACGCGCATAGGGAATCGAACGGTTCGATGTCTGGGGACGCACGGACGGATCACATTTCAAACGGCGATCGAAAAGTCGTGCAACGTGTTTTTCGCACAACTGGGCTCGCGATTGAAGCGAGAGCAAGTCGTCGATGTTGCCAGAGAGTTTGGGCTTGGCTCGCCAACGGGCGTTGATGTGCCCGGCGAAGCGGGTGCGCTGCTTCCCGACGATGAATGGCTGGCGGGCAAGGGTCATCGTTGGTATCAAGGTGACACAGTAAATCTTGCGATTGGGCAAGGGTACGTTAACGTTACGCCTATTCAAATGGCGAACTACGCAGCCCTTATTGCGAACCGCGGTGTGGCTTATGAACCGCATGTAGCTAAACGAGTTAGGGAGCGCGTGGAAAGAAGCCGCGTCGCACTCGATTCGATGTGGTGGGACAGGATAGTGCGCGCGATGGTTCAAGTCGTAGAGTCGGGGACCGGCGCACGCGCGCGCATCAATGGCATGCGTGTTGCCGGCAAGACTGGCAGCGCCCAAACCGGTGGCGGGCGCAGGCCGCATGGCTGGTTTATCGCGTTCGCACCTGCCGAGAACCCAACGATTGCTCTCGCCGTGGTTGTCGAGAACTCCGACGAGGGCGGACGGGTCGCTGCGCCTATTGCGAAGAGTGTGCTCGAGGCGTACTTCACAGACCGCCAAAGCCGAGGCGGAGGCGCTCCCAGCTCAGATCGCTGACTTCCTGCCGGAGCGCGCTCGCCTGGCCGAAGCGGCCAAGGTCATCGTACACGGCGGCGAGACGATGACCGATCAACTCCATCTGTTCGACCCGTATTCGAGCGCCCTCGAGCGACTCACCGGCAAGCGGCATGCGAGCCACCGCTTCGACGTATGCGAGCAACTCGTTCGGCTGCGCTCGCATGGCATTGGCAATGTCGGCGAGAAGTGGCTTGCGCCCAAGTGTTTCTTCCAGTTTGATGCGCTTCGCGACAACCGCGTCCAGTCCAGTCTGGCGCAGCAACTCCGGGACGGTAGAGCGCCGATAGGCACGCAGCAGTTGATATGCGCCTTCGAGTTGCTCCGCCTCAGCCTGTCTGTCGTCGTGCTCAAGGGCAACGTCGGCGAGAAAGATTCGCGCCTCGACCGTGCTCAGTTCCACGAGCCACGGAAGCGACCGGAGCGTGAAGAACAGACTCGCCTCCATTCGAACCATGTTCTCGGCGACTTTTACGGCCTCATCCACGCGACCGGCGTCGCGCAGGATCTGCAGTTCGAGCGCACGCCACCGCGGGTTGGCTGGTTCTGCTTGGATCGCCGCGCGGGCAGCGTCGAGCGCTTCGTCCAACTGGCCGCTGATATTGCGTAGTCTTGCGACTTCGGCCCAGCGGCTTGGCGTCGGTGAAAGTCGCGCTGCGCTTTGCCAGCAGGCGGCAGCGCCTTCGAGGCTGCCGCTCGCGTAAAGGAACTGGGCGCGCGCTTCGTGAGGCACAGGGTCGGCGCGGGCGATCTTCTCGGCAAGAGCAACCAACTCGAAGCCCTTGTAAGAAACTGAGGGGAACTGCTCCCGCGCGAGCGAAACGTAGCGCGCGCTGAGAAAGGCTATCAAGAGATACGCGGCTGCAGCAGCTGTTGGCAACGTATGCGCAATGGCACGGCTGTTGAGCGGCGCCTTCTCAGGCTGTGCGCCGTCGGCTGAAAGCAGAAGCGCGATGGCGACGATCAGGAAGAACACGAGGCCATAGCCGAAGACGCTGAAGGTCGAGTCCACCAGGGCGTTCGCCCCCGCAGCCAGCGTCGCGCCCACACAGCCAGCACGCAGGAGCGCGCGCTCGTGCGCCTCCCCCGGATGACGCCGAGCAACGTAAACCAGGAACAAGACCCCGAACGCGATAAACAGCAGCAACGCCGGAACGCCCGCCTCCGCCGCGAGCTGCAGATAGGTGTTGTGCGCCAGCACGGGCGCTTGCACCTGCGAGAACCGCTTGAACTCCGGCGCGTATGAGCCGACGCCAAAACCGAAGGCGGGCTTCTTCAAAACCATATCGGTGGTATCGGCCCAGACTTGCCGGCGGAACGCGACCGACTGCTCAGCCTCGTTGCCCGCTGCGAGCAGCCTCGTAGCGCTGGCACCCGAATCGGATGCGGCTAGCGACTTCAAACCGGAAACGCCAAGGGCGAGCGCGGCGCTGATCACTGCGGCGACCCCAAGCGGAATCAATTGCACTCGGCTGCCAGAGATCGTTGCAACCATCACGAACGCCGCCACGCCGACGCCAGCTGACAGCAGCCCGCCCTTTGAAGCCGTCAGAAACAGCGCGACTGCGATGACCGCCACGCCTAATAACGCGAGCGTTTTGCCGGCGGACTCGCGGGCAACGAGCACGACGGCAAGCGCCAGCGGCAGCACCAGTGCGAAGAGCGACGCGGCCGCGTTCGGATTGTGCCAGCCTGCAAAGATTCGCCATCCTTGGGCGGTACCGGGGGATAGGTACTCCTGAATACCCGATAGTGCGACGGCTGCGGCGCCCGCGACCACAACGCCAAGCGCGACTGAGGGCAAGCGCGCTCTGCCCAGCGTCGAAAGTACGACTTGCACTACGACGAGGTAAAGCGTCCATCGAGACAGTTCAAGCAGCGAAAGGTGCCAGTGATGCGTCTGCGTTAGGCTAATGCCAAGCCAGACCCAAAGCATGAACAAGGATGTGAAGATGGTGCGCGCAGGAATGAGCATCACCGACCGTGGGAGCACGGAGAGGAGAGTCGCTGTAAGCAGCAGCACGGCAACGAGCGCCTGAGCCGCCCAAGGATGCATACGCTCCACAAGTGTCTCTGCGAGCAGGTTGCCGGACGGGGCTGCTCCAAGCGGCAGCCTACCGCACGCCCACTCGGCGACGAGGATTGCGCCGAAGAGTAGCCCAACCGCGACGTTTCGGATCATCTTCTCACCGTCCTTACGACGGCGTCCCAGGCGTTCTTTGCGAGGAAGGTGGACGCCCGCAGCCACACGAAGAGAGACGCAGCGAGCCAGTAAAGAGGTTGCAGCGGAAGCGGCGCGTTGCGGAGATGATGCCTCGCGTAGTAGAGGAGCATGCTCTTGTGGAACTGGCGGATCATGCGGTTCGCCACCCGGTCGGTGCTCGCGCCGATAACGTGTGTAACCGCGGCATCGGGCACGTAGACGACGCGCAGGCCAGCGTCGTGCACGCGCTTACAGAGGTCCACGTCCTCAAGATACATAAAGAACCTCTCGTCGAAGCCACCGATCTCGCGATAAACGCTTGCGCGAAGGCAGAGCGCCGCTCCGCTGACCCAGTCAACATCGCGCGGTTCGCTGTGGTCCCAGTCCTGCATCAGGTACTCGCGGGCGAATCGGTTGTTTGGGAACAACTTGCCGAGCGGAGTGTTGCGAAACAGCGCTGCAGCAGGCGTAGGGAAGCGGCGGCAACTGTACTGCAGCGAGCCGTCCGGGTTGAGAAGCTTCGGTGCAGCGATCCCAACGTCCCGGTTTTCGCGCAGGAACGAAACGAGGCGAGAGAAGCATGACGGGTGGACGACGGTATCCGAGTTGAGCGGCATGAGGAACTCGCCAGAGGCAACGGCGAAGCCCTGGTTGTGCCCAGCGCCGAAGCCACGGTTCTGTTCGTTTCGAATCAGATGAACGCTCGGATACTTCTGCTCCACCGTCTCAACGCTTCCATCCTCACTTGCGTTGTCAATGACGATCACCTCAAGAGCGATCTCTTCTGTTTGGGCAAGGACGGACGCGAGGCACCGATCCAGGTAGTCGCGTGTGTTCCAGGAGCAGATGGTAACACTAAGATCGGTACCCGGCATGTATGCCTCCTGTTCGTATGAACGCGGCGGCGAGCACCACGAGACGGAAAAGCCAGATCAGGGGAAGATTCCACCACCGCAAGTACCATTTATCGTAGAATCGCAACAAACTTCGGTGCGATTCCCAAATCATGCTTTTGTGAACCTGGCGTGTGCCGGCTCCTCCGTGATGAATGACGCGCACGCCGGGGTGATAATACACCGTCCACCCGGCGTTGCGCACGCGCAGGCACCAGTCCACGTCGTTAAAGAAGATCGGAAACCGTTCGTCAAAGAGCCCCACTTGATCGAACACCGCCCTACGCGATAGCAGAAACGTGCCCATGGGCTGCTCAACCTCGGCTGGCGAGTCGTAGTCGAAGAAGCGATAGCGATACTTGGCGAAGAACCGACTGCGTGGGAACAGGCGAGCGAATCCAAGCAGGTCAAACAGCACGGGCAGAGGGCGCGGGAAACTGCGGAGAGACGACTGCGTGCTCCCATCGGGGCTTACGAGCCTCGCCGCGAGCACCCCCACGGTTGGCATTGAGCGCAGTATGTCAACAGAGCGTTGAAGGCTGTCGTCAATGAACTCGGTATCGGGATTGAGAAGAAGGATTGCGTCACCAAGTGCTGCCCGGATGCCGATGTTGTTTCCCGCAGCGTAGCCATGGTTTGCTCTCTCGGTGAGTAGGCGCACCTGCGGGAAGCGGCTGCGAACCATCGCGGCAGAACCGTCCTCACTTGCGTTGTCTACGACGATAACCTCGAAGGATTCAGCCGGAGCGTGCTGCTGCAAGGACGCCAGGCACTTTTCGAGGAGCGCCTTCGTATTCCAATTGACGATTACGATGCTCAACATGCCCTTCGGCGCGGCGTGCGCTATGTTAGCGCATGCCGCAACCGCCGGATGGGATGGGTCGAAATCGCGCAAAAATGGCGCTTTTTGTCCAATCCTTGCCAATTTACTTGAGGTTTTCGCTCCAAGGGTTGCATTTTGATGGGGTGTTCGGGTAACGTTCGTCGGTTCCGCTTGGGATGGGATGCCCTGGACGGTTGCCTCGGGCGGAGAGGAGCAAACTATGAACAGACTTGGATTGCTGGTGGCAATTGTATCTGTCGCTGCCACAGCATTTGCACAAGCGACCTATACTGTAAAATCGGGCGACACACTTGAGAAGATTGCTAAGCGATTCAACTGCAAGGTTGACGCACTGGCCCGAAAGAACGGCATCACAGACGCGAAGAGGCTTCAGGTCGGCCAGGTCTTGCGCCTGACCAGCGACCCAAGTTCGTACAGGAACGGCAAGGTGCCGGAGAGCGTCAAGCCGAGTGCCAAGCAGACCGCAGCAAGTGGCACGGCGAAGACTGCTACGATCCTGAAGGACAAGGTGAACGTTCGCGAGAAGCCGAAGACATCAAGCAAGTCGCTTGTGCAGGTCGAGAAGGGGCGCACCGCCACCGTGCTTGGGGAAGAATCGGGTTGGTACAAGTTGAGGTTCCCTGGTGGCACAGTCGGCTTCGTTCGCAAGGACATGGTAACGCTCTCCGCCTCCGCCAAACCCGCGGCGAAGCAAGCGACGAGCGCCGGGCCTGAGGTGATGCCGGGAAACACCGTAACCATCACGGCTGATGCAGTCATCCTGCGCGCCGGTCCCTCGACCAGGCAGCCGGTCGTGGCTAAGTTGCGCAAGGGCGTCGAGGCGCAGGTGATTGGTCGACACGAACAGTGGCTGAAAGTAACTCTCCCGGGCGGAGCAACCGGCTTCGTCCACGGCCGCCTCACCTCTGCGAAGGATAGCATCGCAGCGTCGGCGCCAACGGGAAGCGACCGGAGCGAGTTGATCACTACGGCACGGCGATACCTGGGAGTTCGTTACGTGTACGGAGGCGAAACCTCGCGCGGATTCGATTGTTCGGGATTCGTGCACTTCCTGTATCACACAGTCGAAAACGTTACGTTACCTCGAACTTCCACTGCCCAGGCGTCGGCAGGTGTTCCAGTGAAGAAAGAGGATTTACAGCCGGGCGACTTGGTGTTCTTCCGGACGGGGCGCAGCGTGCGGATCAACCACGCTGGCATCTACATAGGCGGAGGCAAATTCATTCATGCGAGCAGTGGTGGTGGAGTGGTAAAGATAGATTCCATCACGAGCGGCTATTACGCCGCGCGGTTCGTTACCGCGCGACGCATTGAAAAGAAGTAAGCGCTTCGGGGTACACTGCCGCACATACGCCCCGGTCGTCTAGCGGTTAGGACATCGCCCTTTCACGGCGAAGGTCGCGGGTTCGAATCCCGTCCGGGGTACCAGCTGTTGTATCAACCGACCAATCGCGCGAGCGTTTGTCGAATCTCGACGTCCTCGAACTCGAAGCCGTTTCCCTGGGCGCGTTTTGGTACCACGCGCTGGCTCAAGAGCAGGCCCTCGTCCGCCATCTCACCAAGCAATAGGCGAAGTGCGAACGCGGGTACACGAAGGAGCACCGGGCGCCGCAGCGCCGCGCCTAACGCGTAAGAGAACTCTCGATTCCGAACCGGGTTTGGCGACGCCACGTTCACGGGCCCGACCCATCGCTCCTCCTCGATGCAAGCGACGGCGAGCCTCACCCAGTCGTTGAGGCTCACCCACGGAAGGAACTGCTTTCCCGAGCCGAGCACCGCCCCAAGACCGAACTGGAACGGCCGCGCCATCACCTCCAGCGCCCCGCCTTGCTCGGAGAGGACGACCGCAGTGCGGAGAAGTGCGACGCGCACGCCTGAGCGCTCTGCTTCAAGCGCCGCGGACTCCCACTCCACACCCACTTGAGCCAAGAAGCCCTCGCCAGGGGGCGACTCTTCGGTGAGCACCTCGTCCCCCCGGTCGCCGTAGTAGCCGACAGCCGAAGCACAAACGAACACTTTGGGTAGGGCGGCGGCACGCGCAATCTGCGAGGCGAGGGCCGCTGTCGAAACGACGCGGCTGTCGCGGATGCGGCGTTTCTTCTCCTCCGTCCACCGGCCAACGATACTCTCGCCAGCAAGGTGGACGAGCGCATCGAACGATTCGAAGGCCTCAAGGCTGTGGAAGCCTTCGCTCGGCGACCAGGCGAGCGCGCTTTTTTCGCGTGAGCGTGAAAGCCTGAGCACCGTATGCCCCCGTCCTTCGAGGGCGCGAGCGAGCGCTCCTCCGAGCAGGCCTGTCGCTCCAGTTATCGCAACACGCATCTACTCACCGATGATGATTCGGTCCTTTCCGTCGAACTTCGGCGAGAACACGGACACGGCGACCACGTCGTCGCCGTGCGGGGTGAAGGCGTGGGGTGTGCCTTGAGGAATGAACATCAGGTCACCTGGGCGCACGATCCGCTCCAGGTCTCCCAAGCGCATCGTCCCCATGCCGCGCACGATGATGACGGTCTCATCATGCTTGGCGTTGTAGTGAGCCGGAACGGGCCCGAGGTTCACCAGGTTTACCGTGGTGTTCGCGCCCTCGGCGAAGAGGTGGACGACCTTGTCGGGATGCGCCTTTCTGAGCGCGTCCGCCACTCTGGTCGCTGAGTCGAGCCGTGGGCTCGGTTCGTCGCCACCAAGCACCGTCGCGGCGAAGATGAGGAGAGCCGGAACCGTGAGTCGCTTCACGCATGGATTATGCTCCAGCAGTAGATTCCCAGGGAACCGACCTTGGAGCCTTACCAATTGGGATGCCGCGCGTACCGGAGACTTTCGAGGAGCAATGTTCTTATCTTGCAAAGCGTGTTTACGACAGCCTCCGGGGTCACCCAGCGTCATTCAGCCGCGGCTTGGGCGCTACCTCAACCAAGGAGTTTGCTGATCCACACACCTCTTTAAGCGAGTCAAAGCCGTCTTTAAGCGGGCTAAAGCCGTCTGTCGGCGAGTTGTAAAGCCGTCTTGCAACCGGCCCCACACTGATGCGGCTGAGCGGCACGGCGACTAGTGACCATCCAGCACGGCTACCTCACCGGAGATCATGTTCAGCACGGCAGGTACACACTCGCACTCGCCCGCCCTGACGGCTGACCGAAGCGCCGACGAGAGTGACACCAGCCGATGCGCGGAGAAGCGGGCGTTCTCTTCGACAAGTTGTTCGATGGTGGGGGTGCCGATGCGGCGCCGCGCCTGGTTCAGAGCCGGGCCGATGTGTGTGCTTACCCAAGAGCACGAATACCCCTTGTTCAGCACTGCGGAAACGGCGAGGCAACCGGAATGGCCCAAGACGACTACGAGAGGTACCTTGAAGTGCCCGACGGCGAGGTCCACAGTCCATTGAACGCTTTCGGCGGCCACGTTGCCGGGGATGCGAGCGACGAAGAGCTTCCCAAGCGGCTGGTCGAAGATGACCTCTGGGGCGACGCGGGTGTCCGAGCAAGCCACCACGGCAGCGATGGGTGACTGCTCCGCTGCAAGAGTTGCCCTCAGCTCGGCGGGGTAGGCGCGGGTAACCGGCTCGCCGGCGACGTACCTCGCGTTTCCTTCGAGCAGTTCAAGCAGTACCCCGCGGGGCGTTGGCCGGTCCATCGCTGTGATTCTGACCGATTTTGAGACCACGGCTCGAATGTTCGGAGGCGCTTACGTTTGGGTACGCGTGGCAGAGGTGCACAAGCGGTACCAGGCACCGTTGCTCCCTGGCTTTCTGCTGTTCGCGAGCTGGGAGGGCGAGCGCTCCCTTGGTTGGGTGGCAGTCGTTCTATAATCTGCGCCATGCCGGTGGAGCCGCAGGGCACGAAGCAGTATCAAGAGTTGGGCTTGACCGACGCCGAGTACAGGGCGATTGAACGGCAATTGGGCAGAGCGCCTTCCAACACGGAGTTGGGAATGTTCGCGGTGCTCTGGAGCGAGCACTGCAGCTATAAATCGAGCAGGACCGTGCTGAAGCTCTTCTCCCGCTACCGCGAGAGCGTTGAGGGCGCGGGACTGGAGAACGCCGGCGTTGTGGACATCGGCGCAGGCTGGGGGGTGGCGTTCAAGATTGAGAGTCACAACCATCCAAGCGCCGTCGAGCCGTACCAGGGGGCGGCCACTGGTGTGGGAGGCATTATCCGCGACGTGCTTGCGATGGGGGCGCGACCGATCGCATGCCTCGACTCGCTCCGCTTCGGCGACCCCGGAGCGAGCGCGCTGGATCGGCGGCTCTTCGACGGCGTGGTGCGCGGCATCGGCGGATATGGCAATTGTATTGGCGTGCCGACGGTTGCAGGTGACGTTCAGTTTCACGAGCGGTACTCAGGCAGTCCGTTAGTCAACGCGATGTGCGTGGGGATCGTGCGGATGGATCGCATCGCCACGGCGACGGCGGACACCCCTGGAGCGATGGTTATGTATCTGGGCAGCGCGACGGGCCGAGACGGCATCCACGGAGCCTCCTTCGCGAGCGAGGTGCTGGGCGAGGACAGCGAAAGCAAGCGCCCCAACGTGCAGATTGGCGACCCGTTCGCGGGCAAGTTGCTCATTGAGGCGACGCTTGAAGTTCTAGAAACGGGCGCGCTTCTCGCGATTCAAGACATGGGCGCCGCAGGGCTAACCTGCAGCACGTGCGAGATGAGCGCCAAGGGTGGAAGCGGAATGGAGATTGACCTCGACGCCGTGCCGCTTCGCGACTCCACTATGCGTCCCGACGAAATCATGCTGAGCGAAACGCAGGAGAGAATGCTTGCCGTGGTCGAGCCGGGGCGGGAAGGCGAGGTCGTCGCGGTGTTCGAAAAGTGGGGCTTGCCGGCAGCGGTCATCGGGCGCGTGACGGATTCGGGGCGCGTGGTCGTGCGGCACATGGGGGAGGTGGTCGCCGACGTGCCCGCAGAGTTCATTGCCAACGGTTGCCCACTGATTGACCTTCCGGTGAAGGAGCCACCAAGCGTGGTTCAAGCACGCTCTTTCTGCCCACAAGACGTACCCATACCGCAGGACTTGGATAAGGCGCTGCTTAGGCTGCTCGCCTCACCCAACATTGCCAGTCGGCGATGGGTGTACGAACAGTATGACTACACCGTGCAGACGCGAACCGCCGTGCCACCGGGCGCTGCTGACGCTGCGGTGCTCGCGCTTCGAGAAGCGCCCGTCGCCCTCGCGATGAAGAGCGACGGCAACGGCCGATGGACGTTCGCGGACCCGTACGTCGGTGGCCAGTTGGCGCTCATCGAGGCGGCGCGCAACGTGGCGTGCACGGGAGCGCGGCCGATCGGTGCAACCGACTGCCTGAACTTCGGAGACCCCAACCGACCGGAGGTCTTTTTCCAGTTTCGCGAGGCTGTGCGTGGGCTTGCCGACGCGGCGGAAGCGCTGGAGATCCCTGTGGTGAGTGGCAACGTGAGTTTCTACAATGAAACGCCGCTCGGCGAGGTGCTGCCCACACCAGTCGTAGGCGTTGTTGGCGTGCTGAGCGAAGGCGTGAAGCCGCTGCGCATGGCGTTCCCACGGGGGCGCGGCTACATCTACTTGGTTTCAGGCCATTGGACGCCGCGGCACGAGTCCATCGGCGCAAGCGAATACTTGGCAACGGTGCATGGAATCGAGGGTGGTCAGCCGGACGCGCCGGACCTCGATAGCGAAAGATCATTGCTACGCTTCATGCAGAAGGCTGCTCATGATCAACTGGTGGACTGCGCGCACGACGTGTCGGAAGGCGGCCTCGCGGTAGCGGTGGCGGAGATGTGCCTCGCCGGCGGCGTTGGGGCGCACGTGCTGCTGGACTCGGAGGAGCATTACTTGAAGCACATTCTCGGCCCGGTGCTTGAGAACATGACCGCGCAGGGCGCGGCGCCGAGCGAGGCGATTTATCGCTCTATTCTGGACGATGAGAGGCAGCACGACGCGTGGTCATTCAGCGAGCGCGTCGATTCCCACCTGTTCGGCGAGACGCCGTCACGTATAGTACTTGGCGTCTCAGCCGAGAAGTGCGCCCGAGGTGCAATCGAGCGAATGTTCGAGATTGCGTCCGAGTTGGGGCTGTTCCTTAACTGCATCGGCTCATACGACGTAGCGCATCGACACCTGCAGTTCCTTCGTCCTGGCGAGAGCCTCCTACGTGTGACGCTGGAAGACGCTGCTCGTGCTTATGAACGGTGCCTGCCCAAGGCGATGGGTGAGGAATGAATTCGATCAAACGGATGAAAGGGTGGTTATGGCAGTTGTGTTCGAACTGAGCGTTGACGTGATGGCGGAGCAGGAAGAAACTCTGGACGCCGTCGGGAACCTCATGGAGCGAGGCCACTACCTTCCTTCGCGCGCGATCGCGATTCGTGAACTCGCGCCAAAGCCATACAGCGAATCCGGGGCCTTCCTTCCCGGTCAGAGAGTGTCGTTCCTCGTGGACGGGGAAACGCGGGAGCACGAGATCGTAGCCGTGCAGATGTGGGATGAAGCAGAGGCGAACGTACGCGAGGTTGTGCGCAGCAGTGCGGCAGGAGAGACGCTCGAGTGGCGACTCTCGGAGTTGACGCCCGGCACAGTGCGCATAACGCTCATCTACCATGCCGAAGTCAACCCGATTGCCCGCATCGCGTTGGCGAGAAGTGCAAAGCGGTTCTGGAGCGAGGCGCTCGACCGCCTTCGCGTGCACCTCGAGGACAAGAAGACTTTCTCCGGCCCTCGAACGTGGGCGCCGAAGCCGGCTGACCAGCTTTAGACTTCAGGCTGCTTCCGCGGCTCTGGTCGAAGCGGGCAGGGCGCGTGGGGCGGGCGAGTCTTGCGCGTGGCCAGATAAGTGGCGACGGCGACACAGCAAACCGCAAGAACCCACTTGACCCACGCCGAAAGGCTTGTAAACAGCGAGAAGAGAACTACGGACAGCACGATCATCGAAATTGCGAGGATCTTGTGCGGCAGGCTAATGCTCCTGTCCGTCCGCCAGGCGGTGAGCGGAGGCCCCAAACGTGGGTGCTCGAGGAGTCGCCGCTCCAGTTCAGGATTGCTCCGGGCAAAGCACCAGGCCGCTAAGATCACGAAAATGGTGGTTGGTAAGCCGGGGATGAGGACGCCAACCGCGCCCACGCTCATGAACAGAAATCCGGCAGCAAGCAGAACCGGTCGCATGAGCGTATTCTATCCGGTCGACTGCTCAGCACGCACGACCACTTCCTGGTCACCCACGCGCACAACGTCGCCGCACCTCAGTTTGCGGCCTCTCCTCTGCTCCACTTCCGCATTGACCAAGACAGCGCCCGAAGCGATGAGCGAGCGAGCCTCCCCGCCCGTGTCGGAGAAGCCCGCCCATTTGAGGAACTGGCCGAGCGTGATGAACGGCGTTCGAATCGAGACGTGCCTCACTCCCTCCCCGTGGACTGCCGGTCGTAGTTGACCAGCGTCGCCCCGCTGACCCACTTGAAGCCGAGTTGCTGATAGAACAGCACGGAGCGCAGGTCGCACAGCACATCGAGTTTGTAAAAGTCTCTGTAGCGCTCGACGGCTGCGCGGACGAGCGCCTTTCCGATTCCACGCCGCTGCAATTCGGGGCGAACTTCGAGCAGCGGAATATATGCGATATAAAAGCCGTCCGTGAAGACGGTGATGAAGCCCGCCAGTTTGCCGTCTACGCGCGCAAGGCAGTATTCCGATGCCTTCTTGAACACTCTATGCGCTACCTCCGTAGAAGGAGGGCTCTCCCAGCCAACGAAGAACCCTTCAAGCTCTTCCGGCCTCAAACTCTCGTCGTTCCAAACCAACTCAAAGTCCGCCATGGCGTCATTGAACCCGAAACGGAGGCTCCGAAGTTACGCAGGGTTGCCTGCAAAACCGTCATGCGGCGTCACTAAGCCGAAGCGCACATCCGGCATCAAAGCGGTAAGCCGAGAAGCGAGAGACTCCATTCCCGGCTGCTCGGTATGAAAGTGTCCCGCCTCCACCAACACGAAACCCGCTTCGGCAGCCGCGACCGCTTCATGGTGGCGCACTTCGCCGGTCACGAGTGCGTCACAACCTGCGCACATCGCATTCGACCAATAGCGGCCTCCCGAACCGCCCACGACAGCGACGCGCGACACGTTTCCATCCAGCGGCCCGAACAAACGACTCCGCGAACCGAGAGCCGCATCGACGAAAAGCCGCAACTCGCGCGCGGGAAGAGCCTCTGGCAAAAGCCCCGCGCGCCCGATCGAGACCGCCTCGCCGTTCGCCAACTCGTAAAGATCGAAGGCAGGCTCGTCGTAAGGGTGATGTTCGCGCAACGCCCGTAGCGCGCGCTCCTTCGCGCTCTCTGGAACGACCATCTCGACGCGCACCTCCTCAACCGTTTCGCGCCTCCCCACCTCACCAATCGTCGGCTGCGCACCGGCCTGCGGCTCGAACGTGCCGACCCCTGGGGAGAGGAACGCGCAACGACGATAAAGGCCAATCTGCCCGCACCCCGCTTCTGCCAACGCATCGAAGATTGCGTCGGCGCTCTCCATTGGCAGGAACGTAACCAACTTGTAGAGCCGGGCGAGAGAGTCCTCCCCGAACGGCGAGATCGCGTGCAGATGCAGACGCGCAGCCAGGCTGTCGTTTACACCGCCTTCGGCGGCGTCCCAGTTGGTGTGCGCCGCGATGACCGCGACACCCCGCTGCACTGCGGCGCGCAGCGCAGGCAACGGATGCTCGTCTCCGACGAGCGTTCCAAGCGGGCGGTAGATAGGAGGATGGTGGACCACAACCGCTTGCGCGCCCTCGCTCGCCGCCTGCTCGACCAGCGCGCCCGTGCAATCAAGTGCAACCAGTACGCCGCTGAGGAGCCCCGAGCGGCTGCCGACCTGGAGGCCACCCGGGTCCCCGGGCAGAGCGAGACTCCTCGGCGCAATTTGCTCGAGGGCGGCAAGTAGGTCACCAACGGTTGGCACCGCTCAAGTTTACTTGCGCCCACGAACGCCGAGGCAGCCCTTTGGATTGCCAGGTTTCCGGGCTGCTACACCAACGAAAGGCGCGCTTCCACCCGTCCCACAGGTAAAGAGAGGACTTATGTTAGCAGCCTTACTCGCCGTGTCTGGTTTCTCGCTCGTTCCTGGCATCCCTCAACAGCAAGAGGTTATCTATCCGATTCACTCCGGCCGCGCCGAGGCGGAGATCTACGACACCCGCAAGGCGCAGCCGCAGATACAGCGCTCGTGGCCGTGGGATGGGCCGATCATTGAAGCGCCGTTCCACGCCGGCGCGAACGATTTGGGCATCGGCTCGCGCGGCGCGCGCCTGAGCACGCCGCCGCCATCCCCGTTCGATGGAGCCTGGACGATGAACGGCGCTTGCGGATTTGCGGGCGTCTCGCAGACGCGCTACACGCCGCCCGACCCAACCATCGCCGTCGGACCGGAGCACATCGTCGAAACAGTGAACGCGAGCATCGCGTTTTATCGCAAGGACGGCACGCTCGAGTTCTCCGTAGACCTCGACGATCGCGGCGACCCGGGCTTCTTCGAGCCCGTGGGCGCGGGTTCGTTCGTCGTCGATCCAAAGGTGTTGTACGACTCGGACGCGCAGCGCTTCGTTGTCGTAGCCATTGAAGTGTACTCGCCGAACAGCGCCTGGATTGACATCGCCGTTTCAGATGACAGCAACCCTCACGGTATTTGGTACAAGTACCGAATGTCCGCCGTGATCCCCGTGGGCAGCGCGAACTATTGGGTGGACTACCCTTCGTTCGGATACGACAGCAAGGCGTACTATACGGGTGGAAACCTCTTCCGGCTGAACGGCTCAGGTGGAAGCACTGCGGGCATTCTGTTCCGCGTCTTTGATAAGCGACCGATGCTGCAGGGCGACCCGATCGTGTTCAACGACATGGTGTACGCGAACAGCTTTTCAGCTCAAGCAGGGCTCCACTTTGGCGCTAACCCCGCTGGATACTACGCAAGCGTCGGGTCGACCTCGTCGATTCGGCTTTACGCCATTCGCGACCCTGCCGGCAGCCCGAGCCTCGTCACGACGACGGTGCCAGTTCCGGGATTCACGCCCTCTAACCGAAACTCGGTGCCCAACTTGGGCGGGGGCAACGTAGACCCCCTTGATGGGCGCCTTTTCAACGTCGCCTGGCGAGACGGCCGTCTCTACACCGCCCACCCAGTCATCGTAAACTCAGCGGTGAAGGCGCGGTGGTATCAGTTCAACCTAGGCAACTGGCCCAACAGCGGTACGCCAACTCTCGCGCAGTTCGGCACGATTGACCCTGGAAGCGGCATCCACACGTTCTATCCAGCGTTGATCGAGAACGCGCTCGGCGACGTGGGCATGGTGCTTGCTCGCAGTGCGAGCACAGAGTACGTTTCAGTGCAGTTAACCTCGCGCACTGTGCTCGATGCGCCGGGTGTGATGGGCCCGCTGATGCAGGTGAAAGTCGGCAACCGCACCGCGAGCGGTCGCTGGGGAGACTACTACGCGATCGGCATTGATCCGACCGACCATACCACTTTTTGGGCAGTTGGGCAGTATCCGGACCAGGGTGTCAACGGCTGGGCGACTTGGATCAACTGCCTTGAGGTGGGAGAAAAGATTCTTCCAACCTCAATGCAGGTTACACGCGGTCAACACGTTGCTGGGGGAGTCGGTGACCTCGCATCAGCCAACGACGTGCACGTCGTGGTTGCAGCGCGGCGCCCGAACGTTGCGGCAGACGCAAGCGCCGAAATCTTGATCAGCGGCACGGCGCTGCAGGACAATCCCCGCGCACTCCAGTTCGTTATGGAAGCCGGCACCGACGGCATTCCCACGCTGGAGCGTATCGAGTTCTGGAACTTCGAGCAGCAACGCTGGGACGTGGCCGCGGAGCGAGGTGGAACAACTGCCGACACCATCCAGACTGCAAGCGTGCTGTCGAACGCAGGGCGCTACATTGACGACGGAACGCTGGAGGTCCGCGCACGACTCGGCTTCCATGACCGCGGTGTTACGTTCGTGGCGTGGAGCCCAAGGTGGGACCTGGCGTACTGGCGGCTGCTTCGGTAGCTGTCCCCTGCGCGTGCGTTAACCGTCCTTTCCCGGACGGGGGATGACCGGATCGAGGGCTACGCGCCGGAGTTCGCGGTTCAACGTCTACAGGTCGCGTGTCAGCGCCACGTCAAGCGATGGCCAGCTCGGCATCAAGCAGTCGCGACAGTTCCTCGAACACCGCAATTGCCTGATCTGTCGGGCGAAACGGGCTGCCCTGAACCACTTCGATCTCCTTCCATTGGAGGCCCGCAAACAGCGCGGGGTTGACCTGGGCAACGGCAGTCAACGCCGTGGCAACAACGAGAGCGATTGCAGTAGTGATGGTGCGCATGGTCCTCGCCGCAACATACCGTCGTTTGTCCTTCAGGCGTTCCAAAGGCGGTGAAAAAACGAAAGGGCGTCGGAGGCGTTCATGAGTTTCTCGAAGGGTTCCCTGACCAGGGAACGTGGCTTAGTACGCTCAGCCCCACGTCAATCGAGGCGGAGCGGCGCTAAGGTCAACTTCCTTGGGTGCCGTTCCGGCTGCCTTTGCCATCGCGGCATTGAGCGCGCTCATGGCTTCGGAGCCGTAGCCCGGAAACACCTTCTCGATCGTGCCGTCCTTCCCGATCTGGAAAGTGCAAATCGAGTAGACGACAGCGTAGTCGCTGATGACCTTCTTGCTCGCATCCGGCAGCAGAGGGTACGCCACGGAGAACTGGCTGACCCAGCTGCCCAATCTCTCCTCCGGAGCGGACACAAGCCCAACCATCTGGGCCTTGCCTTCATACGTCTTGTAGAGGCTGTTGAACAGGGCTGCGGCACGCGGATTGTGCGGGCAGCGCTCCTTCCAAAAGACGACGAAGACGGGGCCGTTCTTTGTGAGCTCGTTCAGCGAGATCGTTTTTCCGGTGTGCGCCTTGCCGGAGAAGGATGGAGCCTTCGAGCCTTCAGCCAGATGGAGCTTTTCCTGGAGAGCATAGGCGGTACCGACCGTGAACATCGCCGCGAGTGCGATTAAAGTTTGGTGTCTCATCAATGGGAGTATACGCAGAACACCGGTTGGAAGTGCCCGAGGGTTCCTGCCTACCGTCCGAGCGGGTTTACTGGCTGTCCGTTCACCCGAATTTCCCAGTGAAGATGCGGGCCGGTCGAGAGACCGGTTGAACCAACGTTAGCGATTACGTCGCCGCGTTCTACCATCTGCCCTACGCTAACGAGGATACTGGAACAATGTGCGTATAGCGTAGCGACGCCCCCGCCGTGGTCAATGATGACGCAGTTCCCGTACCCACTCGAGTAGCTCGCACGGATGACCCTGCCTGTTCCGGCGGCACGAATAGCCGTTCCGGTAGGCGCAGCGATGTCTACGCCGGTGTGCATTCGGCTCCTCTTGAGAATTGGATGGTACCGCATGCCGAAGCCGCTGGTAATGCCTCCCGATACTGGCTGTAGGAACTCGCCCCGCCAGATGACCTTGGTACTAGAGCCGTAGTACTTCGCGAGTTGCGCAGCGATAGCCATACTCTCGCGCTCGAGTTCATCAAGCTGCTGCTCCAGTTGGCTCTCCTGTGCGCGATATTCTCGAAGGAACGCTTGCTTGCGCCCCATGTGGCGCGTGAGTTGAGCGCGATATTCCGTCTGTCGCTGCTTAAGGTCGTAGATGCGCGTAACGAGAAGGTCTGCCTCCTTCTTTTTTTCGTCGATAATCTTCTTTTGCTCTTCGAGTTCGATGATGAGTTCCGCGTCCTGCTTCGCGAGCAACTCCATCACATACGCCCGCTCAGCCATGTCGGTGATGCTCTCGGAGTCGAGCAGCGCTGTCAGTGGGCTGGTTTCCCCGCGCATGTAGTAAGCATAGATGCGTTCGCCCGCCTCTCGACTGGTTTCGTCAACGCGCTGTTGGGCATCTTCCAATTCCTTCGCTACGAGGTCGCGCTTTCGCATCGCCTCTGCCAAGCGGCGGGTCGTCTCGGCAACTCGAGCCTCGAGGGATTCAAGCTCACTGTCCACTTTGGCGATATCCGCGAGGACATCCGCCTGCTTGCGCTTGACGCTCTTGAGCTCCGTTCGGAGTTGCTTCTCCTTGGTCGCAAGCGACTTGCGCTTTTTTTCAAGGGTAGCTTTATCCGCCTTTTGTCCGATCGCCACCGTAGTCAGCAGGACCATAGCCGCGACTATCCACTTCCCCTTCATTGGATTGCCCCTAGATATTTTCGGACGCTTAGTCCGGCACACAGCATACCCAGCGCCGCACCAAGCGCCGCAAGTAGTACGACGCCAGTCAAGCCGGGCGTTCCCCCTCCAACTTGTAAGAGGGAATATGCAGCAACGAGCCGGGAGAGCCAGGTTGTCAGCCCCCAGAGGGCGAACCCGGCAATCATCCCTCCGAGAAATCCCTCAATACCTCCCTCGAGCAGGAAAGGCCACCGAATCGTGCCGTGCGAAGCGCCGACCAGTCGCATCGTATGGATCTCTTGACGCCTCGACATGACAGCCAGATGCACCGTGTTGTAGATGAGCGTTCCGGCCGTCAAGAACGTCACCAGAACCAGCAGCGTTCCAGCATACTGAACGAACGACGTGAGGCGGCGAAGAAGGAAGCGCTCGCGGTTCGCGTCCTGGATTCCCTTCTCGGGCCAGTACAATGGGTCCTTTTCCATCTCAGCGCGCACAGCGTCCACCATGTCCGCGCTTGTAATCTCTAGGAGCAACTGTTCAGGAAACGGGTTCTTCGCGCCACGGCCGATGTCGGGATACTTCGCCAGCACCTTCTTCCAGTGCTCCTCTTTCGGCAGGTGCACGACGCGCTTCACCCCTGGAAGAGAGCGCGCGCGCTGCGCCATCTCGTGGATGCCCTTCCTATCGGTGCCGTCGCGAATCGAAACGATGAGCGTGAACTGGGTGCCGAGGTCGGCGAGTCGATTCTGGATTCCGAAGTAGGCGTAGGCCAATCCGCCGAACACTAGGAGTGCGATCGCTGTCGTGTTTACGGCGGCGAGCGCCATCAGGCCGTTCCGACGGATCGCTTCGATCGCCTCGCCGAGCACGAATTCAAGACGATCAAGCATCCGCATCCTCCGATAGTCCGATCGAGTCGGAGAACACCTTTCCGCCTTCCAATCGAATCACCCGCCGGGGGAGGAGGCGCACGACAGGCATGTCGTGCGTCGCCATTACGACGGTTGTGCCACGCGTGTTGATGTCGTCAAGGATATGAAGAATTTCGCGGCTCGTCTCCGGGTCGAGGTGCCCGGTCGGTTCATCGGCGAGCAGTAACGTGGGGTTGTTGACGAGCGCACGGGCGATGGCAACACGTTGCTGTTCGCCCCCGGACAGAGCGCGCGGGAATGCTCCCGCCCGATGCAAAAGGTTCAACCTTTCAAGAAATTCTGGCACTCTCCTTCGCACCTCATACTTTGTGTGCCCCGCGGCGCGCATCGCGTAGGCGAGGTTCTCCCAGACCTTCTTGTTAGGAAGCAGACCGATATCCTGCGGAACGAATCCAATCTGGCGCCTAAGCAATGGGACAGATTTCTCAGAAACCATGGATAGATCTCGCCCTTGGATCATGACTCGACCGGACGTAGCCTTGAGTTCGCGGAGCAGAAGTTTGAGGAGGGTGGACTTGCCCGACCCGGTGGCACCG
This sequence comes from Armatimonadota bacterium, assembly GCA_040289295.1. GTDB lineage: Bacteria > Armatimonadota > Fimbriimonadia > Fimbriimonadales > ATM1 > J051. The sequence continues at coordinate 46,401 of PSLA01000007.1, forward strand.
AGCAGGAACACGAACTCGCCCTGACGGATCGTCAGGTTGATTTCGTGGAGGGCCACCACGTTGCAGGGGTATTCGAGGCTGACGCCCTGGAACTCAACCACGTGCCTCGCATTATGACGTGGGGCCGCGTCAAGGCGCGCACACCTAAGCCTTTCGAAAGCCTGCCGGGAACGCGACAATCAGGCCGACCGCCGACAGGCCACTGAGTGAGAGTGGCGCGAGGACCGGCGGCTCATCCTCAGACTCGGCCTCTTCACGAGCCTCGTCCTCACCTCCGTCTGCCCGCGCGGTGATGGACGCAGTCAGGAGCCGCGTTAACGGTTCGACCTCCCCCTCGCTGTGGAGCCAAGCGCCATATACGCCGACGCCGATGCCGACGAGCATGAAGAGTGAGCAAACCCACCTTCCCAAGCGAGAAGCGATTAGCCCAAATGCGCATGCGACGACTGCAAGGAGCGCGAAGACCGGCAGGATGACGCTCTGCCATTCCTCATTCAATACATTTCGATGGAGATATCTAGCTTCGAGTGCCAGCATCAGAAAGCCTCCCATCAGTGTCAGAAGAATTAGCCTGTCGCGTTTTGACATGGCTTCCGTGTACCGCTGAACTGTTGCGACGGTATCCTGTGGAACCCCATGGCTGAGCGATGCATTGGCGTTGACGAGAGCGGCAAGGGCGATTACTTCGGTCCTTTGGTCGTTGCTGCGTGTTACGTAGCGCCGGAGTATCTTGCTGAGTTGGAGGACGTCCGTGAGTCGAAGAGGGTTACGGACGCTCAGTGTCTTCGCCTGTCCGGCAAAATACGCGCAACGTGCCCGCACAAGATCGTACAGATACCACCTCGGAAATACAACGAGTTGCACCTTAAGATGCGCAACTTAAACCGACTGCTGGCGTGGGCTCACGCACGGGCGATAGAAGACCTATTGGAACGTAACCCTAAAATTCTCGAGGAGCCTGGGACGCTGAGGCTAATCAGCGACCAGTTCGCCAAGCCCGAAACGGTTGGTGAACGCCTGTTCGAACTGGGCAAGAAACTGCAGCTTGAGTCACGCGTGCGCGCGGAGTCGGAGTTGTGCGTCGCCGCGGCATCGCTCATCGCACGCGCCACGTTTTTGTCTAACCTGAAGCACCTTTCCGAGCAGTGGGCCATGGTCTTGCCGAAGGGCGCAGGGCCGGAGGTCATTCGCGCAGGTCGGGTGTTTGTTAGCAAGCACGGAAAGGAACTACTGTGCGAGGTTGCGAAGGTCCATTTTCGAACGACCGAGTCCGTGCTGCAATCGGGATGACTCGCGTGGCTCAATCCGGTTTTCTTCGCCGCCTTGACGGTTGGCTCATCGTGTCGGTTCTGGTGCTCCTTTTCATTGGCTTTTTAGCTCTTTGGAGTGCGAGCGCGATCCGACCTGGGCATCCCGAGTTCAAGCGGCAGTGGATAGCGCTCTTTGCTTCGCTGCCGTTCTTCTTCGCGTTTCTGCGCACGGATCCTCGGATGTACGCTTGGTACAGTCGCATCGTTTACTTGATAGCGCTTGCGCTGCTGGTCTTGGTTCTGGTTGCCGGAAAAGCTGAGGAGGGTGCTGTTCGTCGCATTGACTTAGGTCCCTTTGATTTTCAGGCCGGAGACGTTGCGCTCTTCTTAATGGTGTTCACGCTCGGTGCTTTGATCGCGCGACTGCGCGACGGGTTCGCAACCCCGGGTGGATTCACTCTCTCGCTCCTGCACGTGCTTCCGTTGGCTGCGCTTGTCGCCCTCCAGCCCAACCTGAGTGGGTCGTTGACGTTCCTCGCGGTTTGGGTCGGCATGTCGATCATCAGCGGACAACGCATTCGATACATCACTTTGTTCATAATGTTTTTGATTCCACTTACCATGTTTGCATACAACGCGGGGATCATCAAGCCGTACCAAGCGCAGCGCTGGGTAGACTACGTTAGCGGCAACCTTGGTTTTCACACCCAGCGCGCGATCATCAGCGTTGGCAGCGGCGAGGTGGTTGGGCGGGGATTCGGGCGCGGTGAACTGAAGGAAGCGCGATTCGTTCCAGTCGCCACGACCGACTTCATTTTTGCAGTCATCGCGGAAGAGGTCGGTTTCATCGGTAGCGTGCTGGTTGTCTGTGGGTATGGGTTCTTTCTGTATCGCGTGTGGCTGGTAGTAACGAACGCTAGCGGCATCTACCAGCGCAACGTTGCAGCGGGCATCTTTGTTATCTTCAGCTACAACACACTTGTGAACTTGATGGTGGTCGTTGGTCTGTTCCCCGTAACCGGGGTTCCGCTTCCATTCGTCAGCTACGGCGGAACAGCGATGGTAGTCAACATGATGATGGTTGCGACGCTCTTGAGTCTGCGGCTTCGCGAGAAGGGTGAGATGTTCTGATGCCAACGCGCCTGCCTAAGAGGCTGCAGCCGGGTGACTTGGTCGCCATCTGCTCACCGGCGAGCCCGCTCGAGCCGGCGTCACTGCAGCGCGCCGTAGGTCTGTTTGAGAACCGTGGATACAGAGTTCAGACTATGCCACATGTGTACGACCGTGCTCATCACTTGGCTGGCAGCGACGCGCACCGTGCCGCGGACCTGATGGACGCGTGGTTTAACCCCGACGTCGCCGCTGTCTATTGCAGCCGGGGCGGATACGGGTGCGCCCGACTATTACCGTATCTCGATCTTGACCGGATGGCTGTCGAGCCAAAGATGCTCATCGGCTTCAGCGACGTGACGACGCTTCATCTCGCGCTCAACCGGCGAGGGCTGGCGACGATTCACGGCCCGATGGGAATCACGCTTTCCGTGGATCGGCCCGATTGGGTCGTCGAGAACCTCTTTGCAACCATCGAAGGAGCGCGATGGTTCTTTCCCGATGGAGCTCCACGCCCAACGACCGTTGTGCCCGGCGTCGCTGAGGGCACGCTCCTCGGAGGGTGCCTCATCTTGGTCTGCGACGCGCTTGGAACGCCTGAGGCGCCGGGCTGGTGCGGCGCGCTGCTGCTGTTGGAGGACGTGGACGAGCCGCCGCACCGAGTCGACGCGATGCTGACACATCTTCGCAACGCCGGAGTCTTGAAAAGAGTGAATGGGATCATCGTTGGAGAGATGACAAGGAGCGACGAGAGGATGGACAAAGGCATCGGAGGTCCTCCGTGGCGCCAGATTGTTCGGGAGCGCTTGAGCGACTTGGGCGTACCGGTTGTAATGGACTTCCCGTTCGGCCATGTGCCTGCAATGGCTACGCTGCCGCTCGGCGTGCGTGCGCGGCTGGATGCAGAGGCCGGAACATTGACGGCACTGGAGGACCATGCTCGATGACGGTTGCAGGGATACTGCTGGCGCTTGCCGCCTCGTCACCCGCACACGCTCCAAGCGCGCTGAAGCAGCAATGGATGCGGGAGCCGATACCAGGCCTACGCTACATCCAAGAGGTCTTCACTGACCCACCGCTTGTGATTCACACCGTTCGCTTCCGCGCCCCAGAGAGCGGCTTCGACATGGAGGCAATCTTGGCAAAGGACCGCGTCTTCGAGAAGAGCGGCGCCGCCTCACTAGAGACGGTTACTTCCATGGCACGGCGAACTGGCGCGTTTCTCGTCGTTAACGCCGACTTCTTCGGTTCCGACGGCGACCCGCTCGGCCTGATGATTCGCGGTAGTCGGCTGGTAAGCGAGCCGTTTGCGACGCGCTCCGCCATCGCCTGGGCTGACAGCACGCTGCTGTTCGACGCGCCGACATGGGCGGGAGAGTTGGTCTCTCCGAGCGGTGCAGTAATTCCGATAAGCGGCGTAAATCGCGCCGCACGGGACGGCGAAATCGTGTTGTACTTCCCTGACGGTGGGCGTGCATCTTCTCGAGTGCCGGGCAACGCGCTCATCTTCGAGGCCGACGCAACTGCAGCGACCCTCGGCGAGAGCGCGCTGGTATTCAAGCTCGTGGTGCCCGACAGTCGCGGACTCGAGGTTGAGCCGGGTCGGGTCGTATTGTTCGCGGCCGGAAGGGCGGCGCCAAACGTACTCAAAGATTTGCGGCAGAATGAGGAATGGAAGTTGCGCCTCTCGCTCACCGGCTCTATCAACTGGTCGGCGATTCATCACGCGTTGGGCGGCGGCCCTCGCCTCCTGACGAAGGGACAGGTTGTGCTGAATGGCGCGAGCGAGCGGTTCCGTCCTGACCTCGTTAACGGAAGGCATCCACGCACGGCGGTCGGCACGACGGCTGACGGTGAGATCGTCGTCGTTGTCGTAGACGGGCGCTCGCGCTTCTCTCTCGGCGTGACGCTCGCCGAGTTGGCAACGCTGATGAAGGAACGCGGATGCTCGGACGCCGTGAACCTCGATGGCGGCGGCAGTTCGGCGTTGTGTCTCGCGTCCGGCGTGGTGAACCTCCCGAGCGACGGCGTGGAGCGCCCCGTAGCTAACGCACTCGCGCTCTTCACGCCGATCCCAATTGACAACGGGGTTGCTCTGCGCATCGAGTCCACCAGCCAAACCGTGAGCGCAGCCAGTTCCGTGCAGTTGCGCGCACTCTTTGATGGTGGGGGAGCGCCCCCGGCCGACCAGGTGATCTGGACGAGTTCCGGCGCGGCATGGGTGAACCAGGCGGGAACGCTGTTTGGAGTCCGCCCGGGTGCTGCGCGCGTTACGGCGTGGTATCGAGGCGCGTCGGCAACGTATGAGATCGCAGTGGCAGGCGGACTTTCCCCGCTTCGCTGATTGGAGTCGTAGCTCGCGCGTCGGTCGAAGGTCTCAGGCAGTCCTTGGTAGATTCAGACCTCGGCTCTTGCAGTTGACGTGAACCACGCCACCATCAACCCGGCCGCCATCTCCAGGGACGACTCCTTTAAGTTCACCCACCTCACCGCGGGGAGGCGGGCGAACGAGAGCGGCGAGCGGGGTGGTATCCTCAGGGCAATATGGACCGCAACCTTGCCCTTGAGTTTGTACGGGTTACCGAAGCGGCGGCGCTCAACGCCGCCAAGTGGGTCGGCAAGGGTGATCGGACCGCTGCCGACCAAGCCGCCTGCGACGCGATGCGCCACACGCTTGCCCAGGTCGACATAAGGGGACAAATCGTCATCGGCGAAGGTGAAAGAGACGAAGCGCCGATGCTGTACATCGGGGAGGAAGTCGGAAACGGGACGGGGCCGGTCGTCGAGATCGCCGTGGACCCGCTCGAGGGCACGAACCTTTGTGCCAACGGCATGGCGAACGCCATCAGCGTGCTTGCTGCCGCCAAAGAGAGCGAAGGCAGGCTGATGCACGCGCCGGATTGCTATATGGACAAGCTGGTCGTTGGGCCCGATGCGAAGGGCGCGATTGACATCACGATGCCGGTTGCGGCAAACCTCAGAGCAATCGCGAAGTGCCTCGACAAGGACATTGACGAACTGACCATCGGCATGCTGGACAGGCCTCGGCACGAGAAACTAATCGCCGAGATCCGGCGATGCGGCGCAAGGATCCGCTTAGTGACGGACGGGGACATCACGCTGGGCATCGCCGCAATCCAGGAAGAGACCGGCATTGACGCGCTCTTCGGGATCGGCGGCGCACCGGAGGGTATCATCACCGCCGCGGCGGTGCGATGCGTCGGCGGAGATATGCAGGCTCGACTGGTGTTCCGCAACGAGGAAGAGCGCAAGCGCGCCGAGAAAATGATCGAGGGTGACGTGGATCGAGTGTTCCACACAGATGACATGGCGAGCGGCAGCGTGATGTTCGCCGCGACAGGCATAACGAGCGGGGACCTCCTGCGGGGCGTCCGCTACACCAAGAGAGGCGCGTTGACGGAGTCTATCGTGATGCGATCCGCGACCGGCACGGTGCGCCGCATTCAAACGAGTCACCGCTTCGAGCACGCGCCGAGGTATTGACGGCTATCGCTTCTTGAGCGCCTGCCTCATCTCGCGTAGCACCTCATTCATGTCCCAAGTGGTCGAGACGTCGTGAATCTGCTTTCCTTCGGCATTCAGGATTCGCATATCCGGAATGCCACGCACCACGAAGCGCCTAGCGGTATCAGGCTCTTTATCAATGTCAATGTGTACGAAGACGTAGTCGCTTTGCATCGCGGCGAATTCAGGTTTGCTAAGGACCACACGGGCCAACTCTTTGCACCCCGGTCACCACTCCGCGCTAAAGTCAACGAAGACGAGTTTGTTTTCAGCCTTCGCGGCATTCAGGCCAGAGTCGAGTGTTTCGTGCCAAGCAATATCGCCGCTCGGCACGACTCCCGATGCCTCGCTTGACGCCTCTGTCTTCGCATTGCAGCCGGAGAGCACCAGCAAGCTGAACAGAACGCCCATAGCCAGCAGATTGATTCGCATATGTTAGTAAGTACGTTGCCCGACGAAAACCCGTTCCCCTTCGTCTTCACAGGCGCTACGCTCGCGCTGGTAGATCGCCCTCCGTGCAAGCTGGGAGAGATCACCTGGTGGCTGTCACAGGCGTGGTCGATGTCGGAAGTGGAAGAAGGCGACTGATTGCGCTGCGCGAGGTGCACCTACGATGATCTGGCAGAATGACGAGGCACCGCTGTGGGATTTGGACTCTTCGGGCGAGCCGATGGAGCCAGCACCCTTTGAACCTGAGGAGCGAGATACCGTCGTTCCTTCACCAGGCACGGTGCGTCGCACCGTGGAATCCCTGCCGACAGGACATCACGTCGTTCTGTTCGCGCTGGACCCGCCTGGCTTTTGCGGAGGGCGGATCGCCTCGGTCGACGATTCTTCTCTTCGGGTGAGCCTCGATCATGAGCCCGACCGCCTCCAGCTGTGGCCGCTTTCGGTGTGCCTCATCGCCTTTCTGCACCAGGGGGAGACTCACGCCTTCCTCTCCCGCGTGTGGGGTTTCGGCTCAGATGAAGGCGTTCGCCGACGCCCAGTTGTGATTCTTAGCAAGCCCGACCAGCAGATGACCATGGACTGGCGCAGCGCGCCGCGAGTCGTCGTACCGGACGATGCGGGCTTCGCTTGCGTGTTCCGCGTTGGAGCCACGGGTAAGTGGCCGTGCAGGCTGTGCAATCTCAGCGTCTCCGGCGCGCTGATCGAGTTCGACCCTTCGCGGATGCCGGAGTTGCAGTGCGGCTCCGAGGCGGAGTTGGAGATTCTATGGGAGGACATGCATTGCCGACTGCTTGCCGTCATCTGCAGGCGACAGGGGAATGAGTACGCGGTCATGTTCCCAGAGAGTCTGAGCTTGGACGAAATCCGCCCGCCGATGCACCTCGAGACGATGGTGCGCGATCTTCAGGAACTCTGGCTACGCCGTCGAGCGGCTTAACCTTGAAAAGAGGAATCGCCACCGAGGTGGCGATTCCGTTGCGTTCCTAGTGATCGGGCGTTTGAAGGCGTCAGGGCCGTTGTCCGACGACAATATCGCCGCTCACAACGTGCCCTGTGAAGGCGAAGCGGTATCCCTCGGCTTCGAAGACGAGCGCGATGGTATCGGGGTCGTTGTCCACAACGCGAACACGGACGACGCCATGGACCTCGCGCGTGCCTTCGCGTGTCCTGAGCACGGCGACCGCCCTGCCGCTAAAGACAGCACTATGCCCGTCGGACTCGAAGTGTTCGGCGTTCCGCATCATGATCGAAAGCATCCCGTTTTCGACCGCGGTCCTGAGGCCGAAAGAGCCGCCAACTTGGGGCTCGCGCTCAGGACAGCGCCGCTCATAGACATCGAACGAAAACGCGCCACGCTGGTGCTCGTTCGCCGCTACGCCCATGCCTTTCGCGAACTTGACGGTGCACTCGCAGTGTCTTCGGACGAAGACCTCGATGCCGCCTTCAACTACACCGCCTCGGAACGACCATGAGAACTCGCGTGCCTCGAAGTGGACAGCCAAGCCGTCGCCACCGCCGAGCGATGCGAGGTCGGCGCCGCCGCCGTCATGCGCGATGACATGGACGATCCCTGGGAAGCGATGCGTTTTTTCACGGGTTTGCAGGACGAAAACCGCAGGTCCAGACACGGCGACGGTCATTCCGTCGCGGCGCAGAGCGTTGATTTGGTCAGTGAGGATGCCAACACGACCGCGTTCCGTCATCGTACCAAGTTCAAACGAGCCTCGAACGCGAGGGTCTTGGTGCTCGCAGGTCGCCTTCATGGCGGACAGCGAGAAGGCCGCGCGCTGGTGCTCGTTCGCGGCAACGCCGCGGCCGACCACGCCTTCAATAACACAGCACTCTTGGGCTACCGCAGTCACTCCGACGGCGAGAAGCCCAAGGAAAACAAGAGATTGCCTCATCGTATTCTTCCTCCTTCTGGTGCGGCGGCACCGAGTCTCCTGCCGCCTCGTACAGAAGAAACGCTGGCTGACGCCAAATGTCCGCCCCGGGACAGGTTGAGATGACCAGGTAGGGAGCGCCATAATGCACACCCGCGCCAAGAGGCGCGTTTCGAGGAGATATCCATGAAAGTCAGCATCATCGGTGGAGCCGGACGTGTCGGCTCGAACGCAGCCTTCGCGCTCCAGCTTGGAGCCAAAGTTAGCGAAATTGTCCTGGTCGATATGGCAGCAGACGCCGCAGAGGGGGAGGCGCTGGACCTCCGACATGGAACGGCGATGACCGGTCCGCAAACCATCCTCGCCGGCGGATATGATGCCGTGGACGGCAGTGATTGCGTAGTCGTAACCGCAGGCCTTAGGCGCAAGCCCGACGAGAGCCGACTTGAACTCATCAATCGAAATGTTACACTCTTTCGGGACATCTTGAACTCTGTTAAGGAATGCGCGCTTGCTCCGGATGCGACCATCCTGGTTGTTAGCAACCCGGTAGACATTCTCACGATGCTCGCGGTCCAAGAATCGGGACTCCCGCCGAATCGGGTTTTCGGGTTGGGGACGACGCTCGACACGTGTCGTTTTCGGAGTCTGCTGGCGGCGCACTTCGGCGTGGCTGCGACTGATGTGCATGCTCTCATTCTCGGCGAGCATGGAGACACGATGGTACCCATGTGGTCGAGTGCAACCGTCAACGGTATCCACATCTCCACCCTGCCTGGGTGGTCGCAGCAGGTCGGCAACGACGTGTTTGACTTCACGAAGAAGAGCGGCGCCGAAGTCATCCGCCTGAAGGGTGGGGCCGGTTGGGCGGTCGGCGTGTCCATCGCACGCGTGGTCGAGGCGATGGCGCTTAACACAGGAGAGATGCTGCCGGTCAGCGTTCTGCAGGACGGCGCGCTTGGCATCCGAGACATCTGCCTCTCCCTGCCGACGCTTGTGGGCCGCGAAGGCGTGCGAAAGGTGCTCGAGCCGAAATGCACCGACGTAGAAGCTGACGCGCTCCGGAAGTCGGAAGCCGCACTAAAAGAGGTGTGGGCGCAGATCGCGTGACGATCGGGTGAGCGCCGTTGACCGCCGAGATCGTCTCCATCGGGACCGAACTGCTTCTTGGCCAGATTGCGGACACGAACGCACAGACTCTTGGCGTGCTTCTCGCGGAACACGGCGTCGCGCATCACCGCAGGACAACGGTAGGAGACAACCGCACGCGCGTCGCTCGGGCAATCCAAGAGGCACTTGAAAGAGCAGATTTAGTCTTCACGATTGGCGGCCTCGGGCCGACAGAAGACGACGTGACGCGGGAAGCAATTGCGGATGCCCTCGGCCTTCCACTCGAGATAGACGAACCCACGCTGAACACTCTGCGCGCGCGGAGAGAGGCACTGGGCAGACCGTGGCTCGAGTCTCTGGCGCGCCAGGCAAGGAAACCGCGAGGCGCTGTAATGCTGCCCAACTCGGTTGGCACAGCCCCCGGTATTGTGGCAAAACAGAGGGACAGGGTTGTGATCGCTTTGCCAGGGCCCAAGGCTGAGTTTTATGCCATGTTGGAGGTTCACGTCCGCCCTCTCTTAGCGTCATTGTCGGATGGTGTAATTGTATCAAAAATCCTTACGATTCTTGACGTGCCTGAGAGCATCGTCGAGAACGTGGTAGAGGACCTGATTCACAGTGAGAATCCGACTGTGGCGCCGCTCATGCATGCAGGAGAGGTGCAGCTGCGGCTGACGGCGCGCGCTAAGCATCGTGCCGAGGCAGAGCGCATGATCGAGCCGCTCGCTCACACGATACGATCTCGATTCGGGCCTAAGGCTTTCGATGGGGACCCAGTTGCGACTCTCGTCCATTCGTTACGACTCGCCAACTTGAAGTTAACTGTGGCTGAGAGTTGCACGGGCGGGCTGCTCGGCGAGACGCTGACCCGCGTGCCCGGCGCCAGCGACGTTTTTCTCGGCGGCGTCGTCGCGTACTCCAACGAAGTGAAGGCGTCCCTGCTCGGAGTAGCGCACACGGACCTCAATCAATTCGGCGCGGTGAGCGAGACGGTTGCGGTCCAGATGGCTGCGGGTGCGAGGCGTGCCCTCGGCAGCGACTACGCTCTTTCCATAACAGGTATCGCAGGACCGGGAGGTGACACCGAGTCGAAGCCGGTTGGCTTGGTGTTCATCGGAGTGGCGGGACCGAGAGGGGACCATGCGATCAAGAGGCGATATGGTGGAACTCGCGAATTGATTCGGGGGCGTGCGGTGTCATCTGCGCTTGTGCTCTTGCGCGAGGAGTTGATGCACGGATGAGGCTCTTTGCGGCCGTGTTCCCGTCTGAAGACGTGCTTCAAAGGTTAGCGACGTTGCAAAGCACGCTAAGGGCGCGCGTTTCTGTCCCCTGTTCTTGGACTCGCCGCGAGCGAATGCACCTCACGCTGCGGTTCTTCGGCGACGACGCGAACCCCTCGCTCACTGCGCGAGAGGTCGAGCGAGCGCTGCTCGACGCTACCGCAGGCGAACTGGTAATCGACGTGTGCAGCGGGTTCCCCAATCCGAGCAAGGCACGCGTGTTGTTCGCCGGCGCATCCGAGCCGGACGAGCGGGTTGTGCAACTGAACAAGAGGCTGAACCTGCGAGAGCGAGAGCCCGTTCCGCACCTAACACTGGGACGCCCGCGTCGGACGATTCAGGTTCCCCAGGTTGAGTTTGAGCCGATTGCGATGGAGGTGAGCTGCGTCTCGCTCGTCCACTCGGTCCTCTTCGGGCCGCAGGCTGGATATCACATCCTTGAGACGTGGACTCTGCCGCGATGAAAGCATTCGACTCCGACCCGCGCCACCGCTGGTTGTTCTGTTTCACTCATCCCGACGATGAGATTGCGCTGGCCGCATGGATGCGTCGCCTCGCAAGTTCTGGTGCCGAGGTCTGGGCGGGATGGAGCGTCTCGAATCCAACGCGCGAAGCCGAGGCACGCGCCGTGATGCGGTTTCTGGGCGTGAGCGAAGCCCGGCTCTTCTTCTTCGACGCGCCTGATGGAGACGCGTGCGAGCACCTCGCTTCGTTGCAAGGTAGATGGGCAGAAGCGATGATGCTATCGAACCCGAGTCGCGTTGTGGTGTGCGCTTTCGAGTGCGGGCATCTCGACCACGATAGCACGAACTACGCAGTCACGCACGCGGTTGCAGACATCAGCGGCGAGTGCGAGGTATATGAGTTTCCGATCTATCACACGTACTTAACTCGCGTGCCAGTACTCAACCGATTCGCTGACTCGACGGGCGAGGAGGTGCTGAGTCTCTTGCCGGAGGAGTGGAGCCTCAAGCGAGAAGTGAGCCGGATGTATCCAAGCCAGAACATCGGCTCTCTGCTGGTTTGGTACACGTTTTGGAGTTGGGCGAGGTTGCGCCCCGCCGCACTCTGCCGCACCGAGCGAATGCGACGCCAGACGCACTTTGATTACTTGCGCCCCAACTTGCCGGAGCCATTGCGATCGAGGGTAGAGCACTCCGCCAAGTGGTTGCGCTGGGTCCGCTGCGTTCAGGCGGCTGAATACGACCAGTAGGCGTCATCTTCGATCATCGCATGCCGCCACCCGAACGCTGATGCGCATAGACTCCGCGCGAAGCGCATGAAGACAGCGCTCAAGAAGCAGCGCGCCGAGGTGGATGGTGAACTCCCTTCCCTTCTCCAGCCCCACGAGTGTTGCGCGCTGTTCATCGCTCATCGGGCTAAGGCTGGCGACGAGCCGGCTCACCTCTTCGTAGGACAGGGCACTGCCGTGCACACGCGCAGGGTTCCAACGCTCCAACTGTTGCGACAACGCAACCAGATTTGTCGCTGACGCTCCGACGGCAACAACGGCCCCCGCCTCACCTGGGCGCGACGCGAACCCGATGGCCTCATCGGCTGCCGCGCAAGCGCGCAGGAGTGAGCCTCCGGCAAGGCAGCCGCCCTCCTCACAGTGTGTGCGTAGCGCCAGCGTACCAATCGGGAGGCTCTTCATAAAAAGTACACGATGGTTTGCGCGGTCGTACGTACCAACTTCGGTACTGTGCCCTCCGACGTCAATCAGAGAGACTCGCTCGCCTTCGAACGTAGGGTCGAGGGCAACGGAGAGCAGCCCGAGCCGCGCCTCATCCTCGCCCGAGAGAACTCGAACGGGTGTGCCTTGCTCTGCTGCGAGGCGCAGGAATTGGTCGGCGTTTTCGGCAACACGCAGCGCCATCGTTCCCCAAGCTTGCACGGGCGCATCGTAGGAGCGAGCGTCTGCCCATGCCTGCTTAACTGCGAGCAACGTTCGGGTCATCGCTTGTTCGCTGAGCCGCTGAGTCCGGCGTAAGTCGTCGCCGAGAGCCGTAACTGCGGACGTTTCGAGAACGCTTATCCAGCCGGAGGACGAAGGTTCCGCGACCGCGAGCACGACGGCGTTCGACCCGACATCTATGACGGCGCGGGGCATCAACGTCAGTCTACCGCGGATACTGCACATAATCCAAGACGTGGAGCAGACGCCCGGCCTCAACGACCTGTTGATTCAAACCTTGCAGTCGAGGGACTTGCCGAGGCTGCTGTATGCCGTCAGCGATCGTGCGCGGGAAGGGACCGGCGCCAGGAACGCGATGGTTGCGTTGTTCAACGAGGAGTTGGGCTACATGACCTTGCGCGCTGGAAGCGGCTCAGACTGGCAACCTGAGATGATCGGTGAGCGCATCTCGATTGGCCAGGAGGAACACGAGGGCATAACCGCCTGGGTTGCCGCGCGGGGCATGAGTTACCGCAGCGACGACGTGACGAAGGAGGCGCGCTATCGCGTTCTGATACCTAGCACGAGAAGCGAACTCGCCTCGCCGATCTTCGATCGCTACGGGCGGGTGCGGGGCGCGCTCAACGTGGAATCGGATGAGGTCGGAAATTTTTCCGACACGGACCAGGAGTACCTTGAGTTACTTGCCGCGATCACAGCCATCGCGCTGGACAGGCAAGATGCGCGAGACCGTGAGCAAGCCATGCGCGAGGTGAGCACTGCGCTGGACTTGGCACAAACCGAGGAGGAGTTGCTGCAACGCGTCGCAATGGTCATCGAACGAGTGATGCACGTTTCGGCGTACTCGATCTTTCTCTGGAGCGACATCAAGCAGGCGTACGTGCTGCGCGATGTGGTCGGCTCGAGTGCACTCCCACCCGACGCAAGCTATCGCAAGGGAGAGGGCTGTACCGGCTGGGTGTGCGAGCACGGCGAGCCAATCCGTCTTGCGGCGCCGATCAACGACGCACGCTGGGCTGGCAAGCACCTCGAGTTTCCGATCGAACAGACGTCCTCGTTCTTGGTGGCTCCGATCATTAGCGCAGGGCGCTCGTTCGGCTGCATCCGAGCAATTCGCCGTAAGGCCAAGAACCCGTTTATCGAAAACGCGTTTACTGAGGACGACGAGCAGTTGCTTTGCATGATCGGCGAGCAGCTCGGCGTAGGGATCGAAAAGATTCGCAGCATGCAGAAGCAGTTGCACAACGAGCGCATGGCTGCTTGGGGCGAATTGAGCGCAAAGAGTTCGCACATGCTTGGAAATCGACTGTTCGCGATGAAAGGCGACATCGGAGAGCTGCGCTATCTTCTGTCCGATGAATCGGTCTCGCGCGAGGAGATTCTAAAGTTCGTCAATCGCTTAGAGCAAGGCGTCTCTCGCATGGACGCAATGTTGCAAGAATTCCGCGACTTTGTGGCCGCGACGCGGCTGAGGTACACGAAATCGAACATTAACGACGTGGTGATGGCGGCTGCTACCGCGGCAATGCCGGGCAACCTTCAGAACGAGCGGCTCATGCTGGACTTGAACGAATCGTTGCAGCCGTTTTACTTTGATGTGCAGAAGTTGGAGCGCGTGGTATCGGAACTCATTGAGAACGCACTTCACTGGGCACCCGAAGGGAAGATCATCGTGCGCACGGGGATGGCGAGCGGTGCGGAGGCGCGTCGCGCAAGACTTTCGCCCACGAGCAGCACGTACGTAAAGATCGAGGTGGAGGACGAAGGCCCTGGGGTCCAAGCCGACAAGAAAGAGCGGATCTTCGACCCGTACTACTCGGATCGGACTAAGGGGTTGGGTTTGGGGCTTTCCATCGTTGAGGGCGTGGCGCAAGCGCACGGCGGCAACGTTTACGAGGACGGCGAGCCGGGCAGGGGGGCGAGGTTCGTCATTTTGCTCCCGTTCTACCAAGCCCTTCCGACGGAAGGATGATCCCTTGGACTACGCCTTAGGAAAGTCGCCTCGGAGGATACGCTCGTAGGCTCCGCTCTCGTACCACTTCTCGAGCATCTGCGCCCGATGTACGGGCATTGGGTGGGTGAACCGCCAGGATTCGGTGAAGAACAGTATGACTTTGCCGATGTTATCGATCCCCGGAGCGTCTTGATACGTTCGCGCCTGGCGACGGAACGCGTCGAGCGACACTTCGTCGCTGAAGCGCGATAGGCCGACGGTTAGCCGAAGGTTCGCCATCATCGAGGCGTCGAAATCCTGCGACACAAGCAGCCCGGCGCGGTCACAACTCACCTCGGAAAGCCGCATCCAGTCATAAAACGCCAGCAAAAGGGAAATCGCAGCGACGTCACCTACGATCGGCAGCCTTCTTCCCAGGGCACGCAACAACGGCAGGAGTAGCATGCCGACCATCGTGTACAACATGTGGCCCGACTTGATGTGCGCGAGTTCGTGGCCGAAGAGGTGGAGTAGCTCCTTGTCGTTCAGCAGATCGAGGACTGAGGAGCGGACAGTGATATATGGTCGCTCTATTCCACCCGCGAAGGCGTTCGTATATGGATCGTTGCTGACGTACAGTTCCGGCTCGGGAACGTCAAGAGTACGACAAGCCTCGCGGAAGATTCTGTAAAGCGACGGCATCTGACCAGGCCCACACCTAACCGACATCGCCATGTTGCGGCAGTAGTACCATCGATCCAGCCCGAGATCGTGGAACTTGCGCAACACCTGCGGCAACAGCGGCACGCGCTTCAGGGCGTCGAGAGCCGCCTTGTCCTGCTTCGTCGTGTAGGCGTCGGGATGAATACCCGTGAGACGCACGCGTGAGGAACTCACAAACAGGTTCTACCCACCCGCGGAATCCCAGGTTGCGCACGCTTGAGGATAGAATGGCGGAAATCATGAAGCGAGCAGCGTTCACCACCCTCGGTTGCAAGGTCAATCAATACGAGACGCAGCGCATCGAAGAGGCGTTTGAGCGCGCGGGCTTTTCCATCGTTCCGTTCACCGAGGAAGCGGATGTGTATGTGGTCAATACGTGCAGCGTCACAGGGCAGGCAGAGAGCAAGTCGAGGCAAACGGTAAGGCGCGCGAGGCGGTTCAACCCACATGCAAAAGTTCTCGTTACCGGGTGCGCGGCACAAATGTCGCTGAATCACGGCAGGAGCATGGATGGCGCCGACCTTATCGTCCCGAACCCGGAGAAGCTGGACGCCCTCGCACATTTTCGCCGCGCCTTCCCAACGTTGATGCCGGCCGTCGGCGGCAATCTCCCTATTCGCCTCGTCGAGAGCCGCACCCGCGCGACGGTGAAGATTCAAGACGGATGCGACGTACATTGCTCATATTGCAGTATTCCTTTAACTCGGCCAGGGATGACCAGTCGGCATTGGCACGACGTTGTCGAGGAGGTTGAAGCGCTCGTCGAAAGGGGATACAAAGAGGTCGTTCTCACAGGCGTTCTCATTGGCGCGTACGGCGCGAAGTCCGGCAGTGGCGGACCGGACTTCGAAGGGCTCATCGAGCTGCTTCACGAAGTGCATGGGCTTGCTCGCATCCGGATCTCGAGCATCGAAATGCGCCAGGTCAGCGAGCGTCTTGTCTCAATCATGACGGCGCGTGAAACAAAGGTCGTACCGCACCTGCACATCCCATTGCAGTCGGGTAGCACGCGTGTCTTGCAGGACATGAACCGACCCTATACTCAGCGCGATTACCTCAACCTCTGCGAGCGCTTGCAAGCCGCCGTACCTGACATTGCGCTCACTACCGACATCATGGTCGGATTTCCAACAGAAAATGAGGAGGCGTTTGCCGACACCGTTTACGTGTGCGAAAAGGTTCGGTTTCTGAAAGCGCACTTGTTCCGCTTCTCAACCAGGCCTGGAACGGAAGCCGACCGATGGGGTGACCCCGTGCCGCCACAAGTTAAGCAGGAGCGAAGCAAGCGGCTCGCCGAGATCACCGAGCGGACGCGGCGCGAGTTCATTCAGCGATTCGTAGGGCGGACGCTCGATGTTCTGGTTGAGACGCGCTCGGCGCGAACCGAGCTTCTGCGCGGACACACGGGCAATTATATCGAGGTCGAGCTCGAGGGGGAGGACTCTCTCGTGGGCGAAATCGTTCCCGTATCCATAGAGGGCGCCAGCGCAAACGTTGCGCGCGGCTCCGTCACTTCAGAAACGCACGCGGGTCGGTAAGCCTTCCCGTTATGGCTGTGGCAGCCGCCGTGATGGGCGAGACCAGATGGGTTCGCGAGCCGGGCCCTTGCCTTCCCTCGTAAGGGCGGTTACTCGTACTTGCGCTCCTCTCTCCGGGGCGCAGGATGTCCCCATTCATGCCCAGGCACATGCTGCAGCCAGCGTGGTGCCACTCAAATCCTGCCGCGCGAAAGATCGCATCGAGGCCCTCCTCTTCTGCCTTCCTCTTCACCGCCTCGCTTCCAGGCACGACCATCGCGCGGACGCCGGGCGCGACCTTCCTGCCCGTGATGATTTGCGACGCCTCGCGAAGGTCCTCGATGCGACTGTTCGTGCACGATCCGATGAACACGGTGTTGACAGCGATCTCTTGCATCGGCGTACCCGGCGAAAGCCCCATGTATCGCAGGGCACGCTCGGTGCTTGCGTCCACCGGCTCTGGCACGGCCTCGGTTATGTCCACCGTCATTGCAGGCGTTGTTCCCCAAGAGACTTGCGGGACGAGCGTGTTGGCGTCAAGCGCAACAGTTCGGTCGAACTGCGCGTCGTCGTCGGTCTTGAGTGATCGCCACTGCTCGACCATTCGTTCGAAGCCTTTCCCCTTCGGGGCGAACGGGCGATCTTCGGCAGCGATGTACTCAAACGTCTTGTCATCGGGGGCGATCATCCCGGCGCGGGCGCCCATTTCGATGCTCATGTTGCAGATGGTCATCCTTCCATTCATGCCGAGCGCGCGGATAGCTGAGCCTCGGTACTCCGCTACGTGGCCTGCCGCTCCGCCCGCACCGATACGGCGGATGATCGCGAGGATGATGTCCTTGGCCGTTACACCCGGCTGCAGCTCACCGTCCACCTCGATGGCGAGCGTCTTCGGATTTCCGGGAACGCGCAGGGTTTGCGTGGCTAACACGTGCTCGACCTCGGTCGTACCGATGCCGAACGCGAGCGCACCGAACGCGCCATGGGTGCTCGTGTGGCTGTCGCCACAAACGAGCGTCAAGCCCGGGAGCGTCAGACCGAGTTGAGGCCCGATGACGTGAACGATGCCCTGCTTTTCGTCCAGGTAGCCCCAAAGCGGAATACCGAATTCCTCGCAGTTTCTCTGCAAAGCTCGGATCTGGATGCCGCTCAGACTCGTATCATCAACAGGTTGACCGGTGGTCGGCACGTTGTGGTCTACGGTCGCGAACGTCAAATCAGGACGGCGGACCTTTCTGCCGCTTTGTCGCAGGCCATCGAACGCCTGCGGTGAGGTAACTTCATGCACAAGGTGACGGTCAATATACAGGAGAACACCGCCCTCCGGCAAGTCGGTTACCACGTGTGCGTTCCAGACCTTTTCAAAGAGAGTTTGGGGCATCGCGCTCAGTTTACTCGGAACCAAAGGGTGAAGTCGCGATGACCCTAGTGCTCCTTGCCCTTATGTCAGCGCAAGGCCCAACGGTCAGCATCAGTGGCACGGGCGAATCGCTTGGAGTCAGCCTTCGCCACGACGGCACCACCGAGGTGGTTCGGTTCTTTCCGCCGCGCCCTGCGACCAGGAAGGCATTTCGGTTTGAGGACCGCTGGGCGGTTTGGGACAGGCGCGGCCTCAGCATCCGCGTCGCCGACCGCGTGCGGACCTTCCGCCTAACCGACTACGTGCTGCATCCGAAGCTTTGGTCGCGCGATGAGATTGTGAAGACCAAGGCGCTCATTGACAAAGGGGAGCGCAATCTCGAGCCAAGCGCGTGCGCAGGTGCGGTACAAGTCGGCGCACAAACTTTCTGGATCTTTCAGTGGTCTGACAAAAAAGGATTGGTGTGGATGGAGGTGCCGTTGAGTGTTGACCTCTCCGAGGATGTGCCGCGCCCGAAGCTGTTCGGCGCGGAGCCGTGGCGCTTGGAATTGCGTACCAGCCGGACCGCCGGACCTTTCGTAGGCTCTTCTTTAGACGCCATCGGCCCGGGCATCATCGTGGCTGGAACTTTCGACGACGGGACATGGGGGCTCGCCAGCATCTCTGAAGGGAACACCGAGTACAGACGCGTCGAGACTGAGCGCGTGCGCTCGAGCATCATCCATGGTGGACGGGTGTATTACGCAACGAGCGGAACGCCCACGCGCATTCGCTCGGTTGACGTCATCACCGGCGAGCGCCTCGACGTAACAGAAGCACCCACGCACATGGTGCAGCTGCTCGCAGCAGGGATCAACGCTTGGGCATCCTGGGTTACGGAAGGAGGAGGTATTACGACGCTGTCCGTCGTTCACCTGATCAATCGCTCCCGCAAGGACATCGCCGCGCGGGCTCGCGGCGCCGTGATCCGTGCCGGACGGTTCGGCATCGTCGTCTTCGACGGCTCCGGCGCAAACGGCGGGCCCACGCGCGTGCTCGTCCTCGACCCCGAGACGCTTGTCGTAACGCACGATATAGACCTTCGCTAAGGCTGCGGGCTGCTCGCTGCACCCACGCATGCCCTACACGTGCATGGTCGCGTTTGCACACGGCCGAGGTTCGCTACGAGGGAGGGCGAGCGTCCCGCGAGCCCATTGCACATCTTCGCGAGGACACTCACGCTCCCTGTGTTCGCGAGGACGCTCACGCTGTCTGAGGGGTGCGCTGTCGCTAAGGTGCTTCGCCTGCCAAATACGTCAGCACAGGCTGGGAGTCCATCTGCTTCGGGTCATGCTCGTACAGTTGGAAGTCTGCCCATTCGCCGGCCGCCAGGGACCCAAGCTCCGTTTCGTCGTTGACCTTCGCCGCACCGAGGGTGTACATGTCGATCGCCTCCTCCACCGAGATCGCCTCAGAGGGGTCGAAGCCGGGCGGCCGTGAGACAGCCGAGCGAATCCCGTCCCACGGATCACCCGGCACGATTGGTCGGTCGCTTGAGAGGCCGATCGTAACTCCTGCGTCGGCAAGGCTTCGAGCGCGTTTGAGCGTACGCGCCCGCTGCTCCCCGAGCTGGCGGAAGTAAGCATGCCCGAACCGCAACAGGAACTCCGGTTGCAAGGTGACCCGCAGCCCAAGGCGGTAGATGCGCTGGATTTGCTCATCGCGTAGCGCCATCACGTGCTCGACCCGATGCCTCCAAGCGTCGCCAGCCGCCTTGAAGGCGTCGAGCACGGCGTCTGTACAGCGGTCGCCGATACTGTGAATTGCGACCACGTGACCCGCTTCGTAAGCGACGCGGACACGCTCGCGAAGGTCGTCCGGCTCATAGACGAGCATGCCCGTGCCGCCCGTGACGTACTCGGCGGTCATCGCCGCGGTTCCGGCGCCGATCGCGCCGTCCGCGAAGAGTTTGACGCCCAAGTTCCGCAACATAGGCGTCGCTTCGAGGCGGAAGTCCGGCTCTCCCCGTTTGCCGAAGATCCTCCCCCAAAGGATGAAGGTGCGCAATCGGATAGCGCATCCGTTTTCCGATGCGCGGCGGTACGCTTTTAGTTCTTCGCTGAGGCCGCGTGAACCCGTCGCCATGTCGGTGGCGCAAGTGATGCCCATGGTTCGCATGCTTCTGGCTGCAGCATGAATAGCGTCGACGCTCTCTGTTAGCGTGGGCGGGGGCACAACGCGATAGACAAGCTCCATGGCGCTCTCGAGGAGCGGGCCGAGCGGCTTGCCGTGCTTGCCTCGGACGATGGTGCCACCCGGCGGATCGGGCGTGTTCGCCCCCACGCCCGCCTCGCGTAGGGCTGCGCTGTTTGCGACCGCCGCGTGTCCGCTCGCATGCCTGAGGATGGTCGGCCGACCGCGTGCAACCGCGTCAAGCTCTTCCGCAGTGATGTGCCGGCCGTCTACGAATCGCGTTTGGTCGTATTGAACTGCGAGCAGCCAACCCTCGCCCGGCGCTTTTTGCACGGCCCGCAACACCTCCTCGCGCGAATCGCATGGCGAAAGGTCGAGCCGTTGCATGTCCAGTCCCGCCGGAAGGATGTGGCAATGACAGTCCACGAAAGCTGGCATGAGCCACGAACCCCGGCAGTCGACCACTTCGTCAGCCTCCGCTTCGGCGAGAGGCTCCGCCGCAACCCGGCCGTCCACAACGGAAAGTGCGAAGGGCTTGCCATCCCTCCACCAGCGCGCATTGCGGAAGAGGCGCTTCATGGGCGTTTCCCCTCGCCCATAGCCCCTCTCCCAGAGGGAGAGGGAAGGTCAAGCCCCGCGAGGCGGCGAAGTTTGAAGATTTCGTCGCGCATGCGGGCTGCATCCTCGAAGCGCATCTCCTTCGCCAGGGCGTGCATCTCCTTTTCCAGTCGTACGATCTCGTGAGGGATGTCGTTGATATCCAAAGTTTCGGCGCTGCGCTTCGTTCCGTCGTCGTATCCTGCGGCGTGCTCGGCGATTTCGTAACTCCGCACGGTTTCGCGTACCTCTTTAGTGACCGTCTGAGGAGAGACGCCGTGGCGCCGATTGAACTCCTGCTGCAAAGCGCGCCTGCGGTTGGTTTCGTCAATCGCTCTTTGCATCGAGCCGGTTATGGTGTCGGCGTAGAAAATGACGGTGCCCTCGACGTTGCGGGCGGCGCGACCGATGGTTTGTATTAGCGACGTTTCCGAGCGCAGGAACCCCTCCTTGTCCGCGTCCAAGACTGCGACAAGGGTTACCTCCGGCAGGTCGAGCCCTTCGCGGAGGAGGTTCACACCGATGAGCACGTCATATACGCCGAGGCGCAGTTCGCGGAGGATCTCTGGGCGCTCGAGCGCGTGGACGTCGCTGTGGATATACTGCACGCGGATGCCGAGGTCTTGAAGGTAAGACGTCAGGTCCTCAGCCATCTTCTTCGTAAGCGTCGTTACAAGGGTGCGCTGCTTCCTCACGACTCGCTTCTGAATCTCAGCGATGAGGTCGTCTACTTGCCGCTCAGTCGGGCGGACGATGACGTGCGGGTCGAGGAGAAACGTGGGCCGGATAATCTGCTCGACGATCTGGCTGCTGTTCTCCCGCTCGAATGGGCCGGGTGTGGCGCTGACGAAAATCGTTTGGCCGATGCGCTCGAGGAACTCCTCGAATCGCAGCGGGCGGTTGTCCAGCGCGCTCGGAAGACGAAAGCCGTACTCAACCAGCACTTTCTTACGCTGGAAGTCGCCGTTGTACATCGCGTGCAGTTGTGGGATCGTCTGGTGGCTCTCGTCAATGAAGATCAGCGCGTCGGAAGGTAGGAATTCGAGAAGAGTGTACGGGGGCGTGCCTGGTTCACGGTTGTCGAAGAACCGTGAGTAGTTCTCAATTCCGTTGCAATATCCGAGTTGCCGCATCATCTCGACGTCGAAGTCGGTGCGTTGGCGCAACCGCTGCTCTTCCAGCAACTTCCCTTGCGAGCGGAAATGCGCGCACTGCTCCTCTTTCTCCTCTTCAATCTTGGCGATAACCTCGTCGAGCCGTTCCCAGGGAGTAACGTAGTGCGTCGCCGGAAAGATGCTCACGCGTTGCGGCTCGTCCAGAACCTCCTGCGTGAGCGGGTCAATGAGGCGGATGCGCTCGATTTCGTCGCCGAAGAACTCGACTCGAATCGTAACCTCCTCGTCTTTCGGCTGTATCTCCAACGTGTCGCCGCGCACGCGGAACGTGCCTCGCTGGAGCACCATCTCGTTGCGAGCGAATTGCATCTGCACCAGCGAGCGCAACAGATCCTGGCGGAGGAACGACACCCCGGTTTCCAACGTCAAAACCTGCTCGCGATATGCCGACGGGTCACCCAAGCCGTAGATGCAGGAGACGCTCGCAACTATGATCGTGTCGCGCCGCTCGAGGATCGCCTGCGTTGCGGCGTGTCGCAGGCGGTCAATCTCCTCATTGATACTCGCGTCCTTCTCGATGTAGAGGTCGGTCTGCGGGACGTAAGCCTCCGGCTGATAGTAGTCGTAGTAGCTGATGAAGTACTGGACGGAGTTTTCAGGGAAAAACGCCCGAAACTCCTGGCACAACTGCGCTGCGAGGGTCTTGTTGTGTGCGATGACCAACGCCGGGCGCTTGGTTCGAGCGATGACGCTCGCCATCGTGTACGTCTTCCCCGTTCCGGTCGCGCCGAGAAGCGTCTGGAAGCGGTAGCCCAGATCCAGCCCCTCGACGAGGCGTTCGATCGCCTCCGGCTGGTCGCCACGTGGCTCAAAGGAGGGATCCAGGCGAAAGTCGGCTTCGCGCTTCAGCAGCATCGTTTGATTCTACGATTATCGCAGGTTCCGTTGCGCCGAGTGCGCCGTTAGCCCTCGCCCTTCGGGCGCAGCAAGAGCACAGGGAAGGACTCGGCGGCGACCATGTGGTGGCTCACGCTGCCGAGCAGCAACCGCTCCACGGCGCTGTGGCCGTGTGCGCCGACGATGAGCAGGTCGGCGGCGCTGTCCTTCATCTGCTTGGCGATGGCAGGGATCGCGGCATCGCGAACGACTTCGGAGTGAATCGTTGTGGCGAGCAACTTTAGTTTCTCCTTAACGCGGTCGTTTGCCACTTGTAACTCCTGCTCAATCCGTTCAAGAACATCCATTCCCGTCACGGGCATCTCGCCGAGCGAGTGCCTTCGCAAATATTCCTCGTCCCGGAAACACGTTATGATGTCGAGGCGGCCAATGCCGGTCGGATGGAGGCGCAATAACTCGTCGAGGCAGCGATCCATATACTTCGAGTGATCGGTGGCGAGCACGGCATGCATCGCGCCGTTCTCCTTACCCTTCTTAGCGACGAGGAGCGAGCGCTTGGCGTGCTGCGCGATCGCTCGGCTAACGCTGCCGAACAGCACGGACGCAATCGGCCCCTTCGACTCCGAGCCGACGGCGACCAAGTCGGCTTCGACCGATTCGCAGTACTTGAGCAACTCTTCCACGCGATGGCCCCTCAGCGCTTGCGTGTCTGGCTCAATGCCATCAGCCTTCATCGCCTCAGCGGCATGGTTTAGGACGGCGTCTGCGTGCTTCTGCGCCGCCTCCAGGATCAGCTCCAGATCATGAGCCAACGCGTATGCAGAGTCCTGACTGACGGCGAGCGCCGCGGGGTGTACCGGCTCGATAACGTGGACAACGGTGAGCCCGGCGTTTGCGAAGCGGAGCCGCTTCAACAAAGAGTACGTGAGGTCGAAGTCCTCCGCCTGCTCCGTGCCCAAAACGATCTTGTTCATTGCATCCCCACGAGCCGTTCTTGATTGACGGTCAAGCCCTCATCGGCAAAATCCCGAAAGAAACAGGAGCGATAGCCCTCATGGCAGGCGGCGCCAACCTGCTCGACCTGGATAAGCAGGGTGTCCTTGTCGCAGTCAACCGAGATGCGGCGGACGCGCTGCACGTGGCCGCTCGTCTCGCCCTTTACCCAGAGCTGCCCTCGCGAACGACTCCAGAAGGTGCAGAGCCCAGACTCGACCGTTTGCCTAAGCGACTCGGCACTCATCCATGCCACCATAAGAACCTCGCCTGATTCGGCGTCTTGAATCACGGCGGGTACCAGGCCGTTAGCGTCGTATTTGAGCCCCTGAATCTCGCTCATCGGACACAGAATACCCCCGAGAACAGCACGACGCAGTGCGCCACCACGCCTTAATCGAACGTTAATGCTAGATTCTGCAGAATCGAGGTCGACTCGACAAAGGAGGAAACACCATGAACGCAAAACGATTGATGCAGTGTATGATGATCGGAATCGCTTTCAGCGGAACTACCGCGACCGCCCAAGACCAAGGGAAGTTCTCCGGGCTCGTTTTTGGAGACTTCTACCAAGTGCTCGGACACAGCGACCCGACCATTGAAGGCCTCAACGGCTTCTGGTTCCGGCGCATTTATCTGACCTACGATCGCTCAATCACCGACAAGTTCAAAACCCGAGTGCGGTTCGAGGCGAATAGCCCCGGTGATTTCTCCACCAGCGGAGGTCTCAACCCGTTCTTGAAGGACGTTTACGTGACGTATGTCAGCAAACTGTTCGGGGTCACTCTCGGCCTCCAGCCTACGCCAACGTTCGGAAACGTCGAGGACTTCCACGGGTACCGTTACATTGAGAAGACGCCTCTTGACCTCTATAAGATGGCGGACTCTCGAGACTCGGGACTTGCCATACGTGGCAAGTCGGCTGGCGACGGACGAACGCAGTACGCCGTCATGGTTGGAAACGACAGCGGAACGAAGTCCGAGACGAACAAAGGCAAGGCGATCTATCTGCTCGTCGGCCACTGGTTCACCGAAAACCTCTATGCCGAGACCACCGCCGACTTCCGCGATAAGCTAGGGAGCGAGGACTGGACCACTGTCACCGGCTTCGTTGGCTACAAGCAGGGGAAGGTGAATGCAGGCCTCTTGTACGGCAACCAGGAGCGAAATAACACCTCGAGCGGCGACGTCAGCCTGAGCGTGTGGTCGCTGTACGTTGGGATTCAGGCTTCTGAAACCGTCAAGCCGTTCTTTCGCGTTGACTCGCTGAGCGGTCCGGTACCGGGTGCGTCTACCATCTCGTACCTCAAGATTGACGACACGGCGACGCCGACGCTGTACATCGTCGGCATCGAGTTCAAACTTGCGGACGGCGTTTACCTTACGCCGAACGTTGAGTTGGTTACTTATCGCGACGCAGCAGGGCCAAAGCCGGATGAGATCATCATCGGTCGACTGACCTACTACGCCAAGTTCTGACCTCTCAGCGTGGGATGCTGCGATAGACGGGCATCCCCCGCTGGTACACTTCGAGCCCATGCGCTTCGCGGCTCTTTTCGCGCTGGTGACCTTGCCCGCGTTCCTTCTTCCCGACCGACTGCTCACCATTCCCACCGGTGTTACGCTCGCGCCCGGTGAGGCAGTTGCAGAAGCGCTCTATCGAACCGACAACCACCGGACGATTAGATTCCTCCAGGTTGGATTACCGCTGTTCTTGGAACTCGGGGCGACGCTGGATGACGGGACGCCGGCTGTCCACCTTCAGTACAGCGTGGCGCAGCCGTTCCCTGAGTATGCGCCCGGCATCGCCGTCGGAGTCTGGGACGCGGGCAACGATTCTCCCGACGGCCGCGGACTGTGGCTCGCAGCCACGTGGCAATTCAATGCGTATGCTGACTGGGCGAAACGCGAGCGCATCTCGTTCACGCTTGGCGGAGGCAGCGCGCCTCGATTCCGTGGCGCTTTTGTCGGGCTTGATTTGCCCGTCTACACCGGTTGGAACCTTCTGATAGAGCACGACTCGCGGGCACTGACGTTCGGCGTCGGTTTCGAGCCGTTGCGACAAGTTCGGTTTCGCGGGCTGGTGCGGGACGGACGGGCAGCGTACTCGTTCACCCTACGGTACGGGTTTTAGGCCAGCTGTGAGCGCCGAGTGCGCCACGTAGAGACGCGCAATGCTACTGCGAGGGCAGCGGCCCGCGAGAGCCCTCGCCACCACCGCTGGACAGTTTCCTAAACTTGTGCTTCCCCACGCGGAGCACCTTCCCTACCGCATCCTCGACCGGCACGCCCAATGTTGGGTCACTGAGGCGCTCGCCATCGAGGTACACCCCACCGTTTTGCATGAGGCGTCGCGCCTCGCTTATGCTCTTCGCCAAGCCGATGGCGTAGATGAACCCGGGCACCTGAAGCATGCCGTCCTTCACACATTTCTCCGGTATAAAGACCTCAGGCGCCTCCTCAGGTAGCTCACGCTTGCTGAATGTGCGAAGGAAAAACTCGTCGGCCTCTTGCGCCGCCTGCTCTCCATGATAGAGCGCGACGATCTCCCGGGCCAGTCGCCGCTTCGCGTCCCGCGGGTTGAGGGCGCCGCCTTTCATCGCTTGCTCGATTTCGCCAATCTCCGCTTCGGGCACGTCGGTGCAAAGTGTAAACCAGTTCACGATCAGCTCGTCTGGGATGGACATGGTCTTGCCGAACATTTCGTTCGGCGGCTCGGTGATGCCGACGTAGTTGTTCAGCGACTGGGACATCTTCTCCTTGCCGTCCGTCCCAACCAGAAGCGGCATCAGCATCACGACTTGTGGCTCCTGGCCGTAATCACGCTGCAGGTCCCGTCCTACGAGATTGTTGAACTTCTGGTCTTTCCCGCCCAACTCCACGTCAGATTCGACCGCGACGGAGTCATATCCCTGACAGAGTGGGTACAGAATCTCGTGCAGCCCGATCGGCCGATCTTCGTCCAGTCGGTTTTTGAAGTCGTCGCGTTCGAGGATGCGAGCGACAGTCGTTCGCGCAGCGAGGCGAATTACGTCGGCGAAGTCCATCTTGCCGAGCCAGTCGGCGTTGTATCGGACCTCGGTACGCTCGGGGTCGAGAATCTTGTAGATTTGCTCCGAAACGCCCTGAAGGTTCTGTTGAACCTCGTCCCTGGTGAGCTGAGGTCGTGTCTTCGACTTGCCGCTTGGGTCTCCAATCATCGCGGTGAAGTCACCGATGATCAGTACCGCGGTATGACCGAGGCGCTGGAAGTCGCGAAGCTTGCGTAACACGACGGCCCAACCGAGCGTAACACTCGCAGCGGTAGGATCAACTCCGAGTTTCACTCGCAACGGGCGAGCCTTCCTCAGTTTGGCGAGGAGCTCTTCCTCGTTGATTATCTCGGCACAACCGCGCGAGAGCGCGCGGAGTTGCTCTTCGGGACGCATCGCCCGTGCATAATAGCACCATGAAAGGGATTCTTTGCTCGATTGCCGCGTTGTCGCTCCTCGCAATTGCAGGCTGTGGAGGCGCAAAAAAGGAGTCCGCAGAATCGTCCAACGCGTCCACCTCGTCGCTGCAGCCGGGACAACCGGGCCAACCTGACCAGCCAGCCGAGGCCGACGCGAAAGTTTCGGTCGAAGTGCTGACGCCCGAAGTGAAGGCAGGTGCTAAAGCGCAGGTGGTCGTGCGAGTGGAGGTGCCTGAAGGTTTCCATGCGTACACGCCCGAAGTAGGCGGCTCCTATCGCCCGCTGCGAATCGATCTGAAAGAGGGGCCAGTAGACATGCTGAAGCCCGACTTCCCCAAAGGAGAGATGAAGCAGTTCCCTGGGCTCTCCTCAGAACCCCTGCCCGTCTATGAAGGCACGGTAGACATTCCAGTCGAGGTTACGCTGTCGAAGGATGCCAAGGGTGAAGTGACGGCGACGCTGACCGTCGAGACCCAACTTTGCACGGACGCGGTCTGCTATCAGCCCAACTTGCACGACGTCACCTTCACCGTTAAGGTGAACTGAGGCGTGGACGCCGCGGAGCGCAACATCGAGGCGCCCTCGTTCAACCCGTTGACCGAGCGCGGAGATGCAGTGTATCGCTCGCTGCGGTGGCTCGTGCGGAACTTTATCTTCCAACCGTTGGGCGGTTTCCGCGTCGAAGGGCTGGAAAACGTTCCCCCTACGGGGCCGCTCATCGTTGCGGCGAATCACGTCAGCTTTGCGGATCCGCCTGCCGTCGCCTGCGCGATGCCCCGCCCGGTCCGATTCATGGCTCACGCTGGCCTGTTCCGCCCGCCGCTGTTCGGGCCGCTGATTCGGCGGCTGGGGGCGTTCCCGGTTCACCGGGGCGAGGCGGACAAAGCCGCCATTCGCCGGGCGCTGGAGCTGCTGGACGAAGGATGGGCGCTGCTCATCTTCCCCGAAGGTCGGCGCGGAGACGGGAAGCGGCTTGAGGAGGCGAACCGGGGGGTAGAACTGCTGGCGAGGAGGTCGGGGGCGAAGATCCTGCCGGTGGGCATCATTGGCACGTTGCGTTGGCTGCCGAAAGGGGCGAAGATTCCCCACCCAACGCGCATCACTGTGCGGTTCGGCGAGCCGTTTGAGTGGTCGGACAACGCCGATTTCCAATGTAGTCTGATGTCCCGCATTAGCGTGCTCTGCGGCGTACCAGCGAGGACGCGTCGTACGTGATTCCTACCTAAAAGCGGCGCAGGCTTGCGGTGAAGCGCAGGCGGCATTTCGGCTCGCGGGACGCTCGCCCTCCCTGCCGATTGCTACCTAAAGCGGCGTAGGCTCACGCGCTTTGGCACGCGGATTGCACCTCTGGTGAAGCAAGAAAGGAGAGAACCACATGGCATTCACGAAAGGAGCGGCGAGCCTGCTCGCCATCGCGGTTGCCTCCCAGGCGCTGGGAGCGACCTTCGACGTGACCCTCATCGACCACGGAGGAAACTTCTCCTTCGACGCCTCAGCCCGTTACTGGGAGCCGGCCATCAATCAGGTTGCCGCCCACCCACCGGTTACGGTGACGGGCGCGAACCAAAACGTGACGCTTTTCATCATCAGCGAGGGTGTTGCACGACCGGGGTGGCGCTTCGCCGGCGAGCAGTTTCTGACAGTTCACGGTAGCGTGCAATGGGGCGGCGGCCCGAACCCCGACCAGGTGCTACGGATTCGTACGCTGATTCAGGACATGGAGAACGGACACGAGTACCGAATCGAGTCCTGGCTGAACTCCTCGGGTCAGCACACGACGGGCCCCGCACCGTTTCTCGCCCCGACCCGGAGCGTTCGATGGGTGGACACAGTCGAACTGGTAACTGGCCCTACCGGCACGCTGACCCAGTTCGTCAGTGCAAATCACACGATGAACATGCAGCCTGTGCCAGAGCCCACAACCGGGCTTGCCCTCACGTTGGCGATGGCTTGTTTGCTGCGTCGAAAGCGCTAATCGAGGGGCTGTTCGCCTTCTACTTCGAGGCGGCGCGCGGGTTCGGCGGACTTCGTATCCCAGTTGTCGCAGTCCAGCCGACGACAGTAGACCATCGCTTGGATCTTGCCGTCCTTCGTCTCGACTTGCGCCCGAGCCGCGAACCGGCACTCGTCGCACAGGTCCGGTTCGATGAGACGAACCACTTTCAGTTCCCGCTTCCGCACTTTTGATTCCACCCCTGCCGCCGTTGCGTTCTTGCCGTGTTGGATGCGTGGGCGCTTCCGTCAGCCTACGGGGATGTGCGTCTAATCCGGCACTTCTCTCGGCACCACGATGTCGCCGATCTGTTAGAATCACCGTCCGGGTGGAAGTAGAGGTCGCGAACCTCGTACGCGAGGCGTTGGGCGACGACGTCGCCTCGAGCGCTTTACTCGTCATCGAGGTGGACCTTGCGCCCAGCGGCGAGTATGGACGTACAGTGCTTCTGGCAACGGCGGACACGGTCTATCGCCTTGCTTCTCAGGACGGGAAGTTCCGCGTCATCCAAGAGATGCGCCTCGAGGACCTTGAAGAAGTGCGGTACGAGGAACTCGTGGACGCAGCCTCGATCGTCGGCGTCCGAGGTGGGACGACGTTTGAACTTATCCGAGGCACCGCCGTGCATGGAACGACGCTGGTTCACGCGGCAAAAACGCTGAACCGACTCCGCGAGGGTCTGCCCGTCGAGGGCGAAGCGATCGAGCCGAGGCGCTGCTCGAAGTGTCGGCGTCCACTACCAAGGGATAGCGACGTTTGCGAGTTCTGCATCAGCCACGGCAAGACGCTCATCCGACTGATACGCTTCCTGAAGCCTTACAAGTGGCGCGTCGCGTTCAGCACGGTGCTGTTGTTAGCCGTAACGACTCTGGATCTGCTGCCGGGATACATTATTCGCGTGCTGGTTGACTCCGTGCTCCAGCCGAAGGACCCGAGCTTCTTCGTCCTGCTCATCGCCGCTTTTGCGGGTGCGCGCGTGGCTTCGACCGGTCTCCAAATGGTGAGGTTCTGGACAAACGCGTGGCTCGGCAAGCAAGTCACGATGGATATTCGTAACCGGCTGTTCGAGCACTTTCAAGCGCTCTCGCTCTCTTTTTACGACCGGCGCACAGTTGGAAGCGTGATGTCGCGAATGACCAACGACACAGGGGCGCTTTACGAGGTGCTCGTAGACGGAATCCCGACGGTGCTTCGCAACGGGCTACTGCTCATCGGGATTCCCATCGCGTTGATCTGGATGAACTGGCAGGTCGCGATTTGGACGCTACTTCCGTTACCGTTCATCCTTGTGATGGTGCGGCACTTCCGCCATCGTATCGTTCGCGTATGGCGTCGCTACTGGCAAACTTGGTCGCGCTTGAGCGGCGCACTGAACGGCGTGCTCAGCGGCATGCGCATCGTGAAGGCATTCCGCGGCGAACAACATGAGGTGCGGCGTTTCAGCCGCCGAATCCAAGACCTCGCAGACACGGGATACGCAGCCGAGACCGTATGGGCGACGTTCTATCCCGTCATTATGCTGCTGGTCGGATTAGGCTCCCTACTCGTCTGGTTCGTCGGTGGCAGCGCAATCCTGTACGGCGAGGCGGGCGCCGAAACGATGTCGGTCGGCGAACTGTTCGCGTTCACCTTCTGGCTGGGCATGATGACGGGCCCGCTGGAGATTATGAGCCGCTTGATTGACTGGATGAGCCGAGCGCTGACGGCGAGCGAGCGCGTCTTCGAGGTGCTGGACACGATTCCCGACATCCGACAACCTGCAAATCCGAAGCGTCTCGGCGATTATTCGAAGGTGATCCGATTTGAGAACGTCCGCTTCGGCTATGAGAAGGCGCACGAAGTGCTGCACGACATCAATCTCGAGGCGCGGCCAGGCGAGGTGATCGGTATCGTCGGCCCCAGCGGCAGCGGCAAGACGACGCTCATGAACCTCTTGCTGCGCTTCTACGACCCGACCGAAGGGCGCATCACTATCGGCGGGGTGGATATCCGAGAGTTGGATCTTGACGAATACCGCCGCTTCGTCAGCATCGTGCCACAAGAGTCGTTCCTCTTCCCAGGTAGCGTTCGGCACAACATCGCCTATGGGCGTCCGGATGCAGCACCGGAAGAAGTGATGCAGGCGGCCGCGAGCGCAAACGCGCACGACTTCATCGTGAGGTTCCCAGACGGATACGACTCTTACGTGGGAGAACGAGGGCACCGCCTGTCAGGAGGTGAGCGCCAGCGCATCGCGATCGCACGCGCCATCTTGCACGACCCGAGAGTGCTCGTCCTCGACGAGGCAACCAGCAGCGTGGACACCGAAACGGAGCGGCGAATTCAGGAGGCGCTGCAGAACCTGATCGAAGGCCGCACCGTTTTTGCCGTCGCACACCGCCTCAGCACGCTCCGCAATGCTGATCGCATCATCGTGATGGAAGAGGGGCGGATCGTCGAAGTCGGAACACACGAGGACCTGATGCGGATGGATGGCCTGTATCGCAAACTCGTGAACATGCAGCTCGACCTCGCCCGCGTCCGCGCGGAGTTCGTTGGACTCGAAGAGGAAGAAGCGGAAGCCGGCGCGCCCTAAAAGAGCAGGCGTCAGTTTGGCTCGCGGGGACGCTCGCCCTCCCTGTCTCACGTGCAGGCGGCATTCTGGCTCGCGGGGGAGCTCGCCCTCCATGCTCAGGCGTCCGCGGTTCCTCGCTATCCGATCTTGCTCATGTCCGGATGCAGCTTCGTGCTTCCGGTTTCTGCTTGAAACGCCATGGCGAGGGAGACGAGCAACTCCTCGTGGTACAACTTGCCGATGATTGAGAACCCGCGGTCGTTCTCGGGCGTCGGCACGAACATCTGCGGGTGACCGGTGAAGTTCGTGATGGTGAGCGCACCCAAGCCGCGTTGCGGGCTGATGTACACGTCGTAGTCCTTCGTCTTCTCCGCGTACTCGCGCATCAGCACCGTGCGAGCGCGCATTGCTCGGAGGTAATCCACGCCACTGACGTAGCGATTCGCTCGATAAATGCGGGGCCAGGCACTGTTCTTAAGTTTTTCGATCTCAGGGCCAAGCGTGAAATCGTCGAACGCAGCCGCCGCCTCCACGCCGAGAATGTTGGTCACGGCGTCCGGCAGTTCGGGCATCTCGATTGGACGAATCTGATAGCCCATGCTCCGGAAGATTCGCACAATTGGGTCGTTCTCCATTTTGTCTGCCGGCGTTCCCTCGCCACCTTCCGCAGGAAGGAATCCGATTCTGAGGCGCTTCGAGTCCACCATGTTTGGGTCTATGATCACGCGGTCGACGCTGGATGGGTCGCGTTGGTCAGCGCCCGCTATCGTCTTGAGGACATGGTAGCAATCCTCGGCGGTGCGACAGATCGGGCCGATCTTGTCCATCGTCCAACTCACCGCCATCGCCCCGTATCGACTGACGCGCCCGTACGTAGGTCGCAACCCCGTGACGCGACAGCGATGGCTCGGTGAAATGATAGAGCCGAGCGTCTCCGTTCCGATCGCAAAACCAACCAAACCAGCGGCGGTTGCGCTCGCGGAACCGGCGGAGGAGCCGCTTGAGCCCTGCGCCGGATTCCACGGGTTCTTGGTCGTTCCTCGAAACCAAACGTCGCCCATTGCAAGCGCGCCGAGGCTCAACTTCGCAACGATGACCGCACCCGCTTGATCCAACTTCTCGACCACAGCCGCGTCGTAGTCGAAGTGTTGATCCTTGAACGGTTCCGCCCCCCAAGTTGTCGGGTACTCCTTCGTTGCAAACAGGTCTTTGATGCCGCAGGGGATGCCGTGCAGCACGCCCTTGTAGTTGCCGGACATAATCTCCTGCTCCGCCTTCCGTGCTTGCCGCATCGCCAGCTCCGGCGTGAGGGTGACCACGCAAAGCAACTTGTCGCCGTATTGCTCCAAGCGTTGCAGGTAGAGGCGAGTGAGTTCGACCGGCGAGATCTCACGCCGCTGCACCATTCGCGCCAGCTCGGTCAGCGGCTTGAAGTGCAACTCCTCGTCAACAGGAGGGGTGGGCCGTGAGATCGAGCCGCCAAGCGGCGCTGCGATCGGCCCACCGCGAGGCTGGATAATCGGCCTCCCCGGCGGGCTTTCGATCGGTCGGAACAGCGTGGGCGGCTCGACGGAGTAGTCCATCTGCTTCTCTCGCAAGGCGACGGCGTCGCGGCGAAGCGCGTTCACGTCGCGCAGAACCTGTCGCCTCTGCTCATCCGTAAACTGAATGCCCGCGACCTTCTCCGCTCTGGCGAGGTCCTCCGAGGTCAACTCATCGTTCTGCCCCATCTCACGCTTCTCCTCCACGATCTCTGCGAGAAGACTCGGCGAGGCGACAAGGCTGCCGGTCGCGACCATAGCAGCCAGCAGGAAGTCCTTTCGCGAGATCGGCTGCTCGAGAGACTGGTGTGCTCGTGCCACGGGTATATCTTAGACGGTTCGCCTCCACGGGCGCTGAGCCTGGAGGGCAACGTCGACGGCTTTGCCTTTGCGGCGCTCTTCGCCGCCTACCGCTCGCGTCCGGCGACGCCGACGGCGCGCGAGTGGCCGAGCGTGGAGAACGCCAGCGCGAGTGCGCAGACCAGGTCGTCGTGGTAGCCGCCAACCGCGCCGTAGACCACCCTCCCGCGCGCCGTACCCTTTCCTTCGAAGTGCTCCAACTCGCGGACGAGGTCCGGGTCCGGCAACAGGCGAATCATTCCTCGCTCGAACGCCCACGCGAGCGACTCGATGAGGTCGGCCTTGCTTGACGGAGTGAAGACGAATCCTTCGACGCCTACGCCCGGGCACTCCGCGCGAAGTTGGTCGGTAACCGGGTCGCCGACACCGGTTGCGTCGCAGATGATTCGATGGGCGCGGTGGTGTGAAGCGAACCCCGCGACGCGGCGAACGATGGCTGCCCATCCGATGCCTGCCCAGCGCGCGGCGTCCACAACCTCGCATCGGCTTTGCACGCCGCGCAACGCGACCGCCGCCGTGAAGTCTTCGCAGCGCGCCCAGTCCACACCGACGACCACCTCGCCGACCTCGACGCGCCTCGCGGACATCGCGCGCTTGAGCCCCTCATACGCGAATACCGTCGTCGCCGAGTCCAGGAACTCCGCCTCGTATTCGGTGCGGAATGAGCGCTCGCTCAGAATCTCGCGCTGCAAGTCGAGGTACTCCTTGCTGACGCGCGGGTTCTCGCTGCTCGGAGAGCGTCGGCTCCAGAAGCCGCTTTCACCGCGCTCGCCGATGCGAAAGAGGCGATAGAAGAAGTTCCTCCCTCGCGGAGTGCTGATCAGCGTCATGCGCCCGTCGTTGGCGGCGAGCATCGGCATGGCGACCTCGGTAATGAGCTCTTCGGGAGCGAACGCCGCTTCGTCGAGCAGGATGTGGTCCGCCCCGTCGCCGCGTAGGTTGTGCGCCTCATGCCCGCTTCTCGCGTCGAAGACGTGGACGACCGCTCCGCCCTTCTTGCCGCCCTCGTGGACGCGAATCGTCGGGTGAGGCGTCTGGACGGCGGTGTAGGCCATGCCAACAGCGGTAAGCATCCACTTCATCCGCTCGAAGACGATGCGCGCCTGGGCGAGGGTGGGGGCGATGGCGATTTGGCGACTCCTGCGACTGAGGAACACGCGCCGAGCCATGTCGGCCGCGCTCGCGTCGGTCTTTCCCCAACGCCTACCGCAGGCGAGCACTCGAAATCGGGCTTGCGAGTCGAGGTATGCTCTTTGCCCCGGATGCGGCACCCACCCCGCCTTGGCGAGGCGGCGGAAGAACTGCTTGCTCACGTTTGATTAGGAGCCGAGCGGGCCGGTTGTCAGGTGCCGCTGGAGCCGGAATCCGACACTTAAGCGCCCAAGCCCCCTAACAGTCACTGCGAGCCATGTGGCGGAAACGGGTTCGGCTCGTCAGTGAAAAGGCTCCACAGGGAGAATCCACGCCCAGAATTTGGCACGCTCGACGGCCGCAAGGTTAGAGTTGCGGTTTGGACGGAGCCATCCTTGCGGAGACGAAGGAGAGGGCCCTCGAACATCAACCATGCAGACCCGCAGAAGCCGCGCAGGCCCTCTACAAAGTGCTCGGTATGCCACCCGTGCAGGCGGCACGCCGCGATCCCGTGGTTCGGGTCGGCACGCTCTAACTCTCGAACAAACTTGTGATCCTGAGTGAAGCGGTGAAGGGTTTCGTAACTCGTTTCGTAGGCGTGCGGCTCACCATGGCAAGCATCGAAGCGGGATGCGTAACCCTCGAACCGATCAAGCGGGCACAGCAGGATTAGCGCGTCGGAAATCAGCCCTGCCTCGACGAGCGCATCCGGCGATGGGAACGGTAACCCGGATGACTCCGCGTACATAGTCTGCCCCATACCATACTGCCGAAGCTGTTGAATGCAGGAGATTCGCGACGCGCTACCTTTGGACTTTCCTACGACCGGCACGATGAGCGCCGCCAATAGGCCGATGATCGCTACAACCACCAGCAACTCGATGAGGGTAAGCGCCTCTTCGTTCACGCGTCCACGCACTCGACAATCCATCTTCCGAATCCTCCTGTTCCAATTGTCTGCGATGCCACCGACGACAAAAAGAAGATCCATTCTATCGGACCGGCGGACACCACCCGCATGCTCAGAAGAGCGCGATAGGCAGCCATAACAAAGATCATACCGAACGCGCCGCCAAACGCCATCCAACGCGCCGTCTGAACACTGATCCGTCCAACGAATGCCTGGCTAATAGCCACAGCCAGTACTAACCGCACGAGCGCCAGGAGCGCAAGCAAAGAGATCGCCACACGCGAACCGACCAATATCTGAATGGACACATCCAACACAGCCAGACCAGTCCCGCCCAAGAGTGTTGCGCTGACCAGTCGCCTGCGAAGTGCTCGCTTTACGGGCACGCCACCTCCGAATAGCGATGCGTGGCGCCTCCCCCGCTACAAGGGGGCTCCTCGTCGGATGAATTGCAACACCCGTCGTTCTGCCAGAGCGAACAGCAGATTCCTATATCGTCCCCTGGACAATCGTACCAGTAAAGCCACCTTTTGCGCCTAAAGTTGTTGTTGAAGGGCAGCGAGGGCGAGCAATCCGTTCCATCCGGTCGCAAGACGCACCAATACTGCGTGGTCGAGCCAATCGGAATGCAATTGACACACTGTATGGTCGGCAGCAGCATTGCTTTCGCCCGTCCGTCACGCCCCAAAACCATTCCGTCGAGCAATTCATCTGCCGTAACGACACCGACTGCATCACTTGGACCGCAGCAGGGCTTGTCGCCCCACGAGGCGGTGACGCTTGGGGTCGCCAACACAGCCAGACCAGTCCCGTCTCGCCGATACATATACTCACAAGGTGTTATGCACACCCGGGAAAGAGCGTCATTCGAGTATATGTAACAGCGCCCCCAGGGTGAGCCATGGGATGTTGTGCTGCCCCGCGGGATGAGCGGGAGGACTGCGCGAGGGGGTGAACCCGTGACAGCCCGCTGGCACCCGCGTTGCCCGGGGCGTGGCCGCGCGCTATTGATGGTCGTAGGCACAGCGCCGGAGGCGCTCCTCAAGCTCGTCCCACGATAGGGCTCGCCGGGTCAAGGTCGCGGGGAGCCAAACCTTCTTCAGCCGGAGCGATTTAAAGACCGGTTTCAAGTCTCGGTACGCCTTGTACCGTGCAACGTGGCGCGCCTTGGAGCGTCCAACGTCCGAATCCAGGTCTTCCAGCTCTGGATGGGCCCTTCTAGCGTAAGCTGTGAGCGCATCACACACCAATCCATACGTTAAAGACCCACAAACGGGACGGTCACCAGCTTCGACGTCGGCACTTACAGCTACTGTAGATCCATCTTTGCATTCAAACTCACCAGTGAGAAAATATTGATGTGGTATTGGTGCTGGTGGATCATAGCGCTCCGTGCGCACGAGCTTGCACCCTTCAAACGCTGGCAGGAAGACGCGGTCAATGAGTTCCTTCAGTGACGATTCGTCAAGGCCGGTCGCCTCCCGCTCCTCCTGGGACACATAGTTCATCAGCGTTGCAGCGTCCCCTGCAACAAGTGCCCGCAAAACATTCTGAGCTGCTTGATCCATCTCCTCAGGCTGCTGCAAAGCACGAACGACCAGCACGAGCGAGTACAGGGCGGCGACGCATCCAAGCCCAATCAAGAAACCCCTTCGAACCCAGGGATACCCTTCCTTCGCGCGCTTAATTGCAGAACTGCCCATCGCAATTCTCTCCCATCCTCTGATCTACAAACTTGCATACCGCGAAGTATCGGGGGGGCTCGCCGGATCCCTGGCAGCAGCGCCAATAAGCGGTGAACTGCTGGCAGTATTGCTTACCCCGCAAAGTGACGATCTTGCAGCACCAGGTTCGGCTGTCCTCCACTATCTCCCCCAGTGCTTTGCCCGCACAAGCGTCGTGGGGGCTGCACTCTCCTGCACGGCCGCAATGATGCAAAGGAGTTGGCGGAGTACCCCTGCAGATTGGAATTCCGGGCAGGCCCTGGCTCACCCCCATCTGGGCGAGCAGCACGGTAACAACAGCCGCCACAACCACAGAGATGCGACCGATGTTTCGATAGAATGTCATTGAGTGTCTCCTTATCATGTGTTTGGTGTTTTAGTCAGGCGGTTGCGAGAACCACCGCAAATTGTTCCAATCACCTTGCGCGTACTTGTTCACAATCTGTCCGCTCAGCAGCAGGGCAATTCCTCTTTTCGACACGTACGCGCTACGCACCAGGAGGTCTTGCCGGTTACAATAGAACTCAGCCATGACCACCGCGTTCTCACGATACTCCGTTAAGTAGTCCTTGTAAAGCAACCAGTTCGCTGTGAACCCACCTCCTTCCACGGGCATGAGCATCACGAGAGGGTCGTACATGTGTGCGACCATTCGCAGGTAACCGGTTGCACCACCATAGTCCAGACCACCCTCGAACGATGGTGGGAAGAACTGCGGCGAACACGGTCCGATCCAATCCTCGGGCCGAATTCCCGGCAGCATCGGATCCACAGGAGTATGCACAATTTGGGGGGTGCCCGTCTCGCGGATGTTCGGCGGCAGTCCCGCCGTGTAATATGACCGAAACGACGTGAACACATCAGCGCCGTTCCACTCTTGGCGGTACGTCTGCAGCGCGACGTTAAACTGCTGAAGACGCTGAACCGTCCCTACGACCTTTATCTTCATCTTCAGCGACGCGAACACCGGGTACAGCATCGAAGCCAGCATCCCGATGATCAGAACCACTATCAGCGCCTCCAACAAAGTCAGCGCGCGACTTCGTTTACGCAGTGTCATTGTCTTCCTCTTAATCGCTCGATAAACATCTTCAACGTCTCGCCAGGCCGAGGCACCTCCACGATCTCGCCGCTTGCATCAAGCACGGCCGCCTGTGGCGCCCGGAGAAGCATCTCTCGCGGCACCTATGGCGAGTCCCCAAACCATTGGGCCAGACGCACCTCTTCGGCGCCGTCTAGCGCCCC
Source organism: Armatimonadota bacterium (assembly GCA_040289295.1). GTDB lineage: Bacteria > Armatimonadota > Fimbriimonadia > Fimbriimonadales > ATM1 > J051. Next base: position 85,140 of record PSLA01000007.1, read on the forward strand.
TCGGTACGGCTCGGTGAAGCCTGTCGAGACCAGCACCACCGGCTTGATCGGTGACGCCGAAACAATGGACAGCAGCGCCTCAGGGGAAGCGCAGTCGGTGCACGAGACCGACACCACAACCGTGCCATCCCGGATAGCGACCGGTCGCCCATTGAGGTCGGTCTGTGGAAGGTGAACACGTTTGCCGAGGAGCGACTTGTCCCACGGCGACACAGCCGGAGCCGAAGCCGGCATCGCGCCACCGGCGGACCGCACCGCGGAGAGCATTGGGGCAACCCGCAACGCCGCGTACCCGCCGACCAAAACGACGGCAATCGGTAACGCATCCCTGACGCCTTGCAGCCAGGCGGTCAGCCTCTTAAACGCCGCACCAGCCACCCCCAGGAAGGCGGGCATTATCCGGAGGAATGCGCGTTCCTCTGTGGCTGGTCGGGCCCGCACTGCTCTCGGAGCCATATACCCGATATACCCCTTCTGTGCCATAGACGTTCCTGGTGCGCGACAGGTTCCAACTTTTTCGTCATTCGGCGCTAAAAAGTCCACAAAACCTAGGAGTTCTAAGAGT
>PSLA01000008.1:0-12443 GCA_040289295.1 Armatimonadota bacterium
TTGGGTTCACGTTCATCTACGAGAACGGCATCGACGAATACGACGGGCGCCGGCGAAGTCACCTGGTTCGGGACATAGACGATTGCGGTTCGCTCGGCGCCCTCAACAGCCAGTGTTAGGGGCGTAGCTTGTTGAAGAAGGGAAATGAAAGCGACCAAAGCGATGCTCATGCGGTTTTTCCAGACCGGTAATACGTCGAAAGTACGCACAGGGTTCGCCTTCGTGCCCCTCCCTGCAAACCACGAACACAGGGAGCATCCCTCACCCCAACCCTCTCCCACAGGGAGAGGGAATGACGCTCAGGGAGCGTGAGCGTCCCCGCGAACACAAGGCTGCCGGCGTGCGAATGGAGCGAACTGTTGCATGACTGCGCTCTTCGACTGAGCCACGGGGGTTGCGACGATCTGGCAGCGCTGGTTAATGCTGAGGCGAGCCTCGGCAATTGTCGCGCTCAGTGCTACGGGGATGGGCTGGAGTTCGCCGAACGGGCGATTCGCTTAGCAGCGCGTTCGGGAGATGAGGCTGCGATGGCTTTCTCCTTGCTGGCATACAGCGCCTGCCTGACGTTTGTCGGGGACTATCCTGAGGCGCGCAGGGCGTTGGACGCGGTCGAGGTTCCGAGTGAGAGGCCCAATGTCCTTTTCTTGCAAGCGCTGCTTGAAGCGCGGCTCGAAGGGGTAACGGTCTCGGAGGGATTCCTTGAGTCTGCCGGGGAGCCGGATGCTTAGTCCTTGATCACGACTCCGTTCGCTCCGGCGGAGATGATTGCACCCTTCTGGATAGGCCACGGATAGTTGTCCACCTCGACGGCAATCGCCGTTACTCTCCACCGCTTATCCTCTCTCGCCGCGTGGAAGAACATTGGCACGCGTTTTCCATCCTCGAGGCGCACTGTGGCGCGGCTGTAGCCCACGTCGCCGCTGACTGACCTTGTGTGCCAGGTGCGGGTGGTCGCTTCCGTCAAGCGCCATTCACGCACGAAAGCCGCAAACTGCTCGAGCGTGGTTCCTTCGCGGAACCCCCTGGAGGTCTGGTGCCAGGCACTATCGACATCCCCTCTTGAGAGGCTCTGAAGTAGCTCGTCCGCCGCCTCGACCGGTCCACCGCCCGCCCGAAATAAAATGTAGAGCACTGCCCCGACCACTAGGCCGGCCGCGAGGACCGTACCGACGAACAGAAGCGCCAAGGCTTTCCAACTCATCCGTACGCGCTTGTACCCGAAACACGCCGTGCGGCAGACTCGCGCCTCGCTCCGCCTTTTCCCAAAAGCGGGAAACGCTCAGGGAGCTTTCGCGTCTCCGCGATTCAACGTCCACTGCTGCCAACGCGCTTCGCACCTCGGCATCCCTGACCCCAAGTCTCTCCCACAAGGAGAGGGAGTGAGGACACCCCTCTCCCATCGGGAGAGGGGGGCCGAAGGCGGGTGAGGGCGCCGTCAGAACTGCACGATTGCAAGCGTGGCGGCTGGGCCTGCCGTTTCAGCGCGCTTGGCGTCAGTCCCGCGGGTGCAGGTTGACTGCGCCAGACACGGTGCTGACCTCTACAGAGCCGGTGCCTTCGCCCATCCGCCCAGTGATCCGCTCGCGGCTGTGGGCGAGGTCTTGGAGTGAGATGGAGGTGTTCACACTTCCGCTCACAGATGAAAGGGCCACTCGGCAATCGCTCCGCGCGTCAACGTCCACCAGAATGTCCCCTGACACGCTCCGAATGACGACGTCAGTGGAGATGGGTTCGGCGATATCAACCATCACATGGCCGCTCACCGTCTCGATGTTCGCTGTGGTGGGCTTCATCTCCGTTGCCTTAACGTTGCCGGCGGCTGAGCGGATTTTGACGTTCCCGGACACCTCGTGCAACGAGACGTCGCCTGCGCGGTTCTCGATCTCCACGTCGCCGCCCTCAACCCGCGCCAAGTTGACGTCCCCCGCGTGGCTATGAACCTCCACTCGCCCCTTCGCGCGCTGCACGACAACATCACCTGCGAGTGCTGTGATCGACACGCTTGCCATGGTCTCCTTCACCGTCACATCGCCCGAGTCCGCTTTGATCTCAACTACCACCCCGGCTGGGACACAGATCTCCACATCCTCCGACAGGGTGCCGGGCGACTGTTTGAGCGAGACGCATTCCTCCGCTTCTTCGACAACGGGCGTCCAGTCGCTTGCCTTTCTTCTCGCGTCCTCTTGCGTGGAGCCCCGCACCGTGGCGGTTGCCGTCAACTTCGTCTCCGCTGAACCGCCCACAACCCTGACGTCACCGTGGAATCGCTCCACCTTCAGGGTCACCCCAGGCCTGATCCGTAGAGGCATCTCAATAGTCTTCGTCTCCAGCGGCCCGAACCAGTGCAGCCCACCCTTGCCGATTCGCTCGACCGTGCCTTTCAGTGTTTTGACGCCCTTCTGCGCGGCATCGCGCACCTGCTCCGCCACGTCGTGCCAATGGATCGATTCCGAAATCTCACGCCGCACCTTTTCGATCATGTCGAGCAGTGTGCGGAACGATTCGGCCTTGCCGTCAACATCCTCGGACTTAGCGCCTTCGACCCTCTCGCTTTGGGCGGCGCCCTCCTTGTCGCCGGAATCTCGAGGCGCTTCCCGCGTTGAGCCCTCGAAGTCAATGAAGGCGTCCATCAGGTCGAAGGCGTCCTCGGGCGAGAGTCGGCCCTCCTGAACCATCCTTAAAATGCGAACCACTTGGTCCTTCATCGTCCGCTAGCCTCCTTCAGCGCCTGCTTCGCTTCTTCTGGGGAGAGTTCACCAGTTTCCAGTTTCTGCAGTATCTCTTTGTGTCGGTCTGTCATCTTTACTTTCTGCACGGGCGCGTCCGCCGTCGGGGTTAGGCCGAGCGCCTGGAGGAGGCTGTCGAGCCGCGCCCTTGCGGTCGGGTAACTGATACCTAGTTCGCGCTCCACCGCAGTAATCACGCCACGGCAGCGCAAGAAAGTGGTTAGAAACGCAGTCTGCTCCTCGTTCAACTTGTCGAACGGTGAGAGGCGAAACTTCCCACGAACGGTCAGACCGAGCTCGTCGTTGGCGAATTCGGTTGCATACCACTCGCCCTCTTGAGGCAGTCCATCGGGAAGACCGCAGTGGAAGCGAGGCTCTCGGTTCATGTCTATCCTTACCACCGAGGTGGGCAGCCGGTTGCAGCCGAATTCGTAGCGCTCACTTTCCGACGCAGAAGTCCCGGAAGATGCGTTCCAGCACCTCGTCGGGTGCCGTCGCGCCGGTTATGCCTCCGAACGCGTCCAGAGCGGCGTAAAGAGGGACGCACGCGAGGTCCGGAGGCTCGCTTAGAAGGGCGTCGGCCGCCGCTTGGAGATGCTCCGCGGCCTCCCGAAGGTGCGCTTCGTGCCGTTCGTTCGTCAGAGGCAAACCCTCCCCCACCAGGCCCTCCAGCCGCCCCTGAAGCACGTCCAGGAGGGACGTAATGCCCTCGCCTGTCAGCGCCGACAGCAACACCCACGCGCCCGGCGGCGGCGAGGGCGGATGCCCAATGTCTGCCTTGTTTGCAACGTACAGGTCAGGCTGTCGCGGAAGCGACTCGCCCAGCGCGCGATCTGCGTCCGTGTACCCAGCAGGCGCTTCCAGCACATGCCAGATCTCGTCAGCCTCCTCCAGCGCTAGGCGCGTTCGCTCCATGCCCATCCGCTCCACCGCATCCTCCGCCTCCCGCAAACCCGCAGTATCAATCAGGACAACGCGGAAACCGCCAACAGACACAGCCTCTTCGATCGTGTCCCGCGTGGTGCCAGGAACATCCGTCACGATCGCACGATCGCAGCCCAGCATCCGGTTCAACAGGGAAGACTTGCCGACGTTCGTTCGTCCGACGAGGCAGATGCGGAACCCGTCGCGCACGATGCGCGCCGCTCGCGCGGCACCCGCGAGCGCAAGCACGTCGTCGCGCAGCACTTGGATTTCTTGGATGGCGGCCGCCGTGTCGAGCTCGCCAACCTCATCCGTGAATTCGACGGACGCTTCGATCGTTGCGATAATCGCCGCCGTGCGGTTGCTCAACGACTGGAGTTCCTGGCTAAGCGCGCCCCTTCGTAGCGCAGCCGCGCGGCGCGACTGCATCTCAGTCGCAGCGGTAACTGTCTCTGCGACAGCCTCTGCCTGCGTCAGGTCAAGCCGGCCGTTGAGGAAAGCGCGCTCCGTAAACTCTCCGGGCCTGGCGAGCCTTGCGCCGAGCGAACAGATGAGGTCCAGCGCTCGCCGCATGTTCGCCGGGCTGCCGTGAAGGCTGATCTCGAAGGATGGCTCGCCGGTATAGCTGCGGCCCTCGGCGAAGAAAGTCAAATACCCTTCATCGAATTTCTCGATCTTGACGAAATAGACTCTCCGAGCAACCGGTTCGCCGCCCCGCAGCGCGCCGCCGGCGATGCTTGCGCCAATCCGCCAAGCATCCCGACCGCTGACCCTGATCAAGGCAACCGGCGCTGGCGCCGCGCCAGTAATCGGCGCTGCGATGGTGTCGAACACGCTGTCGGCGCTCACGTTGACCCTCGTACCTTGGAGATCAGGATCGAGCCGAGGCCGAACGCAACGGCTGCGAACAGAAAAGTGAATTGGTAGCCCATGCCGGGACGCGCTGCGTTCGCGCCGTCCACGACGATGCCCGCCAGGCCGGTCAGGATTTGCGGCGCGGAGATGCTAGACTGCCACATGCCCATATCCTTCGCCAGGCATTGCGCGTCGGGCATCACGTCTGACGCAAGCGCCCAGTCCGCCGACTGATACGCCCCGTAGCAGAAGGCGAACGGCACAGCCAGGAGCGTCAGCGCCGTGAACGACGCAAGGAACGGCACCGGCACCAGTGTCGCCGCGATCACTACACCAGCAACGTACACCACGCGCTTCCGACCTACACGATCGGCGACGCGCCCTGCCACCAGCGCGCCAACTCCGGCGATGAGCGAGATCTCGAGAACGATGACGTAGATTGCGCTGCTCGCCGCGGCGCGCACCTCTTCCGGTGATCCGCCGCCGACTTCGGCCACGGAAAGACCAAATACCTGAAACTCACGCACTACGTCCGAAAGGAAAAACAGCAAGTACGTGTAGACCATGTAGAAACCAAGGGCATTCAGGAACCGTGTAAACCAAACCCAACGGAAGTCGTGGCTCCTCCACGGCTTCAACCAGGCCTGCGCGAAGCTTTCGGGTGCACGCTCCTGTCGCGGGATCTCCTCACGCACTGTCGCTAAAGTAATTAGAGCGCACAGCACGTTGACGCTCGCGAGCATAATGTAGATGAGCACCACGTCTCCGAGCGCACGCGCTACGAGCGCGCCGATGATCTGCGCGCTCAGTTGTAGGAAACCCATGATGCCGCTCGCCCTTCCGCGCTGATCTATGGGTACGAGACCAGGAATGAGCGAACTGTACGGCCCCTGGGCCACATCGTCCCCAATCTGCAGCAGGATGTAACCGAGCACGATAACGTGATATTGAGACGGATGCGCGAGAACAAGCATCGCTCCCACGGTCGTCGCCGAACCGAGCATCAACCACGGGCGCCACTTCCCGTACTTCGTTGGAAACCGCTCGGATATCCACCCGAAGAGCGCGGGGCCGACGAGCGCCCAGAGGGCGCCAAGCATGACGACCCTCCCCCAGAGCGTGCCTTTCTCTCCGCCGGGTACGAGCGCTTCCACCTGCCCGGGCAGCACCGCGCTCAGAATTAGGAACCACTTCATGCTCGTGGCGAACCAATAGGCGGACAAGCCGAACTGCCACGCCAGCGAACGGCGGGGAAGAGCCATCCCGCGTAAGATACCTCCGGGACGGTTTGGGTATACTCCCCACGAATCTCACACGGTCACGCTCAGCCGCTTGGGTGCCCGCTCGTCACGAACGGGTTTGGCAGGCAAAAGGAGGGCGGGCCGGAGGACCAACCCAAGGAGGACCTTTGAACATGCAAGCATTGAAGATGCGCGAGTTGCTCGAGGCGGGCGTCCACTTCGGGCACGCGACGCGCAAGTGGAACCCGCGTATGAAGCGCTACATTTACGGCGCAAGACACGGGATCTACATCATTGATCTACACCAGACCATCCAGCTCTTTAACCAAGCCACCGAGGCGATTCGAGAAGTGGCGGAAAGAGGCGGCAACGTGCTTTTCGTCGGTACGAAGAAGCAGGCAGCGGGTGTTGTGCGCGAGTGCGCCAAGAGGTGTGGCATGCCCTACGTCAGCGAGCGGTGGATGGGCGGGCTGCTCACGAACTGGCGCACCATGCAAGCCCGCATCCAGCGCCTGAAGGAACTAGAGAAGATGGAGGCGGAAGGCTACTTCCAACGCCTAACAAAGAAGGAGGCGTTGCAGCGGACGAAGGAGCGCGAGCGACTTCGGAAGCTATTCGAAGGCGTCCTCGAGATGCACGAGCCGCCAAAGATGATGTACCTCGTGGACGTCGAGCACGAGGACCTCGCCGTCAAGGAAGCGAACCGGCTGAAGATTCCCGTCGTCGCCATCGTTGATACGAACTGCGATCCGGAGCCCATCGACTACGTGATTCCAGGCAACGATGACGCGATTCGGTCCGTGAAGTTAATCACAGGGCGAATCGCCGACCTCATCGCCGGCGGCAAGCCGTCTGCAGAAGGAGACGATGAAGAGGGCGGACGCGTCGAGCTTGGCGAGGTCGAACTTGAGATGCTGAGAAGATACAGCATCGAGGACGACCTCGAATGCATCGGCGCAGCAAAGGCGGAAACGAACGAAAGCGATGACGTTGACGAATCGTTCGACGAATTCGACATGGACGATGAAGAGCGAGTGGCAAAGCGGCCCCGCTCCAAGACCATGGACGAGGACTAAGATATGCAAATCACTGCTACACTTGTTAAGAAACTGAGGGACGAAACTGACGCGCCGCTGATGGACTGCAAGCGTGCGCTCCAAGACGCTGCCGCCGACCAACCTGGTGAAGCGAACGAGGAAGCCGTCTTCAACCGCGCACGCGAGATTCTGCGCGAGGCAGGGAAAACCCAAGCTGCCAAGCGCGCTGATCGCGAGGTAATGAACGGGGTCGTCGCAATTGCGAAGAAGCCTGGGACAGTCTCCCTCCTCTCGCTTCTCTCCGAAACGGACTTCGTCGCGAGGAACGAAGAGTTCATCACCGAGGCGCAGGCGCTCGCGGAAGCGTTCCTTGAGCAGGAGCCAGGTGACGACCCGCTCTCCGCAACCGTCGGAGGCATGACAGTGCGCGAGCGCATCGAGGCGCTTGTCGCGAAGATTCGCGAGAACATCCAGCTCGGGGCGGTGAAGCGGATCGAAAGCGACAAGACCATCGGCACCTATCTGCACCACGACAAGGCGAAAGCTGCTGTGGTCGTCGCTGACGGCGGCGATGAGGCGCTCGCTTCAAAGGTCGCAATGCAGGTGGTCGCCTTCCCGAGCATCGAGGTCATCTCTGAGTCTCAGATTGACCAGGAGCGGCTGCAACGCGAAATTGAAGTCGAAAAGAAGCGAGCCATGGACGAAGGCCAGCCCGAAGAGCGCGCTCAGAAGATCGCTGAAGGGCGCGTGAACAAAGAGTTCCTCAGCGCGGCCGTGCTGCTGAACATGGCTTGGTTCTTGGAGCCAAAAAAGAAGGTCTCTGAGGTTATCGGCGACATGAAGATTCTGCGTATCGTTCGCATGCAGGCCGGGGGCACGCCGCTGGACTGCAGCCTCTGATCTCTTTATCCGGAGCGACATCGAGGGTGGCTGACTCTTGCCCGCCCTCGGTGTGCTCCGCCAAAACCCTTAGAATTTAGGGTTGACTCTCCACCATGGTTCATGGTGTAGCCTCAATCGCGAAATGAGGATCTCGGAGCTCGCTGAACGCGCCTCGCTGTCGGTTTCAACGATTCGCTACTATGAAAGGGTCGGGCTGATGCTTGCTCCCCACAGGAGCGACTCGGGGTATCGAGAGTACACGGATAACGACCTCAGGAGGTTGCGCTTTATCCGTTCGGCAAAGGCGCACGGGCTGCCACTCAAGTTGGTCAAGAAGTGCCTCGCCGCGGTGGATGGATCCCCGAAGCCCTGCGGAGAGATCGCTGCATTGCTTCGTGACCACCTCGAGCGACTGGAAGAGCAGTTCAAGTGGATCGAACAGACGAAGCGCTTTGTGAGATCTCAGATCGCTTTGTGGGAAGCCGGCGAGCTTCCGTCATCCGACTGTCTATGCGCCATCCTGGAAACAGGGGCGCTCGCAAGGCAACATAGGCGAACTATAATGAACAAATCAACCATTGACATCTACGCCGCAAGTTGCGGCTTGTGTGACCGAGCCAAGACGCTCGTCACCGAGTTGGCAGGCGTCTGCGGCTGTAAAGTGAACGTATACCCAGCCGATAGCGATCGCGCCAGGGATGCGGGCGTGGTTGCCGCGCCAACGATTGTGAAAGACGGCAAAGTGCTGTTTTGCGGCTTGCCGACGAGGTCGGCGCTGAAAGCGGCGCTGGGGGTGTAGCGGATGAGGAAAGCCACACTGATTATGCTTGCGGTTCTCATCGCGCCGGTGCTGCTCGCCCAAGGCGGCGGGTGACCGATATGACCCGGAGGGGAAGCGGGCGCAGCGCCCAACTTCCACTCAGGCCGTGAGCCCGAGATTCGATTCATCACCTTCTTCGTGCCGGGCGAAGGAGATGACTTCACCCAGTCATTCCTTTTCTATCGTCCTCGCTGGCATCCGCGCGTTGAAGTAGGCGCAGCATGGATTTGGAAGGATTCCGTTGTGCGGCTCATCGGCAATGTCGACCTCATCAAGGAGTCCGAGACGATGCCGTATCTCCGCGTCGGCGTCGCCTATCAGGACACATTCTCGGACAAGGTAGCCGCGTTTGGCGCCGGCGGTCCCTCCTTCGGCCTTCAACACACCGGGCACGACGTGAACATATACTTCGGGTTGTACTTCGCGCCGTTCAGCGTTTCCGTTTGGGGAAACGACCACCGGAAACTGGGCGTTGCGGTGTCTGTTGTGCGCTGATGCCTCGGGTTAATCCGATCAAAAGATTGCCGGTTTTGCCAGGAGACACTTGCGGACGCAGCACGAAGGCATTACAATACAAGCGCCAACCCGCGAGTCAAGCGGGGGCATCTGTGCGGGGGGCGTTCTTGCGCCAGGGAGGGCGCCCCTCTTCTCTAGCGCAGCGCGGTGTAAACTCGCCCGGACATGACGTTCCAGGAGCTCATCCGCCGTCTTGACGACTATTGGGTCTCGCAGGGCTGCGCCATCCTACAGCCGTACGACGTTGAAGTCGGCGCGGGGACGATGCACCCAGACACCGTGTTCCGCAGCCTGGGCGTACAGCCGTTCCGTGCCGCCTATGTACAACCGAGCCGCAGGCCCGCAGACGGCCGGTTTTGTCGCAACCCTATGCGCAACCAACGGTACTTTCAGTACCAGGTAATCATCAAGCCGAGCCCGGACGACATCGTCGACGTTTACGTCGGATCCCTTCAAGCCATTGGGTTCAACATAACCCAAAACGACATTCGTCTTGTGGAGGACGACTGGGAATCGCCCAGCATGGGCGCAACCGGCGTTGGATGGGAGGTGTGGCTCAACGGCGCGGAAATAACCCAATTCACCTTCTTCCAGCAGATGGGAGGCGTTGAACTGAACCCAATCACCGCGGAGATCACGTATGGGCCTGAGCGCCTTTGCCTCATGCGGAACAACGCTTTCTCCTTCTGGGAAGACCTGATGTGGAACGACACCGTCTCCTACCGGCAGCTCAACTACGACCTTGAATACCAGCACAATCTGTACAACTTCGAACTGGCGGACACCGAGATGCTATTCCGCTTGTTCGAAATGTATGAAGCCGAGAGCCGGCGCGTCGTCGAGACGCCATTCCGCCAAGTCGAGGAACTTGGGAGGCACGCGCTGGGAGAGCCGACTGCTGGAGAGAAGGCACTGCACCTGGTGTACCCGGCGTTCGACCTTGCGCTGAAATGCTCGCACGTTTTCAATCTGCTCGATGCACGCGGCGCTTTATCGCCGACAGAACGCGGTGCGTACATCAACCGTATCCGTGCACGAGCGCGCGCATGTTGCCTCAAGTACCTCGAACAGGAGAGAGCGCTGAGCGAGTCCTAGTTCCTGCGCCATCCGTGCGTGGGGCATAGCGGCGCGTGTGCTTGTTCGCTTCACCTGAGGATTCCGCTTCATTCTGACAATAATGACATGCGGTCAACGTTGGCCAGGCAGTCAACACCTATGAACGCACCAACACTTAACCAGCAGTCGCTTTCTATTCTGGTCAGGCGCTGCCCGCGACTTGTCGGGCTTCATCAAGCGAACACCGAATTGCTCAGCTTGTCTCAGGACAACGAAACCTCGGTCGCGAGGATTGAAAAGAGTATCCTCAAAAACCCTGAGCTTACGGCTAAGGTCCTTCGAACGGCAGGCTCTGCGGCATTCGGCGGTCGTCAAATCCGGACGGTAGGCCAGGCGGTTATGATCCTGGGGCTGCCGACAGTGCGCTCGCTGATCCTCAGCGTTCTGTTCGACAGCAGTGCGCGGCAGGGGCAGCACGCCGAAGGGTTCGACACAAATCGCTACATGAAGCGCGCGCTCGCCACCGCTTTGCTAAGTCGCGCGTTCTCGCGGCGCGCCACCGGCCTTGACCCAGAGGAGATGTACATCATGGGCCTTCTGCAGGACATCGGATATGTCGTGCTCGACAACATCTGCCCGCCGTTGCTCGCGAAGGTCATCGAGGCGCTTCCCGTGACCGCCGAACCAACCATCGAAGTGGAGGAGAAGATTTGCGGAACGCATCACGCCGCCATAGGCGGAATGCTGGCTGCAGAGTGGAACTTTGCCCCGGACGTCCGTGACGGAATCGGGCACCACCACACACCTTTTGAAGCGCCCCGGGAGACGTCCGTGGCCGTCGCCGTTGCGCACGCCGCTTCTTGGGCGGCTGATACTCTCGGTCTAACAATCGTCCCCAAAATGCAGAATGAGCCGCTCAACGAATTCGTCGCGCACGACATCGGACTCACCGCATCGGACGCGGAGTCCGTTGCGGCGAGCTTGTCCGAAGAGGTCGAGTTCCTGACTGCTGCGTAGCCGTTGCTGTACGGGCGGGTTCGAACCCTCACCCCCACCCTCTTTCACTGGGAAGGGTGGGGGTGAGGGAGGCTGGCGTGCGGTGATCCCCCTACTCGAGTGTTTAGGCGTCTACGCTGCGCGCCGGGCCTCGTCAACCTCGGGCACAGCGGTTACGTACGACTCGACGCCCTTGCAGAACTGCTCGTACCGCAGCGCTGCAAGTTCGGCCGCTTCGCTGTCATCTCGAACGACGTGCGTAATCTGCAGCGCTCCGCCGCCAAGCAACATGTCCTTGATTTCGAAAAGGAGGTGCCGCGTGCGCAGGTCAAACGGAGCCGCAGCCGAAGTGTCCAAGAGAACGACGAACGGCTCGCCTCCGAAGTCGGCGCACGCTTCGGCGAGCTCCGCGCCGAAAACTTTCATCTCTTCGAGGGTGACTCGGCCGCCAAGGCTGGCCTCCAGTAAACCCTCAGAACCATCACGTGCCAGAACGTACATCGGTTTGGCCTCTGTGCCATAGATTCCCCAGGCGAAGCGGCTCCTTGCCCGCAAAATCACGGCTTTCGCTCGTTCCTTGGTGTGGAAGGAATTTCACAAGACGGTAAGTGCACTCCCACCCTGGACTCCCTCAGCCCAACCCTATCCTACAGGGAGGGGGAGTGCAGTGCAGGCACACCCACCAGCCTGCCGGGAAAGATGACCAGACCGCAGAGGTTCCATTTTTATGGCAGAGTTTGACTGGAGTCGCTATCTGGGCGAGAAGTCTTCCGGTGATGGAAGCCCCCAGGCGCAACAGCCCTCGGAGCCGGTGGAGATTTATCCCACACCGCTCTTCAAGTTGCGCGACCCCGTTCCGGCTGAATGCATTCGACACGGTGAGCGGAGCGACATGTTCTTTGACCTGCCGGATCCGCTCGGTGTTGGGCAAGGGTCGGCTTCAGCGGACAGCGGCCCGGTTGAGGCCCTCCGACCCGTCCGACAGGGCTCGCTGTCCGACGGTGCTTCGAACCCTCACCCGGCCTCCGGCGACCCTCTCCCACTGGGAGAGGAACCTTCACCCGGCCTTCGGCAACCCTCTCCCACCAGGAGAGGAGAGGAACCGGCGCGAGCGCCAACGACTCCTGGCGACCGGGTGGAGTTCAGCGAGTTGGGGCGCGTCCTCCTTGCACACCGGTTGATAACCCAGCAACAACTGCGAGAGGCGACGATGGCCGCCGACGAGTTGGGCGCTCCACTTGAGAACGTGCTCGTGCAGCGCGGATATGTCGGAGAAGAGAAGATTCTTCAGGCGCGCGCTGCGATGCGCGGCGTGATGACCTGGGACCCGGCAAGCGAGGAGCCGGAGCCGGAAGCGCTCGCCAAGGTGCCTGCGGCAGTCTGCCGCAGG
>PSLA01000008.1:12567-18706 GCA_040289295.1 Armatimonadota bacterium
AGCGGCGGCGGAGAGGAAGCTGCTGGCGGCCATCAATCGACACTACGGCTCGGAGCCCGGCGGTGGCGCGTTAGGCGCCCTTGTCGAAGAAGCGCGCAAGGAGCTCGGTCATCGCATGGGAGTGAGGCGAGCCGCCGACTCGCTCACCGAAGAGGACACGAGGCCCGTCGTGGGACTTGTGAATCATCTGCTGACTGAGGCGATTCGGATGGGTGCGAGCGATGTGCACGTGGAGCCGCGGGAGAATCGGGTGGACGTGCGGATGCGTCTGGACGGGGAGATGCAGAAGTGGCACGAGATCCCTGTGGAGTTGCTGCCTGCGGTTGCGACGAGGCTTCGGATCATGGCAGAGCTGGACATCGTGGACTGGCGGATGCCTCAGGACGGTCGGATGTCTGTGAATCTGGACGGTCGTCGTGTGGACGTTCGGGTTTCAGTGCTACCGAGCCTTCGTGGTCCGCGGATCGTGCTGCGCATTCTGGATCGGGCGCTGGCGCTAATGGATTTGGCTGACGTTGGCATGCACCCGACGAAGCTGGCGATGTTCCACTCAATGATCAGTCGTCCTTACGGCCTGCTGTTGGTAACTGGCCCAACGGGAAGCGGGAAGACGACGACTTTGTACGCGGCGCTTCGTGAGTTGAAGGGGACCGGAAAGAACATTATGACGGTGGAGGACCCCGTAGAATACGAGTTGGAGGGTGTAAGCCAGTCTCAGGTGCACGAGAAGATCGGGCTCACGTTTGGGGCGCAGTTGCGTGCGATACTGCGTCAGGACCCGGACGTCGTGTTGGTGGGGGAGATCCGGGACGGGGAGACGGCGGAGACGGCGATCCGGGCGGCGCTGACAGGGCATCTGGTGCTGAGCACGCTGCACTGTACGGACGCGCCGGGGGCGATCCCAAGGCTGCTGGACATGCGGGTGAACCCATATCTGTTGAGCACTTCGCTGATCGGGGTTACGGCTCAGCGCCTGATTCGCACCCTCTGCAACGAGTGCAGCGAGCCGGCGGAAGGCGGACGAGACCTCGAAACGCTTGCTTCCGTCGTAGGGGAGTCGCTCCTCGGGCGCTTGCGGAAGCCGGTGGGCTGCGAAGTGTGCTTCAACACGGGGTATCGGGGCCGTGCAGCGGTCCATGAGATTCTGCCGGTGAGCCCGGCTGTCGCGAGCGCGATCGCGAACGGCGAGCCGCTTCCCGTTCTTTCGGCTACGAGCCGTTGCAGGTGGACGCGATCCGCCGCGTGCTGGCGGGGGAGACGACGTTGGAGGAAGCAAAGCGGACGATTGCGTTCGACGTTGAACCCGCTTCCACCGATCCGCTCGGCGAGGTCCTGCGGAAGCCTGGCGTAACGCTGAGTGCCTCTCCGAGCGGGCGGGGGAATTTGAGCCCTGGGGAAACTTCGGCATAAGGTTCCTTTCTCAGCGGGAGAGGGTGGCCGAAGGCCCGCATAAAACTCCTCTCCCAGTGGGAGAGGGTGGCCGGAGGCCGGGTGAGGGTTCGTTGCCTCGCTCCTCGCGAACACAAAACACCAGGGAGCGTGAGCGTCCTCGCGAACACGAGGCGGATGCGTTGTGGGGGTTGGTTGCAGGCTCGCGGGGACGCTCGCCCTCCCTGCGGTGTTCACTCGCGCCAATCGAGGTGACGAACCTCACCTGAGAACGGCCAGTCATCGGCACTCGCCGCCAATCCATGCCGCACCGGGTTGTCTCTAACGTGTGCCCACTTAGCTTCGTACGACTCGCCGGAGCGCAATCGTCGGTCCCAGAAGCCCGGCTGCCAACCGCCAGCGAAATGAGGGAGGTTCCGCGTCACTTGGCCCTCCCAAAAGCTGACCCAGCATTCCAGTGGGCGCGACGAGACGGACGGTGCTGCGAATAGGTGAAGGTGGTCGGGCATAACAACATACCGCCCAACCAACCATCCAACCCCAGCGGACTGCCATGCCTGAAGCAATGCCTTGTGGACTTCATGGCACGCAAGCCACCTTTCTCGGTTTCGTGAAGTTGAGCCTGGGGGCGTAGAGATTCCTCCAAAAGTGCACCGGAATGTCCAATGATTTCGATGAGCTGTGGAGCATCGTGCGCTCGTCGTAGCACTCGCGCGGCAGCCGATCTTCGATCGGTGCTGCGACGTCTACGGCTACGAGATTCTGTACCGCACGGCAGAGGGAGCAACAGCAGCAGCCGTCGGCGGCGAACCCGGAGCAGACGCGATCGCAAACGCTCTGGTTACAGTCGGCCTGGACACCCTGGTTGGCGAGCGCCGCGCCTTCGTGAACCTCGCAACGGAGCAGATTGTCGGTGACATCATTCCCGCCTTGCCGCCCGAGCGCGTCGTGCTTGAGGTGCTCGAGACCGTGCAACCGACCGGGTCAGTGCTGACTGCACTGGAGGACGCCGTCGCAGCAGGGTACGACCTGGCTCTCGATGACTTCACCTACGATGATCGCTTCAAGCCCCTGCTGGAGCTCGCGCGGTACGTGAAGGTGGACGTATTGGGAAAGAACCCGCGGGCGTTGCTCAAGGAAATCAAGGCTCTACGCCCGTTCGGTGTGGAACTCGTTGCGGAGAAGGTGGAGAGTCGCGCCGTCTTCATCATCTGTCGCGATTTGGGTTTCGACTACTTCCAAGGATTCTTTCACTGTAAGCCGGAGCCCATTCGAGCCCGCATCGAGCAGACGAATCGCGTCGCCGTGTTGCGGCTCATTGGAGAACTGTGCAAGCCCGACGTTACGTTAGGGCAAGTTGAGGACATCATCGCGGCCGACGCCGGCTTGGCATACCGCCTGCTTCGCTACGTACGCAGCGCGTTCGTCGGTGCTCCACGGAGCGTCCCTTCGCTTAAGGAGGCGGTCGCCTTTCTTGGGTTTAACACGGTCCGCGCGCTCGCGATCCTTATCCTCTCCGGGTCCAACCAGAAGGTTGACGTTGAGGTCTTTCGGACGGGCTTGATACGCGCGAAACTATGCGCGCGTTTAGCGCAATGCAAGGGCATCCATGACACGGGTTCGTACTTCCTCACCGGGCTGCTATCGGTGCTGCCAGTGCTGATGAAACGGCCGATCGGCGAGATCCTGGAGTCTCTGCCAGTGGCGGACGAGGTGAGGCAGTCGCTCACAGGCCACACGAACGATATTCGCGACGCACTCCGTTGTGTCATCGCCTGGGAAAGAGGAATGTGGGAGATGGCGCGATATGGCGACCTGGCGCAGGACCAGATACGCGACGCCTACCTTTCCGTCTTGACCGAGGCAAGCCCCTCGTTCGCTGCGTGGGACCAGGCAACGACGAACCCTCAACCCAACCATCTCCCACAGGGAGAGGGAGTGAGGAACAGCCTCTCCCAGTGGAGAGGGTGGCCGAAGGCCGGGTGAGGCGTGAGAGGCGGGTGAGGGTTCGACGTCCCATGCCTCTGCCTCGCCGCTAGTGCGGGACCAGGCTGCTGCGTAGCCGTTGCTGCACGGGCGGGGTCGGCCCGCCCGTACCCCTTGCCGTGGGCTCAGGGAGCGCGAGCGTCCTCGCGAGCAGGGTTCGTTGAGGGCTTCATGCGCGCGCTGCTCCTTGGTCGGGCGTTGCGATGGCTCGACGGAGGCTCGCTTTCCCTGGTGTGTTTTGGGCTCCCTAACATGCGGTAGGCTCAGGGCGCTATCCTTGTGGAATTCCGATGAGCTCGCGGAACCGTTCGGCGAACGCGCTGATCTCCGAGGCGAGCGGTTCCTCCAGGGTTGCCTTCCGCATTGTCTCCGCCATCATCGCGAGCGTCTGCCAGCAAAACGCCTTCATCTCGTCCACAGTCATCTCGGGTGTCCAAAGGTCAATCCGCAGGGCTGACCGACCGTCGGCGTCCCACAAGGAAAGCAGAAACGCCCGGCATGTTCCGCTGTCGCCCTCTGACGCTTCCCAGCGTATGCTCGTCGGGACGCGCTTCTCGTTTAGGGCGACCTCAAGGCGAATCTCATGCGTTTCAGGCATGGCCCAAGGTTACCGCTCTCGGCTCATGCGCTTAACTGGGATTTATGGGGGCAGCCTTTCCAGCGGTTTTCGGCGCTGGGCGACTCAAGAACCGACTGCCTGCAAGACAGAACCTCCACGGCAGATCTGCTCCATGCGTGATCCCGATTCTCCGCCCCCTAACAACCGCTTTAGCCTGACCGGGCGCCCCGCCGAGCAGCACTCGGCGTCCGATGGCCTGGCCTGAGAAGGAGCCGTCTACTCCCAGGGCGCGGCAGACGTTGCCCGGTCCGGCGCAGAGGCGGTGCTCGGCCACCGGCCCGCGGCGGCGACGCATCACCGCGACGCCCGCGGTTGGCTCAATAGCCCTGACTAGAAGCGCTTCGCCCTGTCCCTCCTCACCGGTCACCAGGTTCAGGCACCAGTGAACTCCATACGAGCGATAAACGTAGATATGCCCACCTGACAAGAACATAGGTGCATTCCGTTGGGTCCTCCCGCGGTACGAGTGGCTGGCTGGGTCGTTTTGCGTGTAGGCCTCGACCTCCACGATGCGCCCCGAGCATGCCCCGACGCTCAGTTCAAGGCCTAACACGAGCGGCGCCGCTTCGAGAGCATAGAGTCGAAGCACCCCGCGAATCTCGTCGTTCATGGTAAGCGTGCTGTTGATCCGGCGGCGTATTGTAGCGAAACGGGACAGACTGGCGAAATTAGCGCGAGATTGCGCGCGATACCAGGCCCCCTCTCCCCTTGGGAGAGGGTCTGGGTGGGGAGCGATGGCTGGCCGGAGGCTCGCCCTCCCCTAAGATGGGGTAGCCTCAGGGAGCGCGAGCGTCCCCGCGAGCAGGGTTCGTTGCGGGCTTTATGCCCCTCTCCCCTTGGGAGAGGGTCGGGGTGAGGGAGCCGCGCGATGCTGCGTAACGCAGCAAACCCTGAGGCGTCTCAAGCATGAGACCGAAGAGGAAAACGGACCGTAACATGGACGCTGCCATACCTGTTCAGGGCCCAGCGGGCGTGGAAACGAGTGACGACTCGCTCGTTCGAGCCGCGCGTGAAGGCGACTTTGCCGCCTTCGAAACGCTCTACCAGCGCCACCGTCTGGCTATCTACCGGTTCATCTACCAGATGGTACACAAGCAGGACGACGCCGAAGACATCGCTCAGGAGGCGTTCGTTCGCGCGTTCAACAACCTACATCGGTTCCGAGAACAGGCGCGGTTCAGTACGTGGATCACTCGAATTGCAATGAATCTGTGCACCGACCGGGTGCGCATGGCGCAACGCCGCGCATCCCTCGAGCAGAAGGAAGCCCAGGGCGCGCTGGAGTGGATGACCATGAGCGGCGTGTCGCCCAACCCAGTTGAAGAGATGGAACGAACCCGCACCGCAGCGCTGGTCAGACAGGCTGTGAGGGAACTGCCTGCCCATCATCGCACCGCGATCATCTTACGCGACTTTGAAGGCAAGGAATACGAGGAAATCGCTGAAGTATTCGGGTGCTCTACCGGAGGCGCGAAACTGCGCGTCCTGAGGGCGCGGAGGGCGCTCAAGGCGAGACTTGCCCCGCTGCTTGGAGAAGAACCCTCACCCTGCCCCCCTCTCCCCTTGGGAGAAAGCCGGGGTGAGGGAACCACCGGGGTGAAGGAGCCATCAGACCAAGAATGAGACAACCAAGAATTGAAGAGCAGGTGGTGTTGCTGGCGTACGGCGAGCTGGACGCAGGCGAAGCCGAGGTGCTATCGCGCCGGATCGAAGCCGACCCCGCGTTGCGCGCGCTTTACGATAAGCACTTGCGCGTGCGTGAAGCGACGCGCGCTGTGCCCCCGCCTCCGGCGCCTTCATTGAGTACGGAGCAGCTGCGTGAGCGTATCCTGAGCGGCTCCGTCCGAAAGCGCGGAGCGGGCTGGGGTTGGGCGTTCGCTGGCGCTGGTGTCTCGCTGGCTGGAGTCCTCGCCTTCTTAACGGCGAGCTTGTCGCCGGACTTGCAAGTCGGCGGCATCTCTACGCGGAAGCCTACATTGACCGTCGCTCTGAATGACCTTCCTGCACCGCACGAGTGGGTACCCTCGTTGATTAACGATATTTCGAGCGGCAGGGTGAAGCCTGTCGTTGTGGACCGGCCACACGCAGCCACTGCCTACGGCGCCGGCACGGGTGTGTCAAGCAAGCGTGCCGTTGACCAGCAGC
>PSLA01000008.1:18743-84208 GCA_040289295.1 Armatimonadota bacterium
GGGGGGGGTTGGGGTGAGGGCAGTCAGCGACGAGGATGCCACAGAGCTGACCGTCGTCGTGGTCAGCCAGAACGGCAGGGCGATGGAGCTTGAGGGAACAGACGGGGTTGCCTTCGGTGGTTAGCGCTCTTGCCGTCGCACTGCTCGGAATCTCTGCGCAGCAGGGAGGTGTTGTACCGCCTCTCAGCGAGGGTCTTCTGTCGTACGTTAGCCCGCGTGTTGCCACGCTCCTTGCAGATGGCCAGCCTGTGGGGCAGACGGTGTTCGTAGCCCCGGACGGTGCGGCGCTTACGAGCGCTGACGTTTTGCCGGTGGTTGACGGCAAGGTGTTGACGCTTCGCGCCGCGGGGGGGACGTTAGCAGCAAGATTCGAACGCGTCGACGCCGTGACGGGCCTTGCGTTGCTTCGCCCGAGCTCTCCGCTTACCGGAGTACCATATACGTTGGTGGCGCCCTCCGTGCCGCTTGGCGTAGGGCTGGCTATGTTGCCGTCAGGGCCTGCCCGTGCCTCGGTAACCCAGGTCAACGTTCCTGGAATTGTCGGCGATGCACGGACGTACATCCCTCTCACAGAGGTTTGCCTCGAAGGAACGCAGGACACGATCTCTGGGACGCCCGTGTTCGATACGCAAGGGCGGCTGATCGCGATTCTTTCTTCGTCGCTGAACGGCGCCGCCTCCGCGGAGCGCGCGGCGCCTGCAGTGGGACCTTCTCAACCCGTCGTAGCGTTCTCCGTTACTTCTCTTTCGATACGAAGGACGCTTGCAGGGATGCTCGACCCAAAGGGGGCATCTCGCCATCCGTACGTCGGTATTCGCTACGCGGAACAGGACGGGGGTCGGGTAATCATAACGGAGGTTTCCCCCGGTGGGCCGGCGGCATCTGTTGGTTTGAAGCCCGGCGAGCGCATCGTGCGCGTTGGCGTCACTTCGGTGCGGTCGGCGCTGGATGTTGCCACTTACTTATACCTTCTCGAGCCCGGCAGTATGGCTGTTCTTACTCTTGAGCAAGCAGGGATTACCCGCACCGTGATGGTTCCCGTGGTGCCGACGCCGTCGGCAAAGCCCTGAGTTCGTGATGTGACAGCGCCGATAATCCCATTTGAATGAGCGTCGGACTACCGTTTCAGACCGGGCAGTCGCTGCAGGTTACAATGGCTGGCGCTGAGGACATCGACGCGTTTGATGTTCAGGTGGCAGAGATTACGGATGGTGTGGTCGTCCTCCTTGGTGGCGACGATGCCGCGCATCTTTGGCCTGGCACAGACGTCATGGTGCGCCATCCAGGTGACGACGAGTCCGTCTGCTGGGGCAAGTTAGAGAAAATCCTCCGTAACGAAGGCGGCATGCACCTTCACGTGCACGGCTTGCGGTGCGAGAGGATGGACCAGAGGCGAGCTCCACGAAAGCCAGCGAACCTGGCGGTCGTCGTGTCTCACGTTGTCGTGGAGGACGACGGTTCAAAGGAAACCCGAAGGAGCTTAGGACGCGTAGTCAATGTAAGTCGTACCGGCGTCCGTATCCGCTGCCGTGCGCCACTCACGCGCGGGACACTCGTCCACCTGCAGATCGATTTCGGAACGACCGAGCCGACGGTGGCCATCGGCCAGGTTGTGCGCGTCGTGGCGGGCTCCGAATTCGGGGGCGGCGGTTTCGAAGTCGGCATATCGTTCGCGCGAGTCCTTCAGGGAGTGGAGCAGTTGTACGTTTTCTTGGGTGATGTTAAATCCGCCAGCGACTCCGCGGAAGAGGCGGAGGAAAACGCGGAGCCCGAGGTTGTGGAGGCCGCTCCGAAAGTCAAAGACGAACACGGTGAGGAACTTGACGCCTCAGACGACACGGCGGCGTGATTCGCTGCCTGCGTTCCACACAGGGCTCTTCTCCTAAGGAATCGCGCCGCCGTCCGCTCGTGGGTCCGACTTTACTCCCTCTCCCTGTAAGAGAGGGTTGGGGTGAGGGCAGTACCCTGCTTCCGGCGGTCAACGTTACGAAATCGGTGTTACCTCCAGCTGTAGTCTCGCATCGAGATCGAGCAGAAACTTCTCGAGGGACTGGAGCGGCTCGCGTCCGTACGGCCACTCCAATCTGTCGCGCATCTGTCGAATCCCCCGTTGGTCTCGCTGAACCGCGGCGACTACAGCCGCCGGAAGCACCCGGTCGGCGCGGAACCAGGCGATGTAGCGACCCAGCCTACCCTCCACGCGCGAGACTCCCAATCGCCCGGCGAGGATACGCATCTTCATCACGCGGAGGCCGTTGACCGTAGGTGCAGGCAGGGGCCCGAATCGGTCGCGCAACTCCGCCTCAATGTCCGCTATGTGCTCCTCATCTTTGCAGAACGACATGCGGCGGTAGACCGCAAGCCGATGGCTATCGTCCGGTATGTAGGAACTCGGAATATACGCAGTAACTGGCACGTCGAACGGCGGCAATCTCGCCGCTTCGAGGCGATCCTCCTTGAGGTGGGTAAGCCTTGCCGCCGCCATGCCTCCCTCTTCATAAGCTGTCTTCAGTTGCAAAACCGCGTCGTGGATAAGCTCCATGTACAGTTCGTAACCCACGGTGTGCATAAGGCCGTGTTGCCTTGCGCCTAGCAGGTCGCCCGCGCCGCGAATCTGCAAATCCCGAAATGCGAGCGCGTAGCCGGAGCCAAGGGCGCTGAACTCCTCCAGCGCCTTAAGCCTGGCCAGCGCGCTGCCGGTGAGACGTTTGCCCTTGCGGTATGTCAGGTAGCAGTATGCCTGGCGATCGCTACGTCCGACGCGACCTCGAAGCTGATACAGTTGCCCCATACCAAGCCTGTCCGCTCCGTCCACGATAAGAGTGTTCACGTTCGGGTTATCAATGCCGTTTTCGATGATCGTGGTGCAGACGAGCACGTCCACCTCACCGCGGTAGAACGCCATCATTACCGGCTCTAACTCGTCGGCCGTCATCTGGCCGTGCGCGATCGCGACGCGTGCGTTCGGCACCATTCTACGCACTTTCTCGGCGGCGTGCTCGATGCCTTGTACACGGTTGAACACATAGAACACCTGCCCGCCTCGTGCCAATTCGCGCAACAGAGCCTCCCGCACTGCCTCCTCGCTGTACGGCCGCAAATAGGTCCTAACCGGCAGACGACCAGGCGGTGGATCGTCTATCAGGCTCATGTCCCGAATGTGCATGAGCGCCATGTTTAACGTTCGCGGTATTGGCGTCGCGGTAAGCGTGAGAAAGTCGCAGTTGGCTCGCAGCTTCTTCAACGCCTCCTTCTGCCTCACGCCAAAGCGCTGCTCCTCGTCTACTATTACCATGCCAAGATTGGCGAACCGCACCCCTTTCTGCAGCAAGGCGTGCGTGCCGATTACGATGTCAATGCTACCATCTTGAAGTCCTTCGAGGACGGCGCGCCGCTGGGCCTGGGTGCGGAACCGGTTGAGCAGCCCGATGCGGACAGGATAGGGGGCGAGTCGCTCGCGAAATGTCTCGTAGTGCTGGTCGGCGAGGATGGTTGTGGGACACAGCAGGGCAACCTGTTTGTCCGATTGGATTGCCTTAAACGCTGCGCGTACAGCGACCTCGGTCTTCCCGAAGCCGACGTCTCCACACACGAGCCGATCCATTGGCGTCGGCTGATTGAGGTCTCGCTTGATCTCCTTGATGGCTTTCAGTTGGCTTGGAGTCTCGACGTAGGGAAAGGCGGCCTCCATCTCGCTCTGCCAAGGCGTGTCTGGTCCGTAGGGCGGGCGCGTCGCCTGGGTTCGCCGGGCGTACAGTTCCACCAACTCGCGAGCCAAGTGGGCCGCGCCCTCGCGCGCCGTTCGCAGCGCGCGATTCCAGCCGCCGCCTGTGATTCGATGAATTGTGGGATGCTTGTCGCTTGGGCTGAGGTACTTCTGGATGCGGTCGAGCTGGTCAGCAGGCAGCAGCAGCTGGTCGGGGTGCTTGTAGGCGATTTGCAGGAACTCCTTCTCCGCGCCTTCAACCTTGCGCCGTGTTAGGCCGCGGTACACGCCGATGCCGTACTGTATGTGCACGACGTAATCTCCCGGTCGCAGGTCGAGGATGCTCGAGATCGGTACGCCCTCTCGGAAATGCCTCTGCGGCAGGCGAAGCCGCCCCGCGCCGAACAGCTCGATGTCTGTCAGCAGCGTAGTACGCTCACTCGGCCACACGAAGCCGCCTGCTGGGTTGCCGGTCAGAATCCGAACTGCCAGCTCCGGCGGATGCTCGAGCGACTCCGTGACGGCTACGTCCAGATTCATCAGAACCTGTTTCGCGCGGGTCGGCTGGTCGGTTGCGGCAACGACCAACGCCCCCTGGTCTCCCCAGTTCACGATCGCCTCGGCGAGTGCTTGTGCCCTGCCTCGATAAGGGGCAAGGCTCTGCGTCCCGATCACATGAGACAATGCGGCACCGAACCAACTAGGCGCAAAGTTGGAGGATGTTAGTGCAATTCGCCAGCGGACGCGCTGGGCTGCATCAAGTGAACCAAGATACTCGTGGGGTGCGAAGGGGGGCACTTCGCTGCGATGAAGTCGCGATGCAAGCGCGGCGCTGAGGTCCTCCATTGCCCGATCGGCGAAGACCTCTACCTCCATCGGATCGTCGATCACCAGCAAAGCCTCGCTCACGTAGTCCAAGATTGTGCTTCTTTGTCGAAGCGCTGGCAGATACAGTTCCAATCGATCGAATGGTACGCCCTCTTGGAGCGACATGAGGTCGTCGGCGAGCGCCTCCGAGAGCCGCTTTCGCTCCGCCTCTGGCAGTGACGATAAACGCTTCGTTACGTTCGCAACCGCCTCTGCGCCCTCGCGCGAGTCGATCAGCCTGCCGGGAGGTATGTGGAGAGAGTTCAGGATAGTGGTGCTCCGCTGCGTCTCGACGTCAAAGGCTCGGATGCTCTCGACCTGCTCGCCGAAGAATTCGATGCGCGCGGGCAACGGTGCCCCAAACGGAAACACATCCAGAATGCCTCCACGCCTGCTAAATGCTCCGGGCCTGCGCACGGGGTCCTCATGCTCGTACCCTATGCGCACGAGAGCACGGAGCAGCGACTCGACGGCATCGGCTTGATGCGGGACTTGGGCCTGTGGCAGGGAGTTTCGTAGGTCGCTTTCAGTAGAAAGTCGGATGGTTGCCCCGGCAAACCGCTTCCTCGGCGGGCAGAGCTCCAGCGCCGCTTGGGGAACGGCAATTACGACACCTGTTCCGGACGCCAGGGCGGCGAGGGCGGCGACGCGGTCGGATAGGGTCTGAGGATCGGGCGGCATGTCGTCGTAGAGCGAGGTTTGAAAAGGGTTCAATAGGTGCAGTCGGCTCTCGGGGAATCCGAAGAGGGCGAGCCTGCCGTGCCACTGGACGGCTCGCTCGACGGTGGGGGTAATGATGAGGGCTCGGCGCTGTGCGGGCTTCAGCGAAAGGAGTAGAGAAGCGAGGAGCGGAGCCCGGCTCTCTTCACAACACTCTGCCCAGATGTGTGCGCCGGAGAAGGTTGCGGGAGGACTGAGCGAGGGAACCCAATCCTTGACGTGTAGCGTGGGCATCGAGCGGTGGTTTCCTTCGACTCTGTAATCATACCTCCCTCACCCTCTGGGAGAGGGTTGGGGTGAGGGTTCGTCAGGCGTGGAGTTGGATCGGTGGTGCGCGCAAGACGTAAGCAAGACGGAAAGGGCGAGGCCGCTTGGCGGCGTATGCGGCGGGAGAAAGGCTATCGGATTGCCTTGCTCCCGATACCTCATCCGGCGAGGGGTGCGCCGGCTGGGAGGCATTTTGGTGGGCGTCTATTGTAGCCCGAGGCGGACAAGGTCCTTTAGCGTGATTAGTCCGACGAGCGTTTCAGCGTCTACGACCGGCATTTCGCCAATCTTTCTCGGGAAGTTTTCGAAGATTTCAAGTGCCTCAACGGCAAGTATGTCCGGGGAGATCCGATGGGGATTTGGGTTCATCATGTCTTGGGCGGTCATCTGCAGGGCTGCGGCGCCCTCGCGGACGAGGCATCGTCGAAGGTCGCCATCGGTGATCAGTCCGATTAGGCGGTTCTCTTGATCAACGACACACGCTGCGCCGGCTCCTGCCTTCGTTATAGCGCGACTAATGTCGAGGAACGGGTCGCTGGGGTGTACGGCGGGCACATCTTCTCCAGTTCGCATGGCGTCACGGACTCTCAGCAGGAGCCTCCTGCCGAGAGAGCCGCTGGGGTGATATCGAGCGTAGTCTGTTCGTGAGAAGTCTCGTGCCTTCATGACGGCGAGGGCGAGCGCATCACTCACGGCGAGCATCACGGTCGTGCTGGTTGTGGGGGCCAGGTTGTGCGGGCAAGCTTCGCGCTGAACGGCGACGTCGAGAACAAGATCGCTGGCGCGCGCTGCACTGCTGTTGGGGTTTCCTGTGATGAGGATGGTCCGGGCGCCGATTTCTCTGAGGCTTGGATACAGACAAAGGATCTCCTCGGTCTCTCCGCTGTTACTGAAGAGAACTACAATGTCCCGATTTGTGACCATGCCGAGGTCTCCATGCAGCGCCTCGGCGGGATGAAGAAACAGGCTTGGCGTACCGGTGCTGGAGAGCGTGCTGCTGAACTTCTTGGCGATGTCTCCCGCCTTGCCGATTCCACAGGGGATCACCCTGCCTTCGCAATGTAGCATCCACTCGGCGGCTTTGACGAACGGCTCGCCAACGCGTTGCGCTATGTCAAGGATTGCGCGCGCCTCCTGTTCCAGAGTGTCTTTGATGGTCTCCAGCATACCTAAGGAGCGAGCATACCGCGAGGTAACATCACCGCATGCCGCCCCAGGATGTCCTTCGAGCGCAAGAGTGGATCGAAGCGCACAGCGATTGGCTCGTCGAACAGACGCGAGAGCTGCTACGTATCCCGAGCGTCGAGAGCGAACCGGCTCCCAACGCCCCATTTGGGAACGAAGTCCGCCGCGCGCTCGACTTCATGCTCGCCCTCGCTGAGGGGCAAGGAATGCGCGTTAAGGACATCGAGGGCTATGCGGGCCACGCTGAGTTCGGTGAAGGCGAGCATATGGTGATGTCACTCGGGCATCTCGACGTCGTACCGGTCAGCGAAGGTTGGAAACACCCGCCGTTTGGAGCCAAGATTGACCGCGGATACATCTACGCTCGAGGTGCGACGGACGACAAGGGGCCGACGATGGCTTCGTACGTGGCGGCGTTGGCTCTCAAGCAGACACGCGCAGACCTGCCGGCCCGCGTGCGCTTGGTCTTCGGCTGCAACGAGGAGAGCGGCTTCAAGTGCGTGAAGCGCTACTTCCAAACCGAGGAGGCGCCGACGTTCGGCATCGCGCCCGACTCGGATTGGCCGTGCATCCATGCGGAGAAGGGAATCGCCAACTTGCACATCGAGGCGCCGCTGCCGCAAGGGGCGCTGACTGTGACGAGCGTCCAGGGCGGCTCACGGCCGAACGTCGTGATTGACAAGTGCGAGGCAGTCGCAACCGTCGCTCCGGAGCTTCGAAGCTTCGCGCGCGAGCGTATGGGCGAGTATTGGGATAGGAATGTTAAGGCTGAGATGGACGACGCCGGCACCATTGCGCTCGTGGCATTCGGCAAAGCCGCTCACGGAGCTATGCCGTTCGCCGGCGACAGCGCGTTCGTCCGCGTCTGGCGCCTCCTGGCCGACCTTGCTCCGCCTGAGGAAGCAGAGAAGTGTCAGGGGTTCGTAATGTTTGGCCATCCGTCCGGCGTGGGTCTGGGCATCCACGGTCGTGACGACGTCACCGAGGACCTGACGTCGAACATTGGGGTAGTCCGCAGCGAGCGAGGCGTGTTGCACGCGACGGTCAACGTGCGATACCCGGTGAAGTGGAGCGGCGAGGAGTTGAAGCAGCGATGCGAGAGGTTCCTGGCGGACAAGCGGCCCGGTTGGCGGTTGGCCAGCATGGACGACTCTCCAGGGCTCTACTTTCCGCTGAATAGCGAGCCGGTTCTGTCGGTCGTGGAGGCGTACCGGGAAGAGACAGGCGACAACCGAGAGCCCGGCGTCATGGGGGGCGGCACTTATGCTCGCGCCGTGCCCCGAACGGTCAGCGTCGGCGGCGGATGGGAGGGGGACGGTCCCGCCCACGAAAACGACGAGCGGATCAAGGTCGAGCACCTAATCAAACTGGCGCGAATTTATGCGAACATGCTCTACCGCCTCGCTCACGCCGCGGCGAAGAGCGGTTGAAGCGGAGGCAACAATGTATTGTGGGGCATCGTGTGGGCGCTTCCGCGAGTTTGCAGGCTTGCTGATTTGGAACGCCAGGGAGCGTGAGCGTCCTCGCGAACACCAATCTCGCGGGTTGTAAGGGTGGGGAAAGACTCGGCGCTCGCCGCCGGGGGTACAACGTGCGGCACCACGTGCTCTGCGAACTGAGGGAACTGTATCGGTACCGCGAGCTGCTCTGGACGTTCGTTGTCCGGGAGCTTCGCATTCGGTACAAGAACTCCATCCTGGGGTTTTTCTGGAGCATCCTTAACCCCCTCGTAACCGTGCTTGTGATGACCGTCGTGTTTAAGTACGTGCTCGGGGTGCGGGTGCCGAACTACAGTGCATACCTGCTCGCGGCGTATTTGCCGTTCATGTTCTTTCAGCTGGCGTTGTTGGACTCGGCGCAATCAATCCTGTCGCAACTTCCGTTGCTCAAGAAGATCTACTTTCCGCGGGAGATTTTGCCGATTGGGAGCGTGATTGCGAACTTTCTTCACTTTATCCTTGCGATGGGGGTGTTCTTCGTCTATCTCCTGTTCGTCTGGTGGTTGAATCCAGGCGAGAACCCATTTCGAGCGACCGTCATTGCGCTGCCGCTCCTGGTTGCGTTTCAGTTCTGCCTTACGCTCGGACTGGCGCTGTTCATCTCCGCCCTAAACACGTTCTACGAGGACGTGAAGTATCTCGTCAGCGTGGGGCTGTACTTGCTGTTCTTCCTTTGTCCGATCTTGTACTTCGTCGAGCAGGTGTATGCAGCGATTCACTCGCCGGATATGCCGGTGGTTTGGCAGGGGCCCCTTTTTACCGCATACGAACTGAATCCTATAGCGATGCTGCTCATTGGATACCGGAAGCTAATGCTCGATCCTCAGCCGATCACAGTCACCAGGACCGGCGACGTTATCGAAACACACAACCTGCCGCTCAACTGGGGGATGTTGGGCGTCGCGGGCGCGGTGTCGGTGCTCGTGCTTCTCCTGGGTTACGCTTACTTCAACTCGGTCAAATGGAAGTTCGTGGAGAGGCCATGAGCAAGCCGGCGATTCTGGTTGAGAACCTCATCAAGGAGTTCGATGTAACGCACACCGGGTACGCGTCGCTCAAGGGCAAACTCTTATGGTGGAGGAACAGACGACGTGAGCGACTGCGTGCCGTCGCGGGCGTGTCGTTCTCGGTCGAGCACGGTGAGTGCGTTGGCGTAGTGGGCAAGAACGGGGCGGGTAAGAGCACGCTGCTCGGCTTGCTCGCACGCGTCTACAAGCCGACCTCCGGCGTAATGGAACTGAACGGGCGCGTCGCGCCGCTCTTGGAATTAGGCGCCGGCTTTCATCCAGACCTAACGGGGATCGAGAACGTGTTCTTCAACGGCGTCATTCTCGGGCTGACGCGCCGGCAGGTGGCGGAACGCCTCGACCAGATTGTCGAGTTCAGCGAAATCGGCGATTCCGTGGACGCCCCGGTGCGGACCTACTCCAGCGGCATGCTGCTGCGCCTGGGATTCAGCGTCGCCGTGCATGTCGATGCCTCCATCCTGCTGGTTGACGAGGCGCTCGCGGTTGGCGACATTGAGTTCCAGCGAAAGTGCCTGCGACACATCGCTGAGTTCCAAAAGAATGGCGGCGCGATTTTGTTCGTTTCGCACGACATGGAGGCCGTTCGCCGCGCAGCGAGTCGCGTCATCTGGATGCGTAGCGGAGGCGTGGAGATGGATGGAGACACCGAAGAGGTGCTCCGAGCCTACGAGCAGTCAGGCAAACATCCTGAGGCTGACTAAGAGCCGCCGCAGCCGGTGGGTGGTGGTGGCGGCGGGCTTTGCTGAGACTGAACGAAGAGGCCGATGGGACGTTGCAGGTTGCTTGTCTGGCCAGAAGCCAGCGGCTGATCCAGAATCATAAGCGCGTGGCAGTTCTGCACAGTCCAACTGTACGTCTTACCGTTGTAAGTCCACTCGCCAGGATAGTAGCCCGGCGCCTTGATTGGCACATTGATCCTTGTGGCTGTATCAGGCACAAGCCCGGTGAAGCGCCCGTCCGACATGACGGTCGCGCGTCCGACCTCTTGGTTGGCGTCATCGAAGAATGCAACCACGGTCCCGGCGGTCGAGCTGCCCGAGCCAATGACCGTACCGCTCAGGCGCGGCAAACCGGCGGGTCGCACGGCGATTTGGAGCCTCTGCGGTCTTGGATCGCCGCTCCAAGTCACGTTCACAAATGCGCTGCCTTGTGTGCCCGGAGTGAACACGCCGGTGCTTGCGTTGAGCTCTCCGACGTTACCTTGAACATCCTCCAACGCCCACCGAGATGGTCGGAGCTTGATTCGTTGGCCCGTGCCCTGCACGTAGCCTGCCAACTCGAAGGTAACGCTGGCGCTGGTCGTGCCCCCCTCGATGTTAAGGGGGTCTTGACCTGGACTCTCCACGCGCACAAGAAAATAGGTTACGTTGCCCCCTCCGCCTCCAGAGCCGTTACCGCCTCCGCCACAGCCGATGTAGGCGACAGCAGCCAAAAGGCCTGTGAAAACCAACAGAGTCGTTCTCTTCCCCATATTGCTCACGGATTATAGACGCGCGAGGGGCATGGGAATTACTTGAAAGCGACCGCACAACCCGGTAGGCCTTGCAGCCGGGTCAGGCGTCTACGCCTTCGGCAATGTCCTCCCTGTGCTCGAGGCGGAACTCCTCGACCAGGCGGAGCAGCTCCACGACGCGCGCGTCCCGGAGGCTGTATCGCCGCGCTGCGCCCGCTTCTTCTCGCAGGAGGGCGCCCGACCTCATGAGAACGGCGAGGTGCTGCGACACGTTGCTTTGGGCTGCGCCGACCTCCTTCGCTATCTCACCGACGCTCATCGGGCCGTTCCTGGCAAGTAGCCGCACGATGCGCAGCCGGCGCCGGTGCCCGAGTGCGGCGAGCAAGGCGGCGGCAAATCGATTTGCGGTGTCAGACGCGAGCAAGGTGGACGCGCTGTCCACGACGTTGAACCTCTCTCCGCCGAGAGTCTCGGTCTGGAGGGGATCTTCGTTCACTCGCATGACAGGTCTTTCATCGGTCTATGGTACGTTGTCGCGTTTCAGAATTGAGTACGTCCGACCAGCGGCAGAAACTCCCTCGGGAAGCGCTGCTTCCAGATTTGATAATACAGAAGTTCATCCTTCGTCCTCAAGACGGGTTCTCCGTCGGTGTCTCGTCCTTTGTGCCGGGAGAGATCTTCGTCGGTAAAGACTGAGTCAGCGTACTCAGCGAGCGCGGTCTGAATGCCCACGCTGTGGACGTCCTCGCTATCAGGTCGGTCTACGATCCAGGCCGGCAGCATTGTGCTGAATGCACGGCGGAGGACCCACTTGGCGCGTCCGTCCTCGCTCACTTTGAAGTTCGCCGGAAGTTTGGAGACGGCGTGGACGAGGCGGCGGTCGGTGAACGGGGCGCGGGCTTGGATCCCCCATGCCTCAGTAACCCGGTTCCAGCGAAGAAGGTGGGTTCGATGGAGGGATTCGGTGATGCGCTTGATCTCAGCGGTGAGCTTCTCGGCGTACATCGGTCTAAGGTAAGGATAGCCACCGAACAGTTCGTTCGCGGCATCGCTGCCCACCATGATTTTGACCTCTTCGGCGGCCGCGCGCAACGCAAAGTAGTCCGCTACCGCATGGCGAACGACGGGGCCGTCGAACGATTCGAGCAGCCAGATAATCTCTTGTAGGTGGTTCAGGATGTCCTCGACGGACACCTCAACATGCGTGTGTTTCACGCCCAGCCAGTCGGCGACCTTTTTCGCGGTGTGGCCGTCCTGCGAGCCTTCGAGGCCTGCGGAGAACGTGCGAATCTTGCGATTCTTTTGATAGGCGAGGGCGGCGATGATGCTCGACTCCACGCTGCCGTTCAGCAGGATTCCAATGTCGTTCCCGGCTGTGTGTTTCTTCACCGCGTCGGTAACCAGCACGCGGACGATCTCGATGGCGTCACTTGGATTGATCGGCTTCGCGGGACCCTCAAGTCTGAAGTACCTTCGCAGTCCAGCCTCAGAGTGGAAGTAACAACCCGCAGGGAACTCGGATAGGGACTGTGCCGAGTCGCCGAAAGCCTTGAGTTCTGACGCGAACAGCCAGCCGCCGTTCACCTGCGCGAAGTACAGCGGGTGCGTTCCAAGCGGGTCGCGGGCGGCGTAAAACGCGTCGCCGTCCCTGATGAACAGCGAGAACATCCCATCAAGGTAGTGCACGACCTTGCGCTCCTTGCTGCCGTAAAGGCCGAGCACCGTAGCCGCCTCGCTCGTGGCGCGGGGCTTGGGTTTCAGGCTTTCGCGAATGCGTTGGGCGTTGAAGATGTGGCCGTCGAGCAGGATGGCTTGGGTGTTCCGCTTCGCGGTCAGCGGCTGCGGAAAGGCACCGTTGCGGTGGGCGTATCCTGCGAGAACGACCTCGCCCTGCTGAAGCAGCGCTCCAGGTGGCGGCTCCGACTCAGTCAGTCGGGCAATTCGCTCTCGCAGAGCCTCCTCGGACGCGGCTCTTACAGCGCAAAGAATACTCATAGTGCGTGGTAACCTCCACCGACTCGCTCCCTACTAAGATTGGTTGTCGCCGCTTCCCTCGGCTTCGCCAGTTGCGCCGATCAACTCTGGCTCGGCGCCCTGTTCCTCTTCGGTGGCGGCCTCTTCGCCCTCGACCGCAAGCGTCGGCGGGATAACAGAGCAAATGACCGACTCCGGACGTGCAGCCTCGCAGCCCGCCGGCAGCACGACGTCTGCGGCAGTAACCGTGTCTCCCACTTGAAGCTCGGAGATATCGATCCCCACGGCGTCCGGCAGGTTTGTAACCTTGGCTCGAACAGCGATTGACTCCCCAGGGCGCACGAGCTGGCCTGACTTCGTTGCTACCGCCACCGGCTCCCCCTGGAAGATTAGAGGAACGTTGGCTACGACCTCCTCCCGCGCTTTGACCTCGGTGAAGGAGGCGTGGAGCAACTTGCGAGAGGTCGGGTGCCATTGTAGTTCTTTCAATTGTGCTAAGTGTACGCCGCCGCGGTCGTCTATGAGGCGCATGATTCCACCGACTCCGGTTTTGTGAACGGCGTTAGCGAACCGCTTTTCCGCCAAGCCGATGGGAGAAGGCGGCTCGTTTCCGCGGGAAATAATCCCGGGAATCCAACCGTTTCTTCGGTTCCGCTTGGTCTCCGAGTCGGGAAGCCCCGGCTCTCTCGGTACAAACTCGACTTCTTCGTAGTGCATTCGTTGCTCCGTCTCGGTCGGGCTGGCCTTGCAGCCCCGTGCTCCGGTCAGTCTATTCGAATATCCGCATGAAAGTCAAGCCCCTAGAGACATGAAGACCACGATTCTTTAGGAGAGAGCGCGCCACAGCGCGATCGCTTGCACGGTCTCCGCCACGTCGTGAACCCGGAGAGCCGCCGTTCCCAACTGCGTCGCGTAGAGGGCGACGGCGAGCGAGCCCCCGAGGCGGCGAGTCGGGTCAGCCTCGCCGGTCAGCCGGCCGATGAACGACTTGCGGGACGCTCCGATGACCACAGGGTAGCCCGTGGCCGCCAGTTCGCCCGTTGCTCGCAAGAGTGTGAGGTTGTGCTCCACGGTCTTGCCGAAACCGATTCCAGGGTCAATCCAGATTCGTTCCTCCGCAATCCCAGCGGCGATGCATGCCTCAGCCTGGGCCTTGAGGAAAGCGCTCACCTCAGCGAGGACATCCTCATACTCGGGGTTCGCTTGCATTGTTTGAGGCTCTCCCTGCATGTGCATGATGATGACGGTCGCGTCGTGCCTTGCTGCGAGGGCGCGCATGGCTGGGTCGCGAAGCCCGGTGACGTCATTGAGCACGCACGCCCCCGCTGCAAGGGCAGCATCTGCCACTTCAGGCTTCCGCGTGTCAATGGAAACGGGAATGCCTTCCGCGGCAAGCGCCTTGACAATAGGCAAGACTCGGGTCGCCTCTTCGTTCGCTGGCACTGGTGCTGCTCCGGGGCGAGTGGACTCGCCTCCGACATCAATCAGGTGTGCGCCCTCGGCGATCATGCGCCGTGCCGCGTCGATGGCTTCCTGTGGCGAAGCGTATTTCCCCCCGTCGGAAAAGCTGTCCGGCGTAACGTTGAGGATGCCGATTACGGCGGGCTTGGTCTCTGGGAGACTGAATCCGCTCACGAGGCGAGCAGGGCGTGTACCTTCTCCGCCGCTTCCTGCACCGTGGCTGTGGGAAGGAGGTTCGCCTTCGCGAGAATCTCCCTCGCCTCCGCGGCGTTCGTTCCTTCGACGCGGACGACGATGGGTACGTTGACCTCAAGCTTCTCGGTGGCGGCGATAATTCCGCGCGCGACTTCATCGCCTCGGGTGATGCCGCCGAAGATGTTCACGAGGATCGCCTTCACCCTGTCGTCCATAAGCACCAATTCCATACAGTCTTTAACGCGGTCTGCCTGTGCCCCTCCTCCGACGTCGAGGAAGTTTGCGGCCTTTTCTCCTGCACGAGCGATCTCATCCAGCGTGAGCATCACCAAACCGGCGCCGTTTCCAAGTACCCCGACGTTTCCATCTAGCCTTACGTAGGCGATGCCCCTGCGGGCGGCTTCTGCTTCGATCGGGTCGCCTGCCGCGTCGTCAGCATACTCCTTCCATTGCGGGCGTCGGAAGAGCGCGGCGTCATCGATCGTTACCTTCGCATCTGCCGCGACGATCTTCCCATCCGCAAGCAGGGCGCATGGATTTACCTCGACAAGCGTAGCGTCCTCCGCGGCGTAGGCGCGCGCCAAGCGCGTAACCATGGACGCCATCTGTCCAACGTGTTCCGCCCTGAAGCCAATAGCAGTGAGCGAGTCGCGCACCTCGTACTCCCACAGTCCCCACTTGGGGTTTACCGGGATGTGCGCGATCGCCTCAGGGGTCTTTGCCGCGACCTCCTCGATGTCCATGCCTCCGGCGGCGCTCACCATCGCGACGGTCTGCTGCTTCGCGCGGTCGAGGAGAATGCCCACGTAGTACTCTTCAACGATATCGAGCATCGGCACGACGAGGACCAACTCGACCACCATCCCCTCTGGGTTCTGAACCGAAACGAGGCGTTTTCCCAGGATGCTACGGGTGAACTCGGCTGCCTCCGCCGGGGAGTTGCAAAGTTTTACGCCTCCTGCCTTGCCCCTTCCCCCCATAAGGACCTGGGCTTTCACGACCACCTTGCCGCCGAGCCGCTCGGCCATCTCTCTTGCCTGCTCGGGAGTGGCGGCGACTTCGCCGGCGGGGACAGGGACGGCATAACTGGCAAGCAGGTCGCGGGCTTGATACTCGTGCAGTTTCACCTCGCGCCAGAATACCTTCGCAGCGTCGCAACGCGGGCGCAAGCAGAGGCCAAACCGGCAATTCACTGGGTTTACGAACGGGAACGGGCGGCCATCCCGTCTCGTAAGTAGTCATCGGAAAGGAGGATTCAAACGATGTTGATTTCAGCACGCGCCCTGGGCGTTGCGGCCATGGGTGTGATCTTCGCTCTTGGCGCCGCGCCACAACTGAAGGTTGAGACCTACGTTACAGGCTTGTCGCTTCCGGTGCACATGGTGCAGGACCCGACAATGCCGAACGTGCAGTACGTTTTGCAGCAACGCGGTCGGATTCGGATCATCCAAAACGGGAACCTGCTCGGCACGGACTTCCTTGACCTGACCGGGATCGTGAGCCCCAGCGGGAGCGAGAGAGGCTTACTTGGCATGGCTTTCGATCCGGACTACCAGAACAATAGGCGCTTCTACGTCAACTTCACAAACACCAGCGGGAACACCGTGATCGCGCGCTTCAAGCGATCCGTCAACGACCCGCTGCGGGCGGACCCATCCTCGCGGTTCGACTTCCTGTTCGGCACCAACCGATTCATCATACAGGACTTCTCCAACCACAATGGAGGCACTCTGATGTTTGGGCCGGACGGCTACCTCTACATCGGCATGGGCGATGGAGGCTCAGGTGGCGACCCCAACAACCGCGCACAGAGCCCGAACTCTTGGCTTGGCAAGATGCTGCGCCTTGACGTCAACGTCTCCGACACGGACAACGTCGGCTACCGTGTGCCACCGGACAATCCGTTCCTTGATGGCGACCCAATCAGCGCACTTGGCGAGATTTGGGCTTTTGGACTAAGGAACCCGTGGAAGTTTTCGTTCGACAGCCCGCAGATGGGCGGGACCGGCGCCCTCGTTATCGCGGATGTGGGCCAAAACTCTTGGGAAGAGATCAACTATGAGCCCGCCGACCGCGGTGGCAGGAACTACGGTTGGAGCATTCGCGAAGGGAGGCACCCATACAATACGCAGCGCCAGCCTGCTTATACTCCGTTGACCGATCCGATCTGGGAATATGGACACGACGTGGGTGCCTCGATTATCGGCGGGTACGTGTACCGTGGTACGATGCTGGGCTGCGAGTTTTTCGGCCGCTACTTCTACGGCGACTTTGTATCTCGCCGGCTTTTCTCAATCGGGCTGGCGATCGATCCGAACACCGGCGAGGCGACGGTCACCAACCAGATTGAGCACACGAACGATGTGGGCGGCACGGGGTTCGTTGGCAGCCTCTCTTCGTTCGGCGTGGACGCGAACGGGGAGCTGTACCTGGTTGATTACAACGGCACTATTCGTCGCCTTCTTCCGGAGAACGCGATCTGGATGACGAACATCACGACGCCGGACGGCGGAATCGTGTCTGGCGGTTTGCGCGATATTCTTTGCGTAGACGCTCGCATCATGCGCACGTTCTCCGACTTCACTCCGGAACTCGACCAGGCAAACTTGACGACGCTGGAGCTAAACCTGAAGACAGACATCACGAACCTGCAAGAGGTGGACGTCTCCATCACGGCAAGGATTGACCAGACCGTGGGCGGCGAGCTTCGAGTGTTTTTTAAGAACGTCACCACGGGTCTGTGGGAGCGCGTCGCCACCTTTGCCGTTGGTACGTCCGAGCAGACGTTCACGAGGCAGAACATCCCAGCCACGAACTACCGGGACTCGAACGGCAACATCATGATGCAGGTTCGCTCCGTAGTCAACCTGCCGATCAGCGTTGCCACGTTCTTTACGAACGTGAACCAAATCAGGGTTACGCCCAGTTAGCGCCCGCCTCGGCGCGACCTTGTCAGGGCGGCAAAGCTTGCATCTGCCGCCCTCACTCTTTCTGCGCCAGAATGCCGCGCGTGGCATGGACGAAGGCTGCAATACGCAAACTTGTTGAGACGCTTGAGGGGCAGCACGGCGTTGGCGACGAGAGGACGCGGCTCGACCCGATGGATGAACTCATCTCTTGCATCCTGAGCCAGCACACTTCGGACGCCACATCGTTTCCAACTTTCTTTCGGCTCCGAGAGCGATATCGCTCCTGGGATCAGATTGCCCGCTTGAGCGAACAACAGCTCGCCGAAGAAATCCACACCGTAGGCCTTGTGAATCAGAAGGCGCGTGCAATCCGCGCCGTGCTGCGCGAACTGCGTAAGCAGTTTGGCGCCTACACGCTCGAACCACTGAGGCAGATGGACATACAGGAAGCGCGCCGCTTTCTCCTATCGCTACCGGGCGTCGGCCCAAAGACAGCGGCAATCGTGCTCTGCTTTGGTTTTGGTCTTCCTGCGATTCCTGTCGATACGCACGTCTTTCGCGTATCATGGCGGCTTGGTCTCATCGAGAAACGAGTCGGTGCCGACCGCGCGCACCTCCTTCTGGAGGAAATGGTGCCGTCCGACCTCGCCTACCGCTTTCATGTCGCGCTAATCCGCCACGGGCGCCGTACCTGCCATGCGCGGTCTCCGAGATGCGGCGAGTGTGCGGTTCGGCGTCGGTGCGCTTGGTATCGCGAGACGCGTGGGCAGTAATCTCCCGGCATGAGCAACGGCGAAGGAAGGGGTGTTGTGCAAAAGGCGATGGAGCGCTTAGCGGCCTTATGTGGGCCGGCATTCGCGGAATCCATGCGCGCCGAGTTTGCTGCTAGCGCCGACGAGGAGCGAGCCGCCGCGAACCTGCTCCGGTGGATAGACAGCACGCCCGGCGCAGAATCGCGCGCCGACCTCCTGTCGGTTGATCCTGGCTTCTCTCACCGACTCGTCACGCTCATGGGCGCAAGCCAGGTTATGGCCGACGTCATCCACCAGAACCCCGAGATGGCGCTCATTCTCGCCGACCAGGGCGAGATCAGTCAGCCAATCACCCAGCGAACGCTTACTGAGGAAGCGGACCGGCTTCTCACGCCAGCGAAGACGTACCAACATCGGCTCGACCGGCTTCGATACCTGAAACAGCGCGTATTGGTCCGCATCGTTTGGAACGACTTGAGTGCTGAGTGGCAACCGCCAAGAGTCTGGCTCGCGCTTTCTGATCTCGCCGACACCACGATCCGCTACGCCTTGCGCTTTGCTGCCGAGCAAGTCGGTGCAGACGAGGGGAAGATGGCTGTGCTCGCGATGGGCAAACTCGGCTCGCGCGAGCTGAATTACTCGTCCGACATCGACCTGATTCTCCTCGCCGAAGAGGCGGTTGCGTCTACCGATGCGCTTGAGCGATGCGGTGAAGCGTTGGTTACAGCTTTGATGGGCAAGATGGGCAGGGGCTTCCTATACCGCGTGGACTACCGGCTGCGGCCCTTTGGCGGCACTGGCCCCATTATTCAGAGGTTACCGGCAGCAGTCGCATACTACCAACGATATGCCGAGCCGTGGGAGATACAAGCGCTGGTGCGGTGCCGTCCGTGCGCGGGTTCGTTCGAATTGGGAGAGCGATTCCTCGATGCCGTGCGACCGCAAGCGTATCGCCCCACGCGCAGCGAGCTGTTCTTGGACTCGCTTCTTCAGATGAAACTGCGATATGAAGAGGAGATTCGGCAAAAGGGCGACGACGAGCGGAACCTGAAGCACGGGACAGGAGGCATCCGTGACATTGAGTTCCTCGTGCAAGTCATGCAGTTGATGGAGGGATTTCGGAATCCGAAGCTACACGGTGCGGCCACGCTCGACGCTGTGGAGATGCTCGCGGACGCGGGGTTATTGACCCGCGCGGAGGCGGATGTGCTTTCGAGCGGATACGTCTTGTTGCGACAGGCTGAGCACCGAATCCAACTCCGCTTTAACGTTCAGTCGCACGACCTGCCGAAGAGGCGCGAGGAGTGCAATGCGCTTGCTCGACTTCTCGGCATGCGATCGTGGCAAGAGGCTGCGGCAGCCCTGCGGCGCCGTCGCAGGCAGGTGAGAGCGGTGCTCGAGCACCACATCCCGGTGGCGACGCCGCCTGCGACGGCGAGTGCGCTGTGCGAGGAGTTCGGGTATGCGAGCGACTCGGCTCACGCCAAGTCCCTTCGCAAACTTATCAGCTTCCATGAGAACGGCGAGGAAGTAGTGCGTGCTATTCGCTCCGAGGCAGCCGCTACCGAGAGGCTGCGCTTGATTGTCGAGCGAGCGCCAAGATTGCTACCCGATATCGCCTTTCACGCTGAGTTATGGGACGTCGCGTTCTCTGAAGAAGTTGAGATGACGGACGACGAGTTCCGGCAGGTTCGCGAGAGAATGACCGAGGGCTTGACGGATGGTTCGATGGACTGGGAGCGGGCGTTTACCCTTTGGGTGCGACACCTCTTAACCGCAGTGGCGTTGCGGCACGCGAATCATGGACACAGCGTGCGGACAGCAGAAGCATTGACAGAGGTTGCGGATGCAGCGCTGATGTTGGCGCTTGACGAGATGGGTGCAGGCGACGTGGACGTTCTTGCCTTCGGTCGTTTGGGGAGCCGCGAACCTCTGCTGCCTTCCGACTGGGACGTAAGTTTCGTCGCTCTCGACAGCGAACGCCTCGCCGCCGCTGAGCACGCGGTGGAAGACTGCCTGCGCCTTTTTCGACGGCTACACGCTGCTGGCGTGCGCATCCCTGTGGACACGCGACTCCGCCCTGAAGGCTCTGCCGGGCCCCTTGTTCGCTCGATGACCGCATTGGAGCGGTACGCTGAAACGTCTATGGAAACGTGGGAAAGACTCGCTTTCACCCGCGCTCGCTCGCTGCGGGGCATTCCGGAAGTGGAGTCGCTCGCGCACGCCGCTGCCGGTGGCGGGGGTCTTTCCGCAGACGCGATGACGGAGTTACTTGAGATGAAAGAGCGAGTGCAGCGCGAGCGAGTGTCGCCTGAGAGCGCCCGGCGCGACATCAAACTTGGGTCAGGCGGCTCGATTGAGATCGAGTGGCTGGCAGGTTGGCTCGAACTTCTACACGGGACCGTCGAACATACAGGAATACCCTCAAAGCTTGAAGCTTTCGCGAGGCGTGGTGTCATCTCAGAAGGCCGCAAGGAGGCGCTGATATCCTCGTACTGCCTGTTTGCTGACCTTCGCAATGCGATGTACCTGCTTGACATGCCGAGCACCTCCTCGCTTCCGCAGAGTGGGTCGGAAGACGAACAGCGTCTTGCCAGGTTCGTCGGTACGAGTGCGGACGTCCTCGCGTCTCGGGTGCGAGATGCGCAGGAGATCGCGCTGAGATGCTGGGCGGAGGTGACCACGTGACAGTCTGGACGTTCGTCCTCGCAGTTGCGGCGTACCTTGTGGGGAGCCTTCCATTCGGCTATTGGGTCGGACTAGCGATGGGGGTAGACGTTCGGCAGAAGGGAAGTGGGAACATAGGTGCCACGAACGTGTGGCGCTTACTGGGTGCGCGAGCAGGGCTCTCAGTGCTGTTGCTTGATGTGCTAAAGGGGTACGTACCGACATTCTGGTTCCCGATGGCGCTTTCTCGGTTAACGTCGGCGGTGACGTCGGTGGACCATGGCTTGCTGTTCGGCACGTGTGCAATTGTTGGCCACGTCGCGTCGGCGTTCCTACGGCTGAAGGGCGGGAAGGCGGTTGCGACCTCGCTCGGAGTGATGCTGGCGTTAACGCCCCTCGTTGGGGCGGTGGCGTTGGCAACGTTTGCGGTGTTGTTTGGTCTAACGAGGTACGTTAGTCTGTCGAGCCTTATCGCGGCGGCCGTGAGCGCAATCTCCGTCCAGTTCCTATCGGATTCGCTTGCAATCCGCGTAACGTACGTTGTAGTCGCGTTGCTGCTTTTTTATCGGCATCGCCCTAATATTGGTCGGCTGATTCGCGGTGAGGAGCGTCGTTTCGAATTCTCGTCTCGAAAGGCCCAGGAAGGAGGTAGCGAAGATGCGCTTGCTTGATCGGTATTTGCTTCGTGAGTTGGCTGCTCCTTTCTTAATCGGCACAGTGTCGGTAGTCTTGATGTTTCTTGCAAACACTCTGATCGCTTACGCGGGACAAATGTTCGCGAAGGAAGTGCCGATGCCTGCAGTATGGCAGTACTTGCTGTTCAAGATCCCGTCGACGCTGAACCTCACGCTTCCCGTGGGGATGACTATTGCGGCAGCACTTGCGGTTTCGCGGCTTGTTCGAGAGAGCGAGCTCTCGGCGATGCGCGCTAGTGGCATTTCGATACGTCGCGTGCTCGCACCGGTGTTCTTGGTGGGCGCGCTTGTTGCGGTGGCCAGTTTCATCCTTGCCGAACGCGTTACTCCTCACGCCGAGCGCGAAGCGTTCGAGCGTCTCCGGCGCATCTTCGCCAGTCCGGAAGCTCTCGGGGTGCGAACGAATACCAGTTTTCGGATCGGCGACGGTCAGTACACAGTCAACGTAGGCACGCTGCGCGAGGGGCCGCGCGGCTCCATAGTGATGGACAACATTCTGGTGCTGCACAAACCGAAGCGCGACGAAGATTGGGTGTTGCAGGCAGCAAGCGCGTCCTATGAGGACGGGCTTCTGACACTCTACCGCCCGTCCATATGGATCTTCTCGGGCAAGCGCCTCGTCGAGTTCGAAGTTCAGGACGAATACGTGGTCAACCTGCGGCTCTCGCGCGAGGACTTCTTTGGCAATCCGCTGCCGGAGGAGCAAACGATCGCCGAGCTGCGCGCGAGCATCGAGCGGCTTCGCCGCATCGGCGCAGCAACACAGGACTTGGAGGTTGACTACCACAGTCGCTTTGCGGTGCCGACGGCTTGTTTCGTGTTCGCGTTCTTCGCTCCGGTGTTCGCGCTCTGGTTCGCGCGCGGCGGGGCGTTCATGGGCGTGCTCTTCAGCATCATTACCGTGTTTTTGTACTACAATATCTGGGTCATATCGGCGCAGATTCTCGCCCGGAAGGGTCTGTTGCCGCCCATAGTCGGTGTGTGGTTTCCTAATGCGCTGTTCGTGGTTGCTGCGTTGGTGGCGCTGTGGCGATCGGAATGAGGACGAGTCGCGGGGACCTTCGCCCGTCATGGAAAGGGGCACGCAATTCGATTGTTGCATGCGTGTTGCTGTGTTGGGTGATGGGCTTGGCGGGGCAGACGCCGCTGGAGCCGCGTCGCTTTGATCCGAAACCGAGCCGGGATCAGCGCCTCCCGCCGCCGTACAGCCAGGAGCAGGAGACGTTCGAGTTGCGTGTGCTCTCGGCTGAGACGTTCGATCGCTCTGCGGACGGCAAGGAGGTGGTGGCACGTGGTGTAACGTTTGAGTACCGGGGCTACCGGGTTACGGCTGATGAGGCGATTGGTAACGTGGAGGAGGAAGTGTTCGCGTTACGCGGCAACGTGAACGTTCTGGGTCAGACGGAGGTGGTTCGAGGGAACACGGTGATCGTGAACTTTCGCGCGCGGACGTTTCGGATGGAAGCTGGGGATGTTGATTTGCGGAAGGCGCTGTTCAAGGGGCGGGTGCTGACGGATTTGTATGTCGGGGCAAGTGAAGTGGAGGGAAGCGAAGGTTTGTTTCTTGCGCGCGGGGGTTCGGTCACGGGCTGCGACTACGCGAACGCGCACTACTCGTTTGACGCGAGGGTTGTGCGCGTAGTGCCTGATCGGAAGGTGGGGTTCGAAGGTGTGAAGGTTCGGGCGTTGGGCCGGACGCTGCTGACTGTTCCGCGTTTTGAGATACCGCTGCAGCGGCGGACGGGCGGTATCCTTCCGGATGTGGGGCAAAACGAGACGGAGGGGTTCTACGCGAAGTTTCGTTAC
Organism: Armatimonadota bacterium; assembly: GCA_040289295.1. Lineage (GTDB taxonomy): Bacteria > Armatimonadota > Fimbriimonadia > Fimbriimonadales > ATM1 > J051. The sequence goes on from PSLA01000008.1 coordinate 41,928, forward strand.
GGCTTCCCGGTCGGCCAGGACTCTGGTGTGCTGCGCTTCGACATCATGTCGAAACGAGGGATCGCCGGTGGTGTGTTGTTCGATTACGCGAGCAGATTGTCGAAGGGGTTCCTTCAGGCGTACTCCGACTTCGATCGGAATGCTGGGAGGATCTCCTTTACGGGATCGGCGCAACATCAGCAGCGATTCGGCTCGCTGCTGGTTGATGCGCGGCACGAGTCGTCACGGTTCAGTTTTCTGACGGGCCTGAGCACTGAGACCCATCGAACGGGGACTCAACTCTCGCTGCTCAACCAGCGTGGTGCGTCCACGAGGCTTTCCTTCTCAAGGACGGAGAACGCTGGCAACTTTTCTCGCAGCGTAAGCAACAGCGTTACTTTCGTGGACCAACGACGGTGGTCTTCAGCGCTCGGCACGAACCTAACGGTTTCGCTCAACGCGGCGCGATCGAGGAGCGGCACGTTCACCGTCGAGCGGCAAGTGGTCGATACGCGGCTGACGGCGACTTACGACGCGGGGGTTGCTTCCGCAGAGTTGGCGTTCAACCGCAACATCCCGATTGGAGAGAATCAGAACTTTGTTGCTGCGATCGAGCAACTCCCGGTGATCACGTTCCGTAGCGATCGGCGGCGGTTGATCGGCGATCGGAGCCGGCTGCCCGACTTCACCGTGGCGCTGTCGGCGGGCAACTATCGGGACAACTTCGCCCAGCGAGACGTGGGTCGCTACCTGTTCGACATTCGCACTCGCGGGGGTAGGCAGGCACAAACGGGGTTCTTGTATCAGTTCGAGGCGGGGTTTCTGCAAGGGTTCTACTCCGATGACACGGCGCAGTACGTGCCTTCTCTCAACGCGACCTTCGGCTATCGGATGAACGAGCGGGCAGCCACAACGCTTCGCTACAACTACCGAAGGCAGCACGGCTTCACGCCGCTTTCATTCGACCGCACGGGCAGTTTCCACGTGGCAAGCCTGGACAGCATGACTGAAGTGGTGCGGGGATTGCGCTTGGGCGGGCAAGTGGGTTTTGACTTCAACCGGGACCGGCAGGGGCAGATCGCATGGCAGTCGCCTGCAGTGCGGCTTGAGTACGAGCCCTCACGGCAGTTCCGCTTTCGGGCGCTGGCGAACTACCTTCCTGATCGCCGCGAGTGGGGAAGCTTGCGAATGGACGCAGCGGGGCAGTTTGGGGACTTTCGGTTCGGGGTCTCAGGAAGATATGACGGCATTCGCAACCGCTGGGGCTCGGTGAACCTGTACTTCGACGGGTTAACGCTGGGGAGGCTTCGCCTGGCGACGCTGCTGAGATACAACGGCTTCTTGAACCGGTTTGACGCTGCGCACTTCTCGTTTATCTACGACCTTCATTGCGCGGAGGCGGTGTTGCAGGTTTTGGACACGAGGACGGGCTTCCGTCCTGGGAGGGAAGTAGTTTTTCTTATCCGTTTGAAGGCATTGCCCTTCAGCAGTTCGTTCGGCGTTGGCCGGGGTGGGCAGCCGCTGGATCTGGGCACCGGAGGGTTCTGAGGGTCGGGCGCACTGGTTCTTAGTGGCATTAGAGGCAACAGCGAGCGAGAGACGGGTTGTCCTTAAGGGTTGGGTAGACTGGGGGTGACCGGCGGAAGTTATCCTAACTCAAGCCGTCGGGCGACACCATCTCATGAGCTCATGACAAGACGAGATAAGAGCGAACGTGGCTCTTTAGAGCGCGAGAGCGACGCTCCGGGGTTTCAGTTTAGACCTGCTCGCAAGGGCGTTTCGGAAGCCGCTGAGGAAGGCGAAGAGCGAAAGGAGGCATCGAAGGCTTCTTCGAAGGGGCGAGCACGCAAGGCACCCGCGAAGAAAGCCCGAGCCAACGGCGGTGCGCCCGAGAAGACGGCGCGCTCTCCACGTCGAACAGCACAGAAGGAGCAGAAGCCCTCTCGGCGGGCCGCTCCTACGTCGGAGCCAGCGGTGCCGACCCCGCCTGGCGCGCCGAGGGTGATGGTTCGGAACGGTCGCCCGCTGCTTGTAGTCGACGAGCGCGCTCTGCCGCCGTTCTTTTTCTTCGGCAATCCTCACAACGAGGAAGCGTTGAAGTTGACGCTGGCTCAGGTGGAGAAGGCATCGTCAGCGGGGGTTCACTTATACAGCATGATGGTGGAGTTCCGTGCTGACGAGGAAGGCGCTCAGACGGCGCTAGATGCGACTGTCTTCCTGTTAGAGCGGATCTTGGAGGTGGACGCGGAGGCGCGTGTGATGTTCCGTCTGGTGTTCGCTCCTCCGGAGGGCTGGGAGAAGAGGTTTTCGAGCGCAGTATTCCGTTATGCGGACGGCTCGTTGGCGGAGCCGAGCGTTTGCGACGAGGAGTTTTGGGGCGTATGCGCGGCTCTTCTGCGCGGATATACGCGGGCGCTTTACCAGCACGATAAGGGACACCGGGTGCTGGGTTTGCACTTGGATCGCGGGGAGTGGTTCATGGCGGACGGGTGGGGATACGACACGAGCCGTGCAGCGGAGCGGGCGTTTAGGGAGTGGGCGCGGGCGCGATATAACGGCGATCGCGTTCTGCTGCAGTCGGCGTGGTTCGACGGATCTGTCCAGTTCGATACGATCACGGTTCCGGACTTTTATGAGCAGTCGCTGGAAAGGGAGGGGTTTCTTCGAGCTCGCAGGAAGGAGCGGCGATGGGTGGACTATCACCTATTCCTGAGCGACGCGACGGTGGATCGCATCGGCAAATTGGCGCGCGAGGTCAAGGTGGCCTCGAATGGATGGTTTCTCGTAGGAGTCAGCTACGGGTACACGTTTGAGTGGGCGCATCCGGCGAGCGCGCATCTGAGTCTTGGTAAGTTATTAAGGACGCCAGACGTCAACATCATCGGTGGCCCGCCGTCCTATCGCGACAGAGGCATGGCCGGCGCGGCGGCCTTCCCGGGACCGATTGACAGCATGCCGCTGAACGGTAAGCTGTACATCAGCGAAGAGGACTTTAAGACGCCGATCAGTGGCGCGAAAGAACCGGATGACTTCAACCCGGTTATGCAAACGCCGCAGGAGCTCGCCGCGGCGCACTGGCGAAGCCTCGGATGCGCATTAGCGCACGGTTCGGGCATCCAGTGGATGGACCTCTGGGGCAATGGCTGGCTGAACACCAAGGCGATCTGGGAACGCGGTGCCCGGGTTCTGGAGGCGATGACGATGGCAATGGGTGCGCCGGTGAACGACCCAGACGTCGCTGTGCTGATTGACGAACGCAGCCTGGCTTACCTAAGCGACCCTAAGGCGTTCAAGCTGCTCATTCAGGGGTCGCGTGAGGCGGTACTCCGTGCCGGAGTGAGTGCAGGGTTTTACTTAGTTACCGACCTCGCACACAGGACGCGGTTCCCTGATGCACGGCTTTACATCTTCCTAAACGCGTGGGACATTCGCCCGGAAGTTCGTAGTGCCATTCGCAAGCGGCTTCAGCGAGACGACAAGACGCTTTTCTGGGTGTACAGCGCAGGGCAGTTCGAGTGGGGGCGGGCCGTGTTAGAGCGGGTTAGAGAGGTGACCGGAATCGCGATCCGTCCTCAACCGTTTAGCAGCCGGGCGGGAACAACGATCCTCCATCGGGAGCACCCGGTGACTCGGCTCCTCGAGGAGCGAGCGCTTAGCACCGTCGAGCAACTTGAGCCGAGCTACTTCGCCATCCCGGAGGAGGGAACAACGGTGCTCGGGGAGTACAGCCAGACCGGGCTTCCCAGCTTCGTCGTCCGCGAGGTTCAGGGCGAGGAGGGCCCTTGGCGAACGGTCTTCCTAGGGGAGCCGATCATCACGGAGCGCATCATCCTGGGCCTTTGCGAGATGGCTGGCGTCCAGATTTGGAACCACCACGGAGACGTGGTGCACTGTCGCCCTCCGTTCCTTACCATTCACTACAAGGGCGCGGGACATCGCATCGCCACCCTGCCCAATCGGTGGAACGCGTACGACATCGTCGAACACAGGATGGTTGCCGTTGATCAGACGCATATCCGGAGCGAAGCAACCGACGGTGCGACGCAGGTACTTCTGGTGGGAGAAGAGGGTAGTGTGAATGCCTTGCTGAGCGCTGACGCCGAGGAGTTGCGCCAAATCAGCGCCGCTGAGGAGGCTGAGGGCGACACCGTCACCATCGTTGACCAAGACCTTGACGTACCCATCGTAACCCTCCCGCACGACGACGCCGTGGGCGCCTACTTCGGCCTCGGCGATGCGGAAGAGGAGGAGGACACCCCGGATAAGCAAGAGCGCGAGGTGCGCGTGCGACGCGAGGCAAAACGGCGCCCGCGCAAGGCTGTCAGGCGCCGAGTTGCCCCGAAAGAGGCCAGAGAGGAAATCGGATTCGTGTTCCGTAAGAAGGATTCATGAAGTGCGGCGCGGTTGCCGTCGTCGGGAAGCCAAATGTAGGCAAGACGACGCTGATGAACCAAATCGTGGGAGAGAAGGTGGGCATCGTTTCTCCGAAACCCCAGACAACGCGCACCGCCATCGTCGGCATAGCGAACCGCCCGGGTGCTCAAATCATCTTTCACGACACTCCGGGCATACATAAGCCGAAGACGAAGCTGGGAGATGTCATGGTGGAGCGAGCAGTTGCGACGTTGCACGGTGCAGACATCGTGTTGTTTGTGGTTGATGTCAGTCGAATGCCGAACGACGAGGACGAGCGAATCGCGCAACTTATCAGCCTCCATGCTTCGGCGCACAGAGTCGTCGCGCTCAACAAGATGGATCGACTGCGGCCGGAGCACGTCCGTGAGCACTACGCGGCCTGTGAGGCGCTCAGTGCGCCGAGTGAATTAATCTATACTAACGCCCTGTCAGGAGAGAACATTGACAAACTCGTGGACCTGTTGGTGGCCCGTCTTCCGGAAGGTGCCGCGCTTTACGACGACCCCGACCTGTACACTACTCAGACGCAACGAGAGATGGCTGCGGAGTTGATCCGAGAACAGGTGCTCATCGCAACGCGTGAAGAGGTGCCACACGGTGTCGCGGTAGTACTTGAAAGCTGGGAGGATGCGGACCTAGCAGACGAGAAGCCAGTGACGCGCATCTGCGCGGCTATCATTGTGGAGCGCAAGTCCCAAAAGCCCATTCTCATCGGCCGAGGTGGAAGCATGCTCAAGCGCATCGGTTCCGAGGCGCGGAAGGAGATCGAGCGAATCATAGGGAACCAGGTGTACCTCGAGCTGTTCGTCAAGGTTCGAAAGAACTGGCGTGATCGGCCTGCATTACTGCGCGAGTACGGGGTTCTCTGACGGCTCCCGCGACGCCGTGCGTCCCGCCCGTGAAGAAGACCTTCACCCGGCGCTTCGCGCCACCCTCTCCCACAGGGAGAGGGTGTGAGGTGGACCCTCTCCCCCCAGGGAGAGGGAGTGAGGTGAACCCTCTCCCACAGGGAAAGGGTTGGGGTGAGGGCGGTTTTGTACCTACTCTCTTGCTCGCCAACGGGAAGACCTACTTGCGCTTCAGTCGTCGTGACGCGAGGGCCGCGAGGCCGACTGCGATCGCTGTCAATGTGCCGGGCTCCGGAACGGGCGCAACTTTCCCGGAACCACCGTCAGGAGGAATCCCCTGAATGTGCAGAAGTCCGAACACGTTGAGGTTGCCCTGGGACAGCGCCACGAAGTGGTTCTCGTCCAGCCCATTACCCGTGACTTGCCAACTCACGGATTCGCCAGGCTTAAGACGGTCTGCGCCACCGTTTTGATTAGAAACCTGGAAGTTCACGTACATGTCGAACTTCCCGCTGGCGTCAGTGAATTGATCAACGCCGTAGCCCCAACCTACAATCTTAGGGGAACCGGGGATTATACTGAGGCCGGTTGCGAACGGATCTATGTTCAACAGTAGTTTGGAGATGAACTGTCCTTGCGCGGATCCGGCGTTGTGGGTCAACGTCATGTTCACGGTGTCAGCTCCGCTGTTCTGGATGGTCAGCGTCGCCCAAGGGCTCGTACCCTGGGGCATGGCGCCGGTTACCAGAACGTCAAAGTCGTAAACTACGACTGCTGATGCCGTGGGTCCTGTAAAAGCTAGGGTCATGGCGACCCCAGAGAGGATGAGCTTGCTTGCTAGTTTCATGTTGTCTACCTTGTCTCCTTAGGCACCCGGGGTAGCCGTATGATGGGACTGCAAATCCACTGCCAATGTTCCCACCAACGCAACGTACTCTTGCCGGAATGTCAAACACACCTGTATGACAGAACTGCAACGACCGGGATTTCGGTAAAGCACAGAAGAGGATACGGAGTCGGAAGATCATTCAATAAGACTTGACATACGGGAAGTCCGCGCGGTAGTATAGTCGTCGTGTTCAGTTGCACTCGGTGCGTCCTGGTCCGCTATGATGGCGACAGCACGCACCGACTAATCTAAATATGAGGAGTAGAAAACGACGCATGAGAAAGACGAAAAAGACTTCAGGGAAGAAAACCGCCAGAACTTCAACAAGGACGGCCCGAACGAAGAAGCTGACCGACAAGGCAATGCCTGCGAAGAAAGGAGGAAAGAACGGTCGCGGCCGCCCGCCAAAGATGATCAAGGCTTTTGGTACAGAAAAGAGCCTGTTGGATTGGGCCCGAGATCGGCGCTGCAAGGTCACACCTGCGACTCTCCGCGCCAGGCTACGCGCCGGCATGACGCCCGAAGATGCGATCAGCTCGCCCCCCTACCAGGCGCCGGGCAATCGCAATTCCATCCTTGTTACAGCGTTCGGCGAATCGAAGAACATTCGCCGCTGGGCGCAGGATAAGCGCTGCAAGGTGAGTTACTACACGCTTGTGCAGCGCATCCGCACGGGTATGAACCCTGAGATGGCGATCACCGCCCCGGTGACCAAGGGCTTCTATAATAAAGTGCTGTTTGGCCAGAAGGCGCGGGAGGCCAGCCCGAGTTACACGCCACACTGGGTAATGCGCGAGGCGCGCGAGAACCTCCCACCGCGCCCGCCCGCCCGCCGAGGCAGGGGAGTCTCGAAAAAGAATAAGAAGTAGGCTTCGCAAGCCTTTCGGGGACTCCCCCTCCCGGTGGGAGAAGGTTGGGGTGAGGGCACGCTTCGGAATGCCCGCTACGCTGCGCATTCTCGACGGGAACGCGGAGCGCGGCGTCCTCTAGAGGTGCGAGCACGATTCCGTCCACACGCTGCGTTGTGAAGTCTTCCACGACTTTGATTTGCTCATCACGGGCGTCCTCCTTCAGCAGCCCCTTCCAGATAATTTGGACACACAACTCTTCCGCCTCATCGCGGGCACCATCCCGACCTTCCACGTCAGCACCGAGCCTGCGAAATCTCCCTCACCCCGACCCTCTCCCGACGGGAAAGGGTTCTCCTCACACCCTCTCCCTGTGGGAGAGGGTGGCGCGAAGCGCCGGGTGAGGGCTCGGGCTGGCACGCGTTTCGGCCCCGGCATCGCCACCCTTTCCGGCTTGCTACCCCGTCAGCATTGCGGCAACTGCCGCGAAAAACCAAACGCGTCCCATGACCACCATTATGCATGCCTGACATGGGAGAATCTCTGTCTCAAGTATCCTTTGCGCCGTGAACAAACCAAGCATCTGCGTCGTAGGAGGGGGGCTCGCCGGTTGCGAGGCTGCCTGGGCCGCCGCCAACCGCGGCTGCAACGTTACCCTCTACGAGATGCGCCCAACTGTTATGACTCCAGCGCACCAGACCGATCGGCTCGCCGAACTTGTCTGCTCTAACAGTCTCAAGTCCCTAAACCCTGATTCTCCAGCCGGGCTCTTGAAACAGGAGATGAAGAGCCTCGGCTCCCTGATCATTCCGACCGCCGAAAAGCACTCCGTGCCAGGCGGTGAGGCGCTTGCGGTCGACCGCCATGCCTTCGCCGAGGAGGTCACCCAGCACATCGAATCTCACCCTAACATCCGCGTCGTACGTCAAGAGTTCAACCCCGAAGCCCTATACCCAACCACTCCCACGGTGATCGCCACGGGACCACTCACCTCCGAGGCTCTATCCAATTGGTTGAGGCAAGTAACCGGACAAGATCACCTCTTCTTCTACGACGCGGTCAGTCCCACCGTAACCGCCGAAAGCATCGATCGCTCCGTCGTTTGGGAGCAAAGCCGTTACGACAAAGGTGACGCTGCCTACCTCAACTGCCCAATGACGAGAGAAGAGTACGAGCGGTTCGTTGACGCGTTGCTTGCTGCGGAGCAAGCGCCGCTGCACGATTTCGAGAACGGCAAGTACTTTGAGGGTTGTTTGCCAATCGAAGAGATCGCACGGAGGGGAAGGGAGAGCCTGCGCTTCGGCAACTTCAAGCCGGTTGGCTTAACAGACCCGCGAACGGGTAAGAGGCCGTATGCGGCGGTGCAGTTGCGGCCTGAGAACCGGGAGAGGTCTCTGTACAGCCTGGTTGCCTGCCAAAACCGGCTGCGGTGGGGCGCACAGAAGGAGGTTCTGCGCCTCATCCCCGGCTTGGAGAACGCCGAGTTCGTGCGCCTCGGGGTGATTCACCGGAACACCTACGTGAACTCGCCGCGAGTGCTGAACTGTCGGTTGGTGGTTCGAACTGAACGCGTGCGTGGCGTTGTTCTGCTTGCCGGGCAGATCACCGGAGTGGAGGGCTACGCCGAGAGCGGCGCGATCGGAATCCTCGCCGGTCTCTCGGCGACAGCAACCGTCGGCTCTGCGCACTACGAGCCTCCACCCCGCGAGACGGCGCTCGGGAGTCTAATGGCGCATGTCCTGAATGACGCATCGCCGAGTTTTGCGCCCATGAACATCAACTGGGGGTTGCTTCCGGCGCTAGATGAGCCTGTTCGCGACAAGGCAGAAGCTCGGCGACGGAAACTGGAGGCGGCTCGGCGCGCGTTTGACGCGTGGCTCGCGGCTATGGGTGCCATGGAGAGGGTGGCATGGGCGGGCGATTGACGCCGTCCTCCATTGAGAAGCCTCTCGTTGTTTTCCGTCGGACCTGTCGGACTTGTCGGACCCTTCAGAGCAGTGCGGCCGCTTTGTGTTCGCGAGGACGCTCACGCTCCCTGGATGGCCGGCAGGCGACTATTGCAGAGCCCAGAGGGGCCACTCCCCGAACCACTGCGGCGGCTCGGGCACGGTGCGCGAGCCGTCCACGGGCCCGCATTGCCACCCGCCGGCATACTGAGGAACAATGTACTCGGCACGTGACGGCGTCTCAGACAAAAAGCGACGAACGGAGTACCACTTGGCGCTCCCATCCACGCGCCCGATGACGAACCCCTCGTTGTGCGGAATGAGCAGGACGTCCACTTCGTCCGTCGGCGTGCAGTCGTTCGGCGCGCGCCAGCGCATCAGCATCGGCGCCCAAAGTTCGCGAAGGGCGGCGGGGTAGGCGGACTGCCTGTTGGCGCTGGGAGTGACGAACAAGGGGAGGAAGGAGATGCGGCTGCTGGAGAGCTCCATGAAGAGCATGGCGGAAGAGGGGTCGGGAACGTTCCCCATCTTGCCACCGAGCCAACTGTCTCTGTAGGCTCCCAGGCGCTGCGGGTTGCCCCAGATGTTGAGCGCGCCAGTAAGCGCCAGGTTGATCGCGTAACCGTTCATGATCTCGCCGTTTTCAGCCCACATCCTGGCGTCCTTCTCGCGCGAAGGGCAAAAGAAGAGTTGCACCGAGCCGACATACGGGAGGACCCACTTCGGCCAACTGTAGTGATTGAGCCGGTAGGCGAACGGCCACTGCGAGCAGCCGTCTCCGGGCACGCGGCCTGGGCGGTTCAGTTCCGGGTTCAGCGAGCTGAAGGGTTGGCAGCCGTCTGACCGGGGAAGGACATCGTCGTAGTCCGCCGAGTAGAGGATGGTGGCGACGGAGAACTGCCGAACGTTCATTAGGCAGTTGGTCTTCTTGGCTGCCTCCTTGGCGCGAGAGAAGACCGGGAAGAGTATTGCTGCGAGCACGGCGATAATCGCCACGACGATCAGCAATTCAACGAGCGTGTATGCCCGCCGCCGGCACGTGCAAGCAAGTCTCGTCATTCTTGTTGCTCCTTGCCGTTGCTATTCGACATTCAGTACCGGCTTTCCTGCTTGCCCTTTGGCGCTATCGACTTGGAGCGGGCTCGAGGGGCTTCTCCGCTGAAGGGGCGGACAAGGCCGACAGGTCCGACGGAAAACAACGCTTCCGCGAGCGCGACGACCAACCCCTGAACGGACACCACGCCGCTCGGGCCGGGCGGTGAGCGCTTCAGCGTCATGACGCGGAACGGCACCCTTCCAAAGGCGAGGCCAATCTCGGTGGCCCAGGTGTCGGCGTTCGCCCCGCAGAGGGACGCCAATTCGCCCGCAAGGAGGCTGGGCGAAGGTTCCAGCAGGTTCATCCCGCACAATGCCGCCGCGACGCCGCCGTTCGCGAGCACCTGAACCGCGTTGCGTGGGTTGGGACGACCCAGGTCGGCAGCGAGGGATTCCTTGCGGCGTCGCGGCAATCGCCCGAGCGCGATCGAGGTGCAGAAGAACAGGAGCAATGCGACAGCCATCCCCAGTCCTCCGCCTTCGAAGACGACCGCCCCCACCGCGAATGCCGCAATCGCCCCGCTTAGATGGAGAAGGCGCAAGGCGTACGCGAGCCTTGCAGCAAAATCCGCATAAAGCATGGCGCCTCTCTTAGATGAGATCGGCTCGCTTCCTGAGGCGCGAGTATTCCCACCAGGGCTTGGGCTCGATGCCGCGTGCGAAGTCGGTTACCGCGGCGAAAACGTCCGGCACGCAGGGGTCGTGCCGCGTTCCGTCCAGCTCGCACAGGCACCGATACATCTCATGGGGGTCTTGCTCCGCGAGCTTTTCAAGCGATCGGATGCCCAGCCTAAGTAGGTCGTCGGCGACGGCGGGGCCCACATTGGGAATCCTTTGGAGTTCTACCAGCACGGCGGCGTCGGGCCCGGAACGATTAGAGGATCGTGCGTCCACGCTACATGTTCGACGCGCAGCCGTGGTGTCCTGCTTCTTCACCTACGCGCCTTGTACCGCAGTTTGTGTGATGCAAGGACAACACCCCCGGGGCAGGGCTCGGAACGATGAGTTCGCCCGGCTCCCGGCTTCCTACCGGCACTTTTACGTGGACCCTACTCCTTCTCTGATGTGTAAAGAGGGATATATCCCCTCTGGAGGGCGATTCGGACGGCATGCACGCGATTCCGGACGCCCAGTTTGCGGAACACCCGTTCCAGGTGGTAGTCCACAGTGCACTTTTGGATCCCCAACTCATCGGAGACCTCGCGACTGGTCATGCCCTGGGCGACAAGACCGAGGACCTCCGTTTCACGCGGTGACAATGGATTCTTCTTGACTCCTCTTTGACTCGGCATAGACATCTCCTGACTCCATTCCGTGCCCGGGGAGGGGTCACATAGCCTATTACGGGGCGCACGGGCGGTTGGTGCCACGAATTTTTCAAATAGCCCCATTGAACCCCTTAGGGCGGTAGAGTACAAGTAGTTAGCATACCCGCTTCCGCCTCCTGCGCGCAACGCGTACTGGTGCCTAAGTAGAATCCCATAGGAAGCCGATGAAGCCTCTCGCCATGCGCGACTTTGACCCCCGAGACCGCGAGCCGGTGCTTGAAATCTGGCGCGATGCATTTCTCGGGGACGACGCCGAGCCTTCTGAGGAGTGGTTCTGCCTCCCGGGAGCGCGGTTGTTCGTTTGGGAGAGGGAGGGAGAGATCTGCGCCACCGCGCGGGTGCACGAGTTCCAGGCATCGCGGGGTGAGGCTCGGCTGTCGTGCGGCGGCCTGGCTGTAGTAGCGGTGGCGCTACCGGTACGGCGGACCGGTGTGGGAGCGCAGGTGGTGCGCGAGTGCCTTTCCTGGATGCGCGCCGAACGGTTCCTTTTATCCTCTCTCTACGCTTTCCGCGAGGGGTGGTACCGCTCGCTCGGATACGAGGTTTGTGGGCGCCGGTGGAAGGTTACCGTGCCGGCAAGCGGTCTGCCTTCGGTCGAGACGGCGCTTACGGTGCGGGAAGTTTCGGCTGACGACTGGCGGTTGCTTGAGCCGTGTCATGGAGCGTGGATTCGTCGGTATTCGGGAATGAACCCACGTACGGAGGAACGCTGGAACAAGGTGCTCGTCCCAGCGGGCAAGCCTCACACCATCCTCGCCGCGGGGGATCCCGTGGAGGTGTACGTGGTGCTGCGATCGACGGGGGAGTTTTCAGGCGAACAAGTAATCAGCGAGGCGGTTTGGGCGACGCCCGCTGGCTACCGTAGTTTCTTAGACATCCTGGCGAAGGTGGGAATGAACCGATCGCGAATCTCTTGGTATGAACCGCCTGACCTACCGTACCTCGTCGAGCACTTTGACGCGGACGTTGGAGTTTGCTTGGCACGCCCAATCATGTTTCGAGTGAACGACGTGCCAGGCGCGCTGCGCTCGCTGCGCCCCGATGCGGAGGGCGAGTTCACTGTGGAGGTAATGGACGCTGCGCTTCCTGAGAACCGGGGCCCGTGGGCGGTGCGGTTCAAGCCGGGCGAGGTCGACGTCACGGCAGCCGCGTCCGCCGAGATAGCCTTGGACATTCGCGCTTTTTCGCAGGCGCTGCTCGGGCAACCTTCGCTGCGCGCTTTGGCTTCGGCGGGCCGGGTGGCTTCGTGGTCGGAGTCGGCGCTCGGCGCGGCGGCTGCGCTGATGCCCGAGAGCGAGGTTTACTGTTTGGAGTTCTTTTGATGCGACGGCAGCCTTGAGGGCAAGGAATATGAGCAAGAAGCAGGAGTTATTCGCGCGGTACTTCGTGCTGTTCCTGACGGGATTCTTTTCAGGCGGCGTTTTTCTTTTGATCGGTGCACTGCCCATCTTGCCTAGCGGATATTTCATCGTGCTGGGCTCGACGTTGATGGCTGTAAGCGTAATGGCTGCACTGATGGGAGTGTTTGTGGCGGGCGGGTTCAGCGGGCGGCAGCCCGTCCGGCAGAGGGCTGCCATGCCAGTGCGAACTCCCGTAAAAGTCGACTACAAGTTCCGAACGGACGACGGGAAGGTACTTGTTGATGAGGAGCAGGCGGAGGGAGTTGAGCGGTGGCATGTCGTTCTTCTGACCAAGGCGAACCGCAAGCTTGAGACGGAAACTGCGCAGCAAGTGTATGACACCTGTCCTGAGGGAATGTGGGGCTGGGCGTGGCTTCAGGGAGACTGGATGGGGAAGTTTGAGCCAGACCCCGCGCTGCAGAGACAGATGGAGCCGTGACCTCGCGGTAAAGTTCCAGCATGAAGCGGGTGTTGATTACGGGAGCCTCGCGAGGAATCGGCCGCGCCATCACAGAGCGTCTGGCGCAAGACGGTTGGTTCCCCTTGGTTCACTATCATCGGCACGCCGACGAGGCCAGGGAAGTGGCACGCGCCTGCAGCGGCAAGGCCTGTGACCGGGGATACGACCTTACGACTCTGGATGGCTGCAATGCCCTTTGGCGTTGGGCTGTGTCGGATGGCCCCGTGGACGCGCTGGTGAATAACGCGGGGGTGTACCGCTCTATGCCGTTCAACCATCCCGACGAGCAGCAGTTCATCGAGAACGTACAGGTGCACTTTTGGACGAACCTGCGCGCTCCGCTGATTCTCACTCGACGGTTTGTGCAACAAGATCGGCCGGGTGCGGTAGTGAATGTTGCATCTCGGGTTGGCTTCAAGGGCGAGGCAGGAGCATCCGCGTATGCCGCTTCAAAGGCGGCGCTGATCAACTTAACGCGTTCTTTGTCGGTCGAACTGGCGCCAAGGGGGCTTCGGTTCTTCGGGATTGCTCCCGGCTGGGTTGAAACGGCGATGGCGCGGCCCGGCATGCAGGAACGCGGCGAGGAGATTGCGGCAGGGATCCCGCTGGGTCGGGTCGCCACGCCGGTGGATTGCGCCGCGGTCGTCGCCTTCCTTCTCAAGCCCGAGGCGGAGTATCTCAGTGGCGTAGTCATAGACATAAATGGAGCGAGCTACTTCCATTGAGTATGAACCTCATCCCGAATCCTGACTTTGAGCGAGGCATGGGAAGCTGGGAGGCAACGCCTGGAGGCGTAACCCTCGTACAGACGCAAGCAAAGCGCTTTGTAATGCTCGCAGGCGAGCGCCGTGCGGCCGCTATCTGTTCCGACCCCGTTGACGTTGTGCCTGGCGCGGCATATCGGCTGTCGGTGGAGCGCGCGGTTCCCGGAGACGTGCAGGTGCTTTTGCTTTCACGCGAGGAGACAAGGACGACGACGCCGGATAGCGAGTTCGTGGCATGGGGCACTCCTATCCGCGTCCAACTCACGACACCAGCGGGGAAGAGAGCTGCGGTCTCTCGCGTGTGCCTCGAGCCCGTAGGTCCCAGGTTGGAGATGAGCAGCGTCAGGGACACGCTGGCGTTCATAGATCCTGGCGAGGAGTATGAAATCTTGGTGGAAGTGGAGAATACGGGCAGCGAAGCGGTGAGCGGTGCAGCGGCGACGTTGATCGCCCCCTATCATGACCTCGCAGAGGAGCACCGCGATTTGGTGCGTGTTCCGTCGCTCGCTCCCCGAGAAGCGGCAACCCTCGCTTGGCTGATCAGCAAGCAGCACCGCGCGAGCGCGCCCTTTGAGATCAGGCTGGAGTATGGGCTGAAGACCCAGACACTCGCCGGTACGACCCTTCGTCACCGACCCCGATCCCCGGAGCGAAAGACGCTCAAAAGCGTGGATGGCGGCTGGCAATGGTTCACCATCGCGAGTCGAGGACTTCGGCTCACGGCGCACGAAACGGACTTTGACTACGGGCCGATGCTCCTGACCGATGACAAGGCGCGGCGCGACCTTGGCATTATCCAGCGCATCGGGCGAGTGGTCCACCAGGAGGGCGCGAGCGACCTTTGGTCACGAAAGCGTCGCCTCACTGCCGCCGGTATCCAACTGGCCGGGCACAACGACCTCGCCGAGTGGGAGGTCGAGATTCGACCTGAGCACCGCCTGAAGGGGATCCTTATCGGGCTTTTAGTGACGCCCAAGCGACGCATCGCGGACGCCTATCTGGAACTGGCGCCGTTCCAGACGCTGCAGCCTCTACGAGAACGGACGGGAGGCTTCGTGGTGGGCCCACCCGGTAGTGCCGCTCACCTCGTGTGGAGCACCAATGCGCGGTTCGACCTGCGAACGCGGGTGTTGTCGCGCGCGGGGGTTGTCGTGCTGGCGTCCGGGCGATTGCCGCTCCTTCCGGGGCGAACGCTGCGCGCTGAGGCGGTACTGCACCGCTTCGAGGGGGGCATAATCGGCGCCGAACCGGCATGATCCCCTTTGAAGAGGCGCTTGAGAGCGTTAGAGCCTGGTCACGCAACGTGGACCCTATGGGTGTTGAACGAGTTTCACTCGCGGATGCTATCGGCCGTGTGTTAGCAACGGATGCCGTCGCTGATGCTCCATACCCCAGATTCGACAACAGCGCAGTGGACGGCTTCGCGATTGGATGTGCAGAGGACGGTCGGGCAGGCGCCGCGCTTCGGGTGGTCGCGCGCGTGCGGGCGGGTGATCCACCGCTAACCAGTCCGATAGCGGCGGGTACGGCAGTTCGCATCTTCACCGGTGCGCCCGTGCCAGCCGGGACCTGGGGCATCGTGATGCAAGAGGACGTTACGTTGCTCGACGACTTGGTGGTCCTCGTGAAAGTGGCGGCGCAAGAAGGACAGCACGTCCGGCGCGCGGGCAGCGACATCAAGTCCGGCATGACCACCGTCGGAGCGGGGGAACGCATCAACGCCGGGCATGTCGCGCTCCTCGCGACGCTTGGGGAGCCAGAGCCAGAAGTGCGCGCCCGTGTGCCAGTGGCGGTGCTCACTACAGGTGACGAACTCGTTCCCGCACACCAATCTCCTGCGCCTGGTCAGATACGAGACTCCAACGGTCCGATGCTCTTTGCCCTTGCTCAAGGCATAGGCTGTGCCGTTTCCCCGCCCTCTCACGTTCTCGACAGCGGGGAAGAGCTTGAGCGCGCAATCTGCGAGGCCACAAGCTCCCACCGCATCGTGCTGATCACGGGGGGAGCTTCCGTCGGAGATCACGACTTCGTTCCGTCTGTAATTCGGCGCCGTGGAGATGTTTCATTCCACGGCGTCGCCATTCGTCCTGGCAAGCCGCTCCTGTTCGCGTCGGTCGGAGGCACAGCACTCTTCGGCCTGCCGGGTAATCCTGCCGCTACGTTCGTGGGCTTTCATCTCTTCGTCCGGGAGTGTGTGGCTGGGATGCAAAGGGAGCGCTACGAACCGAGGTGGGTCGCCGTGCAGTACACGGAGCAGCACGAAGCTTGCGAACGCGATGACTTCATTCGTGCCACTCTCGATTGGGGAGCCTCACCCCCTGAGGCAAGGGCCGTCCAGGAGCAGGGTTCGTTCGCCCTCCGGTCGCTCGCGGAAGCTGACTGCCTCGTGCGGATTCCAGCGCATGCGGAGCACCAGCCGGGCCAATTGCGCAAGGCTTTGCTTCTGCCTGAGCGGCAAGGCTGACTGACTCTGCTGATGGCAGAGCCACGCCCGTAGCGACGCACAGAAGATATCCTGCCAACAGACCAAGAACAGCTGTGAACGCGAATCGAATCCACCCAGGAATAGGCGGCTCGCCGTAGGTTGGCAGCTGGAACTCGTCTGCTGCCCTCACCCCAGCCCTCTCCCTGTGGGAGAGGGCGTGAAGGAAACCCTCTCCCATCGGGAGAGGGTGGCCGAAGGCCGGGTGAGGGCGGGTGAGGCGGCTTAGGGCGCCTGGTCACTGCCGTCACTCCGAGAAATCATGCGGATCTCTTCTCAACCATCGGCTTGGAGTGCATGGCATATCTGGACCGGAGTGGTTTGTTGGCTGGGGTTGGTTGAACCACCGCGATCCGAACGTGCAAGCGGACAGTTCGGACTAGCTGCTCACTGGCAGACTGGTGCCTAAACCCGGCTCTGTGGCGGCGCTCGCAATCGGGATCGGTGCGTTGTTGGTGCGACGGCTCCGCAAGAAGGAAGCGCCATGGAATCACAGACGACCGGTTCGTTTCGCTAAGTGGATTACCTCAGCACAAGATACAGGACTACGGCGACAGTAAGGAGGAGCGTGAGCGCGGCGCAGGCCATCATGAAGCGGCAGCCGCGCTCCGGATTCACGCCGCGGTATGGCTGATAGGGCGGCGCGTCGGGATCCTCGTGAGGGTAGCGGCTGCCGTGCGCTCTCATCCGTTCGCCCTCAGACGGAGACCTCGGGCGAGATAACCTCCACCTCCACGTCGGGCACCAGCCCGATCTCCGCGCCCCTGCGGAGGAGTAGGCGGATTGCCTCGACGCCTTCGTCACCCATGTCCAGCGTCCGCTCGTTGACGTACATGCCGACAAACTCGTCACCCGTGTCGGCGTCAATGCCCCGCCCAAACTGCAGGGCGTACTTCAACGCTTCCTGCCGATTCTCGAGTCCAGCTTGGATGCTTTCATGCATCACCCGATTCAGTTCCGCAATGACGTCGCCGCCGAGGTCCTTGCGTACGACGTTCACCCCGAGGGGAAGCGGCAGGCCGGTATCCGCCTTCCAGCGCTCGCCGAAGTCCATCACTTTGACAAGCCCTTCTTTTTCCCAGGTTATCTGGCCTTCGTGGATGACCAGCCCCGCATCGTATCTGCCTGTCTTCACCCTCTCCATAATCTGGTCGAAGGGGACGACCTCATAGTTCGGGTCGGGCACAAACAGGTTGAGCTGCAAGAAGGCGCTGGTCAACGTGCCTGGGACCGCAATGACCGTCTGAGCCAGTGCATCCTCTGAGAGCGGTGCGCGAGCCACGATCATCGGCCCGTAGCCCTCGCCAAAACTGCCCCCGTGCCTCAGCAGAGCGTACTTGTCGGCGACGTAAGCGAACGCGTGAACGCTGACGGCGGTCGTCTCAAGCCGCCCTTCAAGTGCCCACTCGTTGAGGGTCTGGATGTCCCGGAGGATGTGCTCGAACTCGAAGCGGGAGTTGACCCTGCCGGTCGCCAACCCCCAGAACATGAAAGCATCGTCGCTGTCGGGGCTGTGGCCGAGGCGGATACGGGTGCTCATTGGGGGGACCATCTTACCTCGGCTGAGGATTGCCGATTGCGGTCGTGACTTCCGATAATGCGTATTATGTTGAGATCACTTGCAAAAGCTACTGCTCCGGCCCGATTCTCGGCCCTGGCCCGCTCTTGACTTTGTCCACCTTGAGAGGTCCTGCTTGGTCGTACCCTGCGCGGAGGACGCGCTGATGCAGTGCGAACGTGTGAACGGGTGGCCGTCTGGGTTGACTGCGATTCACGCGATCCAGCGCTTCGGATGTCAACTCAAGCGGCCCCCGCCGTCCAGGGGCGAAGGGCCGCTTTCCTTGTTCCCTACCGGCCTTCGGCCAGCTGCGGGTCTGGTCGGACGGTGAGCGTCTTTGTAGCCACCTTGTCGGCCAGCTTGACGCGAACCGCGTAGGTCCCCGGCTCGACGGTTCCGCCGCGGCCCTGGGAGACGCCTCCCCGCTCTCCTTCACGGCCGGGATCACCGCCCCCTAGCCCTCCGGAGCGGCGGAAGTTCCAGTATGCGACGTTGATGCCGGCGTTACCGGGCGCGTTCGCAATGGTCGCGATCACTTGGCCGGCGGCATCGAGAATCTCGACGGTTGCGTCCGCGTTAGCGCTGAGGTAGTACATGATTCTTGCTCCCGCGGGCGGGTTTTCACCGAAGTACCATCCGTCACCGTCTCCATAGCCCCCAGTGCCGTTCGGAACCCACTGATAAGCGTCAACGGTGTCGGCGAGGACGACCGCTTCGCTCATGTTGTCGGCGCGGAGCGCCTGGAGCCCCTCAATCGGGGCGATAAAGATCCCTCGGCCGTGCGTGCCGAGAATGATCTCGCGTTCGCGTGGATGGATCTCTATGTCGTGAACTGCGACGGTGGGCAGGTTCGTGCTCCACCGAGTCCACTTCTGCCCTCGATCAAAGGAGACGTACAGGCCGAACTCAGTTCCTACGAATAGGAGGTTCTCGTTGGTCGGGTCCTCCTTGATTACGTACACGGACTCGTCTTGCGGGAGGTTAGCCGTGATGTTCGTCCATGTCTTGCCGAGGTCTTCAGTCACGAACACGTACGGTTTGAAGTCGCCGGTGCGATGCCCGTCGAAGGTGACGTAGCAGCGGTCGCGGCGATGCGCGCTGGCGTGCACGCGGCTCACCCACGTGTTTGCAGGAACGCCTTGAAGGTTTGCTGTCACGTTCGTCCATTCGTGGCCGCCGTTTTCGGACACGTGCACCAACCCGTCGTCGGTACCCACCCAAACGAGGTCGGCGACAAGGGGCGACTCGCTGATCGTGACGATGGTGCAGTGCGTCTCCGCTCCGGTGTGTTCGGGCGTAAGGCCTCCCATCGGCTTCTGTTTTTCAGGGTCGTTCGTTGTAAGGTCCGGGCTGACCTGCTTCCAGTTGCGTCCCTGGTCAATCGTCTTCCACAGCACGTTCCCGCCGAACCAAATGATCTTGGAGTTGTGCGGGCTCATGACGATGGGGGAAGACCAGTTGTAGCGCATACCTTGCGCACGCGGTCGGATGTTTGCGACCTCGCCGGTGCGCTTGTTTCTTCGTCCGATGTTTCCGCCCTGACTCTCGTAGTAGATGGTTACGTTGTCGGTGGGATCAACTTGCACGTGGCAGCCGTCGCCTCCCCCGACTCTGTACCACTCCCAGTTCCCGATTCCGCGGCTCCGTGAGATGGAGGGTCCGCCCCAACTGCCGTTGTCTTGGAGGCCTCCGTACACGTGGTATGGCACAGCCATGTCGTAAGTGACATCATAGAACTGCGAGATCGGCATATCCTCCATGAAAAGGAACGTCTTCGCTCCGTCGAACGACACGGCAACTCCCCCGTCGGAGCCGGTGATTATGTGGTTCGAGTTGCTGGGATTGATCCAAACGGCGTGGAAGTCAACATGGATGCCCAGCCGCAGGGCGCGCCACGTGGCGCCGGCGTCCGTGGACTCCATCAGGTTCGTGGAGACGGCGAAGAGGTGCTTGTCGTCGTTCGGGTCAACAACGATCTCGTGATAGTAGAACGGTCGTGTGTTGAATGTGCCCATGCGCTTCCACGATGCCCCGGCATCTTCGCTTCGATACACACCGTTCTGGTCGTTTTGCGTGCCTCTTCCCTCCGCTTCGACAATCGCGTAGAGGATGCGAGAATTTTTTGGATAGATGGTGAGGCCAATGTTGCCCGTCTGACCTTTGGGCAGGCCGTTGGTCAACCTCGTCCATCGTTCGCCGCCGTCGGTGCTCTTGTAGATTCCACCGTTCGGGCCACCGCTGCGGAAGGTCCACGGATATCGCCGGCGTTCATACATGCTGGCATAGAGCACATTGGGGTTGTTCGGATCGATGATGATGTCGCTCGCTCCGGTGTCCTCGTCGGTGTAGAGCACCTTGCGCCATGTCTTCCCTCCATCGGTGGTTTTGTACACGCCTCGGTGTTCGCTGGCGCTCCAGAGTGGGCCGATGGCGGCGACCCAGGCAATGTTCGGGTCACGCGGATGGGTGACGATACGCGCAATCTGCTGCGTCTCCTTCAAACCGACGTGCTCCCAGGTGTTGCCTGCGTCCTTGGAGCGATATACTCCCCTTCCCCACGCGACGCTGTTTCGGTTGTTCGATTCGCCGGCGCCGACCCAGACGATGTCAGGGTTGGCAGCCGAGAGCGTAACGTCGCCTATCGAGGCGGAGTCGAGTTCGTCGGTGATAGGCGACCAAGAGACTCCGCCGTTGGTCGTTTTCCAAACTCCGCCGGAGGCGGAAGCGACATAGATGACCGCCGTGTTGCGTGGGTCAACGTCGATGTCGCTGACGCGCCCGCTCATTACGGCAGGCCCAATCGAGCGGAATCGGACTCCTCGAAGAATCTCTTCCGGGCTCGCCTGAGCAAGCGCCAACGATGCAAAAAGAGCCGCCACGACGTAACTGGAAGCCCAGTAGACAAGAATTTTGGTCCTTTGATTCATGTGCATGTCCCCTTCAATGGTAACGGGCTATTCCTGACCCGGTGCCGCAGATGGCAGCTCGTATCGGTAGCCCTCGCTTGCTTTTACCCCTTACGCCTTGGCAATGATTCCCGCTTCGGGGTACCATTTGGTCGGCAGGGTCGGGAATATGAGCGTTGAGGAGAGAGGAGCGACGCTTGCCGTCGTTCGGGTGGAACCGCCGCTTTGCCGCAGGCTGGAGCGTCTCAGCACCCACCTGGGGTGTGCGCCATTAGACGCTTTCGACTCGGTCGATGAGCTCGCGGCTCGTCCTGAATGGCCGGAAGTGATCCTGTTTGACGCCGAGAGAGTCGGAGCTGATACAGCCCGGCTCTTTGACTGTAGGGTGGACAGCCATCTTACGCCGATCGTTGCTCTTGTGCCTTCGGTGGAATCTTCGCTGGCCCAAGCGTGCGCCGAAGCGGGAGCGCACGAAGTCTTTTCGTATGACCAGGTTGGTGTGGCTCTCGCCCATCGGCTGCGCTCCCTTCTGGAGGCTCGTGCGCTGCTCGTTTCGATTCGGAACGGCATCGATCCAGGCACACTACCGAGGCACGTGCGCGCCCTGGCGGCGGCGGCAGAGGTTGTCGAGGATCGGACGGGCGGCCACACGGCGAGGGTGGCTTGCCTGTCCGCCAACATTGCCGTGAGGTTGGGAGAGTCGCGCCATCTGGTCGAGCGCGTGCGACTCGCCGCGCTGCTGCACGACGTAGGCAAGCTTGCGGTCCCATCAATGATCCTGAAGAAGCCGGCGCGCCTTAGCCATTGGGAATTCGCGGTCGTACAACGGCACACGACGGAAGGCGCAGCGATGCTCGGTGAGCCGGTGACCGAGGAGCTTATGATCGCGCGCACCATCGCCGAAACCCATCACGAGCGATGGGACGGCGCCGGCTATCCAAATGGCCTAGCGGGAGACGCAATACCGCTCGAAGGCCGCATTGTGGCTGTTGCAGACGTTTTCGACGCGCTGACCTCAGACCGCGCGTACAAACCGGCTTGGCACATCGGTGATGCGCTCGCCGAAATCGAACGCGGGGCGGGAACACAGTTCGACGCCCAAGCCGTCGAGGCGCTGATTTCTGTGTCGAAGGAGCCGGGTTTCCGTTGGGCTGCCGCCGCGCGCTGATGGCTTAGCAGGGAGGGCGAGCCTCTGGCGAGCCCATCGCGTAGCCTCGGCGGCTCCGACATATTTTATTCGAAACTGGTGAATTGAATCGGTGGCGGGGGCTATGGACCGGAGCGCCGCGACTTAAGCGCGACCCGAGACTCGTATAGCCGCATGTAATCCATCGGCACCTGGACAGCGTCGTCCAGCGGCTCCGGTCTAACCGTTCGACGTTCGCAGATACCGCAATAGTTCAGTTTCTTGCTATCCAGCGGGAACCGGCAGGCCGCCGACCGCGCCGACCGCGAACTCGTGGTCGTCCTTGTTTACCTTCTCAACCGTGTACTCGGCGACTGGGCCGACGGGGATCGCGCCCTGCCAGACGGGGCTCGTCGTCCCCCGCCAATACACGACGTAGTTGCCGCCTGCATCGGCTTCCCATGTGAGTCGTGTATCTTGGCCCTGACAACGCTCTATGCGTACATTACGCGGTTGTGGCCCTGCGTTGGCGAGCGCCGCCATCGCGACAAGGTTCATGCGCGTAACGTTGGCGAGGTACTCGAAGTCCATGAATTCAGGGAGGTCCTCTTCGGTGTGCTGCCGCGTGTACTCTTCGTAAACCTCGATGAATCGCACGGCGGGAAAGCCCCCGTTCGCGAAAGGCGTGTGGTCTCCGCCCCGGCCAAAGCGGTCTCGCCTGAAAACCAGTTTGACTCCGAACCAATCGGACTGCTCGCGGTTCTGCATGGGGCCGAGGCGCACGCCACTGTGAGGAACCTTCTCACGCGTTACCCACTCGATAAACCTCGCCAGTTCCCTGCTCTGATGCTGCTCGCTCTGCTCGCTGAATACACGCACGCGGGTCGGGTCGAACTGTCCGTTCTTGTTCGAAGACGAGCCGACTGTATCGTTGTTCAGCATCGCGTCGATCTTCCAACCTTCTTGCTTCGCTTTTTCTGCAAGCGCTGTGCTGCCGAGAAGCCCTTGCTCCTCACCGGTGAACCCAACGAACACGAGGGTGTGCTTCCACTTCTTGCGGCTCATGACTCGCGCAAGCTCCAATACAAGGGCGACGCCGGAAGCGTCATCGTTCGCGCCGGGTGCTCTCGCCGTCACCGGGTCGCCCTGAAGGTTTAGCGTGTCGAGGTGCCCGCCGACGAGGATGACGCGGTCGCTCTCGCCCCTGAGTGTCGCAACAACTTGCACGACCTCCTTCGTTTCCGGCACGCGCCGGCTCTGGTGAATCGTGTAGCGCATAAGCTCCACCTCGACGCTAGGTATCGCGCGGAACTGCGCGGTGAGCCATTCTGCCGCCTCTGTTAGTTGCGGCGAGTTCGTGTTTCGAGTGTGGAACGAGGCAAGCCGCTCCACAGTCGCCTTCAGTCGCTCGGGACTGACCAGAGCGACGAGGTCGGCGTGCTCATACTGAATCGTGATGGCCATAAGAATTGCAAGCATGCCAATACGATACACACTGTTCTGCCAGCCTCTGTTCAAACGGCCGACAGGCGGCGCACGTGACAGTGATAAGGTCCGTCGAGCGGTCGTAATCTCCGCACCGGAGGAAAAATCAGTTCTTTTGACGCTCGCACTCGCCGTCGAGATGCTGATCCAAGAGAAGGCGAGCGAGCAACGCAGCTCACCACTGAACGACGGCGCGCTCAGACCGGCCCTCGCTCGGAGCGCCTTCTCTTGTCGGACATTGACGTGCGGCTGTGCGACTCTTGCTACGGATTGGCTGAAGGTCGACGAGGGAGGGCGAGCGCATCTCGCGGTGCAGGCACTCGAGGAGACGCAGCGAAAGCCCACGCGAGAGCAACTCATGCTCGCCTTGCGCGCTACTCGACGCGCTCGATTCGGTACTGAATCTCACCGGAAGGCGCTTTAACCGATACTACGTCGCCGGTGGCCTTGCCTACCAGCGCCGAGCCCAGAGGCGAGACGATCGAGATGAGGTTGTTCTCTGGGTCGGCCTCGAACGAGCCGACGAGTGACACGGTCAACTCCTCTTGCCACTTCATGTCGAACAGCGTCACCTTGCTTCCAAGGTGCGCAATTTCTCCACCGACTTCGGGCCTTTCGACAATGGTTGCGTTCTCGAGAATCTTCTCCAGGTCGGAGATGCGCCCCTCGATGCGCGCCTGGTTGAGTTTCGCCTCGTGATAGGCGGCGTTCTCTCGGAGGTCGCCGTGCGACCGAGCCTCGCGGATCGCCTCGACGATTCTGGCTCGCACAGTGCTCTTTAACTCCGCCAGCTCCTCTTCAAGGCGTCGCTTCCCCTCGGGTGTCAACAGGATCTCTTGCATTGGCTTCGTTGCTCGCTCTTGGGTGCCCGCATACGCGCGACAGCAGGGCGTCTCTTCCCTGCCGTCAACTCGAATACACGCAGGGCGAGCCGTACACCGGCCCGCTCCTCTCGTGACAGATTATAGACGATGGGGGTGCTTGACTTCACGTTTGGCGCCTTACGCCAAGAGGGTCATCAGGCAGCCTCGCCGCCCCCCAGGGAGCGTTCGCGCCCTCGCGAACACAAAGCGGCCGGTCTGTGAAGGGTTGGTTGTAGGCTCGCGAGACGCTCGCCCTCCCTTACCTCCCAGCCCAGCGGTCGCCGCCGCGGAGGATCTTAGTCACGCCGCTGGTCGGCGTGGGGGTAGGTTACGCCCGTGCCGCTTGTGTCGGTTGTAATCGTGACGCACAACAGCAGGGAAGATGTGGCGCGCAGCCTGGCTTCCCTGCCTTCGGATGTGGATGCGATTATCGTGGATAACGCATCCAGCGACGGCACGCCCGCCGAGGCGCGAAGGCTGCGGCCTGACGCCGTAATTCTTCAGAACCGCTCAAATCGAGGGTTTGGCGCTGCCTGCAACCAGGGGCTGGAAGCGGCAAAAGGGGACCTGGCGCTTCTGCTGAACCCGGATGCGTTCGCGCGCCCTGGCGCGATCGAGGCGCTCGCCGAAGCGCTGGTCGCCGATCCGGACGCCGTCGCCGCGGGCGGCAGATTGTACTTCCCGAACGGTCGCTTGCAAGATTCGGTCGCAGGCAAGTTGACGCTGTGGGCGCTCTTCTGCGAGCAGAGCGGTTTGGAGCGAATCATTCACGCATACTGGCGCACGCCGATGTTGGTTGAGATGGGCATTGGCCCACATGAGGTGGACCAAGTGATGGGCGCGTGCATGATGCTGAAGCGAGCGAAAGACGGGCGCTTTCCTCGCTTCGACGAGCGGTTCTTCCTCTACTGCGAAGACACGGAACTCTGCAGGCGCCTTCGCGACGCGGGCGGCAAGATTCTGTTTGTGCCCGCTGCCGAGTTTGTCCACGCCCTTGGCATGAGCAGCGAGTCGTCGCGGTGGCGCGCGGTGGCTTTCTACAACCGCGGGAAGGAGTTGTACTTTGCGATCCACCACGGAGGCCTCGCGGGTGTGATGGCGTTCGCCATGGACAGGCTGGGAGCGCTGCTTAGAATGATGGTGTGGTTGGCGCTTTGCGTCGTGATACCGTGGCGCTTGCGCAAGTCGGCAGCGAAGGTGCTTCTCTTCGCGAGGGTGCTCGTTGCGCCGACTGACCCCTACACGCGATGGGTGAGGACGGAGACGTGCGAGTAGCAACCACGCTCTCCTGGACGGCAGTCTTCGCGCTGTTCCTGGTTGCTTGCCTTCAGCGGATTTGGGACTTCGACTTCTGGTGGCTGCTGGAGACCGGCCGCCGCGTCGCGGAGGAGGGCATACCGCGAGCGGAGGAGCTTTCGGTCGCGGCGAAGGGGAACACGGTTGTTGAATTACGCTGGCTCTTCTGCCTCGGGTTGTACGGCGTGGTGACCGCCTTTGGCTATGTAGGCGCAACGCTCGTCAAGACAGCGTGGCTCGCGGGCGCCTTCGCGTTAAGCTGCAACGCGTCCGCTTCCAATTGGTTGCGCCTATGGATTGCTCCTGCCGTAGTCATGTTGGCTGTCGTTGCGAGCAACGCTAGGCTCATCCTTCGTCCAGAGATCGTGACCTACCTCCTCCTCGCGCTGTTCTTGTTCCTCATCGTTCGCGTGCGCGAAGGACGGCTTCAGGCGCGGGCGGCGTGGACGCTTCCCGTCCTTGTCGTGTTGTGGGTCAACGCGCATACACTGTTCATACTTGGCCCGCTTGTTGTTACCGCTTGGGCGGTGGCCGAGACTTTGTTTTCCAACCGCCAACGGCGTTTGACGCGGGTAGCGTGGTCTGTGGCGTTTGCGGCCTGGGCGGCGTGCCTTGCAAACCCCTACGGCGCCCAGAGTTTCGTCTTTGCGTGGCAGATCTTCGGTGAGGCGCGAGAGTCGGTGTTCAAAGATGTCATCGCCGAGTTGCAATCGCCACTGACGTTCGGGTTTGGCTACTCAGCGGTTATCGGCTTGACGGCGCTAACCGCGGTGGCGGTGGGGTTTGGTGCCGCGTCGGTACGGCGCTTGGACTCGTTCCTCACGATCGTTACTGCGGCGATGGCCGTGCTCGCGTGGTCGGCGGTTCGAAATATCCCGCTTTTTGCGCTCGCGGCGGTTCCGTTCTGTTTCCGGCACGCGCCCTCGGCGTGTTCGCGAGGACGCTCCCTGAGCCCTACGCCTTGCCGAATCGCGCTCGCGAGTGCCACGGTGGCTGCTTGCCTGTTCCTCGTGTGGGCGATGTGCACTGACCGGCTTCACGTGTGGCAGAACGAAAGCAACCAGTTCGGCGTAGGTCTTGCGGAGCATCGGTTTCCCCTCGATTCTTTGGCCGCGCTCGAATCGCAACGTCTGCCTTCGCCGGTTCTGAATTCGATGGAATTCGGTGGCTTCCTGATGCGGGCGGACCTACCTTACTACGTTGACGCTCGTCTCGAGGTATACGGCGAAGCAACGTATCGAGAGTATTTCTCGCTTGCGCAGGACGACGACAATTTGCGGGATGCGATCGAGAGGTGCGGTTTCCGAACCGCACTCCTGTCTTTGAACTCTCCCCTACTTCCACGCCTGCTTGCACTCAAAGGATGGCGTGTAGCCTGGTTCGACGAGGCGGGCTGCCTTCTGTCTACTGCCGAGGTGTCCGACGACGTTATCGAGCGTGCGCTGCAGGCAACCCTGGACCGCCTTGGTGAGCCGGTCGCGTATCAACAGGCGGGCATCTTCCAGCGGGTCTCGTCGCCACAGCCGTACCAAAGAGTTGCCGAGTTTCTGCTGACGATCGGACGGAACGAGGAGGCGCTGAGGCTTGCGGAGCGGGCAGTTCTCGCGTACCCGTCGGGCGTCGGAGTGCGGACGACACTGGGCAATGCACTGTACGCCGTCGGACGAGAGAAAGAGGCGCGCGAGCAGTTCGCCCTCGCCGTTCGCGCCAACCCTGATGACGCAACCGCATGGGAGAGCCTTGGCGCGCTCCAAGCGACATCGGGCAAATGGGAGGACGCGCGAGTAAGCCTGCGCAAAGCCACGGCGCTGTCGCCGAAGAGCGTAAATGCCTGGCGATGGCTGGCGCACGCCGAGGCGCAGACCGGTGACTTGGTCGCCGCGAGCGCCGCGCTGCGACGCGTCATCGCCCTCACTCCGAGCGACGCAACTGCGTGGTGGGACCTGGCGAGAGTGGAAGCAGCGAGAGGGCTCCATGCACAGGCTCTTGAGGCCCTCCGCCAGGCGAACACCCTCGCCCCCTGCCACCGAGGCATCGCAGCAGATCTCGTTGCTCTCCTGCTCGCCTTCGGAGAGGCGAAGGAGGCGAAGGACGTCGTCCATCGCTACGAGTCGGAAAGTGGCACCCCAGATGCCGAGCTTCGCACCGCCGCTGGGCTGTAGGCAAGGGTGGGCGAGCGTCCCGCGAGCCCGTCGTGTAGCCTAAGTGGCTCCGCGGCTTCGTGTTCGCGAGGACGCGAACGCTCCCTGAAGGGCGGCGAGACTGCGCAACACAGCGCCTAAGGTCAGTCCTCGCGATACGCCCGCTCCAACTGTTCCGCGAGCGTCATTCCGCTGAGTGCGCCGAGGGCGCGTTGCCGCGCTCCTTCCTCCAGAGCGCTCCGGAGCGTTTCTTCCGACAGTACCCACGCGAGGGCGTCCGCCAGTGCCTCGGGGTCGCGGGGCGGGATGACCAACGCGCTGACCCCGTCCTCGACCATCTCGGGCAGCCCGCCGACGTTGGTAACGACGCTCGCCCGACCAAACGCGAGCGCAATGGCGAGCACGCCGCTTTGCGTCGCCTCGCTATAAGGCAGCACGACCACGGACGCCACGGTGAAGAGCCTCGCAACCTCCTCGTTCGACAGGAAGGTATTGAGCACGCGCACCCTGGGGTCTTGCTCGAAGCGAGAACCGTGGACGGCAAGATCAGGTCCTCGTCCGGCGATCGTTAGCGTGGCGTAGGGCACGCGGTCGCGCAGCAGTTTCCACGCCTCAGCGAGTGTCCCAAGCCCCTTGTACGCCACCATGCGCCCGAAGAAAAGGACGGAGCCACGCACTTGCTCGGCGTCGGGCGGCGTGAAGTGGCGATAGAATTCCAGTGCGGGGTGTTGTACGACGGCGAACTTCTCGGGCGGGAGCTCGGGATGCAAGGCTCGGAGGCGCTCCCGGTTGTAGTTCGCGAGTGCCACCACCCGGTCGGCACGACGTCGGACTGCGTGGATATACCTCTGCCTCAGCCGCCACAGACGGTGTTCGTCCCCTTGATGCGGCTCTGGGTCATGCACTGTTACTGCGAATCGCGTCTGGCGTGACTTGAGCGCGCGGAGCCACGTCCAGACAAGGAACATGTCGGTGCTCTCCTGAACGTGGAAGACGTCCGGCTTGAAGTCTCTCAGGAGGCGTTTGAGGTTTCGGAGCGCGGAGATGTAATACCCTGGAGGTTGCGTCTGGCGCACGCGTGTGTCCGGCTCGATTTCGATTCGCACCCCGGGGTCAATAAGGTCGCGTGCTCGGTCTGGATCAAGCGAACGGAGCGCGCGACTGGTGGTGAGCAGGCAGACGTCATGCCGCCCGGCCAAGGCATTGACCAGCGGAAGCGAGTAAGGCATGAACCAGTGGGAGGCGTAGAGGACTCTCATCGGCGAACCGTGGTGGCGCATTGTCCCGATTTGAGGAGGCTTACGCTTCCTGGAGTTCCAGTGTTCGCGAGCACGCTCACGTTGCCTAAGCGGTCTGATCGCTTAGAAGGAAGGGCGAGCGTCTGGCGAGCCTACAACCAACCCTTCACAAACCGGCCGCTTTGTGTTCGCGAGGGCGTGAAGGCTCCCTGATGTGCCGCCGAAAAGCGTAGAATGAGAACGTGCCGCCACCAGTGAAGCGCGTGTTTGGCATCGAGACTGAGTTCGGCTGCCTCGTTGAGTCGCCGGACATACCCTCGTATGAGATCGTGGTCGAGCGAGTTAAGGACCACATCTTTCACGGACAGCGCCTTGGCCTGATCGACCGGCACTCGCGCGACGAGGCATTCGAACCCGCCTACAGTGGCGGCTTCCTAATCAACGGTGGGCGACTCTACGTGGACGTGGTAGGTAGCCACGAGGAGTACGCCACACCGGAGTGTGCCAACATCTTCGACCTAATAGCGGCTGACCGCGCGGGCCAGCGTATCCTCGTCCGCGCCTTGCGGGAGCTTGAACTGGACGGCGTCGCGTCGTTCTACAACAACGCAGTAGATCACTTCGGGGGGCACACCTTTGGCTGCCATGAGAACTACCTTGTTCGCGCCGATGAGCGCTTTTTGCAGGAGTCGGTTCATCGCCTCTATCCATTTCTCGTTACGCGACAGATCTACGCGGGGGTGGGGCGCGTCGGCGGGCATTTGCTTGACTTCGCCGGCTCCGGCGTAGACGTTCGGGAGGTCGCGCGGCACCCGATAGATTTCGTGTGGGTAAGCAACGTGTATGGTGTGCGCCCCGACCCGAACGTCCGTTTCCAGCTCAGTCAGCGCTCCGACCATATCATCAAGACCATCGCAAGCCGCGTGCGCTTTAACCGAGCGCTCATCAACCCCAAATGGGAGACTCTATTCACTCACGGTGACACGTCGCGCCTACACATGTTGTTCGGAGAGTCGAACCAGATGGAGTATGCGTTCGCGCTGAAGGTTGGCACGACAGCGCTTGTGCTGGACTTGATTGAAGAAGACCTCGTTCCAGACTGGATGATCCTTGAAGATCCACTCCACGCCCTGCGCTCCGTCAGTCGGGATACCACTTGGAGATGGCAGGTCACTCTTGCGGACGGTACGACGATTCGAGCCACGGATCTGCATCGCGAGTATTTGCAGCGCGCCATACGCTACAAAGGACGTGACGATCAAACCGATTGGGTGCTCCAAAATTGGGAGGAATCCCTGGACCTCCTTGATAAGGATCCGATGCTCCTTGGCGACAGGTTGGATTGGGTTGCGAAGTACTCGATCGTCGAACAGTACCGTGAGCAGGCGGGGGCGGACTGGTCGGACGACTCACTCCATTCCGTTGACCTTGAATACCACAACATTGACCCTAAGAAGAGCCTTTTTCACGCCCTCGATCAGATGGGGAACGCCCGGCACGTTGTGGACGAAATGCGCATCGTGGAGGCCATGACCGAACCCCCACAGACGCGCGCGGCGGCACGCGCAAGAATCATTCGCGACCTCCTGAAATCTAACGCCCACAGCTATTGGGTCGACTGGCATACGATACAGCTGGATCGCGACGTGATCATCGAAATGCCGGACCCACTCGACACGTACGACTATCTTTAGCGTCCACGTATGCTCTCCTTAACCGCCGCAGCCACCTGCTCATCGCCGAGCCGTTCGGTGCCGTCGCGCGTTAACACCATAGCGACGGGCAAGACGCGATCAAGGCCACCCGTGGCGGTGTCGAGAGAAGCGGCGATGTCTAACATCGTGAGAGCCTCCGCCAGCACATCCTTAAGCGGTCGCTGGTCGAAGGGTTTCTTGGTTCGCGACACGTAGTCGAACACGCCGCGGATTCGCTCCGCGCCCGAACCGGCCGCGCCGAACTCGTCGTTTTGAAATCGCGCGCCGAGCACGTCGTACATGTATATACCGAACTCGTCCTTTGTTTCGTCGTATGCACTGATGAGCGGGAGAAAGGTACCGACGCCATCAAGGGCGAACTGCAGGTTGCCGCTCAGCGCGCGCGTTACCTCTTGGAGTTTGCCCTCCAGACTAAGGTCTTGCAGTTGGGTACGCGAGTAGTATTTGAAGGCGTGGCGGAGGTAGCGCGCGATCTCAACGCTCCGAGCGAAAGATCCGCTGATCGCCATAAGAGTGGAATCGTCAAGCGGGATGATTTTGTCTGCACGGTCGTACATGATGTAGTTCGCCATCGTCGCTCGTCGATCGCCGACGTTTAAAATACCACCGTCAAACCGCAATGCGAGCACGGTTGTTCCGTGAACGCCATCGACACCCTTTGATGCGGGAACCGGTGCTTGTGTCGGATAGCCGACCAGTTGTGCGAACGACTGAACGTGCTGGTTGCTCGCCATCGCCAGCAGTATAGCCCCCCTACTCTCCGCTACGCTGTCGATACTTCCGAGCCTGGTCCGGGTTCACTTTCCTCAGCCTGCGCAGCAGTTCGTTGTCTTCGCCCGGCTTGGGCACCGAGCGTGGCGCGGGGCCGTCGTCGTCAACGCGCTTGCGGTCGGGCGGTGGCAGATCCCGCTCTCTTCGTTCAGCCGACGCCGGTGGATTCAGGTTCAAACTCGATAACTTCATCACTATTGAGTACGGCTCGTCGCCAGCCGACGGTTCGGATTTCGTGCGTCCTTTCCTGGATTAGAGTACCCCGCTGGTGGGCGCGCGTTGTGGTTGGCGGAATGGTGAGGGCGTCAAGCACCCTCGGCTCATCCACCAACCGCTGCCCCGCTCCGTCCGCGACGAGCGCCTCGAAGAGGCTCTCCTTAGGATCGAGATTGCTGTACTCTAGGTCCACAGCCTGTAGGTGGGTAATATCGCTAGCGCCTACCTGCTCCAGTATCTGTCGTTTGGCGACCCAGTCCACGCGATCCGCCAACCGGGCAGGATCGTCGGCAAGGTCTGTCACGGCGAGCCTCCATTCACCAAGCACCCAATCGGTCTCCGCGTCTCGTCCACGGAAGCGGGCTTCGCACGCCGTTAGATAGGCTTCCAACATATCGAGCGGCGTCGTCCAGGATCCCGTTTCCAGCTCAACTCGCAGCTTGGCGTCTAACCGCTTCGAAACTTCAACGATCGTGCGCGTCGGATTGCGCGGAATCATTCCCGGCGCTTCGTCCGCCTCGATGAGGTCGAGCACAAGTGCGGTCATTCCAACTTTCATCGCCGTGCACCATTCCATGCGGTTCGCGTCGCCTAGGATTACGTGCAGGCGCATCCACCGCGCGGAGTCGGCGTGCGGTTCGTCCCTGGTGTTGAAGATCGGTCGTCGGTAGAGGGTGTCGACGGAAGCGACCTCCTGCAAGAACTCAGCGCGTTGACTCAGCTGGTATGGCGCCCAATCTCCTGCTTCGCTGCCCACCTTGCCAGCTCCGACGAGCATCTGCCGCACACAAAGAAACGGCATGACGCCCCGTAGCAGGCGGTCAAACGGTACACCACGATCCACGAGGTAGTTCTCGTGTGTTCCGTAGGATGCGCCGTGGAAATCGGTGTTGTTCTTGTACAGCCTTACGCGGTTGCCGGTTTCACGCTCGTACGTGCGAGCGGCGGCGAGCACGACGCGTTCGCCGGCGCGATCATGGGCAACTATGTCAAGCAGACGGCGGCACTCGGGAGTCGCATACTCGGGATGACCGTGGTCGTTGTAGAAGCGCGCGCCGTTGGGGAGGATGCGGTCTACCCTCTCCACGAACACCTGGCGCCCCTCGTCCCAGCGAGCGTCGGCTGGATCTGTAGCGAGCGCCTCGACCTTAAAGCCACGCAGGTCGTTGCGCGGCGACTCGAAGGCGTAGTCCCAAGCCGTGCAAGCCGGTCCTTCCAAAGCCGAGACGAGGCGGGCTGCGTCCATCATCTGGTCTGACGGAGTTCTTCCCTCGACCGCCAGTCCGTACTCGGTTTCAATTCCGCACAAGCGCACCAGGCGTAGGCTACCTTACTAATCAAGGCCGTGGTACATTCGGCGCATGGTTACCTCGGTCGTGGCGCTTCCTCTGCGTTTCATCTCTCCAGATGCACGGGTCGCGCGATTGGGGTACACTCCCCACCTCTCTACCGTTACCGCCCGCCGGGTTGGGAAACGGTTTACCCTAAACTAAACGAGGTGATCTGAACATGGCAAGAGTCAAACGCGGCATCATGCGCCACAAGCGGCACAAGAAGGTCCTCGAGCAAGCCGAGGGCTACTACGGGCGCAAGAGCCGGACGTTCAAGAATGCGCACGAGCAGGTGATGAAGTCCGGCCAATACGCTTTTCGTGACCGAAGGAATCGAAAGCGGGACTTTCGACGGCTCTGGATTGCTCGAATCTCCGCCGCCTGCAGGGCGAACGGGATCAAGTATTCGCACTTCATCCACGGGCTGCAAGAATGCGGTGTTGAGGTGGACCGCAAGGTTTTGAGCGAGCTTGCAATCCACGACCCCCAGGCGTTCGCGGCGTTGGTTGAGCGCGCCCGTGCCACCACGACTTGATGGTGGCGCTTCTCTCACTGCCTCGCGACACAGCAGGAGCAAGGATGGTTTGCTACCGACACCCGAATGAAGAGACCACCCTTCGGTGCAGCAAATGCGACAGACCGATCTGCGTTCGCTGCGCGGTCCTCACGACGGTCGGCTACCGATGCCCGGAGTGCGGTCGTGAGTCATCTGCAGTACGGACCGTGCCTGCGCCTCAACTTGCGCTGGGTGCAATTGTCGGCGCGGCAGGCGGGTTTATCGTTGCTCGGTTTGTGCCCCTATTTTTTCCTCTCCTTACGCTTCTGTTTGCTCCGGTGGCAGGGGGCGCAGTTGCCGCGATTGCCATGGTCGCGATGGGTAAGCGCGCCAGCGCTCTCGTCGGCGCGCTTGCTGCCGCCGGATTCCTTTTCGGCTCAGTGTGGAGTGCTGTCGCCGCGGGCGCGGCAAACGTCGGAGCGCAGGGAGCGACGAGCGCCCTCGGCGCGATTGACGTTTGGCGGCTTGCATTCGCTGCGATTGCGGGTGGGGTCGCTTGGTACAGGTTGGCGTGATGATGAACCGAGTCCACGCGCTGATAGTTAGGGCCAAGGAGGAGATCGAGCAGGCGGATGGACTCGACGCCCTGGGGGCGATCGAGAGCCAGTACCTCGGGAAAAGGGGGGAGTTCAGGGTGCTTTTGCGCACGGTGGGGACTTTGGCGCCGGAGGAACGGCGCACATTCGGCAAGGCGGTGAACGACGCGAAGGAGCAGTTGCAAGCGCTCCTGGACGAGCGGCGGACGCAGCTGGAGGCTATGGAGGAGAGGCGCGCCGCGGAGCGGGAGCGTGCTGACATCACCATGCCCGGGCGACGATTTAGAGTGGGGCTTCAGCACCCGATCACGCAGGCGGAAGAACGGATCAAGGCTGCGCTCATCGGTCTCGGTTTCGAATTCTTCGAAGGGCCCGAACTCGAGGAGGCGAAGTACAACTTCGAGGGCCTCAACTACCCCCCACACCACCCGGCGATGGACGACCAAGATACGTTCTACATTGACGACCATCGCTTGATGCGAACGCAGTGCACGGCGATCCAAGGACGCGTTTTCGAGCAGAAGCAGCCGCCGCTTCGCGTGTTCACGGTGGGGCGCTGCTACCGAAACGAGGCAGTAGACCGGACGCACGGCCACACGTTCCACCAGGTTGACGCGTTTATGGTTGATGAGGGCATCAATATGTCTCACCTGAAGGGCACTCTTCGAGCATTCGCGAGCGCGATGTTCGGCGCGAACACGCGCGTACGCTTCCGTCCTGACTACTTCCCTTTCGTCGAGCCTGGTGTGGACTATGCGATCTCCTGCCCGTTCTGTGATGGTGCTGGCTGTGCCGTGTGCAAAGGGACGGCATGGATTGAGCTTGGCGGCGCGGGCTTGATCCATCCGAATATCCTGCGTGCTCACGGCATTGACACGGAGCGGTGGACGGGATGGGCGTTCGGCCTTGGCGTCGAGCGCATCCCAATGATGCAGTTCCAGATTGACGACCTGCGCCTGTTCTATGAGAACGATTCGCGATTCTTGGAGCAGTTCCGAGCATGAGGCTGACGCACGAGTGGATCTGCGAGTATGTGGAGACGGTTGCGTCTCCTCAAGAAGTTGCAGACACTCTCACGATGCTCGGTCACGAAGTGGAGGCGATCGAGGAGTCCGACCTGGGCGCGGTGCTCGCCGTCAAGGTTACGCCCAACCGGGGTGACTGCCTGTCCGTGTTGGGCATTGCGCGGGAATTGGCAGCGTTCGACCCGATGCGCTTTCAGCCCACAGACCTGATGCGAAAAGCTGTGTCAGGCTGGCTACTGGGCGACGAGGAGACCGCGCTCTCTGCAACTTCCGTGACCATTGAGGCTCCAGACTTGTGCCCGCGATACGCGGCGAGAGTTTGGAACGCAACACCAATGCAAAAATCAGCGGAATGGATGCAGCGTCGTCTGATGGCATGCGGCATGAGGGCGATCAACGTTATTGTCGACACTACGAACTACGTGATGCTGGAGCTGGGGCAGCCGCTGCACGCGTTTGACTTGGATCGTCTCGAGGGCGGACGGATCGTGGTTCGGACTGCTCGAGTCGGGGAGAGCATGCGGACGCTGGATGGGGTACAGCGAGAATTCTCTGGGGATATGCTGCTGATTTGCGACGCGATTGGGCCCGTCGCAGTGGCGGGCGTGATGGGCGGCGAAGAGACCGAAGTTACGCAGGCAACCAGGCGAATCCTCCTCGAATCTGCGCACTTTAAGCCGGAGTCGGTGCGGCGAACGCGGCGCGCGCTCAACCTCTCCACAGAGGCGTCACATCGCTTTGAGCGATATGTAGACCCGGAAGGGGTCGTTCGCGCGCTGAACCGTTTCGCCCTGTTACTGTCGAAGCAAACGGGGGTCGAGCCCGAACGTGGAGTGTGCGACGTCTACCCTAAGAGGAGACAGCCTGTGCCGGTGCACGTGCGCGAGGCGCGATGGAATCTGCTGCTGGGCATGGACGTGCCCCGTGCGGTTGCAGCAGCGACTCTAAACAGCCTCGGCATGCGCGTTTCGGAAACGGAAGACGGTTTGAGCGCGATACCGCCGTCGTGGAGGGCGGACATTGGTATGGAAGAGGACCTGGTGGAAGAAATCGGCCGTTTGGCAGGATACGAGAACATTCCGGAGCGGCTTCCTGAGGGCTCGACGCCTCAAGGTGGAGAAAGCGGGCTGACTTCGCTGCGGACTCGGGCCAGGGATGCGATGCTTCGGTTGGGCTTTGTGGAGGTCGTGACGCATAGTTTGCGTGCTTGGTCGCCGTTTGACGCAAAGGCGCCGCCGGTTGCACTGCGAAACCCTGCATCGCCTGAGGTGTCGGTTCTGCGGAACAGCCTACTTCCTGGTTTGGTTGAGGCGGCGCGGCGTCAACACGACGACGCTTTCTTCCTATTCGAAGTGGGGCGGGTGTTTCTTCCGGAAGGTGAGCGAGTGTATGTGGGCGGGGTGGCGCGCGGTGAGTTGCTTCCTGAACATTGGTCAGACGGGAGCGGACCGCAGGCAGACGTATTCGCGCTGAAGGGGATGCTGGAAGAGGTTGGGGCGCGCCTGAATCGTCCACTGATGTTCGGTACTTCGACTGACGAGCGCTTTCATGCTGCGACGCGAGCAAGCGTGTATGCAGGTGACCAGGAAGTGGGCGTGATGGGCGAACTCTCTCGGAGGCTGGTGGAAGAGATGCACCTTCAGCCCAACGTGTTTGGCTTCGAGCTCAACCTTGTTTCGCTGTTGGAAGTCCCAGAAGTGCGGCCTCGTTACAAGCCGTACAGTATGTATCCGCACGTCCGCCGCGACATCGCCGTCGAAGTGCCCAAGGTCGTGCCTTATGGGGAGATCGAGCGGGCGATTCGAGCCGCTGCGGGCGATGTGCTCGAACGCGTTTGGCTATTCGATGTGTATGAGGGAAGGGGTATCGAGGAGGGCAAGCACAGTCTTGGCATAGCGATGACGCTCCGACACATGGAGAAGACGCTGACGGACGAAGAGGCTAACGAAGTTCGGGAGCGAGTCCTTGCGGCGCTGACGTCTTTTGGTGCGAAGCAGCGTTAAGGGACAGATCCCATGCGAGAATGAACAACCACACGACGAGAATCGTGCGGATCGCCATTGGAAGGTGGTAATAGTGCGCGAGAAAGTGCTGGAAAGACATTGGGGCGTAGGCGCCGGTTGAGACGATCAAACCAAACGTTAGGGCTAGCCACTGGCTGCGCGCCTTCGTCCACGTCAATACGTTGGCTGCGATCTGGACGGCGGTCGTGTAGGGCACGGGTATGAGCAGCAGGGGGATGCCGATAGGCAGGTCCGACCACAAAATCAATACGTCGTCGCTGGCGGGGAAAAGAAACCGAACGATTCCTCGGATTCCACCCTTCACCCCGCGAGCAGCCTGCGTCCAATATCTGGTGTTTGGTGGCAGAACCATTCGGTGAAGCAATACGTAGATAAGCGTCATCAACCACGCCATTGCATGGAACCACCAGCGTACTCTAACGCCTTGCAGGGCGAGCGCCACTCCACACGCGAGGAGAAGACCGGCGACGACGACGGATTGTTCGTATGACAGGAACGCGGCAACAAGTGCCAACAGGCTTAAGGCGCACCATCGCGCTTGACGTTCCCTTTCAAATCTACAATATGCGGCACAACAGACCAACGCGAACATTGTGAGCATGGTGGCTGTCCGTCCTGGTGACCAGCCAATTGTGCGGTATGAGAACGACTGACCACTCACGTCTTGGCTGGCGATCTCAGCTCCGAGTTCGCGAGACGCATATGCAATGACTGCAGCTATCAGTAGCCACTGCAGGAACGCGTGGCGATTGTGAAGCAGCGAGCGAACGACAAGAATTATTGCTGCGAGCCACCCGATTGTAGCAACCGGTACGAGTTCTTGAACGCCCGCTTGCCAGCCTGCGAACACTGTCCCACATGCGACCGCTGCTCCCGGACGTCGAAACAGTTCCCACACGAACCACACAACAAGCAACGAGCAAACAACGGCGACAAGTTGGTTGAAGATGAGAAACCTGACCAGGTTCTCTCCGAACAGCGCGTGATCCAACTCAAAGGCCAAGGTTGGCAGCGGTCGGTAGAAACCGTTGTAGAGCGGCCAGTCGCTTACGAACCACTTCCAGGGGTTGTTTGCCTCTTCGATGCGCTGTACCATGATGACCGCATCGTGGTGTTCGGTTCCTGCTTGAAAGGGGATCGCGCGCCCAAAATGCCGGAGCCCGTATGCATGGAATGCTCCGATCAGGAGGATCGCAAGAACCCAATGTATCCGTGCCACGGATGCCCTACGCCTCTTCGAGCGCGTCCTCGAGATCCTGTAAGATGTCGCGTACGTCCTCGATGCCCAGGCTCATTCTCAGCCCCCCGGGGTGTATGCCTGCCTCCATCTGCGCTTCTGGCGGAATTGAGGAGTGGGTCATGGACGCGGGGTGCTCGATTAAGGTTCGAATCTGTCCCAAGCTAACGGCAAGCGTGATGTCGAGTGCGTTTTCAGCGATATGGTTCACCACTCGAACAGCGCGCTGGTAAGCTTCTTCC
Source organism: Armatimonadota bacterium (assembly GCA_040289295.1). Taxonomy (GTDB): domain Bacteria; phylum Armatimonadota; class Fimbriimonadia; order Fimbriimonadales; family ATM1; genus J051. The sequence goes on from PSLA01000008.1 coordinate 80,649, forward strand.
GGCTCACCCGCCATTTCGAAGTACAACAAGCTTCCTGGCGCGAAGTTGCCGTCAATGTCTCGCATTTGACGTTGCGCAAGTTCGCGCTGTGGGAATGAATCCAGTCCCGGATAAAATACTCGAGCCACCTTCGGATGCAGCTCGAGGAACTCTGCCACGCGTTGCGCTGACGCTTGCTCTCGCTCCATGCGAAGCGCCAGCGTGGGCAGACCGAATGCGAGAATCGCCCAAGCGGCCTTAGGCGAAATGGATCCGCCGAAGTCCTTACGGAATAGAAGCAAATCGGTCTCTGCTGACCGAGGCCCTATGACGGCTCCACCCATATCGGCCCCGAAGCCGCTGATGTGCTTCGTCAGGCTGTGCACAACAAAGTCAACGCCCGCATCGAGGGGGCGCTGGCAGAACGGCGAAGCGAAGGTGTTGTCCATTACGACTGCGATGCGCTTTTCGGGCGCTCGGTTCTCGTTCGCTTCGCTGGCAATTCTAACGACCAACTCTATGTCCACAAGGTTCATCGTGGGGTTGCAAGGCGATTCGAAGTACAAAACGCGCGTCTCCGGGCGTATTGCGTTGCGCAACGCCTCCTCACAGTTCATGTCTGTGAACGTATGACCCACGTGAAACTGATCGAGCCAACGCGTGATAAGGCTGTATGTGCAGCCGTAGATGGTTTTGTGAGATACTATGTGATCGCCGGCACGGAGGTGTACTCCAAGCGCGGCGGAGACCGCAGCCATACCAGTGGCGAAACTGACTGCAGTCTCACCATTTTCGGCGAACGCGAGCGTCTCTTCGAGCAGCCCTTGGCACGGGTCGTCGAGCCGCGCGTAAATGTAGATCGGCGGCACGGTATCGCGATCCAATTCGGGGTTAGCGAACTGCTCAAACCCCTTGGCACCCCTCTGCGCCGACCTGAGGCGGAACGCGGTTGTCGTCGTAATGGGTGGGAGGATGTGGTCGTCAAAGTCCCATTTCTCTGAGCGGAATTTTCCGTGAATCAGGACGGATCGGTGGCGATACTTTGGCTCCATCATGTCGTCTATTATGGCTTCAAACGGCCCGCACGGCACATAATGCGGATTCCATGGAGGAGCGTCGCTATACGAGGCACTTTACGCCAGACGAGGCGAACGCCGTGCTGCCTTTTATTGTTCCGCTTTTGCTCAAAATACATACGATTCTCGCGGACCTGAAGGCGTGGGAGCCTGAGATTCTCCGGGCATTGCGCGGCCAACGCGAAAACGGTAAGCCCATGGCGTCAGAAGTTGTGGACGCGCTTGGAAAATTGCAAGAGCTGAGCGATGAGATCGAGTCATACGGGTGCGTTGTCAAAGACCATCGGTACGGGATCGTAGACTTCCCTGCTCTCCTCAACGGAAGAGAGGTTTTCCTATGTTGGCAGTACGGCGAAGAAACAGTGCAGTACTGGCATCCACTCGATGAGGGTTTCTCTTCAAGAGAGCCGATCGACCATTAGGCGCGAACGCTTTCGGTCAAACGCTTTCCGACCATCACAGAGAACTTGCGAAGCGAACCCATCAGGTCTCGAAACGCGTCTACGTCCAGAGTTTGCGCCGCGTCGGATAGGGCACGACGCGGTTCAGGATGCACCTCGATGAGCAGGCCATCTGCTCCGGCAACCAACGCCGCGCATGACATTGCAGGTACGTACTTCGCTACCCCCACTCCGTGGCTGGGATCGACAATTACGGGGAGGTGAGTATGCTCCTTCAACACTGGAACCGCAGAAAGGTCGAGTGTGTTTCGCGTGTATGTGCGATCCAACGGCACGACCCCGCGCTCGCACAGAATCACGTTCGAGTTGCCGTTCGACAGCACGTACTCGGCAGCCAGTAAAAACTCATCGAGAGTCGCTGCTGGACCGCGCTTCAGCAGCACAGGCCTGCTGCTCTTCCCTACCTCGATGAGCAGGGGGAAGTTCTGCATGCTGCGCGCACCGATCTGAAGAATGTCCACGTATCGCGCAACAGTTTCGACCATGTCCGGCGACATCACCTCGGACACCGTGTAGATGCCGACTTCCTTGCCGACCTGGTGCATGATGCGCAAGCCCTCCTCGGCAAGCCCCTGGAAAGAGTAAGGTGATGTCCTCGGCTTGAACGCTCCGCCTCGCAGCACGGTTGCGCCGTATTCCTTAACCGCTTGAGCAGCCGCCTTCATCGGCTCGTAGCCTTCGATACTGCACGGCCCAGCCATAACGGTGAAAGCATCCCCGCCGATCTCCACATCTCCGACCCGTACAACCGTGTCGGCAGGATGGAACTCGCGCGAAGCAAGCTTGTAGGAGCGGCTGACGTGCGTTACCTGACTAACGCCCGGAAGGATCTGCAACTTCTGCGCAAGCGGCTCGCGCAAGTCCGCAGCAATGGCGGACGGGATACCTACCGCCATAACGCTGCCCGGCATCAACAGAGTGCTGAGACCGTGCTCCTCGATCGTTGAGCAGACGGCTTGGATCTGCTCCTCGGTCGCCCCCGGCTTCATCACGATTACCATGGCGCCGGAATCCTCCTGATGGTCCTCGGCATGCGCATGAACCGGACCGGCAAGCCGATGAAGTTGAACACGTCTCGGTACAGGTCAACAGCGCCAGCGACGACCTCGTTCGGCCGCCTTCGGCGCAGCAGCATAGCGATGTCGTAAACCCAGTAGAAGAGCATGCAGGTCAGCACTACGAGCAGCGTCAGCCCTTCGGAGAACGAAATCTCGGTGAGCAGCGCCGTCCCAATGACGAAAGCGCAAGTCACCGGCCAAACCAGGGCGAAAGCGCCGAAAAGGCTGAGGTCTCTGCCCGAAGCCCACAAGAACACGAGCAGCGCGGCAGCCTGAATTCCAAATCCGATGGCAAACGTGTTCACGAAGAGCGGGAAGCTGTCATGCATAAGGGATGCCCACAGGGACATCCACGCAGTGACAACGAGAATAGTCGCCAACAGGATGATCGTCTGGGCGACAGCCGGCCGCTCGCGGCTCAACGCCAGTCCGGCGCACAGCACAATCGTGAGGATGTAGAGGAGCTCGGCGTCGATTGTTCCCGCCAGCCAGACCTGGACCGCTGGTTCGAGCCACAGCCGGAGCGCGCCCGCGACCAGCAACAATGACAGAAGGTGCAAGGTAGCCACGGCACGGATAAACCGGACCGCGACAAAGTGCCCCTGGTCAGCGGCGTTGCCGGTGACCGTCACAGGCTCGGGAAAGATGGGCGCAACTATGCTCCCCACGGAGCCGCATTCTACTCCATTCGGCATCTCGGTACCGAACAGTGAAGTTAAGTCGGCAAGGATACGGTAGACTATCCATATTCTGAGGTAAGCATGGATATGGTACTGTAGATATAGCTACTGCCTTCATGGACGGCCGGCCCTTGATGAAAGCGAGTGGCGGAATGTCCTTGGTCTATTGGAGCAGGTTAACCCGCCGAAAGCGCGGGTACTCAGGGCCACCTATCGCGAGCACGTCACAACGTCCTGGAGAAATTGCGTCCGCGTGTACGAGAAGGCGTACGCGCAGAATTCCCTCTCCCTGTGGGAGAGGGTTGG
>PSLA01000009.1:0-6300 GCA_040289295.1 Armatimonadota bacterium
GACTACGTCGGGGTGGTACCCGAACCCTCCGCGGCGGTACTTCTGGCAGGTGGGCTAGGGGCCTTAGCCCTGCGCCGTAAGCGGAGGCACCCGTAATGCCGTGGCAGCACGTGAGCAACTGGCCGCCGGAGCTCATAGCTATTCATGCGGTTCAGCTTTACAATGGGAAAGTAGTGATGTGGGGCCTCGGCGAACGGGGAAGGGACCGCTTTTGCAAGGCATGGATTCTGGACCTCTTGAGCTGGCAGTTCACGCAAGTTAACTGCACGGTAAACAACGTCTTCTGCGCGGGGCATGCGATGATGACCGATGGACGCGTTTTGGTCGCTGGCGGGACGGACGCGCAGCAGCGCGACGACGGCGAAGGATGGGGAACGCGCTACGCGACTGTTCTTGTTCCGGACGCGACTCCGGCTGGAGCTCACTGGGAGGAGGTGCGATCTATGGGACCGACCGTTCCGGAGTACGGTAGGTGGTATCCGACGGTGACACTGCTCGCTGACGAAAGGGTTCTGGTCGTGACGGGAACGCAGAAGTATGTTCGCCCGCGCCGAACTTACAACAAGAAAGTCCAGCTCTAGACTCCGGCAGATGACTCCTGGTTCACTGCACCGATTGAGCAGCAGCTTCCGCTCTATTCAGCCATGTTCTTCCTCCCGCTGGGCGGTGTGTTCTATGCGGGGCGAGCGATCGAACCCGATCCACCGGCGATAAGACCCTTGCGCTGCAGCTAGCGGACTACACTTGGCACGTCGTTACCTCCGGCTTCTCGGATGGCGCCATCGGCGAGCACAACTCCGCCTGCTCGTTCTCCCCAGGAAAGATCCTCCGCTGCGGTGGGAACCTGCCGAACAGCGAGGACGCCAGCGCGCTCGCGGCTGTCATTGACCTCAGCAATTGGCAAGTGGGCCAGCCCGCCGCCTGGCAGAGCATCAAGCCAATGAACTTCCCGCGCCGAGACCATAACCTGGTTATGCTTCCCGGCATGAGAGCGCTCGCCATCGGCGGGCAGAAGACAAGCGACTACAGCCAGCCGGTGATGCAGCCCGAGGTGTTCGACCTCAACTTTCTCGGCGGCAGCTGGGCGCTACTCGATGCGCCGCTCGACCTGTCGTTCCATCCGCGGATGTACCACTCGGTTGCCTTGATCATTCCCTCGGGCCAGATACTCGTCGCGGGAGGTCAGATGACGCAGACGATGACCTACGCTTCGGGCGACATCTACACTCCGCCGTGGATCGCCCGCGGCGCGCTCGACCGCCCAGCAATCTCCAGCGCGCCAAGCCAGGTCCATTACAACAGTACGTTTCCTGTTTCAGCGACGGTCGCCTCCGGTCGGACGGTGGTTGAGATGTGCCTGATCAGCCTGGCGTGCGTTACTCACGGTTTCGACCAGAACCAGCGGTACATCCCCCTCGCCTTCTCGCAGTCCGGACTTGGGACGTACGAAGTCGTTGCTCCGCCGAACGCGAATCACGCGCCCCCGGGCTACTTCATGCTGTTCGTAGCCGACACCACCGGCTCGTACTCGACGGCGCGGATGCTGCATGTGTCGGCGTAGGGGCTGAGCACCAGCCGTCCGGCAGGACGGTGAGACTTACACCGCCCTCTTGCAGCATGCTCACTCGAGGCGGCCTGCGCTGTAAATTGACTTTTCCGTACAGTTTGAGCCATCATAGGCGTAGAAAAAACAGATGAGCGACACGCAGATACTTGAACAGGCCGCTACCCGTGAGTATAAGTGGGGTTTTACGACCGACATCGAGCAGGAATCGGCGCCTCCTGGGCTGGACGAGGACACCATCCGGTTCATCTCCGCGAAGAAGGGGGAGCCGGAGTGGATGCTCGAATGGCGGCTCCGAGCCTATCGTCAGTGGCTCACGATGACTGAGCCGAAGTGGCCGAACGTGCACTACGCACCTGTGGACTTTCAGGACATCTCGTACTACTCGGCGCCGAAGAAGGGCGGAGGCCCGAAGAGCCTGGACGAGGTTGACCCGAAGCTGCTGGAGACCTACGAGAAACTTGGCATCCCGTTGGAGGAGCAGAAGCTGCTCGCCGGGGTTGCGGTGGACGCGGTGTTCGACAGCGTGTCGGTGGCGACGACGTTCAAGGAGGAGTTGCGCAAGGCGGGCGTTATCTTCTGCTCAATGTCGGAAGCGATCCGCGAGCATCCTGAGTTGGTGCGCCAGTACCTGGGCTCCGTTGTTCCGTATTCCGACAACTTCTATGCTTCGCTGAACAGCGCGGTTTTTAGCGACGGCTCGTTCGTGTTCGTTCCGAAAGGTGTTCGATGCCCGATGGAGCTTTCGACGTACTTCCGGATCAACGCAGCGAAGACGGGGCAGTTCGAGCGCACTCTTATCATCGCGGAGGAGGGCGCTTACGTGTCCTATCTCGAGGGCTGCACCGCCCCGATGCGTGACGAGCACCAACTGCATGCCGCGGTTGTTGAGCTCATTGCGCACAAGGGCGCTACCATCAAGTACTCAACGGTGCAAAACTGGTATCCGGGCGACGCCGAAGGCAAGGGCGGCGTTTACAACTTCGTCACCAAGCGCGGCAAGTGTCTTGGCGAGAACTCGAAGATCTCTTGGACGCAGGTCGAGACCGGCTCGGCGGTCACGTGGAAGTATCCAAGCGTCATCTTGCTGGGCGACAACTCGATTGGCGAGTTCTACTCGGTTGCGCTTACTTCCGGCAGGCAGCAAGCTGACACAGGAACGAAGATGATCCACATCGGCAAGAACACGAGGAGCACGATCGTGTCAAAGGGTATCAGCGCCATGCAAGGGCAGAACACCTATCGCGGTTTGGTGAAGATCAATCGTGGGGCGGAGAACGCTCGGAACTACTCGCAGTGCGACTCAATGCTCATCGGCGACAAGTGCGGCGCGCACACCTTTCCATACCTTGAGTGCAAGAACCCGACGGCGATCATCGAGCATGAAGCCTCCACGAGTCGCATCGGCGAGGATCAGTTGTTCTATTGCCAACAGCGGGGAATTCCGTTCGAAGACGCGGTTTCCATGATCGTGAATGGTTTCTGCAAAGAGGTGTTCCGCGAGCTGCCGATGGAGTTTGCGGTTGAGGCGCAGAAGTTGCTCGCCGTGAGTCTGGAGGGCAGCGTCGGTTAAACGTTGGGACATGGAGATAAAAAACGAAGATGCTAACTATCAAGAATCTACACGCAGGAGTTGAAGACAACGAGATCTTGCACGGCGTCGACCTCCAGGTGAACGCCGGCGAGGTGCACGCCATCATGGGCCCGAACGGTTCCGGTAAGAGCACGTTCGCGCAAGTTTTGGCGGGCAAGGACGACTACGAGGTAACGGAGGGTGAAGCGCTCTTGGACGGCGAGGACCTCCTCGAACTGGATCCGGAAGAGAGAGCGGCGAAGGGCGTTTTTCTCGCGTTCCAGTATCCGGTCCAAATTCCGGGCGTTTCGAACGCATACTTCTTGCGTTCTGCCCTGAACGCAGTTCGCAAGGCGCGCGGTGAAGCCGAGGTTGACCCGATGCAATTCATGAAGACGCTTCGCGAGAAGGCGGCCGTCGTTGGCATGGACGACGCGATGCTTCAGCGCGGGGTGAACGAAGGCTTTTCGGGAGGCGAGAAGAAGAGAAACGAAGTGTTTCAGATGATGGTATTGGAACCTCGACTCTGTATTATGGATGAGACGGACTCCGGCCTTGACATTGATGCGCTAAAGATCGTCGCAAACGGAGTAAACGCGATGCGCAGCCCCGAGCGGGCGTTTGTCATTGTAACTCACTACCAACGTCTCCTCAACTACATCGTTCCAGACTTCGTGCACGTGATGGTTGGCGGGCGACTCGTGGCGTCCGGTGGGCGTGATCTTGCCTTGGAACTGGAGGAGAAGGGCTACGCCGGATTCGAGCAGAAGGAGGTTTCGGTTTGAGTCTGACCGCTGTGCACGAGGCCCACGGCTTCGACCCGATGCTCGGCGCCGCTCCGGCGTGGGGTGACGCAGACCTGAAGGCGCTGCGCAAAGCCGCCGCTGAGCGCTTTACCGAGGTCGGTCTTCCTACTCTGAAGGACGAGGAGTGGAAGTACACGAGCGTCCAGCCGATTGCCAAGCGCTCGTATGTGCTCAGCCATGAGCCGGGCGCGGCGAGGGCGTTGCCTGAGTTACCGGGCGTCGCCGCGCGGGTTGTCGTCGTGGACGGCGTGTTCGTTCCGGAGCTTTCTTCGCTCTCCTCGCTGCCGCCTGACGTTGAGGTCGTGTCGTTGCGAGAGGCTTGCGAGCGCAATTGGGCGGAGCTTGCGGCGCACCTTGGTCAGATCGCTGATTGGAGCGCCAACCCGTTCGCCGCGCTGAATACGGCGCACCTGAGCGACGGAGTGGTGCTGAAAGTTGCCGACGGCGTTAGCCTCGATGCGCCGGTCTATGTTCTCTTCGTTACGACAACTGGGCGAGTTGCTCACCCGCGATTGCTTTTGATCGCCGGCGAGGGGAGCCGCGTCAACGTGATTGCGCACGCCTGCGCCGACCTGGACTCGCTGCTGAACCTTGTTGAGGAAGCCTGGGTCGGAGCGCGCGCCTGCATCACGCTGAGTCGGGTTCAGGACGCCGCGGACTCAGCCGCTTTGGTCAGCTTGTTCACCGGGCGCGTGCACAGCGAGGCTGGGTGCGAGACGGTTACCATCACGCTTGGAGGTGGACTCGTCCGAAACGATTCGGGCCTTGTTCTCGCCGGGGAGAACATCCACGCGACGCTCGACGGTCTGTACATGGGGACTCGCAAACAGCACGTTGACCATCACACTTTTCTCGATCACACATTGCCGAACTGCAACAGTTTCGAAACGTACAAGGGCATCCTGGACGGCGAGGCTACGGGCGTGTTTAACGGCAAGATCTTCGTTCGCCAGGGCGCGCAGAAGACCGATTCGAAGCAGTCGAACATGAACCTCTTGCTTTCACGCGATGCGACGGTCAACTCGAAGCCGCAGCTTGAGATCTTCGCAGACGACGTGAAGTGCACACACGGCGCGACGATCGGGCAACTGGATACGAGCCAACTCTTTTACCTTCGAACGCGCGGCATCCCGATCGAAAAGGCTCGACAGATTTTGACGTTTGCCTTTGCAAACGAGATCGTCGCCAAACTTCCGCATGAGCCGCTGCGCGAGCGGCTTGAGGAGGAGATCTTTGAACGGTTCGCATCAAGCGGAACGGACGGGTTGTAGATACGACGTCGATAAGCTGCGCACTCAGTTTCCGTCGCTCGCGGGCACGGTGCGCGGCAAGCCGCTCATTTACCTGGACAACGGCGCGACGACGCAGAAGCCGAGGGTGGTCATCGAAGCGATCGAGCGACTGTACGCTGAGGGGTACGGCAACGTCCACCGCGGCCTACACGAGCTGAGCGAGCGTACGACGGAAGCATACGAGCGCGCGCGGGTTCGCCTCGCTGCGTTTCTGAACGCGCGGGACGCTCGCGAGGTGGTGTTCACGCGCGGGGCGACGGAGGCGATCAATCTTGTCGCGCATTCGTTCGTTGCGCCGAGGATACAACCGGGCGATGACGTGCTCCTTACTGAAATGGAGCACCACTCGAACATCGTGCCGTGGCAACTGCTGTGCGAAGAAAAGATGGCGAAGTTAGTTGTCGCGCCAATAACCGACACGGGAGATCTCGACGTTTCGGCGTTCAAGCGGCTGCTTTCGAACCGAACTCGCTTCGCAGCCTTCACGCACGTGTCGAACGTTTTGGGGACTGTCAATCCGGTGGGACAACTTGTGCGGCTCTGTCACGACCGAGGCGTGCCAGTGCTTGTGGACGGCGCTCAAGCTGCACCCAGGTTGCGTGTGGATGTGCAAGAGTTGGACGTCGATTTCTATGTGCTGTCCGGACATAAAATGTATGGTCCAACAGGCATAGGTGCCCTGTATGGCAAGCGTGATTTGCTCGCAGAAATGCGACCATACCAGGGTGGTGGCGAGATGATTCTGGAAGTTAAGTGGTCGGGCACCACTTTCCAGGAGCCGCCCAGTCGTTTCGAGGCTGGAACCCCTAATATCGAGGGTGCCATCGGCTTGGCGATAGCGGTAGACTTCTTAGAAGAATTAGGGATGGACGCCATCGAAAGTCATGAAAGAGCTGTGGTAGCACGTGGCGTGGAACTGCTGAGCGGGATGCCGAGGGTGCGCATTCTTGGCATGCCGCAGGAGCGTGCGGGTGCGATCTCGTTTAGCATCGAAGGCGTCCATCCGCACGACGCTGCAGCCATCCTCGACGGCGAGGGTGTCGCGGTGCGCGCCGGCCACCATTG
>PSLA01000009.1:6346-6632 GCA_040289295.1 Armatimonadota bacterium
GGCGACGGTGCGAGCCAGCGTTGGAGTCTACAACACCGAGCGTGAGATGGGCGCTCTGGCACAAGGGCTTCGCAAGGTGCTGGAGGTCTTCCCCTGATGGATGAGGCTCTCCGCGAACTGTATCAGGAAGTTATCCTCGACCACTATCGGCACCCAAGGAACTTTGGCAAGCTGGATGATGACGCCCGTTCTGTGTTGGGTAACAACCCGCTGTGCGGAGACCGACTCGAGGTTTATGTGCGCGTGCGAGACGGGCGAGTAGAAGCCATCGGCTTCGAGGGAACCA
>PSLA01000009.1:6709-21787 GCA_040289295.1 Armatimonadota bacterium
GAAGAAGCGCTCGCCATCGCGCAGACGTTCCATGATATGGTAACTGCAGGCGCTGTGGGCGAAAGCCTTGGTTCGCTGAGCGTGTTCCAGGGCGTGCGTGAATACCCTTCTCGGATCAAGTGCGCGACGCTCGGCTGGCACGCGCTCCGGGCCGCGTTGGAGCAATCTCAGCAGGTCGTCACGACGGAGGCTGACGCATGAACGAAGAGCGAGACCCGGTGCAGGAGTTCAAGACGCTACCGCTAAAGAGCGGCATCATCGAGGCGTTACGCGAACTCTATGACCCGGAGATCCCGGTCAACATCTATGATTTGGGCCTAATCTACGACATATCTATCGAGGGCGAGGGCGACGTGAAGATCACGATGACGCTTACCGCCCCTGGGTGTCCGGTCGCGGGCATCCTTCCTGGCCAGGTTGAGCGAGCCGCGCTTTCTGTGGAGGGCGTGAAGAGCGCTACCGTGGACCTCGTTTGGGATCCGCCATGGAATCCAGACAGGATGTCGGAAGAGGCGAAGTTGGTGCTAGGATTCTTTTAGATAGCAGCGATGAAGTTTTCAACTGTTGAGGAATTCGGGCTTCGCTGCCTCGTGCAGATTGCGCGCGAAGGCGAGGGCGGCGCATTGACGATCCCTGAGATCAGCCAGCGCGAAGGCTTGACCGAAGCGAACGTTGCGAAGGTGTTGAGGTTGCTGCGGAGAGAGGGGTTCGTCGTAGCGTCTCGTGGCAAGGTGGGTGGCTATGCGTTAACGCGACCCGCCGACAAGCTGTTCGTCGGCGAGGTTGTGGCGGCGCTCGGGGGCAAACTGTATGACGACGAGTTTTGCGAGCGTCACTCGGGCAGCGCGGAGGTCTGCCGGCACGAGGGGGCTTGCGGTATCCAAGCTTTGTGGGAAGAGGTGCAAGAGGCGATCGACCGCGTGCTGTACCACAAGACTATTTCCAATCTTGTCGGGGACACGCTGATTCGACCTGAGGCGGTCGTGCGCGGCGTCCGCCGTCGTTAGCGCGGTATACTTCGCCTTCCGCGGGGGTATAGCTCAGCTGGTAGAGCGCCTGCTTTGCAAGCAGGAGGCCGTCGGTTCGAGTCCGACTACCTCCACCACCTTTTGGCGGTTGTGCCCCTTCGAATAGTTCCGTGCTGAACGGACCATGCCGCCGAATCGATACTCATATTTCGCGCGTTTCTCGACTCCGCTTAGCGAATTGAGACGGTTCAGCTTGTCCCAGGTGAGACGCCGCGCCGCTATGCCCATAGTTCGTTCCGCCTGTTCGCCCTTGGGGGGTGTGAACGTTGAGCATCACCGCGCTCCTGAGGCGCTCAACTGCGTATACTCCACTTGTGCCTTGGCTTCCGGCTGTGGCGATGATGGCGGCGGTGGTGGGTTGGGGTGGCGCAAGGGAACCGACCTCCGCTCCTGAGGTAACCGTTCGGAGCCTCCTCTCCGAGATGGCAGATCTGGGCGCCTCGCGGAGGTGCCAAAACCCGCCTGCGTCACCAAGCAGGCGAGCAGCTACGACCGCGCCAACAAATCGCCGACTGAAGAATGGTTCGCTAACCGCGACTTCGGGCAGTTCGTCCGGGTCGAGCGGAGGCCAGGCAGAAACGAGTATGTGCTGGCGGACCTGCAAGGTCCTGGCGCTGTCGTGCGAATCTGGTCCGCCAACCCGAAGGGCACGATTCGATTCTATCTGGACGGTAAGGACTTGCCCGAACTGGTTGTGCCGATGCGGGAGTTGCTCCGCCGCCGTTCAGCAATATCCAAGGCGCGGGCGCCAACCTGTGCTATCCAATTCCTTATCGAGAGGGGCTGGTGATTACCGCGGACGACATAAACGGCAAGCCGGGGAGCCTGTATTACCATGTCAACTATCGGGAGTACGTTGCAGGTATGCCGGTGCGGACCTTCTCCCTTGCGCAAGTGAAGGACGCCGCCATGATGGCTGAGCGCGCGGCATCTGCTTTGGCCGCTCCTGCGCCGAGGCGTTCGTATCGTGAGCGCTTGCTGTCGCAGCAGCAGGTCATTCAGCCGGGCGGCGTGATGGCGATGCGCCTGCCGAGCAGTGCCGGTGCGATTCGGCAATTACGCATTTGGCTCCAAGGGTATGCGGACTCATCAGCGCCGGACGGCCTTGGCGAGCCGATTGCTCGAGAGGTAACGCTTCGCCAAGTCGTGTTCGATGCTTCGTTCGACGGAAGAACGACCGTGTCCTGTCCGGTTGGGGATTTTTTCGGCGCTGCGTCTGGGTTCGTTCCGTATGAGTGCTTGCCGTTCACGATTACGGAAAGCACCGGCTTCATGACGAGTCGCTTTGTGATGCCGCAGCGCGAGGAGGGCGTTCTGTTTTTCACGAATCACAGCGATCATCTGGTGCTCTGTTCTGTGGAGGTGCTGTGGGCGCCGCAGCCGTGGACGGAGCAGTCGCTGTATTTCCATGCTAAATGGAGGCGCGAGACGATACCGACGCGCCCAATGCGCGATTGGAGGGTGCTGGCCACTACTGGGCCGGGAAGGTTCGTCGGCCTATTGCTTTCGCTGATGAAGCCAGTTTCCACGTGGTGGGGTGAGGGTGACGAGAAGGTTCATCTCGACGGAGAAGCGTTCCCCTCGACGTTCCCGACCGGAACGGAAGACTATTTGGCTATGCGTGGGGCTCGCCGCAGGCGTTTCAGCATCCTTACCACAACCAGCCGCGATGTGACGGCCCGGGCAACTGTGGGTTCACCTCAGTGAATCGGTATCAAATTCTCGACGACCTGCCGTTCCAACGATCGTTCCGATTCGACCTCGAGGTGTGGCACTGGCGAGATGTAACGGTTGACTATGCAGCCGTCGCCTACTGGTATTCGGACGGAAAGGCGAAGGACGACTTTCCGCCGATTCGCCCGTTCATGCTGGCGCTGCCTGACGTGCCGGAGGTGTGGCGGATGCCCGGGCAGATCGAGGGCGAAAGTCTATCGGCAGCAAGCACGCCAAACGGCGTGTTGGAGGTGCAAGAGTTGAGCGATAAATGGTCAGCCGGACGGCAGCTTTGGTGGAGAGACGCACAGCCGGGTGATCGGTTGGCGCTGAAAGTGAAAACCGAGCCAGGAGATGCGAATCTGAAGATGAGCTTCACCATCGCGCGCGACTACGGTATCGTGCGTCTGGTTTGGAATGGCAAGCCGCTTGGTAACCCGCTCGACTTCTATTCGGCAAACCTGGGTCATAATCAAATTGACTTCGGACGCGTCGCGGTTCTCGCCGAGAAAACGCTCGAAGTCGTCATCGAAGGCAGTAACCCCGCTGCAGAGCCTAAGCGTCATATGTTCGGACTGGACTACATCCTTCTGGAGCGTGGCGAATGAGACAACACTTTTCTGGGCCGTCACCATACGAGAAAACCGTCGGCTTCTCGCGCGCGGTGCGGGTAGGGGATACGGTGTACGTTAGCGGCACAGCGCCGATCGGGGACGATCAGAAGACCGTCGCCCCGGGCGACGCGTATGGTCAGGCGATGCGCTGCTTCGAGATTATTGACAAGGCGCTGCTGGACGCGGGCTCAAGCATAAGAGACGTTGTGCGGACGAGGATGTACATTACTTCACGCATCCATTGCGGGGCGGTGTGCAGGGCGCACAGCGAGGTGTTCGCGAAGGTGCGTCCTGCCGCGACGATGGTTGTGGTTGCCAAACTGCTTGAGGATGACTGGCTCGTCGAGATCGAGGCCGAGGCGGTGGTCGGCTCTGGGGCTCACATTCAGGACTGAGTTTTCTTGCCCTGATCCAGTTGTGTGATGGTGCCTATGAGCGTCTTCTCGACGTCTCCCTTTTTGCCCTGCTGAAGATCGCGCACGGCTTGCGCTACCTGTGCGGCTTCCTCGGTACGGCCATCCTGTTGCAGGAGCATCTGCGTCTTTTGCAGTTCGTGAATCGCCATTTGCGCGGTCAGTTCCCCAGCCTTGAGGCCCATCATGGTCTTCTCGACGACGCGTGTAGCGAGCGACACTTCAACCGATTGGGCGACCCTTGGGTTTTGTGGCACAGAGCACCGTTGCTGGTCGGCGGTGAACTCGATGATGCAGTCGAGGTCTATCCCCTCGCGCTTGCCCGTTAGCGCGTCGTCCCAAGAGAGCGTAGCGGCAAGAACGCGGTACTGGCCCAGCGGGTGGTTCTGGAACTCCAACTCCACAGCGGTCTGGAGGGACGTGCCGCGCTCAACATCGGCGAGCGCGAGCGTCGCTTCTTGTTGCCCCGGCTGAACGTTGTGCCCATACGCCTGGCGAATTGTTACCCATCGGGCGGCTTTTAGGCGTAGCTCGAGGTTGCAAGCGACGGTGGTCATCAGTTTGTACATCTCTACGCGGAAGATCTCCGGGATTGCCTCGGGCTTGTTGATGAAGTAGTAGTTACCGCCCGAGCGCTTTGCCATCGTTGCAAGCAACTCCTCGTTGTAGTCGTATCCGAACCCGAGGAACGTGCACGTTACGCCTCGCTGCTTGATGTCACCCACGTGCGCAGCGAGTGCCTGGAAGTCTTTCACGCCGGCAGTCGGCTCGCCGTCTGTGAAGACAACAATTCGCTCGACGCGGCTCGGGTCTTGCGTCGCGAGCACTTGCTGCGCGCCGAGCGACAGGCCGTCGTAAAGGTTGGTTGTATTCCCTGGTGCGATGCGCTGGATGTGTTGCTTCACCAGTTCTTTGTTGTGAACTCGGGCGGGCGGCATCAACACCTCGACCGCCTCTTCGAAGGTTACGATGCTCACAATGTCGTCCGCCGCGAGCAAGTCAATCACATATGCGCAGGCTCGTTTCACGTATTCAAGTGGTTCGCCCTCCATGGAGCCGGAGCGGTCGATTACCAGGCACAGGTTGAGTGGCGTGCGTGCATCGCCAATGCTGCCGGCACCGATGATCTCGAACAGGAACGCCTCGCGGGCTGGACTGTTCGCGAGCGCATACTCTCTGCCAGCGACCACTTCGGCAGTCAGCGCCTTGGTGTTCGGCGGGGCGATCATCTGCGTCCGGTTCGCGTCGCCGAGCATTCGGGTTCGGTTGGCATCACCGAGCGACTGGGTTCGATTCGGGTCAAGAGGGGCACCGGTCGAGTCGTTCATCACCGTCATTATGCACTTCAGCGCGGCGTCACACCGGAGAGAGGCGTTCCAGCCGGAAGGTTGTCGAGCCGATTCGCACGGTGTCTCCCTCTCGCAGCGCCATCTCCGTAACCTTGACGCCGTTCACGAACGTGCCGTTGGTGCTGTTCAGGTCGCGCACACGCACGCTGTCAGGCGTGGCGCGGAACGCAGCATGCATTCGGCTTGCTGCGGAGTCACCTGCAAGGTTGATCTCGTTAGCCTCGCGGCCTGCCACGACTTCGGCATTCACCGGAAGGAGGAAGCGCTTGCCGGATGCGAAACCATCCAGTCCAACGAGCGCGAACGCAGGTGGCGGAAGAGCACCGCTGGTCAAAGGTGCGCCTGCCTGCCCGATGGACCGCCCACCTCCGGGCGGCGCGCCCGGGATGGCGCCGCCGAGGAGAACACTGGTTGAAGGGGTCTCAATTGGCGGCTCTTGCTGTGCGCGTACGCCTGCGCGCGGGTTCCGGAGCAGGAACCGCAATCTGTGCGAGCCGATGTTGATCACGTCTCCATGGTTCAGGACCGCTTGCGGAACCCGGATGCCGTTCACGCCTATGCCGACAGGCGTGCCGCCATCAAGCAAAACGTACTGCCCGCCACGCCTTTCGATGCACGCATGGAGCGGTGCGACACTGGGATCGCCGAACAGTGGTATGTGTGCCGTCTCGCTTCTGCCGATGAACGTCCGGTGGGCGTCCACAACCCACTCCTTGCCCTCGTTCCGGCCCACCTCGAGGCGAACCCACGCGTTCCGCGCGATGATTTCGACGATGCCGATGAAGAGCCCGACGAAAGCGCCGATTACGGTCATCGCAATCGCACGAGAGACCATGCCGACTTCCGTGATGTCCTGCGCGCCGCGAAGTTCGACGATCGTGCGGCCGAACATCGCTCCGATGACGTCGAAAAGCCCGCCTCCGATCGCGCCGCCGATGAGGCCGCCAAGCGCGCCTTGGAGAGCACGTGGCAGAGAGCGCGCCGATGCGCCGACCACCAATCCGATCAGCGCGCCGAAGGGCGCGAATACGAGTGTGCGTGCGATGATCATGTCTGGCCGGACGCCTGGCTGCAGAAATACGCCCTCTCCGAACACCATCTGAGCGACCGCCCCGCCGAGGGATAGCCCCATCACCGCGCCGACGGCGCCGAGCGCACCACCCGCCAGCGCCCCGATGAGAAGGTGCGCCCTGCTCCCTTGGTACAGACCAGTCAACCCTCCAAGACACAGGCCGATGACGCCGCCCGTTGCCAACGCGAACAGCAGTTCCCAGCGTTGCCAATCAGGCGAGTTGAACTGCGCGGGCGCGCTTGGCTCAACCAGCGCCCATCCGAGCAGCCCGGCTGCGCCGCCAACAACAAACATCAAAAAGATCTTCATGCGGCGCTAACTCTCCACACGTAGTTTGACGAACCCGAATTGCAGTTTGTCGCCGGGCTGCAACGTGTGCTCAGTGCTCGGCTCGATGCGCGCGCCGTTCAAGTAGGTGCCGTTCGTGCTGCCTTCGTCTCGAACCGAGAGCGTCCCCTCTCGGACGTATAGCGTTGCGTGTCGTCGGCTGACGGTCGCGTCAGCTATTGCAAAGTCACACGTAGGGTCACGCCCAACGACATATTCGCCATCTTTCGGGAGGTCGAGCGAAATGCTCTCCCCGACCAAGCGTAGCGTTGCCCGAGGTGCTGCAGGCATGCCGCCGGTTGGCGCGACCGGTTCGATGCCTTCCGTGATGGGCTCGGTGGCGGGCGTGGCCGGCCCGGTCGCTCCGTCGTCCGGCGCCGCGCCCCAGTCCGCAGCCGTAGCACCGGGGCCGCTGCTCGGCAGTTTGACGCCAAGCCGCCGCAGACTCTCCGCAACCCGATCTTCGTGCTGCTTCAAGAGCTGGTACAGTGCGACAAGGGCGGCAACACCCACGACGAGCGCGATAAAGATTGGCAGCCACTTCCTTGCGCCAGATGGAGTTTGCGCAGACTTCGACGGTTCGCTCGTTACTTCCCGCGCTGCAGCAGGGATGTCGTCCGGCGCCTGAGGAAGGGACACCTGCAACACGGGCTTGGCCTCGCCGCGCTGAAGCTCGAGTTGAAATCGCTGAGGCACGGTCTCGTGCTGTGCGCCTTGGCTAACGTAGCGAACCAGGACGCTCACGTCGCCTGGGGCAATACCGAAGAAGGTCGCCGAGCCTCCGCCGAGCAGACGAGTAGACTCCCTGCCCTGGGATCGCAGTACCGCGAGCCCGGAGGCAGGTTTGTTCTCGTACGTTGCGCGCACCTCCACTTCGGCTATGCGCCAGTCGCCTTGCTTCACGTTCCACAACGTCAGCGCGCCGTCCCAGGCGGTGTACGCTACATTTCCAAGCTCCAGGTCAAGCACGATCAGCCAGCCTTGTGCCATGCCGTCGGGAATGCTCAGGGAGAACTCGCGACCGACAAACTCCGCCCCTGCGGAGGGGACCGACTCGGGTAGCTTTGGCACTGCCCAAGCGCGAACTTGCGCTTCATGGTCTAACAAGACCTTCACCTCGGTTGCTAACGAAGGGGGTGCGGCTGCGATGCAAAGTAACCAGACGCCAAACGCTGTGGTTGTACGCGGGCAACGACGATCCCTCACCCCAACCCTCTCCCACAGGGAGAGGGAGTTTTGGGGGAGGGCGGGTTTAGAACCTGCCCCAACGGAGACGCTTGCGCTCGCTGTGCTAAGAAAGGCTTTGATAATCCCCTTCGTCCCAAACATCATCGTCCTCCCCGTCATCCGCCGAGCCCATGATTACCTCGAAGAGGTTCTGGCGAAGGCGCGCGAGGGTCGAAGGCAACGCGTCCGCCACTTCAGACGCGGTCCAACCGATGCCGACGTTCTCTTCTTCGTAGATGTCGTCTGCTGCCTGGCCGTGCCATAGTGCCCCGGCAACCGCTGCGAGGAACGCGCTTCGGCGCGCTGCGAAGAGCGTACCGATCACGCCGGCGAGAACGTCCCCCGTGCCTCCAGATGCCAGAAGTGGGTTGCCCGTTGGGTTCACCATCACATCGGAGTCGGGTGCGGCGATGAGTGAGTAGGAACCCTTCAACAGGCAGACCGCCTCGTACCGCGACGCGAGTTGCTTCACGGCGCCGAAGCGGTCACGAGAGACGTCTGCGGAGTCCACACCCAGCAGCCTCCCCGCCTCGCCCTCGTGTGGCGTGAGGATCGCAACTCCGGGAGGCATCCGCTTCAGCTCGGGTAGATGGAAAAGCGCGTCCGCGTCCAGCACCCAGTTCTCAATGCCTGTCGTCCTTGCTGCCCTCACCCCAACCCTCTCCCACAGGGAGAGGGAGTTGCGAGGTGTGCGCTTCCGACTCTGGCCTGACTGCTCCAGCTGATATGCTGCTGCCTCGAAGAGGCGACCCAAGAACCGGCGTACGCCATCCCCCCTGCCCAAGCCGGGGCCTATAACCGTGACGTTAGCCTCCGCCGCGCGCTCAAGAACGAAGTCTGCGGCCTCCTCCGTCAGCATGCCGTCTTCGTCGGGCAAAAGAAGCAGAGGGCATTCAGGAATCTGTGCCCTGACACCTGCGAGCCCCTCGGAAGAGGAGGCTGCGAACACCAGACCCGCTCCAGCGCGCAGAGCGCCTCGGCACGTGAGTGCCAAGGCGCCGGGATAGTTCCTTGAGCCTGCGACCACCAGCACGACACCTGTCCTTCGCTTGTTATCGCTCTTGCTCCTCAGTGGTAGGCCAGGAAGCACGTCCAGGAGGGCCGTGAGCGACGCGTCGCCGTACTCGTTGAGTAGTGAGTCGGGATGTCCAATGTCCGCGACCTGCCAGGCCCCGCTCGCCTCCAGGCCCTCGTTCTGAAACAAGAATCGCTTCGGCAACCCGAATACGATGGTTTCGTCAGCCATCACATACGCGCCTGCGGCGATGCCGGTGTCGCAGTCCACGCCGGTTGGGATATCCGCAGCGATGATGTGTGTTGCTCCTTCCGCCGACTTGACAAGATGGAGGATCGCGCCCTCCGGCTCGCCTCGCGCACCCGTGCCGAGCAAAGCATCGATCAAGACGTCTGCCTCGCTTGCCGCTTGGTCGGCATGGCGGAAGGCAGGGGAGTCCGGGTGGTGAATCTGGTCGCTCTTCTGCGACAGAAGATGGTACTGTTCGCGGGCGTCCCCTTTCAGCGACTCAGGCTCTGCCGCGAGGAAGGTATGCACCTCTTTGCCCGCCTCGATCAGAAGGCGCGCAGCAGTCATACCATCGCCGCCATTGTTTCCAGGTCCGGCGAAAACGGTTATTGCCTCCGCGTTACCCACGGCTTCCGCCAGCGCGTGGCCGGCTCCCTCCATCAGTTGGATCGTCGGGATGCCGTGCTCGGTTGCGGTTCGGCGGTCAATCTCCTTCATCTCCTTGGCGGTCACGATTCTCATTGGAGTTTCCTATGCAGTCGGACGCTACCACCGCACTTTACATGATAGTACGCTCGTCCCCGCTTAAGCGGCCGGACGCGAAAGATCACCTCGCCGCACCTCTCACATCGGTAAAGGAGCTTCCGCCGTGGTTTGGGTGTTGGCAGTGGGGCATACGTGTGTGTTCTCTCAGCGGGGGCGCCAAGTGCCTTCATAACGCGCCTCCACTCCTCGCCGTGCGGTTTGGCCTTAGTCCCGAAAAGGTGATAGACGACGAGGTGTGCGTACTCGTGGAGAAGCGTCTCACACACGCGCTGCTCAGTGTTCAAAAGCGGAGCGCTCAGGCAAATCCGATTCTCAAGCGGGTAGACGCGTCCTGCGGTTACCGGATATCCCTTCCACTCGACGGTTGGTGGGTTCGGCAGTGGGTACACGGCGAGGGCGTGGAGCATCGCGCGCTCTAGGGCTTCACTCTGGATGGAGGTGGGCGTGATCGCCGCCTTCGCGTTAGGTTTCGGGCGCCTCGCCCGGGGCTTCATGCGAGGAATTATGACTCCCCGGGCGAGGACGACGGGCGTGTCAGAACTCGATGGTCTGCGTAACCTTGGCGAACACGCCGCCCTGCCTGACGCTGTACGTGATGGTTGTGCGTGCACCTCGCCTTATGCGCGAGATGAGCTCTTTGAGTTGGTCGGGGCTGGTTACTGCAACGTCGCCCAATTTTTGAATCACTGCGCCCACCGGAATGCCGGCTGCCTCGGCAGGCGAACCCGGCTCGACCTGCGTTACCATCACGCCGGAGCCGTACTGCGCCTTTTCCTCGGTTGTCAGGTCACGAATGCGGACGCCGAGCGCAACGGGCGCTGCAGCATCGGACCGCGGCGCAGGCTCGTCAAAACCGGGAGGTGCTGTCCGCTCCTCCGTTTGGGCAAGCAAGTCGGGCCTTCCGGTCAATTGCACGGAGACTGTCTGGACCTTCCCGCTTCGAATGTATTTGATGATGACGCTCGTTCCCGGTTTGTGAATGAGCATTGCGTCGCGAAGGTCTTGTTCGCCGCGAATCCGCCGGCCCTGTATCTCCGTGATGATGTCGCCTGGTTTGATGCCTGCTTTCGCTGCAGCAGAGCCTTCCTCCACGTTTCGAACCACGGTACCCTGTTGGACGCCGAACTTCTTAACCTCGAACGGCTTCAAGTTCTCGGGCGTTAGGCCGAGGTAGGCGCGGATGACCTTGCCGTTCGCAATGAGTTGATCGGCAACCAGGCGTACGGTGTTGGAGGGGATGGCAAAACCGACTCCACTGCTGGCACCGGTTGTGGTGTTGATGATGGTGTTGATTCCGATGACCTCGCCCTTGTAGTTCAGTAGGGGGCCGCCGGAGTTGCCTGGGTTGATCGCGGCATCGGTCTGAATCATGTTGAGGTACGCCTTGCCTCCGATGACCCACGGCGCCGTCCTCCCGTTCGCACTCACGTGGCCGAAACTAACGGACTGGGGCAGACCGAACGGGGCGCCGATTGCGAGGGCGAGCTGCCCGGGCTTCACCTCGAAGCTGTCACCAAATCGAGCGGCGATGAGGTTCTTCTCGGGGACCTTGATGACTGCTACGTCCGCAAGAGGGTCAGCCGGGTCGGCGATGACCTCGCCCTTCGTCTCGCGCCCGTCGGCGAGGAAAACGTCAACAGTCTTTGACCCGCCCACAACGTGGCTGTTCGTGATGATATATCCATCCGGGCGATATACGACGCCAGATCCCTCGCCCATTTGCGTGCGAATATAGACCACCGAGGGTGCGACCGCCTCGACCAGCTTCGCCGAGGCCGAGTCGAACGCGGCGAGAATCTCCAGGTCCCCAGCGCTCAGCGCGCGCTCATCACCTGGCTCGGCTCGCGCGGGAACCCGCGTCTGAAGGAAGCCAAGTGTGCCGGCTGCGCCAACGGCGATGCCAGCGATCAACGCCCAACCAAGGTTGCTTTGGAAGAATCTTCGAAACATCTGCATAGGTTCAATCCTCTCGTTGAAGTGTCCTTTATTCATACGACGCTATCGGGCGCTCTGTTCGCCACAGGGGCTGAAGACCCAGCGCCCCGATGTGGCTCTTTGTCTATGACCGTTTTTCGCGGAGGCCAAACGTCGCAGTCTCGGCCGTCGCAATCCCGCTTCTCACGCCGCTCGGCGTCTTTGCCGTCGAGCCAGTTGTGCAGCAAGATGAACTCTTCTCCCTCCTGAGCCGTAGCGGCGAGTGCTTTGAAGACGGCGTCTCTTCCCGCGTTGGGGATATCCCCGTCCACGGCAATGTACACGGAGCCGGCCTTTATACTCTTGCCGCCCGGGGGAACGCGCCAAGGCGCCACCTTGTCGGCGCCGGCTTGATAGAGGGTTACGTTGGTAGCGCCGTCCGTGTACCGAAGCACAGCCAACGTTATGCGCCGCCCCTTGATAACGTCTGCGCCGGTGAACGTGAGACCCGCGGGCATCCGCTCGGGTGTGACCACCTTGAATCCGACTTCGCGGGAGAGCGCGGTGATGCTGTCCACCCGCGTAGGAGCCTGCACGCGCACCGTCTCGGGGCGCCCGAGGAACTTCGGTTTGAACGTCTCCTCAGAGATGCTGTCGGGGAAGCTGATCGTTAGTGTGTCGCTGACAATTTGTGATTTACCGCACGGGTCGGTCCATTCGACTCGAAGTAGAACGAACTTTTCCACGTCAATCCAGTACCGCCGCGAAAAGACCAACTCGTCCGCCTTCGGCTGCAGCGCAACGCGGACCGCCACACGTCCGGCGATGCGATCTACACCCTCCTTGATGAGCGAGTAGTTGCGCTTTAGGATCTCGAAGCGCCGCTCGATATCCTCCTTCGATACGCGCGCGAGCGGTGAGTCTTGTACGACAACCAGCTGCCGGTCGGGGTCGTAACTCGTCCACTGGCGCCCATCGTCAACGATAGTGTGTCCTTGTTTAGAGAGCGGTGAAAGGACGGTGACCTTGTTCGCTCCGTTCGCCGCTTGATCGCGCCGAAGGCGGATGCAATCGTCGTCGTTCCAGCGATGCAGCGTACGGACGCACGTGTAGGTAACAAATTGGTCGTGCAGCATGGCCAGGCGCACGTACTCCTGCGCCGACCGGGTTGGCTGTGCTGCCAGCCCCAATGAGTATAGGACCAGAGAGCAAGCGATAGCGAGTCGCATCACCTTCCCGAGGGTCCGTCGTCGAGGGATACGGGAATCGTGTGACCGGAGAAAGGCGATCGTGCCCGCTCGAAGTCGCGCGTGCCGTCAATTTGTCGGTGCGTTGCGTGTGGATACTCGCCGGCGAGCGTAGGCTCCGTGGCCGGCCTCACAAGCGTGTAGACAAAGAAGCCTGCGACAGCCGCCGCGGCGGCCAGAGTCAGTCCTGTTGCTACGGTGGGTTCGACGAGCACCGGCGAAGGGAGCTCGGCGTGGCGGAGGGACGCCTTCAGGCGATCCTCCAGCCCGTCGGGAGCGCAGCAAGGGGGAAGCCCTCGGAGGAGCGACTTCACGTCGCGAAGGCCGTCGCACTCGGCGCGGCAATCCGCACACTCCTCGAGGTGGGCGCGAACCTGTTGCATCTCCGACCCGGACAGCTCGGAGTCCAAATATGCAGACAAGAGACTTCGTACCGTTGCGCAGTTCATGATTCTATCATCCGCTTGTATTTGTCAGGATTGACACCCGAAAGGTACTTCCTTAGCTGCTTCCTCCCGCGGTGGATCCGAGATCGTACGGTTCCGACAGAGGTGTTCATTACTTCGGATATCTCCTCATACGACAGACCTTGCATGTCGGCAAGCAGCACCGCAACGCGAAACTCGGGGGTCATCTGGTTCAGCGCTTCTTGGATTTCGGCATCCATTTCGCTGTTCAAAACAACGGCCTCGGGCGATGGGCCATCGTCTCGCACGTCCCACGCGGCACCGGTTTCCGGGTGCGGCTCGTCCAGGCTACTGGCCTTCAGCCTGCCGCGTCGCCGCATCTCGTCAATGTAGGCGTTCGTCATGATGCGGTAGAGCCAACTTGAGAACGGAAGCGACTCGTCGAAGCGATGGAAGAATCGATACGCTCGCACAAAACTCTCTTGAAGCAAGTCCTCCGCATCGGCGCGCCGGCCGGTGAGCCGCAGGGCAAGGTGGAACAGTTGCTGGTAGGTCTGCACCAGGAGCGATTCAAACAGTTCCCGGCGCGCACCGGTAACCATGGCTCCGCGTTCGATTATCTTCGATTCCAACGGTTCTCCTCTCGCCTTTGTCCTACGAGCCGAACCCGACCTGAAGTTCCCCTTTCCGTGGAATTAGCCTCTGCGTAGCGGGAGGTTGCGCGTGAACATTCTGTCGCAAACGAAGTCGAACCGCACCATCCCTTGCACGAAGCGATGACCCTCGAGCGCGTCTTCCAGCAGCCCTTGCCAGTGGAAGTTGCCGCTCTCAAGTTCGGCGCAAAGCGCATTTCCCAGTAATTGTATCAGTGCAGCATGCCGACTGCGTGTCGGGGTCTCCCTCTCCAGGCCTGCTTCGACCAAGGCGTCAGCCATCGCCTGAAAGTCGTCGCTTGCTTTCAGGGCGTCCTCACGCCGCGCTGAAGGTAGCCATTCGAGGAACGATCGCATCGCGAGGAGGAACTCAGGAGCACTCTCGAGCGCCGCGACCATTTGTGGGGCCCCTCCGCCCAGCTTCCAGACGAAAGAGTCTTCGCTCCCGTCGAAAGTGGGCAGTTCGCAAGGCACAAGCAGGCAGCGAGACCGCACCGTCGGCAGCAGCCGGGCGGCGGCGTCCGTCCACAGCACGAGGCGAGCGTGCTCGGGAGTCTCCTCCATCAGTCGGAGGAGCGCGTTTGAAGCGGCTGGGTTTAGGCGGTGTGCCCTGCCCAGGATGACCACCTTCCGGCGCGCTACCAGCGGGCGCGCTTGCAGGAAGTCTCGGACGCAAGGCACGCGCCCCTCGTCGCTGCTGGACTCATGCTCTTTGGTTGGCACAATCTGGCTGACCACGATCTGGTCTCCCGCGGATCGAGGCTTGACGATGAGAAGGTCGGGGCATGCGCCTCGTTCGAGCGAACGGCACACCGGGCAGTCTCGACACGCTTGTCCTTCGCTTGCTTCGGGGCAGAGCATTGCGTAGGCGATGTCGAGTGCGACCAACTCTTGGCCTGCGCCCTTCTCGCCCATGATGAGGACGGCTGCGCTTGTGTCTCGCCGCGCGATGTTACGCACTCGCTCGATCGTGCCCACGGGCACCATTTCAGAAACGGGCGAACTGCTCAACATCCAGCACGAAGACGATGGCGCCGCCGACCGGCACCTTGACGGGATTGGGAACGAAGGTACCGACGTGGGAGGCGTCGGGCGGCAGCACGTTGACGACCTGCTCTCGCACTTGGCAGTTGCGCTGGATGATGGAGAGGAGTGCTTCTTTTTCCTCCTCTTGCACGCCGATCAAGAAGGTTGTGTTGCCTTCGCGCAGGAATCCGCCGGTTGAGCCGATGATGGTGAACTTGAAGCCGTCCCTCACCAGGTCGTCTACGACCTTGTTCTTGTCACGATTGTGGATGACAGCGATGACGAGCTTCACGGCTGGG
>PSLA01000009.1:21797-32374 GCA_040289295.1 Armatimonadota bacterium
TCTCCTCCCGCCGCGAGTATAGCCTCCAGACCTAGCACCATTGCCATCTTGCGCAGGGCGTCTTCGAGCACGCGGCTGGGCGGAAGGGTGGCATCGAGCACTCGCCATCGCTCAGGCTCCCGCTTGGCCTCGGAGAGAAAGCCTTCTCGGACGCGCGCGTGGTACTCAAGGGGCTTGCGGTCGAGGCGGTTGGGGTCTTTCAACCGCGCAAGAGCGATTTCAGGTGGAAGGTCGAGGAGTAGGGTCACGTCAGGTATAAGGCCGCTCGTCGCAATGTGGTTCAGACTGCGGAGGGTCTCGATGTCTGCTCCTGCGGCATAGCCTTGATAGGCCAGCGTGGAGTCCGCGAACCGGTCGGAGATGACCCAGATCCCCTTTTCGAGCGAGGGGCGGACGACCCTCATGCAGTGGCGGCGGCGGTCGGCGAGAAATAGAAACGTTTCGGTCCACACGTCGAGCTCTTCACCGTGAAGCAGGATGTCGCGAATCGGGGCGCCGATGTCGCTTCCGCCGGGTTGGTGTGTAAGTAGATTTGGGACGCCGGTCGCTGTGAGTCTCTCGGCCAGCGCCTTCGCAAGGGTGCTCTTGCCCGAGCCGTCTTGCCCCTCGATCGTAATCAGCCGCCCGATAGTCATGTGTTAGGCAGGTAAGATTCTAACGAATCGGTTAGGCTCCGTGCCGATGCTCTCGCTGCGCAGGTTGTGCTCCTCGATTGCGCGGTGTTGCATTCTCCGTATCGTAGGCGGCTGCGGCGCGAGGTCGTACGGCTTGCGGCGGGATTTGACGATGCGCACCGCTTCGAGCACCTCTTGCGTTGCGGCAGCGACTGCGTCCTCCGTTTCGCCCCGTCCATTGCCGGAGAGGATCTCTTCGATCGCTGCGCCGATTTGGGCGAGCGTGTTGCTTCGCACGACGACGACGGGAATCTTCTTTCCCAGCCGCTGCTTGAAGCGCTCGGGCTTACGCTGGACGGCGCTCCTAATGGCAAGAATCACGTCGGCTGCCGCGGCCTCCTGGGTCACGGCGATCGGGAGACGCTTCTCGCGGATGACGCGCTCGAGGCGGGTTCGTGCGATCCCGTATGGGAACACTCGGATGACACCTCTTGCGCCGGGCGCATGCGCGCCGATGCGGGGGCTGGGGAAACCCGGGGGAACGGTCTCCTCCAATCGGACGCCGGGCGTCGGCTCGAGCATTGCCGGTTCGGGGGTTAGCACCTCCAGGTGTCCATCCGAGCCTCGGATGCGAATCTCGGGCCTCGGCGCGACGCCCCTAAGGATCGAATCCACTGTCTTCTGAACGTCGTGATGGACGGCGAGGCGGTCGTAGTCGAGGATCTCGATGACGACGTCAAACGTTGGGGGCGCCTTGCGCTCGAGCACGGTCTTTTGAGTGCCTCGCCTTCGGGCTTCTTCGTCCGAGAGGGTAACTGCTTGGATGCCTCCTATGAGGTCGGCGAGGGTTGGGTTGAGCATCAGGTTCTCGAGCGTCTGCCCGTGTGCGGTTCCGATCAGTTGCACTCCTCGCTCGGCGATGGTCCGCGCAGCGTATGCTTCGGCTTCAGTTCCGATTTCGTCAATGACGACAACCTCCGGCATGTGGTTCTCCACCGCTTCGATCATGATTTGGTGTTGCAGGCTTGGGTCAACCACTTGCATCCTTCGAGCTGAGCCAATTGCAGGGTGTGGGATGTCGCCGTCACCAGCAATCTCGTTCGACGTGTCTACGATGACTACGCGTTTGTTCATGCGGTCCGCCAAGAGGCGCGCCATCTCTCGCAGCTTGGTCGTTTTGCCGATTCCGGGCTTGCCGAGTAGCAAGATGGACTTTCCGCTCTCGACGATGTCTTCGATGATGTCAATCGTCCCTAGAATCGCTCTGCCCACGCGGCAAGTAAGGCCGATGATCCGCTCCTGTCGGTTTCGGATGGCACTGATGCGGTGGAGAGTGCGCTCGATGCCGGCTCGGTTGTCCGTGCCGAAATCACTGATTCGCTCGCTAACGTATCGGATGTCGTCTTCGCTGATGGTGTAGTCGTAGAACCGCTCGAACCTGTTCTTGAGCCGTATTTCGGCGGCCCTTCCGAAGTCGAGAACGACTTCGATCAGGTCATCGAGGTCGGGAATGCTTTGCAGTCGTTGTCGGATGACGGGCGGCAGCGCATCGAGAAGCAACTCGAGCTCCTCTCGGTTATCCGGCATGGAGTTCGGGTCTGTTGGCGGTATATGCTTCATTGCGAACTATCTTCGAGTGTGGCTTCTGTGGTTTTCTCCTCTCCTCCGCGCCAGAAGGTGACCTGGACCTTTTGCCCGACTTCGGCCTTCATCATGAAAAGCAGAAAGTCGCTGGGGTCTCGCAAGGCCTGGTTGTTCATCTTGGTGATGATGTCGAGCTGCTTGAGTCCTGCCTTGTCGGCTGGGCCCCCAGGTTTCACCGCGAGGACAACAAGTCCCTGGTCGGGCAGTTCTATGGGGCCGACGAGTTCTCGCAGGTAAGGGTCCCTTCTTGGCGCGGGATGCCACTTTGCGCGAATGGCGAGCGTCGGGTGTCTCATCCGCCCGTGCGTCTGAATCTCTTTCACGAACTTAAGCACCTGCTTCGAGGGGATCGCGAAGCCGAGGCCGACGCTCCCCCCCGTCGGGGAAAGGATTGCCGTGTTGATGCCGACGACCTGCCCGTGAATGTTTGCGAGCGGCCCACCGCTATTGCCCTGGTTGATCGCGGCGTCAGTTTGAATGGCGCCGACCAGTGGGTAAGCTTCTCCTGGTGCCGGCAGGTCCCGGTTGAGCGCACTGACAACACCGACGCTGAGGGTGTTCTCAATGCCGAGCGGCGCGCCGATGGCGAACACCCACTCTCCCTGCACGAGATCGTCGCTGTCTCCGAGTTCTGCGAAGGGTAGGCCGTTCGCGTTGATCTTCAGGAGCGCGAGGTCGGACGGCACATCCGCTCCCACCACGCGTGCTTCGTGCGCGGAGCCATCCTGCAACTTGACGACGATTGCGTCCGCGCCTTCGATGACATGATTGTTGGTAACGATGTAGCCGTCGCTCGATAGGATCACGCCCGATCCGAGCCCGGTTTGCACTTGGTTGCCGCTGAAGAAGTCCCTTTGCATCGAGAAGATGCTGACGACTGCGGGGCGGACCTTCTGCACGGCTTCGGTAAATGCGACCTGCCCTGGGTCCTTATCGTATCGGATCGGCTTGTATCCGGCAAGCTGCTCAAGCGAACTGACAGGCTTTGCCAGCCGGTCGTGTAGCAACAAAGCGGTGAACACGCCCGCAAAACACACTACGAACATTGCGGCATAGGTTAGTAGACGATTAGACACTGCGACTCCGTTTCTTCTTTTGACATACGGCTTCAATGGCCGCAAGCGCTGCCTCTTCGCCTTTGTTTCCTTTTTTCAATCCCGCTCGTTCCAGCGCCTCTTCCTGGGTTGCGCAGGTGAGGATGCCCCACGTTACAGGAACGCCCGTCCGCATCATCAGGTCCGCAACGGCTCCGGCGACGGAATTGGACAGTTGTTGCGCATGGATGGTGTCGCCCCTCAGGACACACCCCACACACACGACAGCGTCAGCGCCTTCCTCGATCAGCGCATGAACGAGGACCGGAACTTCCCATGTCCCCGAGACCCAGAACACCTCCGGGTCATGGATGCCGTGCATCCGAAGAGCCCGCTCGGCGCCCGCAGCCAGGCGCTCGGTCACGAGCTCATTCCACCGGGCTGCGACGATGGGGATCCGAAATCCCTCCGCATTCAAAACGGCCTCAACTCTCGGGCACATTTTGTTGATTGTCGTGTTCGCGACGACGCTCACCCTCCCCGGTGACCTGGTTTTCGCGAGGGGTACCGTTGGCATCGCGACCGTCGTCGCCAGACGCCGCGGGAGGGATGAGGTGCCCCAGTTTGTCTCGCTTGGCGCTCAGATAGCGCGTGCGCTCGGGCAGCGGCGGGGCGAGCAGTGGCACGTGCTCGACGATCTCCAAGCCATGGCCCTCGATTCCGGCGACCTTGCTGGGGTTGTTGGTCATCAGTCGCATCCGCTGGATTCCGAGGTCAACGAGCACCTGTGCACCGATGCCGTAATCGCGAAGGTCGGGCTTGAAGCCCAGCGCTCGGTTCGCCTCGACCGTGTCAAGGCCTTGATCCTGCAGTTCGTAGGCTTTGAGCTTGTTGAGGAGTCCGATGCCGCGTCCCTCGTGAGGGATGTAGAGCAGACAGCCTCGTTTTGCGTTTGCGATTGCGCCGAGCGCAAGTTCGAGTTGGTCACCGCAGTCACATCGAAGCGAATCGAGGATGTCTCCTGTTACGCAACTCGAATGCACCCGTACGAGCACCGGGTCACCGTCGGCGATATCTCCCATGGTGAGCGCGAGATACGGCGTGCCGTCCACTTGGCTTTCGTAGGCGATGAGTTGGAACACTCCGTGTCTGGTCGGGAAGGTGATAGGCCCGGCGACCTTTTGGATCAGCCTTTCAGTGCGCCTGCGGTAGGCGATGAGGTCAGCGATGGTGATGATCTTCAAACCATGCTCGTTCGCGAGGCGTTCGAGCGCGGGAAGACGTGCCATAGACCCGTCATCGTCAAGGATCTCGCACAGGACGCCGACAGGCTTGAGTCCGGCGAGAACGCACAGGTCAACGGTTGCCTCTGTGTGGCCGGCGCGCTTGAGGACGCCACCTGCCTCGGCGCGCAGAGGGATGACGTGGCCTGGTCGCGCGAAGTCCTCGGGTCGCGCGTCGTCGTCTGCGAAGAGGCGAACCGTAACCGAACGGTCGAATGCGGACACGCCGGTGGTCGTTCCCTCTCTCGCATCCACGGTTTCGCCCATGGCGGTTCCGAGGCGGCTGGTGTTCTCCTTCACCATCATTGGGATTCCCAATTCGTTGAGTCGCTGCTCGGTTGTGGGCACGCAGGGGATGCCGCGCCCGCGAGTAAGCATGAAATTCATCGCCTCGGGAGTGACGAGCTCGGCAGCCATCACCAGGTCGCCTTCGTTCTCCCGGTCGGGGTCGTCCACGACGATGACCATCCGCCCGTGGCGAATGTCCTCTATGGCTTCCTTGATGGTTGAGAAGGGTGTGCGGAGCATCGGCTCAAGGTGCCGGTAACGGTACCGGCTTTTCCGACAAAGTATACCGTAGAGTGGGGTTTGGCACGCTCTTTGCCCTTCTACTCCGTGCATTGCCTCTCACGAGCATGGCATCATCCAAAACCTCCGAACGGGGAGCCCGGGCAATCGGGCTCCCGCTCTTTTTGGCTTCTTGCTTGAGCGGGGGCTCATGTCCCGTGCTGTTGGCATCAAGGCTCAACGTCCGTTGACGTGTAAAATCCGCGCGATGCGCCTCCTCCCGAGTATCGGCATAGAGGTTCACGCCGAGCTGCTAACGGACACGAAGCTGTTCTGCGGGTGTCCCAACCGTTTTGGCGGCGAGTCGAACACCCGCGTATGCCCGGTGTGCCTCGGCCTGCCGGGCAGCCTGCCGGTGCCGAACCGGCGCGCGGTTCAACTCGTGCTGCGGGCGGCCCTCGCGCTTAACTGCTCCATCGCCCCTCGCTCAATGTTCCACAGGAAGAACTATTTTTATCCTGACCTGCCGAAGGGATACCAGGTCAGCCAGTATGAGGAGACGAACCCGATCGGTCATCACGGGCACCTGGACATTCCCGACCCAAGGACGGGCGGCAAGACCGACATTCGCGTTCGCATTCGGCGCGTCCACTTGGAAGAGGACACCGGCAAGCTGCTCCACCTTCCGGGCGGCGGAGCTGGGGTGGATTTCAATCGCGCAGGCGTACCGCTGATGGAGATCGTTACCGACCACCCGCCTGACATTCACGACGCGGAGACGGCGCGCGAATACGCCCAGCAGCTGCGCCTCCTACTGATTTACCTCGGTGTGTGTGATGGTAAGATGGAGCAGGGAAGTTTCCGATGCGAGCCCAACATCTCGGTCGCCCCTGAGGGCTCCGACATTCTGGGAACAAAGACGGAACTAAAAAACCTCTCGTCGTTCAAAGCGCTCGCAACAGGTATTGGGTACGAAGTCAGGCGCATGGCAAAGGCGCTGGAGAGCGGCCTTACCCTGCATCAGGAAACGAGAGGCTGGAACGAGGAAACGCAAAGCAGTTATCCCATGCGCAGTAAGGAAGGCGAGGCCGATTACCGGTACTTCACCGACCCCGACCTGCCGCCGATGGTGTTCGAAGAAGAGACGATCGAGCGCGAGAGGGCTGCATTGCCCGAACTGCCGCTGGCAAAGCGGGCCAGGTACATACAGCAATTGGGCCTTGACGCCTACGACGCGGGCGTGCTGATCCAAGACCCGGCGTGGGCGAAGTTCTTCGATGAGACAGTTAACCTCGGGGCGAATCCCAAGCAGGCTTGCAACTGGATGAACGGTGATTTCGCACGGCTCCTGAACGACTCAGGGCAGAGCCTGGCGAACACAAAAATTACGCCGAAGCACATTTGCGAACTCATCGCGCTCCTCGATGCAGGCACCGTGA
Source organism: Armatimonadota bacterium (assembly GCA_040289295.1). Classification (GTDB taxonomy): domain Bacteria; phylum Armatimonadota; class Fimbriimonadia; order Fimbriimonadales; family ATM1; genus J051. The sequence goes on from PSLA01000009.1 coordinate 28,319, forward strand.
ACGGACGGCAGGCAAAGGACATCCTGGAGAAGGCATTCCACGACGGGCGACTTCCTGGGGAGATCGCCAAGCAGGAAGGACTGCGCCAGATTACGGACGAGGGTGCTGTTCGCTCCATCGTCCTTGAGGTACTCGGCGCCAACCCGGACGCTGTGGCAAGGTATAAAGAGGGCAAGACGAACGTGAAGGGATTCCTCGTCGGTCAAGTGATGCAGAGGACGAAAGGGCGCGCGAACCCCGAGCTGGTAAACCGCATGCTCGATGAGGCGCTCGCGCAATGAAGCGCCACTTCGTCGCCGTCCTCTTGCTTCTGTTCGTGACGGGCGTCGCGCAGCAGCGGCCTGGGCCGGACAGGGTGCAGCGGATGTACAACGCCTACGAGGCGCAGCTTCGCGTGCGACTCGATCAGTACTTCCACGATGGGGAGTACCAAGCCTGCGTTGGCATCTTGCGTGTTTTGGTTGCTCAGAACCCTCATGACGTCCAGACCACCAGTGATCTGGTCTTCATGCTGGGCAACGTCGGGCTCGAGGGCGAAGCTCTTTCGACGGCAATCGCTTTTCGAAAGGCGCATCAAACAAATCCATATGCGGCTCAGATCGAAGCGAACTACTACATTAGTCCAACCGTCAAGCTCTACGACCGAATTCCTGGCGTGCTCGAGCCCGTTGTCGGCGAGAGCCGGTTCTTACAGACATTCGTCGCGCTTGGGCGGGCGTATGAAGAGCTGGGGCTGCTCAAGGAGGCGATTCGCGTGCACCGCCTTCGATTGGAGCGCTTCCCGGATGACCCGTCCAGCAACGCCATTCGGAACAAAGTTGCTCAGTTGGAAGCACGCATCAAAGGATAGATCCGCTCTGCCAAAAAGCTACGTTGAATGCCAAGGAGGGCAGAAAACATGGAACAGCATCGAATCACTCCGCTCGAAGTGGAAACGAAGGAGTTCACATCCTCGTTTCGAGGCTACTCTCCCGCTGAGGTGCGGGCTTTCCTCGAAAAGGTCGCAGCCGAAATTGAACTGCTAACGCGCGAGGTCCGCGCTGCCAAGGAGGCGCTTGATGCCGTCACCAGGGAACGTGACGAACTGCGACAGCGCGAGAGCCTCATCAACGAAACGTTGATCGCCGCGCAACGCGCCGGAGAGGAGATACAGCAACTGGCGCGAGAGCGCGCGGATGCTGCGCTGCAACAGGTCGAGGCGCAACGAATCCAGATCCAGGGCGACATCGAGCGACTCCGCGCCGAGCGCGACGCGTTTGTCGTGCAAATGCGCTCCTACCTCGATGCGTTCTACGCGCGGCTCGAGGATCAAAAGCGGCGCACCGCAGGGTGAGCACCATTAGGACGACTTTGGACGTGCGCGTCACGACCAGGGCGTCTCGGCGGTCGGTCGTGCGCCGAGGAGCCCTAATCTGCGTCGCAGTCCCCGAGCCGCCCGCCGAGAACCAGGCCAACGAAGCGGTCGTTGCGTTGCTCGCCAAGACTCTCGGCGTCTCCCGCTCAGCGGTTGCGATTGTGGCAGGCGCGAAGGGAAGGGTGAAGCGGGTTGTAGTTCGCGGCCTGACCAGCCCACAGGTACTCGCGAGGATTCGGGAAGCCTGACGCGCACCCACTAACCGCCTGCGCTCTTTCGCGCGAGGTTGATTCGCAAGTCGCTGAGCAGGTTCTGCAGATCCCGCCGCTCCTGGTCGCCGAGCATCGGGTCGAGATGCTCGGCCAGCCGGCTGAGGACGTCAATCGCGATGCGCGCTTGGGATAGGTCCTCGTGCGACTTGCCTGTCACGGGGTCGGTCAACAAGCCCATTCTCTGCCAGGCGAACTGCGCGAACATGTGCACGGAGTAGTGCAACAGCCCGTCGATGCGCAGAGGCTGGTCGCTCACCTCGTCAGCGTGTTCGCTTCCTGGTCGGTGGTTTTCTGCCATCGCTGCGGCCGGTGTTTACCATACTTCGGAGACGCTCTAAGTTTACCGCGTGCATCTCTTCTGCGTTGGGCGTTTCGAGAATCAGCGGAGCGTGCGCCACGCGCGGATCGTTCACGATGCGCTCGAACGCTTTTGCGCCGATTTCGCCGTCGCCGATGTGCGCATGGCGATCCTTCCTCTCACCTAACGGCTTCAGCGAGTCGTTCGTGTGGATGCAAATTAGGCGACTTAGGCCGATCCGCGTGTCGAACTCCTCAATCATCCGCTCGTAGCCTTCTTCGCTTCGGATGTCGTATCCCGCCGAGAACACGTGGCACGTGTCCATGCAAACGACGAGGCGCTTGGGCGCCTTGCATCGGTCAATCACCTCTTGCAGGTGCTCAAAGCGGTAACCCAAGCTTGAGCCGCTGCCTGCCGTAGTCTCCATCGCCAGCGAAACCGAGCGCGGCCCGCCCGCGAGCACTTCCTTCGTGCTCATCGCGAGCCGCTTCAGTCCCGCTCTCTCACCTTCTCCCCTGTGTGCCCCCATGTGCGAGACGACATACGGAATCCGCAGTTGCGCGCAACGCTCCATCTCGGCAATCAGCGCATCAACGCTCTTCTTCCGCATCGCCTCGTCCGGTGCAGCCAGGTTGATGAGGTACGAGTCGTGGGAGATCGTCCAATCAACCCCGGTCTCCTTGCGCGCCGAAAGGAAGTCCTCAATCATCTCATCCGTTATCTTCTTCGCGCGCCACTGCTGCGGGCTGCTGGTGAAAACCTGGATTGCGGTTGCGCCGATCTCCTTCGCTTGCCGAACCGCGGCGCCGAGGCCCTTCGACGTGGGCATGTGCGCTCCGATAAGTCGGGTCATGCCACGGAGCCTACCTTTCGCCCTTCACCGAACGGTTACGTAGGGACGAATCCGCTCAAGTTTCTTTGGGCCGATTCCCTTCACCTCTTGGAGCTCCTCGACCGACTTGAAGGTGCCAACCCGGTTGCGATACTCGATGATCCGCTGCGCCGTAACCGGCCCGATTCCCGGCAGGCTCTCGAGTTCCGCCTGCGTAGCGGTGTTGATGTTGATTAGTCCGCTGCTCTTCGGCGTCGGATACGCCAAGGTTCCGCCAGGCGTTGAAGCGCTCGTCATCGCGTCCCTGCCGTACGGCCCGGCGGGAACCGACTCACCCTGCATAGGGACGTACAGTTGCGTGTTCGGCACCAACGGCGCTGCGAGGTTCAGAAGCGACAGGTCAGCTTCGGGAGTTGCCCCTCCGGCCAACTTGATCGCGTCGAGAACGATCATCCTTTCGTCCGCCGTGATAACCGTCGGCTTCTTTACGGCGCCGGCAACGTGAACGGGGAATCGGCCCGCCCTGGCGTCCTCTTCCGAGAAAGTGTACGAGGGCCCGACGTTCGCCCTCAGGTTGCTGTATCCGAGCCAAGCGGCGCCGCCGACCACCATGGCGGCGAGCGCACTCACAGCGAGTTTCTCAACCGGCTCCAGGTTGTGCCACATCTTGGCTGACTCAGTGCCCCTCTATTGTTTTTACCCGTCGGGGCGCGTGTTCCTGCCGGGTGATAAACTGCCGCCGTGCCTCCCTACCTCGGAGTGGTCGTACCTGCTTACAACGAAGCGCCCCGCCTCGGTGCTACCCTCCGCCGTATAAGGGAGTATCTCGATCAGACTCCATGGACGTGGCGCGTCGTAGTCGTTTCGGACGGCAGCGAAGACGACACCGAGCGGATCGCGCGCGAGTTCGCCGAGGGAGACGAGCGCTTCGAGTTGATCGCCTACCAGCCTAACCGAGGCAAGGGGCATGCGGTACGCGTTGGGATGCTCGCCCAAAGCGCGGAGTGGCGACTGCTGTGCGACGCCGACCTGGCGACGCCCATCGAAGAGGTCGAGAAGCTGTTCGCCGTGGGCGCGCCCGTCGCCGTGGGCAGCCGTGCATTGGATCGCAGTCGCCTCGAGGTGAGGCAACCGTTCTATCGCGAATGGGCGGGGCGGGCGTTCAACAAAGCGGTGCAGCTGCTGGGCGTGCGCGGAATCCGAGATACTCAATGCGGCTTCAAACTGTTTCGAGGGGACGTCGCCGAGCAGGTGTTCTCCAGCTGTCGGCTGAACGGCTACGGCTACGACTTTGAAGCGC
>PSLA01000009.1:32384-78183 GCA_040289295.1 Armatimonadota bacterium
TGCTCGCACGGGTGTTCGGACATCCGATAGCCGAGGTGCCGGTGCGCTGGCGGCACCAAGAAGGGTCGAAGGTTCGCCTCCTGCGCGACGGCCTCAAGATGCTCTGTGACCTCGTGATTCTGCGGCTAACGTTCCGCTCGCGCCTGCCGTAGGTGCGAGTTTCGAACCCGCTCTGCTCGCGACGCTGCTGCCCTCACCCCAACCCTCTCCCACAGGGGGAGGGAGTTGCGGGGAGCGCGAGCGTCCCCGCGAGCACATCCTGCCGGAGTAGAATCGCGCCAATGGCGGAATACCGGCTCGGATGCGTGCCATACCTGAACGCGCGACCACTGATCGCGCCGCTGGAGACGGACCCCGAGTTCAGCATCCTCTATGAGCCGCCTTCGTCCCTCCCAGCCCTCATCGAGTCGGGAGCGGTGGATGCCGCTATGGTAAGCAGCATCTATGCTTTGCAGTCAAATGAGTCGCGGGTGGCGTGGGGAGTGTCGATTAGTTCGCGTGGTCGGGTGGAGAGCGTGCGGCTCTTTTCACGAGTACCATACCACAACATCCGGAGGCTTGCGCTCGACGTCAGCTCCCTTACCTCCACCGTTCTGTGCCGAATCGTGCTCGCAGAGCGGTTTGGGTGTCAGCCGGCGATATTCGAGGAGGAGCCCAACCTCGAGGCAATGCTTTCCGCCGCGGATGCCGCGCTATTGATCGGCGACGCTGGCATGAGCGCCGCCTCCTCGGATGACCTGTTCGTGCTCGACCTCGGCAAGGCTTGGGAGGAGATGACAGGCCTGCCGTTCGTGTGGGCGCTTTGGGTAGGGCGCAGGGGGCTGGACGACCGCCTCGCCGCTCGCCTCGCTCACGCCCGCGCCGAGGGTGTCGCTTCGATTGAAGCGATCGCCCGGCGCGAGGCAGAGGCTCGCGGGTGGAGCCTCGCGACTTGTCGCCACTACCTCGCCGAGGTGATGGAGTACACGCTCGAGGGCGAGCACCTCGAGGCGCTGCGACGCTTCGGAGCCCTGTGCGAACGCCACGGCCTCTTGGAGATGGCGCACCAACCAGAAATCGTCGGCGCCCTGATGACCGGTTAGTCGCCCGCTTTTCGGATTCGCTGCAGTTTGCTCTCGAAGATGCGGCGGGCCCGCTCCTCCATCTCGAACTCCTTACCGTCGAGCATCGCCGCTAACGCCTTACACTCCGATTGCGAGAGGCGAACTGACTTGAGGATGTGCTCGTCGAAAGCCTCGTAGGCGATCGGTGCGACGGCCTTGGCACAAGTTGCGATCGCTTCGGCGTACTTGCGAATCTCATACTGCGCGTGCTCGTCCATGCGAAGGCGCAAGAAGTGGAATAGATTATGCAAATCTATTTGCCAATACCATTCGGTATAAAGCGAAAGGGGCAGGTTGATGCGAGCCAGCTCGCGCGCCAGGCCACTCTCCAGGATCTCCTCGTACCGCTTGTAGAGCGCTCTTTGGTCCTCGGCGAGACGCGAGATCATCTCCGCAGCGACGTCCGGCGGCACAGCGTCTTCCGAGCGTCCTTGCTTGTTCACCGTGCTCTGAAGCCGCATCTGCTCTGGTTCAGGAAGGTAGAACTCATCCTGCATAACGCTGTAGCGCCCGCTGATTTCGTTCAAGCGCGCGGTGCGGTGCCGCACCCACTGCCTGGCGACGAAGATCGGCATCTTGCAGTGAAACGTGAGGATGACCTGCTCGAACGGGCTGGTGTGTTCGTTGCGCATCAGATAGTGGATCAGCCCGCGGTCCTCGCGAACGCTCTTCGTTCCCGCCCCGTAGCTCACCCTGGCGGCCTGCACGATTCGGGCGTCACCCCCCAAGTAGTCGATCAGGCGCACGAACCCCTTGTCGAGCACCCGTATCTCCTGGTCAAGCAGCGCCTCCGCCTCAGGCACGATGAGTCTGGCCATCGTCCGCCCTGTTTACCCCACAGAACGCTGCGTGTTGCCCATTCGGTGGAGGCTGCTTTCCCTACGAGGAACGAAACCGGGCTCAGCACCCGTCTGTCGCAGGAGGGACGTGTTGATATCGGAAGAAGTACAGCTGTCCTTGTCGGCCTGGGATTGGTCATCGCGCTGCCATGGCGGGCGACCGCGCAAGCGTTAGGCAGCGCGAACTGGTTGGTACGACAACGCGATCCCTGTCCCTGGATCTGCTGCCCTCACTCCCTCTTCCACATGGAGAGGGAGTGAGGAAGCCCCGGGTCGCCTGGAGCGTGTTTTTCTAAGCGACCCCTTGCGCGGACGCGGCGGATGAATGTAATATAGGCGGCATGGCGCTCACTCCTTCAACCATGCTGCCGCTCGGGACCGCCGCGCCCGCGTTCTCCCTGCGGGACGTCCGAACGGGCGAAACCGTCGACCGTGACATGTTCAGCGGCAAGCCGCTGTTGGTCATGTTCGTCTGCAACCACTGCCCGTTCGTGATTCACATCAGCGAGGAGTTGGCCCGAATCGGGGAGGAGTACGCTGCGAAGCGCCTCGGTATTGTCGCCATCTGCAGCAACGACGCGGAGGCATATCCCGATGACGCTCCCGATAGGATGGCGGAACGAGCCAAAGAGTGGGGCTGGACGTTTCCATACCTGCATGACGAGGACCAATCCGTGGCTCGTGCCTATCGTACTGCGTGCACACCTGACTTCTTCCTCTTCGACCAAGACCACCGGCTCGTCTACCGCGGGCAACTGGACGACAGTCGCCCCAACAATGGCGTGCCCGTTACCGGGCGCGACCTGCGGAAAGCGCTCGATGCCGTGCTCAACGGCGAGCTTCCTCATCCTGACCAAAAGCCCAGCCTTGGGTGCAGCATCAAATGGAAGGCCGGAAACACTCCCGACTACGCTGGGTCGGCGTCGTAGCAGCCGCTGCGATGAGCGTGGGAGGCGTAGCGCAAGCCATCTTCCCACGTCCGAGCGACTATCCGCACTTCCGAGGCGCACTGGGCTTGCCGGGCGGGTTTTTTGCGATTGACTGGTATGGCATGCCTTCGCGTGGCGGCGCGATTACGCTTAGCACGCCGCTCGGCATCAGCCTCGCCGAAGACGAGATGATCGCGGGAGTCGGGTCCGTCAGTGTGGATAAGACCTTCCGTTTGCCGACCGGCGAACGCGGAGACAATCAAGTGAACGGCGACCTCTGGATCACCCGTGGCTTCGAGTGGGCGGGCGTGCGCTTCGCGATAGGAGTGAGATGGATCAGCGTCGTCGGGGAGCACGTCACGACCGCGCAGGTGAGCGTGCCCACGCCGGTCGAGGCGTTGGTGAAGGTATCGGTCGGGTCGCTCGACCCGTTCGGCGCGGGCGCGGCATTTGGTTCGGAGGACACCCGCACGGTGTTCGCGGCTGTAACCACAAGGCTCGGCGACGCATTTGTTACCGCCGGATGGGGAACGCTGCGGTTCAAACAGGGCTTTGCGTCAGTATCCGGCGAGACGTATCGCGGCGTATCGGTTGTTGTGGAACACGACGGCTTCGGCTTCAACGTGGGCGTGGGCGTCGAGATGGATCGGCATTGGCACCTGTTCGCCGGGCAACTGCGGAATCGCAACGCGGTGCTGGGGAGCGTTATTCGCTTTTGAAACGGTCCCCGCGAGCCCAGGGAGCGCGAGCGTCTTCGCGAGCCCCCGAAGTCCTCCATTTGATTGGGGTGTTCCAGCACGGAGGTGTAGAGCGATTTGTATTCGACCTCGTACTTGCGCTGCGCGCTGTCGGTATCGAGTCCCGTGTTGCAGCGTTGCTCGCGCGCGGGAGCGGTCCGCTTGAGCAAGCGTTCGCCGAACAGGGCGTTCCGGTCTACCGGTGTCATCTCCGTAATCGCGCTCGTCTAAGTGAGGTTCTTCGCCAAGCCGCCGAAGGGGTCGCCGTCGTGCACAGTCACCTTGGAGTGTTCTCGGGCGATCCCTTTCACCTTCTCCGAAGGTTTTCCGATGCGCGGTTGATCGCCCACGAGCACACGCTCGTCCGATTCCCGCTGCACAAAAGGTGGTACGAGATCGTGTCGCACGCACTTACCTTACGGTACGGCGACGCATTCGCTGCCGTGTCGAAGGCGACTTCTCGAAGGTTGATGAAAGGCGAAGTAGGCGCGCGAGACGCTCGCCCTCCCTCCGATAGGGTCGCTCCCCGGCATTGCGTGCTTTTGCCGCCGGGCATCCCACTTGGGGAGTGGCCCAGGCGCCAGCACGCTCCCGAAGGCCCTCCTTGGCGACTGTTGATGGTTGCGCGCCTCGACCCGGTGAAGAACCATCTGTTCGCCCTTCAGGTCGCACGCCAGCTTCGCGACGAGGGGTTCGACTTCTTGCTCGACGTGGTGGGCGACGGGCCGCTCCGGCCGCGTGTGGAGCGAGAGATCTCGCGACTCGGCCTGCGCGAGGTCGTTCGCTTGCAGGGGCTTCAGGATGACGTCGCCCCTTGGATGCGAGATGCCCACCTCCTCCTGTTGCCGTCGCTCAGCGAGGGAGCACCCAGGGTCCTCATGGAGGCTGCCGCCGTGGGCTTGCCTTTCCTCGTTTCCAACCGCGTGGACGTCAACGGGTTGTTTGCGGGTAACGCAACGGTTCCGCTACGGGCCTATGAGTGGGCTGTGGCGGTGAAGGAGAGAATGCAAGCGGCGACGCCCATCGAGCCGCTGATGGATATCTCAATCGAGCGCGCGGCCCGCGATTCGGCAGAGCTCTACGGCTTTGGGTAGCGCCGTTGCCGAGCTGATAGCCTTGCGGCAAAGAGCCTCTCAGGGTGCTCGTGGGGACGCCAGCGCGCCCTGTGCTTGCGAGGACGCTCGCGCTCCCTGCTGAACCGCTCAGTCGATGCTTTCGAACATTCGGCGGAGTCCCTCGCGCCAGGTCACCTCAGGCCTATACCGTAGGTCACGCGCCGCCAGCGACACGTCTGCAACCGAATGCTTCACGTCACCCGCGCGTGGCGAAAGGTGTTCCACGGGCACGTCTCGCCCAGCGATTCGCTTCATCTCCTCAATAAGCTGATTAACCGACACCTGCTCACCGCAAGCGACGTTGTATGCGCCTCCATTGAGCCGTTCCGCATCGAGCGCACAAAGGTTGGCTCGCACAACATCGGATACAAAGGTGAAGTCTCGTGTCTGTTCGCCGTCGCCGAACACATGCAGCGGCTTGCCTTCCCGGATTCGAGCGAGAAAGATTGGGACGACCGCAGCGTACGGCGAGTCGGCTCGCTGTCGAGGGCCGAAGACGTTGAAGTACCGCAGCGATGCGCAGTCCATTCCGAAGCATGCAGCGTAGGCCCGAACGAACGCCTCACCCGCAAGCTTTCCCGCGGCGTACGGCGATATCGGGTCCGGAGCGTGATCCTCCCGCTTCGGCATGACTGGGCCGTCTCCATACACGGCGCTGGAAGAGCTGTAGATGAAGCGCCGCACGCCCGCCTTGCGCGCCGCTTCCAATGCCATTGCCGTCCCGTGCGAGTTCGTTCGCAGGCTTTCACTAGGGTTGTCAACTGATTCTGGGACGCTGACGCTCGCGGCGAGGTGGAAAACGACGCTAGCGCCCTCCACGGCGTCGGCGAGCACGCCCTCGTCCAGAATCGAGCCTTCGATGAACCGCACGGACCCCTTCGGCAGGTTCTCCACCTTGCCCGTCGACAGGTTGTCGAGCACGGTTACACGAATCCCCCGCCCCAGCAGTCCTTCGACAAGGTGCGAGCCGATGAAGCCGGCGCCGCCTGTCACCAGCGCACGGTTCACGGAGGACGCCATGTGCAAAGGTTACCTGAAGACGAGACGCCTTTCGAAACGTCTTGAACATTGAAGATGAAACTTGTGAGGCACGTGCTGGTCCTGTTCGTAACTCTGTCGCTTTGCATTGCCGTCGCTCAGAATGAAACGCCCGGTTACCGTCTGAAGCCTGGGGACGTCGTCCGAGTGCGTTACCTGCTTAGGGCGGGAACGCTCAATGAGCCACACTCGATCATAGTCGGAGACGGCCTCGACATGCGCCTCGAAGTTCCGCCAACAGGCGACTTGGTTCTGCCGTACGTTGGCGGCGTTGCTTCCGTCGGGAAGACCGTCGAGGAGGTCGGGAGGACGCTAACCACGCGTCTGCGCGAACGCTTTCGAAACGCCGAGGCGTTCGTGGTTCTCGAGTCAGTGCGCCGGGACACGTTCAGCATCATCGGCGAGGTGAGCCGCGGCGGGCAGTTCGAGTTGATTCCCGGTACCACGCTGCGCCAAGCGCTCGCCCTCGGGGGCGAAACGACGCGGCGACCGGAGCTGCTCCGCGCCGCGCTCTTCCGGCAAGGCAAGCCTCGCCTCGAGTTCGACCTGTATGAGGTCCAAGCGGCGGATAGCACTCTCGGGGACGAAGCGTTGCAGCCCGGGGACGTCATCAGCATCCAGACCAAAAGGCAGATGCGTGTTTGGGCATCGGGCTTCACGCGCGTGCCCGGCGAGGTGGCGGTAGAGCAGGGCACGACCCTCCGCCAACTCGTCGCAAACGTCGCCATCCCACAAGTCAGCATCGACAATCTTCACGCCGAGGAGCACGTTGAGGTTACTCTTCAGCGCTCGGGGCAAACGCTGGTGCGCGCGACGTTGCGCGACGTGCGCGCTGGTATTGCGAGAGACCTCGAACTGCAGGATGGAGACTACGTTGCCATCGCCCCCGAGGAGACGGATCGCATTTGGGTGTTCGGTGCAGTGGGGCGCCCTGGACAGTACAACGTGCCCGCCGGTAGCAACGTGCTGCAGGCGATCGCAGCCGCCGCAGGTGCTAACCCGACAGCGACGCTCAAAATCGTGGAGGTGCTTCGCGGCGAACAGGTTCGCTCGCTCGACCTCTCCGCCACCAGCCCCTCGCAAGAAGACAAGCGTTTCACCATGCAGGAAGGGGACATCATCTACGTCCGACCGAACGTGCGCCGCGTCGTGGTGCTCGGCGAGGTCAACTCGCCCGGATTGCACATCCTTTCCGACGACATGCAGCCCCGAATATCAGACGCTCTGGCTCTGGCGGGCGGCATGACGCGTCGCGGCCCCGCTACTCGCATCTCCATCGTTCGGGTACAGCCCAACGGCGAGGTTATTCGCATCCCCGTGGACTTCTCGCGCTACCTGAAGAACGCCGAAGCGGAGTTCAACCCCGAAGTCCTTCCCGGCGACGTGGTGGTGGTCGGCGAAACCCCCCGGATTGACGTCCAGACGGTGATGAGTCTGACGCTGGGCCTGCTGGGCATCCGGAACTTCCTGCGGTAGGGGCTACAGCAGCTTCTCAACCAAGTCGGCGAAGCGGGAGGAGCCTACCTCGGGCGAGTAGCGGCGGTCGTAGAGAGCGCGGGCACGGGAACCTCGGGCGCGCAGGTCGGCGTCCGAAGCGGAGAGGACATCGCGCAGGGAGCGGGCGACGTCCTCAACGTCTCCCGCCCACGCGCACCAGCCGACGCCTTCGCTGCTGACGAGGCGGTCCAAGTGCGACCATTCGTCCACCGAGGCGAGCACGGGAAGACCCGCAGCAAAATAGGCATACGTCTTCGATGGCACGCTTGCGCGGCTTGCGCCCTTGCGCAGGGGCACCAAGCCGAGCGACGCCCGGCCATAGTACTTATGCAGCTCCGCCTCCGAAACCTCGCCATGAAAACACACGCGGCTTCCGAGCGGGCGCGACAGTTCAGCCAACTCTTGCACGGCGGCACCCGAGCCGCAGATGTCGAGCTTCCAGTCGATCTCCGTTAGGGCGAGCAGCGCCTTGACGACTGTCTGCATGTCGGCGACTCGGCCGACGTTTCCCGCGAAGAGCAAGCGGCGGGGACCTTGTTTCTCAGGATGGGGCGCGCCGTTCAGTTCGACGCCACACCAGTTCTCACACACGTGCACCCGCTCGGCGGGCACACAAAGTCCGTTCGTAAGTTCTCCCTGCCAATCGTCGGTTACGGCGATAACCGCATCGGGCACTGAGAGCGACTTGCGGACGATGCTCGTTACGAGCGCCTTGGTTGCCAGCGACGGCGCCACGCCCACCTCGATCGCGGCCGGGTACATGTCTTGTAGCCAGTGGATGAGTCGGTGCCCGCGTCGCCGCACCGCGCTGCGCAGAACGGCGGGCAAGAAGAATGGCGGCGTTACTGAGAGGGCGACGAGGGGCGCCACGCCGTCAAGCCACTTGGCGGCCGAACGGGCGAACGACCACCAGTTCTTCAATTGGACGCCGATGCCGCGCACCGTGCGAGGCCTGCCGACATAGTGGAGCCTTGCACCGTTAGGGACGAGAGCTTTCTGCGTAGGGTCAACTCGGTGGTGAGGAGCCATCGTGACGATGTCTACGCGCGCTCCTCTGCGAGTGAATTCACGGACAACGGTGCGGACAAGCGGCGCGTTGCCAAACATCTCTGGAGGATAGTAGAGCGTCAGCAACGCGATTCGAGCGCCTTTCACGGATTCTCGGTTTCCTTGGAGCCTATACTTACCTGAACGCGTGCGAGTGCTTCTCACTTCTGTAGGCTACAAGCCGGCCTGGAACATCGGCGGGCCCGTTCACACGGTGGTCGCACTCGCCGAGGGCCTCGCCCGGCGGGGGCACGAAGTTTGGGTCGCCACGACCGACTCGAACCTCACGGAGAGGCTCGCCGTAGACACCGAGGCGTGGCATGACTTGGATGGCGTTCGCGTGCGGTACTTCCGCATGCAGGAATCGTGCACCAAACGTATACCGCTGGACTACTTTCGAAAAAGCAACGCCGATTACCGGGCGCCGGACTTCGCTCGATGGCTTCGCAAGGCGCCAAGATTCGACGTCGTGCATTCTCATCTCGCGTTCGCGTACGCGAACCGAGTTGCCGCAGCGTGGTGCAGGGAGCGGAAGGTGCCGTTCGTATATCAACAGCATGGCGTGTTCGACCCGGTCAGGATGCGGCACCGCGCCCTGAAGAAGCGCCTGGCGTTCGCCCTATGGGAGCGCCGCGCTTGCGAATCCGCGGCGGCGCTGATAGCGCTCACCGAGTATGAGGCTGAGACGTACCGGGCCCTCGGTCTAAGCGGGCGCGTGGAGGTTATCCCCAACGGAGTTGACTTGCCGGGCAGTCCGCCGCAACCACAGGGAGCGCGAGCGTCCTCGCGGGCACAATTGCGAGCACAATTGCTCGAAAAGATGCCCGACCTACGCGACGAGGAAGTAGTTGTGCTGTTCCTCGGACGCCTGCATCCGACGAAGGGCGTGGACGTGGCGGTGGAGGCCTTCCTCCGACTCGACGAACCGACCGCAAGGCTGGTCGTGGCAGGGCCGGATGAGTTCGGCCTGCGCGAGGGGCTGGAGCGTCGCGCTCGCGAGGCAGGTGCCAGGGTTCTGTTCCTCGGCTCGGTGTCGGGCGGGTTGAAGAGCGCGCTACTGCACCGGGCGGACCTCTTCGTCCTTCCGACGGTTTCCGAGGGCTTCTCGATCGCCTTGCTCGAAGCGCTCGCGCACGGCTGCCCGGTGCTGACGACCGAAGGGGCGCACTTCCCCGAAATCGAGCGGGAGGGCGCCGGGCTCGTTCTGCCGCTAAAGGCGGACTCGTTCGCGTCGGCGGTGGGCGACCTGGTGCGCCACAAGGAGCGCCGGCGGGCGATGGGTGAATCCGCCCGGCGCCTCGTAGCCGATCGGTACACGTGGGAGCATATTGTGGATCGCTTCGAGCATCTGTACAAAGAACTGACCTAAGTCGGAACTGTTTGGAACGAAACCGGCCCGAAAAGCGTTTGAATGAGTAGGGAGCTAAGGTGTGAACTGTTTTCCTATCCCCTCTCCTCCCACGAGGCCCCGGTGTATCTCCCGTCGCGACCGGGGCCTCAACCTTTGTTAGCGTCTGTCAGCGTTGCTGGGGCATAATCCGGTGCATGATGTTGACGACGATTGCGCTGGCAGCGGCGCTCGCCGTTTCCGCCCCCAGGCTGGTTGTGGTGGTTTCTATCGACCAATTCCGAACCGACTTCCTGACGCGCTACGCCCACCTGTATCGGCCGGCAACCGCAGATGATGGGGTAGGCGGATTCCGCTACTTGATGGAGAACGGTGCCTTCTTTGTGAACGCCTTGCATGACCACATTCCGACGGAAACAGGCCCAGGACACGCCAGTATCGGCACCGGCGCGCCGCCCGGCATTCACGGCATCGTGGGCAACGCCTGGTATGTGAAGGGAAGGTCCGTTTACTGCACCGAAGACGCGGATGCTCGAGATGTTCTGACCGGAGGCGCCAGTTCTTCCGCGCGCAATCTTCTCACGTCTACGTTTGTGGAGGAGGCGGAGAAAGCGACGGGCGGACGCGCGGTTACGGTTTCACTCGCCCTGAAAGATCGCGCCGCCATCCTGATGGCCGGGCGAACGGCGGACGTGGTGTTGTGGTTCAACGGCGCGCGGCTCTCCTGGACGACAAGCACCGCGTATCGGCCCGATGGGAGGCTTCCTTCTTGGGTGGAGGCGTGGAACGAGCGCCGCACTCCCGCCCGCGCCGCGGGCACGACGTGGAGCGTCTCCCTGCCGGCGTCCGCTCACCTTCTTGCACGGCCGACGTCGCGCCCGGGCGTGTCGGGAGAGTTTGGTACAACGTTCCCCCATCGCCTGCCAAGTGACGAGGCAGCGCTCTTCAACGCTTGGCGGATGACCCCGATGGCGAACCAGTACACGCTCGAGACGGCGGCAGAGGCGGTGCGCGCGATGGAAATGGGGCGCGACGAGGTCCCGGATGTGCTCGTGGTCGGACTCAGCGCCAACGACTACCTCGGCCACTCGTTCGGGCCGGACTCGCCCGAGGTTCTTGAGATGTGCGTGCGAACCGATGCGGCGCTCAGCGACTTCCTGCGATTCCTCGCCGGAGCGGTACCGGGAGGGCTGGACTCCGTCGCGATCGTGGTTACCTCCGATCACGGTGTCGCCTCGGTTCCGGAGGATGAGGCAGCGCTTGGCATTCCGTCGCGACGCGTTTCGCCGACGGCAATCCTTCAGGTCGTTTCCGAGGTGCTTGAAGAGGAGTTTGGTACCGCAGATCTCTACGCGTCCACCTCCGGAGACGGAATCCTCGGAATCTACTTCGACGAGGCGAAGTGCAAGGCTGCTGAGACCGACTCGTATACCGCCGCACTTCAGGTCCGCCACGCACTTCGCGGGCACTCTGACGTTTTCGCCGTCTTCTTGCTGGGCGACTTTGATGAACCGTGGATGGACGATGACCCGCTGACGCGAAAGGTGCGACGGTCGATCGTGTACGGGCGCAGCCCGGATGTCATCATCGTTCCGCGGCCCGGTGTGTACGTTTCCGCCTATCCCACGGGCACGGGTCACGGGACGCCCTGGCAATACGATTCGAACGTGCCGATTCTGATGTCGGGGCCGTGGTTCCGCAAGGGCGTGTTCACCGAGCGCTGCACGCCAGAGGACATAGCGCCAACGGTGTGCCACTTAATCGGCGCGCAACGACCCAGCGGGTGTCAAGGAAACGTTATCGGCTTGCGGTAGCGCTCACGCGAAGGACATCTGCTTCACTTCCGCGGCGACCTCGAAGGGAGCGGTGCACGCGCGCAGTTCCTCGACGGTGACGTCGGGGTGCGTTTCGATGAGGACGATGCCACCTTCGGGCTTCACGTCGAACACAGCCTTTTCGGTGATGATGCGATGCACGACGCGCTTGCCGGTCAGAGGAAGGGTGCACTCTGGAAGGATCTTCGGACTGCCGTCCTTTGATGTGTGCGTCATGATGACGACGACGTACTTCGCGCTGGCGACGAGGTCCATGGCTCCACCCATGCCCTTCACCATCTTGCCCGGAATCATGTAATTGGCGAGATCGCCGTTGACTGAGACCTCGAGCCCTCCAAGGATCGAGATGTCAATGTGCCCTCCTCGGATCATCGCGAAACTGTCTGCGCTGCTAAAGAAGGACGCGCCGGGCATGGCGGTAACCGTCTGCTTGCCGGCGTTGATAAGGTCGGGGTCCACCTCCTCTTCGGTAGGGAACGGGCCAATGCCGAGCAGCCCGTTTTCGGACTGGAATATGACCTCCCTGCCTTCGGGGATGTAGTTGGCGATGAGGGTCGGCATGCCGATGCCGAGGTTGACGTAGGCGCCGTCCTTCAGTTCGAGAGCGGCTCTTCGGACGATGACTTCTCTGGCATCCATCGGCCGGATGTTACTCGATGGGCGCACGATGCCGACGCTTCCGGAAGCATGGCACGTCAAAATGGGACGAGATGGGACATCCCGGCGGATGTGCGACCGACCCTGCTTGCGTGCGGGACGCGGTGCTGGAGGATCCCTCGGCCGCCAAGAATCATAGCGGCCGCGTCGAGATTACCGAGGACAGCGGACCGATGCTCTGGAGTAGGCGGGTGTAGAGCGCCTCGAAGGGGTGGGTCGGCTGCAAAAGCACTATCGGAGTATCGCGGCGTTGCGGGCGGAGCTGGATCGCTCGCTGCTTGGGTACAACATCGAGCGGCTTCATCAGCGCCGGTACAACCGGGGCCGCCCACCGTTGCGGGTGATTCCCGGGCCGCAGATGCAGGGAAAGGGATCGCGTTGGCTATCTTGGCTACTTCGGGTTGTATCGGAAACGCGCGTACTCCTGCTTTCCACGAAGCGGCTCGGTCGGCTGGTCTTATGGCCTTCGGAAAGCGGTCCGCATAACTGCGTGTCGATATTCTATGCCGACTACCGGATAGAGCCGGTTGAACCCTCCTATTACGACGGCGAGGTCAAGTTCAAATCCGCCATCGTCCCCAAGAGCGACCCGCGCAAAGATCTGCGGCGCATGACGAAGAGTCCGAACAGTTTCGTATATGAGCAAGATTGATCCCGTCGGGTGAACACATTCAGGCAGCCGACCCAGGAGAACACCCTTGACGCGCCCGCAGCGGCTTGGTGGGCGAAGGGGATAGACTAACCCATCATGTCGGAAAGAGTCGCTGGTGCGCCGGTCGTTGCGTTCCTGCGCATGATCAAGGTGGAGCATTCAATCTTTGCCTTGCCGTTCGCGATGGTTGGGATGGTCTATGCGGCGGACGGCTTCCCGGGCTGGCGGATTTTTCTGCTGATTCTCTTGGCGATGATCAGCGCGAGGAGTGCAGCAATGGCGTTCAACCGCCTCGTAGACCACCAGTTGGACGCCCTCAACCCGCGGACGAACAGGCGAGAACTGGTAACGGGTGCGATCAGCCGGCGCAAAGCGTGGGCGTTCTTCGGGGTGTGCGTTGCGCTCTTCCTTTCGGCGGCGGCGTTGCTGAATCCGCTCGCCTTCGCGCTTGCGCCGGTGGCGTTGGTGGTGTTGCTTGGCTATTCTTACACGAAGCGGTTCACCTCTTTTTGCCACATCTTCGTTGGCCTCTCGCTGGGTATCGCGCCGGTTGGGGCGTGGGTGGCGGTGCGCGGAACTCTGGACGTCGCGCCGTTCTGGTGGCTCGTCGCGGTTACGTTCTGGACAGCGGGCTTCGACATCCTTTATGCCCTGCAGGACGAGGAGTTCGATCGGACGCACGGCGTTCACAGCCTTGTGGTGCGTTTGGGTCGGGCAAGAGCGATTCTCGTCAGCCGCGTTTTCCATGCAACCACGGTTGTTGCGCTCGCAGCAGCGGGGTGGGAGGTTGGCGCGAGCATACCGTATCTGCTTGGCGTGTTTTTCGTCCTGGGCCTGCTGATGGTAGAGCAGTCGCTGGTTGCGCCGGACGACTTGAGCCGGATTGACGCGGCGTTCTTCGCGGTGAACGGCTGGGTGTCCGTCGGCTTTTTGGTGTTCGTGTTGGTTGACGTTGCGCTGTAGGGGCGCGGCTTTGGATGGCTAAGCCGTAGATTTTTGATGCTCGCAGGGACGCTCGCGCTGCCTGTATTTTTGATGCTCCCCGTGCGTTGCGAGGGGCGAGGACAGGAGGGGTATACTTTGACTTCCCGTGGGCTCATAGCTCAGTTGGTTAGAGCGCGCCCCTGATAAGGGCGAGGTCGGTAGTTCGAATCTACCTGGGCCCACCACCCTGCCTTCAGCCCGGTTCGTGACCCTCGGGGACGTCCAGGCGTCCTACTTGACGGGTGGCAAGCCTTTGACTTCCTGCGGTCGGGGCTGCCATACTCTTACCGTACAAGCCGAGGAGGTTCTACCGTGAAAGCAGCAACCCGAATCAGTATCGTGCTCCTAAGTTCGCTGGTGATGTCATCGCTTTGTGCGATCAGTGGACCCGCGCCGCTTGGATGGCGCTGGACCGGGAAGGTCGAATCAGCTCCAACGGCTCGCCTTGCCGTGAGCGGAGATAAGGTGATTGTGCCTGTTGGGCGGCGTGTGTACGCCCTTGATGCCCGTACCGGCACGGTGGTTTACTCCTTCCCGTCCGGTGGTGACGCGGATGGTGAGTTCCGCACCGATGCCGTCGTAGTGGGGAACAAGGTTGTCGCGGCGAACTCGAACAAGTTCGTCTACGCATTCAGTCGGGAGGACGGCTTGAGGCTGTGGACGTTCCACCTCGGTGCCAGCACCGCGCGGACGGTGGTTGCCAATGAAACGACTGTTTTCCTCTTTACATCAGATGACCGTATCGTCGCGCTAAACGCGGATACGGGCGCGAAGGCGTGGACCAGGGATTACGAGATTGATGGCAGCCAGACGGGTTCGGCAATAGTGGCCGATGGACAGATCATATTCTACACAAGCGATGGGCGGGTTCACGCGGTGGACACCTCGACACAGCGCAAGACGTGGGAAATGCGGGTATTGTCGGTGCCTTTCAATCCGCAGCCAGTGTCTCTCGGCAGCTCAGTCTTGCTGGTATCTGGCGACCAGGTGGCACTTGTGGCGGCTCGAACTGGGCGGACGGTATCGGTCGTTCGGCTGCCAGAGCGTGTTGTTGGTGGAGTGGCTGTAACGACACGGGGTGGTGTCGCGGTCACGGAGCGGGGAAACGTGTATGCATTTTCGCTCGACGGGCGGCAGTACAGTCGGACGCCATTGGAGCTCGGCGGGTTCGTGCAGGTGCCTCCGCAGTCGGTGGGTGAGAACGCGATTGTTCAGATGACGAACGGGGCGTTCTATCTTGTCGATCCTTCGTCACTGCAGCCGAAGGTTCTTTGGGAATACACGACGCTGCCGCTGCCTGGGACCATGCGCAAGGTGCGTACGGGGGATTCGGGCAGTGGTGGTAGTGGCGGCGGAGGTGGCGACCTCGGTGGCGGGGGTGGAGGCGCAGGTCGAGGCGGTGCAGGCCGCGGCGGTGGTTCGTCCACCGAAGTGGAAGTACCCGCCGACTATGTCGCCGTCATGTCGCCGATTGTCGCCACGGGTGAACGGCTCTACGCGCTCGCCGAAGATGGTAGCGTGTTCGCGTTCGGACGCGACATTGGGGTGGACGAGACAGGCCCCAGCATCGAGATGATGACGCCGCCGAGCGGCAGTGCGATGAACGGCTTCGGGAACCTGGACTTTATATTCCGAATTGAGGACCAGGGTAGCGGGCTGATGAAACGAAGCATCAGCATTACGTTCAACGACCAAGTCATGAAGTTCGAGTACGTCCCAGCCGGCGGATACGTGTATGTGCGCATCCGCCCGCCGGGCAGCACGCAGGAGGGCGCGAACCTTCCGCTATCCGATGGTTATCGAACGATCACCGTCGCCGCCACGGACTGGATGGGCAACGTGAACGAGAAGAAGTTTAGCGTGCTGATAGACAACACGCTGCCCGTCACCCAGGAGCGCGTTGTTGATCAAAGAACCGGCAGCGGCACGGGCCGATCCGGACCCGGTCTCGGCGGCGGCGGGTAAGCGATATCGGCGATGCATGACGCGAGGTTTTGGCAGGCTCTGCTCAGCCTGAACCTTAGCTTCCGCAAGTGCCGGGAGTTGATTACTTCCTTGAGTGAGGACGCAACCTTCGAGGACCTGTTGCGCCACCCGGACCTGAGCGACGAGCATCGTCGCACGCTCTTAACGGTTCCCGAGTCGTTTGCCCTACCGAACGGGGTGCGGATTGTGGAGCTGGGCGATGCCGCGTATCCGGAGAACCTTCGCCTTGCCTCGGACCCGCCACCAGCGCTGTTCGTTCGCGGCGACCTGCTGCCGCGGGACGAAGTTGCCGTCGCTATCGTTGGAACGCGAAAGGCTTCGCCGTACGGCAAGTCGCTTGCCGCACGGATTTCGCGCGAACTCGGCTCCGAAGGCGTGACCATCGTCAGCGGCGCGGCCTACGGCATAGATGCGGCGGCGCACCGTGGGGCCCTCGAAGTGGGAGGTAGGACGTTTGCGGTTCTCGGCAGTGGCATAGACCGACCGTATCCCTCGGCGCACGCAAGCCTGTTGGATGAGGTTTCACGCTCGGGCGCTGTTATCAGCCAGTTTCCGCTCGGCACACCGCCGGACGCGTATCGCTTTCCCAGCAGGAACTATGTGATAGCCGCATTGGCTCGCGCTGTGGTCGTTGTTGAGGCGCCGGCTCGCAGCGGCGCACTGCTCACGGCGACGCTCGCCAGCGACGAAGGGCGGCACGTGTTCGTCGCTCCTGCGCCGATGGACAGCGAGAGCCACTACGGTGGCTTCGAACTGGTGAACGAAGGTGCGAACCTCCTTTACGACGTAGGACAAGTGCTCTCGTCGCTTGGTATCGAGCCGGGTGCGTCGACCACGCCAGAGCCGGCGCCCAGCCTCACCGAATTGCAATGTCGGATCATCGAGCGCATAGGCGACAAGCCGGCGCTGCTTGACCATTTGAGCGACGAACTGGACTGCCCTTCGTCCGCGGTGCTTGCTGAGCTGACCCAACTCGAGATAGCGGGCCTGGTCGCACGGGTTGGCGGAGGATACGTGCGGATTTGAGAGCCAACTGGTTCGATGGCAAGCGCTGGCTGATCGTCGAGGCAGACTTCGATGCAGAAACGATGGCTTCGCTTGATGAGCGGCGCAATGACTCGCTGCCGACGCTCGTCCCCGGCTTGGCGGATATTCACTGCCACGGCGTCGCCGGGCACGACGTAAACGAGGGCGGAGCGGTTGAAACCATCGCGGAACTTCGCAGGCGCGGTGTCGAGTGGGTTTGCCCGACGACGGTCGCCGCACCGCTCGAGCAGGTGCGCGCAATCGTCGAGGAAGTGCCCCCGGATACGCCTGGCTTTGCGGGCTTTCATCTCGAAGGGCCGTACCTTAGCGCCGCCTATCCTGGGGCGCAGCCCGAGGCTCATCTTTTGCCTCCGAGCGCTAAGGAGTTCGGCGCAGTGCTGGGAGACCTTTTGCCGAAAGTTCGTATTGTGACGCTTGCGCCAGAGCTACACGGCTCGGAGGAGCTCATTCGGTTCTTGTACCAAAGCGGCGTCGTCGTGAGTGCGGGTCATACAGCAGCGGATTCGCAGGTGATGGAAGCGGCTGCAAGCGCCGGCGTTAGACACATCACGCATCTGTTCAACGCAATGCGACCGTTCCATCATCGTGATCCCGGAATTGTGGGCTTTGGTCTTACGACGACAGTGGTCTGTGAGTTCATCTACGACCGTGTGCACGTCTCGCGCCTTGCAGTCTCGCTCCTCTTTGGGGCGAAGCGCCTGTCCGACGTGGTGGCGGTGTCGGATGGCACGTCACTGAGCGGCTTGCCGAGTGGGACGGTGGGGCGCCTATGGGGTAAGGAGGTGCGCGTTGAGGGGCGGGCAGCTCGGCTGTCGGATGGTCGGCTCTGCGGTAGTGTTGCCACGCTGCCGGAGGTCTTTCAGATGCTGTGGCAAGACTTTCGGGAGTTTCCGGAACGGGCGGTTGCGGCTTGTTCGTTGAACCCTCGCAGGGCGCTGGGGCTGCCGCCGCCGGAGATGTGGTTGGTGGTCGGTAAGGACGGCGCGATCGAGGAGCTGCGGACGGGTAATCTCCGCCCGCCTGCGGCTTAGCACAGGCACGGATGCCGGTTCTCACGACTGTCAAGCGGATCTTGCTGGGCGCACCCATTGCGACACGGCACGCGCATCGTCAGCGACTACCTAAGTTCCTTGCGCTTCCACTGCTTTCGAGCGACACTTTGTCCTCGGTCGCGTATGCGTGCGAAGAGATTCTGCTGGTGCTGATCCTCGCCGGCAGCGTGTCGCTTCAGTACGGTATCTAGGCGGCTCTTGCCGTCGCTCTGCTCGTGATCGTCGTCACCACGAGCTACACGCGTCTGGTCTATGCTTATCCTCACGGTGGCGGCGACTATGCCGTTGCGAACGAGAACCTTGCGCCCCTTTTCGGCCGCGTTGTTGGCGCTGCGCTGATGGTGGACTACACGGTCACCGTGGCGGTAAGCGTCAGCAGCGGCGTCTTGGCGATCGTATCCGCGTGGCCCGCGCTTCATCCCTACATAGTGAACATGGACATTGCGGCGGTGCTGCTTCTGGCGTACATCAACCTTCGCGGCCTTCGCGAGAGCGGCACGGTGTTCTCGTTTCCCATATACTCTTTCGTCGCGCTGATGTTCTTGCTTGTGGGCATCGGCGTGGCGAAGTCTTGGGGTGCACCGAAACCGCCCGAATTCCACGAGGCGCAGCAGGCGTTGACGCTGTTCCTATTGCTGCGCGCGTTCGCTGCGGGGTGCGCCGCCCTAACCGGAATTGAGGCGATCGCGAACGGCGTGCCGGTTTTTAAGGACCCCGCGCCGCGGAACGCATCGCAAACGCTCATCATCCTGGCATGCATCGCGGTTGTCATCTTCATGGGTGTAACTTGGCTCGCAGTGCACCTCGGCATCACGCCGATGCACACGGGCGAGCCGGGTTACCGCACGGTCGTCGCCCAGGTCGCGGTCGCCATCTTCGGCGACGGGTTCCTTTTCTTTGCGATTCAAATCGCAACGATGGCGATCCTCATTCTCGCGGCGAACACGTCGTTCGCCGACTTCCCGAGGTTGTGCAGTTTCATGGCGATCGACGGCAACCTGCCGAGGCAACTCGCGCTGCTTGGCGACAAGTTGGTGTATCAGAACGGCATTATTTTGCTTGCGCTTGCGTCCGGTTTGCTCATCGTTCTGTTCCACGGCGACGTCCACAGCCTCATTCCTCTCTATGCGCTTGGCGTGTTTACTGCATTTACGCTTGGACAGGCTGGCATGGTTCGCTATCAGTTGAAGAACAAGATGCCCAAGTGGGGAGTGGCGGTTAGCTTCATCGGGATGTGCACAACGGGCCTCGTGTGGTTCATCGTGTTGATTACGAAGTTCACCGACGGGGCGTACCTTGTGGCTATCGCGTTCACGACACTTGTTTCGATCTTTACGATGATCCGGCGACACTATGATTACCTTGCGCGAAGCTTGAACCCTGACCCAGAGTATCGTCCGAAGGCGGCGGACTCCACGGTGATTGTCCTCGTGCCCCGAGTTCACAAAGGGGTTTGCAGGCGCTGGAATACGTGAAGGCGTTCAGCAAGGACGTTCGCGCTCTACACGTGGTCATCAATCCTGACACCGTGGAAGCGATGAAGCGGGAGTGGGGTCAGTACGTTGGCGACATCCCGCTTGTGATTCTCGAGTCTCCATACCGCTCGCTGGTTGAGCCAATCGTAGAATACATCGAGGCCGCGATCGAGGAGAAACCTGACAGAATGCTTACCGTTGTCGTGCCGCAAGCTGTGCCCAAGTACTGGTGGCAGTCCACCCTGCACAATAACTCTGCGGAACCGATTCGGCGAGCGCTTGCGGCGAAGCGTAACATCGTCATTACGAACGTGAGGTACTTCTTAAATTGATCGTAGAGTCCATCAACGGCATTATTAAACTGTCGGGCGACCTGACGTCGAATCAGTGGGAAACGATTCGCACGGCGGCGAACCTGCTGCGACGACAGCACCGGAAGGGCGTTGTCGTGGACTGTAGCGGCCTCGAAACGGTTACGCACGAAGGCGCACACACGTTCCTCGATATGCTTTTGTACATTGAGGCGCAGAACGCACGCATCATCGTGGCGAACGTACCTCCGCACATCGCCGAGGAGATACGCCACGTGCCCGAGGTTCGCTCGCGTCTCGCAATTGCGAACTCAGTCGAGGAAGCACGAAAGTCTCTCACCGTGCAGCAGAGTTTCTCGGGTGAAACGAAGCGAGAGTCGGCGACGCTTAAGCCCGCGAGCCACCTCATCGTCGCCCTCTGTGGAGGGCGCGCCGACAGGTTCGCCCTTCCGATTGCGGCGGCGATGGCGCAGATGAGGCAACTCTCGGTGCTCGTCCTCTATCCGATCATCCTCCAACGTTCCTTGCCGATGACCACGCCGATGCCCGATCAGGAGGAGGCTGCGCAAGAGTCGCTAAAGACGGCGGGCGACTTCCTGAAGTCGCGCTCGATTCAGTACGAACTGGTGATGAAGCGCGGACGAGAACTGTACGCCGCGATCGAGGAGGTCTCCGCTGCTCAGCAGGAGCGCCTTGTCATCGTGTCACTCCCAGACCAGGACCAGCGCAAGCGAGAGCCGCAGGCGACTGCCGACCACCTCCTTTCGAGCGTGCACAGCGAACTGGTGCTCGTGCGTTCACCGCTTGAGGAGCCCCAGCCTAATGGCAAGCACGCGTGAGGCGTCGCGATGCTGCTGCCCGCACCCCAACCCTCTCCCACAGTGAGAGGGAGTTGTGGGAAGCGCGGGCGAGCGGCTGCGTTGGGCGCCAATGTCGGAAGGCTCCGAACCGCTCGCCCATGGCCCCCTAGGCGAACCATAATCAGTAGCATGCCGACCGTAGCGACGCAAATCGAGGAGATTCTTGCAAGCGATAAGCCCATATACGTCAGCGCTCCCCGTGGGGAGACGCTCAACTGCAAGGGCTGGGTCCAAGAGGCTGCCTTGCGAATGCTGCTGAACAACCTCGACCCCGAGGTGGCGGAAAAGCCGCTTGAACTGGTGGTCTACGGCGGCATCGGTAAGGCTGCTCGCAACTGGTCGTGCCTCAAGGCGATCGTGCGATGCCTGCTGAACCTAAAGGACGAGGAGACGCTGCTCGTCCAGAGCGGGAAGCCAGTCGGCATACTCGATTCGCACCGCGACGCGCCGCGTGTGCTCCTGGCGAATTCGAACCTCGTCCCCCGCTGGGCAACGTGGGAGGTGTTTCGCGAGTTGGACCGCAAGGGCCTCATTATGTTTGGCCAGATGACGGCAGGCTCTTGGATCTATATCGGCACACAGGGCATCCTCCAAGGAACGTACGAGACGTTCGCCTCGCTCGCGCGGATCCACTTCGACGGCACGCTTGCCGGTCGGCTCGTCGTTACCTCCGGCTTGGGAGGTATGGGCGGCGCGCAACCGCTTGCGATTACGATGAACGGCGGTGTTGCCCTTTGCATCGAGGTTGACCCCTCGCGCATTCGAAGGAGGATGGAGACGAAATACCTCGACCGCTCCACCGAATCTCTCGACGAAGCACTGGCGTTGTGTGCCGAAGCAAAGGAGAGTCAGCGGCCGCTCAGCGTCGGCTTGTGCGCCAACGCTGCGGATGTGATTCCCGAACTTGTCAGACGCGGCGTTACACCCGACGCGCTAACCGACCAGACGAGCGCGCACGACGTCCTGAACGGCTACGTTCCGAACGGCTTCACCCTTGAGCAAGCCGAGCGAATGCGCAAGGAGGAACCAGATCGCTACATCCGAGAAGCAAATCGCGCCATATGCGAGCACGTTTCCGCAATGCTCGAGTTGCAGAAGCGGGGCGCAGCGACCTTCGATTACGGCAACAACATTCGCCAGGTCGCGAAGGATAACGGAGTCAGCAACGCTTTCGACTTTCCCGGATTTGTCCCCGCCTACGTTCGGCCGCTGTTCTGCGAAGGCAAGGGTCCCTTCCGGTGGGCAGCCCTGAGCGGCGCCCCGAGTGACATCGCCGCGATAGATGAGGCGATCCTCAGCGAGTTCCGCGAGGATGAGGCTCTCTGCCGATGGATTCGCTTGGCGGCGGAGAGGGTCGAGTTCCAAGGGCTCCCGGCGCGCATCTGCTGGCTAGGCCTGGGCGACCGCGTGCGCCTTGGGCTGCTGATGAACCGCATGGTCGCCGAAGGGCGGATCAGAGCGCCGATCGTCATTGGGCGCGACCACCTTGACACCGGAAGCGTAGCCTCGCCGAACCGTGAAACCGAGTCGATGCGCGACGGAAGCGACGCCGTAAGCGACTGGGTGTTTCTGAACGCTCTCATCAACGCGGTGGGCGGCGCTTCCTGGGTCTCCGTACATCACGGAGGCGGCGTCGGCATGGGCTATGCGCAGCATGCAGGCATGGTTATCGTCGCCGACGGCAGCGCGGAGGCAGAGGCGCGGCTGAGGCGCGTGTTGCACACCGACCCCGCTACCGGCGTGCTCAGACACGCAGACGCAGGGTACGAAAAAGCGATCGAGACGGCGAAGAACAAGGGCTTGCTGATGCCGATGCGCGAAGAGGATGCGGGTAGTTAGTACCGCCCGCCTTATCGTCGGGGTTCTCTCGCCCGCGCTCGGTGTCGCGATGCTGTTCGCTTTCAGTTCTCGACCGGACTCGCTCGCGGCTGTAACCGTCGTGCCGGTGTGGGTGTGGTTTCTGTTTGGCGTCGTGCTCTCCTTGCTCTCAGGTCGAGCGGGCGGGGGAAAACTGCTCGCAGCAGGCATGTCCGCGTGGCTGTTGTTCTTCGTGCTCTATGCGCCGGAGCTGCGGTCGCTCCTTCGATTCCCGATTCATAACGACGCCGAGTGGCAGGCTGCGAAGAAAGAGGGAAGCGCCGTGCGTGTGGTTACCCTCAACTGCTTCGTTGGTACCCGCGGCGCGGTAGAGGAAGCGCTGTCCCAGGATGCGGAAATCGTGATGGTGCAAGAGATTCCTCCCCCTCGCGAGCTCCTCGCGATGTGTAAACGACAGCAGAAGCAACCATGGGATGTTGTGTGGGGCAACGACGTAGCGATACTGTTTCGCGGCGAACTTTTGGAGCAGCGCGCCATCGAAGGCACGCACGGTGTCGGCGCGCTCATCCGACTGCCGAGCGGCGAGCGATTGCTCACCGTTACGTTTCGTCTGCAAAGCGCGGTGTTCAATGCCAACTTGTTTCTTCCGTCTGTCTGGCAGAGGCACACCGCTAACCGACACTCGCGGAGAAAGGAGTTGCGCGCCGTCGCTAAGTTCGTTTTGTCGTTTCCAAGGGATGTTCCAGTCGTGCTTGGCGGCGACTTCAACGCCCCGGTAGGGGACCCCATTTTTGAAGAGATGCCCAAAGAGCTTCGCGACGCGTTTGAGGAAGCAGGCAGCGGTTGGGGAAACACCATCTTTAACTCGTTCCCGATTCACCGCATTGACAGAGTGTTCGTTTCGTCGCACTTCAAATGCATCAGGGTGCGTGCCCTGAAGACCGAGCACTCAGACCATAGGTTGGTTAGCGCTGACCTTGTGCTTGAGGAGAAAGGAACATGAGCGTGCGCTTGTTCGGCCCAATTCGGGAACTGCATACCCTCGCGGGTGATCGAGCACCGCGAAGAGGCGAGTCCATGCGAACGACCGGCAGAGCAGAGAGTGCAGGAATCGCCGTTAGCAATGGCGTGGTGCTTGACGTCGGCTCCTGGCGCACGCTACGCAGGCGCTTCGGGGACGCGGAGCAGGTGCCGATCGAAGGTGAGTTGGTGACGCCCGGGTTCGTTGACCCGCACACGCACCTCATTTGGGTGGGCGATCGCAGCGATGAATTCCTTCGCAGATGCGCCGGGGAATCGTATCAACAGATAGCAAAACAGGGAGGGGGAATAACCTCGACGATGCGCGCGGTTGAGAACGCGTCTGTCAAGACGCTGGCAGCAGAAACCCTCGTTCGTGCTCGATTGTTGCTTCAATTAGGCACCACGACCGTTGAGGTTAAGGCAAGTTACGGCTCATCCGTGGAGTCTTGCAAGCATGAGCTGGATGCGCTCGCTCGAGTGCTCCGACGAACGGCGCAACGACTCGTGGTCACGTTTATGGGTGCTCACGTTGTTCCGCCGGGCTGGTCGCGATCGAAATGGATTCGCGCCATCATTGACAATCTCTTACCCCTCGCCGCCGCGCACCCGGCAAAGGTTTCGTTCCAAGACGCATTTTGCGAAGAAGGCGCGTTCTCCGTTCAGGAGTGCCGGCGCGTTCTGAGAGCGGGGTCGCGACTGGGGCTTGTACCGAAGCTGCACTGCGACGAGTTCACCGCCCTCGGCGGCGTCGAGATGGCGTGCTCTCTTGGCGCGGCAAGTTGCGACCATCTGCTCATGAGCGGCCAGCGCGAGTTTGCCGCTCTCGCGCGCTCCACAACTATGGCCGTAGTGATGCCCGGCACGGCGTTCTTCTTGGATAAGCCGTACGCGGACGCACGCACTATGGTTGATGCAGGTTGCGCGCTTGCACTCGGTAGTGATTTCAATCCAGGAAGTGCGATGACGCCGTCTATGCTGTTCGCAATGGGTCTCGCCGTGTCGAGGATGGGGTTGTCTGTCGACGAGGCGTTGTGCGCAGCGACGGTGAACGCCGCTCATGCTCTGCGCGGCGCGGTACCCGCATCCCTCGGAACGCTAACGCCAGGCGCACCAGCTGACTTCTGCGCTTGGCCGGTCGACTCGCTTAATGAATTGGTTTACGGCTTTGCCTTCCTTCGCCCAAGCGCCGTATTCATCTCGGGTCGTAAGGTTTGCTGATGCGGATCTTGGTGCTGTGTACGGGCAACGTGGCGCGGTCGCAGATGGCCGCGGCGTTTCTTAGAGAGCTGCTGCGGGATAGAGCCGAGGTCTTCTCAGCAGGGAGCCGGCCTGAGGTGCAACTCTGGCAGCCGGTTGTCGACGCGATGGCGGAGGTGGGCATTGACATCAGTTCCGAGCGGCCAAAAAGCGTCAGCGAGTTTGAGGGCGTTGAATTCGACTGGGTGATAACGGTTTGTGATTCTGCTCATCATGCCTGCCCGGTTGGCCCGCCCTCCGCCAGGCGGCTTCATCGTGCGTTTCCCGACCCACGCGCCCTCGCGGCACAAGCGGGCGACCCGACAGCCGTTGTTCGTGATATTAGGGAACAAATCCGGGAATGGGCTGAGTCGTTTGTCGCCGAGATGTGAGGCGGTTCGGAACTTGATCGCCGGGTAAACTTGCGCGCAGTGAGCCGGCGTAGCTCAGTGGTAGAGCAGCTGTTTTGTAAACAGCGGGTCGCGGGTTCGAATCCTGTCGCCGGCTCCACCTTATCTTAGCGCAGGAGCAGCCGAGTCTTTTCCGTCGCGTTTTGAGCCCGTCACGTCGCCACGTGGCAAGCCAACAGAGGCAGGGTGTTGAACGTGGAGGTTACATAAATGCAGGGCGTTCCAACAGGCGGACGCCCTGTCTATCGCGGAGCGCGTGGCTCACTTGTATGGACGAGCCGACGACGCATAAGGTTCGCCTCACTTCCTGCGGTCCTCCAGCGGGGTCGGGGTGGCCGGAATCCAGACGCGCATGGGCGCCTGCGCACCGTGCCCCCAAAAGGCATAGGGAATCAACCGTAGGCGCGATGCTTTCCCCTTGTCCGGCGACCAGTAAAGGTCCTGCCCGTGCGCGACGCAGCACTGAAGGCACACCATCGGTGCCGTGTTGTCCAGTGTCGGCTCAGGTGGACCATCGTTGGCTGCGGCATTGAGCGAGGCGGAGGCGGCCGCGAAGTCGCCCTCAAGGCAATACACTACCGGCCCTCGCAGAACGCAGAACTTTCCCCGGCAGGATGCGACCTCGGGATGGGCGATCAGCGCCTTCGGGGTCATTGGAATCTCGATACGCACCACATCTCCGGTGCGCCACCGCCTTCGGAGAGCTTGGTTTCCGTCGCCGATGGCGGCTTCATCGTTCACGAAGACGCTCATCGCGTCCGCCCATGCCGGCATGCGGAGGGTGAGGTTCATCTCGCGTGGCGCCTCGCCTTCAAACGCAATCCTGATCGCTCCACTCCATGGATGCTGCGACTCGATGGTTGCCCGCAACTCGCCGCCCTCGACTGGCAGGCGCGTTCGCGACGCCATCGGAATGCGCAGGGCGAGCCCTGATTCATTGTGTGCCCACACGTAGCGCGCGACCTGAGCGACCAACCGCGCATAGTTGGGCGGGCAGCAGGCGCACCGAAACCACGGCTTCCTCCTGTGCGAGCCATCGTCTTCGAGTGGGTTGTCGTAGAAGAATAGCGTACCGTCGAGCGATGCCCCCGCAGCGACTGCGTTGTAGAGCGTGCGTTCAAGAGCGTCAACATACTTGGCCTCACCAGTGAGGCGCGCCATGCGCTCGCACCACATCACGAAAGCGATCGACGCACACGTCTCCTGATATGCCGTGCGGTTCGGCAGGTCGAAATCACGCGTGAAGCCTTCGTTCTGTTCCGACGATCCGAATCCGCCGGTTACGTACATGCGGCGCCCCGTTGTGTGCTCCCAAATACCTGCGAGCACGTCTCGCATCGAGAGGTCGCTCTCGATACGCGCAAGGTCGGTTGCGGCGCACATGAGGTGCAGCGCGCGGACTGCGTGCCCTTCGAGCACTTTGAGGTTGCATATCGGCACGCGGTCCAGCCAGTAAGTCCCGTCGTACTCTTGTTCTGGGATGCCGTGTTCTTTAGCAAAGAAGTGCGATCCTCGGCGGTTGAGGAACTCGCGCGCGAGCGCGAGCGCCGACTCTTCGCCAGTAACCTCGTAGTACCGAATCAGCGCCAACTCCAGTTCGGGATGCCCGGGATATCCGGGACGGCCACGCGAGAGGAACTCCTCCGTTAGATGCGCGACCGCCCGCCGTGCCACATTCATCAGTGTGCTGTCGGGCGCGACGTCCCGATGCGCGAGCGCCGCCTCGATCAGGTGTCCCATGCAATACAGCTCGTGCGCGTCACGAAGGTTCGTGTACCGCTGGTCGGGTGCGTTTACGGTGAACCAGGTGTTGATGTAACCGTCCTCGGATTGCGCGCTCGCAACAAGTTCGATCAAGACGTCAAGTTGTGGCTTCCATGGCGGAGAGGCGTAGAGGCGCAAGGCAAGCGCCGCCGCTTCGAGCGCCTTGTAGAGGTCAGAGTCCATATACACTGGTCCGCGAAACCCTTCGCGCTTGCCCTGAGCTGCGAGACGGAAGTTGTCGACGTTTCCCGCCTGCTCCAATTGCTTGAACAGGTGCGGAACGGTGCGCTCGACAAGAGCGCGGCAACGCGGCGCCCAGAACGGGTCGCTCAGCTCCACGCACTCTTGCGAGACCGGGTCCATCTCCGCCGAATAGCCTACCACCGGCGCGGAAGGCCGCGCGCTGCATCGGATAGAATCGCCCCGTCATGCCGGTCATTGCCGTTCGAATACCGCAAATGGGCGAAGGGCTTCAGGAGGCGCGCGTGGTTGCGTTCCTGAAACAGCCCGGAGACAAGGTGAAGCGCGACGAGCCGATCTATCAAATGGAGACGGACAAGGCGCTGATGGACGTCGAGTCGCCCTACGACGGGACACTGGTGGAGTGGACAGCCGAGGAGGGACAGGTGCTTCCGATCGGCAGCCAGATCGCCAAGATGGAGGTCGCCGAGGGCGTGAAGGAGATGCCAGCAGGGCACGGACCTCCGCCGAAAGCGAGCGAACAGAAGGAGCCGGAGCCTGAGCCCGAGCCACGACCCAGCAGTGCGGAGGGCTTGCGCAACGCCGCGATACCGCCCCGCACGCGCCGCTACCTCAAGGAGAAAGGACTGCTGGACATGGCTGCGCAGATACCCGCGAAAGGTTCGAAGCTGATGCCCGAGGACGTTGACGCCTGGCTTGCACGGTCTGGCCGCGTGGCGGTAGCAGGAGCCCCGGAACACGCTCAACCCAAGGTGCTTCGCACCACCGCGGAGTACGACGAGGTCGAGGTGTCGCAGCGCCAGCAAACGTTGTCCTATCGCCTAAGCAGAGGCGCTCAACTGTGTGTTCCTGGCACGATCATGGTTGAGGCGTCGTGGGAAGCTATTGCAGAGGCGCGCGAAAAGGTTAAACGGTCGAGAGAAGAGTCTCAACCGAGCGCATTCACAATGATGGCGTGGTGCGTCGTCCACGCGATGAAGCGAAATCCGAAGTTTCGGAGCGCGCTGAGTTCTGACGGCAAGACGTTGCGCGTCTACAAAGGCGTACACCTCGGCATCGCCGTTGCTCTTCCAGGCGATGAGTTGGTCACGGCTGTAGTCCCCAACGCGGACTCCATGTCTTGGCGCGAGTTCGCCGAGGCTGCCCGCCAACAGATTGACCTCGCGCGCAACGGCAAAGATCAGGCGACCGAAGCGACCACGCTGTCGATAACGAACATGAGCGCGTTCGGGCTACGCAACGCCGTCCCAGTGGTCGTGTCGCCTGCGGTTGCGACCCTCTTCCTCGGAGAGGCTTATCACAGGCCGGTTCCGAAGATGGGTGGTTTCGACTTCCAGGAGATGGTGATGCTGTCGCTGACGTTCGATCACCGGGTCATCAATGGGGTCGGAGCCGCGAACTTCATCAACGACGTGAAGGCAGAGATCGAGTCGTTCCGGCTGCCCGAGTAGCCACCGCCTCGACGAGCGGCAATGCGGCATTTGCGACCGGTCACCTCCCGGCGGCTAACGTTCGGCAAACTCCACCACCAACCGGAGCCGCACCAGTATTTCTCGCAGGGGCGCGACGGGCAAGCCGATGACCGTATCCGTGTCGCCGTGCACCAACTCGACGAGCTGCGCCGCTCCTCCTTGAATTGCGTACGCTCCGGCCTTGTCCATCGGCTCACCGGTTTCGACGTAGGCGTTTGCCTCCTCTTTTGAGAATCGGCGGAACCGAACGACAACGGTATCCGCGAAGGCGTGTTTGCCCGCCGCCACGCCGTTCGCTGCCGGCCAAACCAGCGCGACGCCGGTCGTGACTGTGTGCTCGCGCCCGCTGAGCAGCATTAGCATTCGAACTGCGTCCTCATGCGTCGCGGGCTTTTCCAGTAGACGACCCCCAACCGCGACAACCGTGTCCGCTCCGATGACCAGCGCGTCTGGTCGGGCGATTGCGACGCCGAGAGCTTTCGCCCGTGCAAGTCGCTTCGCCACGCGCTCCGGTTCGCCGTGCTCGGGCATCTCCTCGGGAACGCCCGAGGGCACGACTTCGAACTTGTCGAACAGCTTCGACAGCAATTCGCGTCTGCGCGGGCTTTCGCTTGCGAGCACAACCGGATATCGAGCGACCATAATCGTAGATTGTGACCAATCGCACGCCGCTGAACGCCGACGAGCGGTCACGCTATGCGCGGCACCTCATCCTCCCCGAGGTCGGGATCGAGGGACAGGAACGGCTGAAGACATCCTCCGTGCTCGTCGTCGGGCTGGGTGGCCTTGGTTCGCCCGTGGCGTGGTACCTGGCAGGCGCGGGCGTTGGGCGTATCGGACTGGTGGACTTCGACGAGGTGGACACCTCCAACCTGCAGCGGCAGACGCTTCATCTTCACACAGACATCGGCAGAAAGAAGACCGTCAGCGCCGCCGAGAAGTTGCGTTCGTACAACCCATATATCGAAATCGTCGAACACGATGTACATCTATCCGCCGAGAATGCGCTCGACCTCATCCGAGAGTACGACGTGGTTGCGGATGGCACCGACAACTTCACCACTCGTTACCTCGTCAACGACGCGTGTGTGATGCTCGGTAAGCCGAATGCCTACGCTTCCATCTTTCGGTTTGAAGGCCAGGCGTCGGTGTTCGCCGCCCCGGGCGGGCCGTGCTACCGTTGCCTCTATCCAGAGCCGCCAGCGCCAGGGAGCGTGCCGAGTTGCGCGGAAGTAGGCGTGCTCGGCGTGCTGCCGGGCATCCTTGGCGCGATTCAGGGGAACGAGGTGCTCAAACTGCTGCTTGGCATGGGCGAACCGCTCGTCGGAAGGCTCCTGTCCTTCGACGCTCTGAAGGCGGAGGCGCGATACTTCGAGGTCGAGCGTGATCCGTCGTGCCCCGTCTGCGGGGAGCGGCCGACCATCCGAACGCTTCAGGACACCATCCTCTCCTACTCCCCCACCCCTCCGCAAGGGGTAACCCGCGTCCAGACCGTGCCCCCCCGCGCGGTTCAGGAGCGCATCGCAGTGGGCGCTCTCCTGCTCGACGTCCGCGAGCCTGAGGAGTTGCTTGTATCGAAACTGGAGCCCTGTCATCATATCCCAATAGGTGAGATCCCCCAGCGTGTCGGGGAGCTCGACCCGAATCGGGAGACCATCGTTCTTTGCCGAGCGGGCCTAAGAAGCGAGGAGGTCGCTAAGTACCTCATGCGGCGGGGATTCAAAAGGGTCTACAACGTGGAGGGCGGCATAAACGCGTACGCCCGAGAGGTAGACTCATCGCTCCCCGAGTACTAACTAGCCTGTGCCTAAGTAACTGCGGCAGGGGGCGGGGCGTCCAAAGGAACAAGGGGGAGATGAAATGTTGACATTGACGATCGCCGGACTGATCGTGGCGGCAGCGCCGCAATCGGTCGAAATCACCATCTACAACGCCAACTTCGGCTTGGTCAAAGAGGTGCGCTCCATCAACGTGCAGCAGGGAAGGCAAGAGTTGCGCATCGAAGACGTTGCCGCATGGATCGATCCAACCAGCGTAACGATTCGGCCGCTCACCGGTGGGCCGATCGAGGTGCTGGAACAGAACTACCAGTATGACCTGCTTTCGCCGGAGAGCATCCTTGCCAAGTCGATCGGCAAGCGCATACGCCTTCGGCAACTGCTCGATTCCGGACAGATGATCACAACGGAGGGCGTTCTCTTGAGCGCGCCCGGCAGAGTCGTCAACACCGGGGACGGCGCGATGCAAACGTACAGCGGGCTCGTGCTGCATACTGATGACGGCAGGTTCATCCTCAACCCCACGGGAATTGTCGAGGTGCTCGAACTGCCCGAGGGGCTGATCAGCAAGCCAACGCTGATGTGGGACATCCTGGCACCGACCGGTGGCGCGAGAACCGTGGAGCTCGCGTATCTGACCGAGAACATCACGTGGTCGGCAGACTACGTGCTCACGCTGAACCCGGACGACACGATGGCGGACCTCAACGGCTGGGTCACCATCAACAATCAGTCCGGGGCTACTTATAACAACGCTACACTAAAACTGGTCGCCGGCGACGTAAGGCGGATTCAACCTTCGAGACAGTTCCTTGGTCGAGGCGGAGCGGGCATGCCGAAAACGGCACAGGCGGACCTCGGCTTCGCCGAAGAGACGTTGTTCGAGTATCACCTGTATACGCTCGGACGACCGGCGACCGTGCGGAACCGAGAGACGAAGCAGATCAGCCTCCTCTCCGCGCAGGGCGCGAAAGTGACGAAGCGCCTCACCGTTGAAGGCCAGCAATCCGTATGGGCGGGCTATGGCAGGTCGTATCGTCCTGCCGAGGGGTACGCAACCGACCCGAACGTAAAGGTCAACATCGTTGTCGAGGTGACGAACAGCGATCAAAATCGGCTCGGCATGCCGTTGCCGAAGGGCAAGGTGCGGGTCTACAAACGGGACTCTTCGGGGCAGGTGCAGATGCTCGGAGAGGACCAGATTGACCACACGCCGAGAGAGGAGAAGATTCGCCTCTACATCGGCGACGCTTTCGACATCGTCGCGGAGCGCAAGCGGACATCCTTCCGGCGAATCGCGTCGAACGTGGTTGAGGAGACCTTCGAGATCACAGTGCGAAATCGCAAGAAGGTTGCTGAGACGGTTGAGGTGATCGAGCACGGCTGGGGCGACTGGGAGGTCACCTCCGAGTCTCAGCCGAGTGAGAAGATGGACTCGAACACCTTCCGCTACGTCCTGCGCCTCCAGCCCGACGAGCAAAAGGTCGTTCGATATACGATTCGTACCACCTGGTAGGATTGCCAGTTTGGCGAACAAAATCGCCCGGTGCTCAGGGAGCGTGAGCGTCCTCGCGAACACGAGGGGCAAGGGTGTAGGTTAATCTTTCGCTTGCTTCTGCGGTCGCCTTGGACCCTCTGGATGGGAAGCCGTGGGCCGAGATGGTCAAGGCGCTCAACACCGTCCGCACAGAAAGCACGCGCGATGCGCTTATCGGCAGGCTGACGGCAAGCACAATCCCGAGGGCTGGGGGCGCGGATGAGCATTGCGCCTACGGACTTCACCTATTTAACGGGGTGCTGTACCGGTATGCCTTGCGGCACCTTCGCAAGGCGCTTCGTCTCAACAGCGGTGACGGCAACTCGCAGTATCGCCTTGGCATATCACTGATTCGAACCGGCTCGGTGGACCAGGGCGTCAAGCACATAGAGGTCGCCCTCTCCCTTCTGCCAGTGGGACATGACGGAGGTGCAGGTCGCCGAAAGCCTCCTTGAGGCGGGCAGGAGGGACCTCTCCGGGCGCCACTACCTGCGTGCCCTCGAGATCAAGCCGAACAACGACGCCGCGCGCGAGGGGCTCGCCTCCCTTGAGCACGCACCGGCGAACTAAGCCAGCGAGTCGGGGTTCAGTCCCAAGAGGTCTGGGTGAACGAACACGCCGTCCTTTCGGATGACCTTGCCGTCAAACTTAATCTCACCGCCGCCGTACTCTGCGCGTTGGATGCAGACCATGTCCCAGTGAACTGCACTGTCGTTGCCGTTGTCTGCTTCGTCGTAGGCGTTCCCCGGCGTCATGTGAAAACTTCCGGCGATCTTCTCATCGAACAGCGTATCAAGCATCGGATGGAGGATGTGGGGGTTAAAGCCGAGGCTCCACTCGCCGATGTAGCGCGCTCCCTCGTCGGTGTCAAGCACCTCATTCATCGCGTCGGTCATCTCACCGGCGTCCACCTCGACGATGCGCCCATCCTTGAACGTGAGGCGCGGCTTTTTGAATAGCTTCCCTTGGTACAGCGTGTCGGTGTTAAAGTGCAACGTGCCGTTTACCGAGTCGCGCACGGGAGCGGTGAAGCATTCGCCGTCCGGAATGTTTCGCAGACCTACGCACGGTACGACGGAGATCTTCTTGATGCTGAACGAGAGGTCGGTGCCCGGGCCGGTTATCTCGACCCGGTCGGTGGCCTCCATCAGCGAGACCAGCGGTTCCACCGCCTTTGCCATCTTGCCGTAGTCGAGCGTGCACACGCGGAAGTAGAAGTCTTCGAAGGCGTCGGTGCTCGTGCTCGCCTGCTGCGCCATGCTGGGAGTCGGCCAGCGAAGCACGACCCAGCGCGTCTTGGGCACGCGGGCCTCAAAGTGAACGGGAACGCCGTACCTCTGATTCCACAGCTTCATGTTCGCCGTTGGTACATCGCTCGCTTCCATCGCGTTTTCGGCCCCGCGCAGGGCGATATACGCGTCCATCTTTTCCATGCGAAAGCGATCAACTTCTGCGTAGAGGTTGGCGTTTTGCTCGCTAATGTGCTGCAACAGCGCCCGCTGCACACGCGTTGAATAGGTCTGCACGATGACGTTCGCCCCGTGCTCTCTTGCGAGGCGGACCACCTCAGCAACGCACTCCGGTGGTATGTCAAAAGCCTCTATGAGGAGGTTGTCCCCATCCTTCAGACGTGTGCTGTGCTCGCACAGGAGGCGCGCAAGTTCGGTAACCCGTGGGTCGAGCATGCGGAGCAGACTACCTAATCATCATCGGCATGCCGTCCATTTTCGGCATGGAGAGGGGCTGGACGCGAATCACACGCCACGTATAATCCGGCACGACAAGCAGTCTTCGGCTTGACTCGCGGCGAAACTCGATGACGACCCGTTCGAACGCGACAGGAATGTCGCCAAAGGCGGGATACGACAGTTCCCCCCGCACCGAGCACGTTACTTGCGCCAACTCGCCGTACAATTCCACTTTCGTGTCGTTGATTTCAACGCTGCGAATCTGCGCCTGCCGTAGGAAGCGAGCAATCTGCCCCTTGGGCGAGCGACCATACCACTGATCCTCTGGCTCTACCGGTAATTCGATGCTGTCCGATATATACTGCAAGACGCCGCCAGCGCGCCCCTCGACGCTCGCAACGCGCATCTCTTCCAGCGCCTGTAGTATCTGTGTCTTGTCATCGGGCTTGTTCATCACGGCGACGATGTTGATGACCACGAGTATGAGCAGTCCGACAAATGTGAAGACAGAAATCCATATCCACACAGGAAGCTTACGCATGAACATCTTCCAATACGTGACGCACCGCTTCGATGTCATGTTGCATCTGAACCAACATCGCATCCACCGAGTCGAAGCGCTCCTCGTCTCGTAGGCGGCGCGCGAATTCCAGCCTCATTGCTCTACCGTACAGCGCACCGCCTGTGTAGTCAACAAGGTGCGCCTCAACTGCGAATCCGGCGCCGGGAACGGTCGGGCGTTCACCGACGCTCACGGCGGCCAGGTACACCTTTCCCTCCACGCTTGCCAAGCCCGCGTAGATGCCGTTCCCTGGCAGCACGATTCCTTCCATGGCTGCGAGGTTCGCTGTTGGCACGCCGAGCGTTGAGCCAAGTTGGCTGCCTGGTACCACAATGCCCTCCATGCTGAATCTCCGTCCGAGCAAGCGCGCGGCGGACTCCACGTCGCCCGAGGTCACCATCGCACGAATACGTGACGAACTCACGCGCTCGCCGTCCTTCTCGAGCGGCGGAACCACGCGCGTGGGGATCCGCTCGCTGAGCCATTCCGCGTCGCCGACGCGGTCCCGTGCAAATCGAAAGTCGTGTCCAACCACTACGCGGTTGGTGTTCAGGGACTCAATCAGGACCGCATTTAGAAACTGTTCGGGCGACTGTGAAGCAAATTGGTGATCGAACGGTACGACGACTACTATATCAAGGCCCATAGCCTCGAGAAGCCGCAAGCGTTCGCCCAAAGTGCACAGCATTGGTGGCGCTTGCTGGGGCCGGAGCAAAGCAAGCGGATGGCGGTCAAAGGTTAGGGCAGCGCAGGGAACGCCTGAGTCCCGAGCCTCTGCAATGCCCGCACGAATCACCTCGCGATGCCCCAAGTGAAGCCCATCGAACACGCCAATGCTCACGCACAGCGGCGGGAGGCGGTCACGCAAAAAATGAGGCAACCCGAAGAACGTGAGCATCTAAGCTCGTCAGTCTACCTCCGAGTCTGCGCGTTGTCGGCGCGTAAAGAGCAGAACGAGAAACAGCGCTCCGCCGATGACGAGCGGCACCTGCCATGAGGTGAGTGCAGTCGCGCCGCGGGTAACGGGATCGGCGCTCAACTCTGGCGCGAAGGCAAACACAAGATTCGCAGCTGCCACGATGAGGAGCGCGGAGACGAACGACAAGGCGGCTGCCTCGGTAGCGCTTGCGGGCCTGCCCTGCGTCCGAACGACGGTGAAGCCGATGGCGAGTAGGCAGGCGGGCGCGCCCGTCGCGATGATCCCGACGATGACCGCGTCCCAAGTGAACGTGCTGCGCAGAATCAGGAACAGCACGAACGCGAGCAGCGACACCGCCCAGACGATGAAACAAGTGAGCATCGTTCCGGCCTGATCGTTCATCGTGTTTTTGCCTTCCTTTGCATGCGCCTCTTCGGGGCACGCTTTCCGTTTCGGTGTGGGCGGTCGAGCAACGGGGCGAGATACTTTCCCGTGAGGCTGCGCTTGCATCGTACGATCTCCTCCGGCGGCCCGACCGCCACGACCTCGCCGCCGGCGTCCCCTCCCTCCGGGCCGAGGTCAATCACCCAGTCGGCAGTCTTAATAACGTCCAAGTTGTGTTCGATGACAAGCACCGTGTTGCCCTGCTCGACCAACCGATGCAACACGCCGAGGAGTTTTCGAATGTCGTCGAAGTGCAACCCCGTTGTCGGCTCGTCGAGGATGTAGAACGTTTGGCCGGTGTCGCGCTTGCCGAGTTCTGCGGATAGCTTGATGCGCTGAGCCTCGCCACCGCTGAGCGTCGTGGCGGCCTGGCCAAGCTTGACGTAGCCAAGCCCAACGTCGTTCAAAGTCTGAAGCCGGCGGCGAATCTTCGGAATCGGCGAGAAGAACTCGAGTGCTTCGGAGATGCTCATGTCCAGCACGTCTGCGATGTTCTTGCCCTTGTAGCGTATCTCGAGCGTCTCGCGGTTGTAACGTTTGCCCTTGCACACCTCGCACGGGACGTACACATCCGGAAGAAACACCATCTCGATGCGAATGATGCCGTCGCCCTTGCACGCTTCGCATCTGCCGCCCTTGACGTTGAATGAGAAGCGCCCCGGCTTGTAGCCACGCATTTTTGCCTCGGGCGTCATGGCAAACATCTCGCGAATCATGTCAAACACGCCGGTGTAAGTGGCGGGGTTGCTGCGAGGCGTCCTGCCGATCGGCGATTGGTCAATGTCAATCACCTTGTCAATCTGATCCATGCCTTGAATTCCTTTGTGTGGCTGCCAAGCGCCTCGCGTGCCGTACACCTCGTACATCAACCTCGGGAACAGCGTGTCTTGCACGAGGGTCGACTTGCCCGAGCCGGAGACGCCCGTGACGCAAGTGAACACCCCAAGCGGTATCTCGACGTCAATGCCCTTCAGGTTGTTGCCGCTTGCGCCCTCGATGCGCAGCAGGCTCTTCGGTTCGCGGCGCATCGGGGGCACGGGAATGCGCTCTTCGCCGCGCAGGTAGCGCGCCGTGAGGCTGGAAGACTTCAGGAACTCCTTCAACGTCCCCTCAGCGACCACCTCGCCGCCGTCCGAGCCTGCGCCGGGGCCGAGGTCAATGATCCAGTCGGCGCTTCGAATCATCTCCTCATCGTGCTCAACAACGATCACTGTGTTCCCGAGGTCGCGCAAGCGGAGCAGCGTGTCAATGAGTCGCGCGTTGTCTCGCTGGTGAAGGCCGATGCTCGGCTCGTCGAGGATGTACAGCACGCCCATCAGGCCGGATCCGATCTGCGTGGCCAGGCGGATGCGCTGCGCCTCTCCGCCGGCGAGCGTCCGCGCGTTGCGGCTAAGCGTCAAGTAGCCCAAGCCGACGTCGTTCAAAAAGCCAAGTCGCTCGCGGATCTCGCGGATCGCTCGCGCCCCGATGGCGCGTTGCCGGTCGCTCAGTTTCTGCGGGAGCCTTTCGAAGAACCCAAGTGCGTCGCGCACCGACATCTCAGTGACGTCCGCAATGCTCTGCTCGTCGATCGTGACGGCCAGCGCCTCCGGCTTCAGGCGCTTGCCACCGCACTTCGGACAGGGTCGAGTGGACATATACTGTTCGAGGTCCTGCTTCACCCAATCGCTTTCCGTTGTCTCGTACCGTCGCTTCAGGTAGCTCAACACACCGTTGAAGGACGTCTTGATCTTGCGCGTTCGATTCGGACCGTAATGCATCACGACCGTGATGGGGTCTGGCACGCCTTCGAACACGGCCCGCTTCGCCTCAGCCGGCAGCTTGCGGAAGGGAAGCGATGCGTCAAAGCCCATGTGGCGCCCAAGCGCGTCGAACAACTCTGGCCACCACTCTTTCAACTCCCCGTTCTTGTGCACGAACGGGGCAAGAGCGCCTGCACGCAGCGGGAGATTCGCGTCTCCAATGATTCGCTCAGGGTCAAACTCAGTTTTTGTGCCCAAGCCCATGCACTCGTCGCACGCTCCATATGGCGAGTTGAAAGAGAACATGCGAGGCTCGATGTCGCCGAGCGCTATCCCACAATCTGGGCACGAGAACTTCTCGCTGAACAGCCGCTCCTCGCCGTCAGGGGCGCCGACGGTAACCAGGCCCTCACCCATTTTCAGCGCGGTCTCGATGCTGTCCGCCAAGCGCTGCTCGACGCCCTCCTTCAACACGAGTCTGTCGACAACAGCTTCGATGGTGTGCTTCTTGTAACGGTGCATCGGAATGTCGTCGGTAACCTCATACATCTTGCCGTCAACGCGCACGCGCACATAGCCCTGCCTGGCAACGTCTTGAATGACCGACTTGAATTCCCCCTTTTTCCCACGCACAATGGGCGCGAGAACCTGCAGGCGCGCACCCTCGCCGAACTCCAACGTAGCGTCTACGATCTGCTCGACCGTCATTCGCTGGATCGGCTTTCCGCAGCCCGGGCAATGCGGAATGCCCGCCCGCGCAAACAAGATGCGGAGATAATCATAGATTTCAGTAACCGTTCCGACCGTGGAGCGTGGATTCCGGCTCGCGGACTTCTGGTCAATGCTCACGGCGGGAGACAGGCCGTCAATATGGTCAACGTCCGGCTTGTCCATTTGACCCAGAAACTGCCGCGCATATGCGCTCAGCGACTCGACGTAGCGCCGTTGCCCCTCCGCATACAGGGTGTCGAATGCGAGGGATGACTTGCCCGAGCCGCTCAAGCCCGTGATGACCACGAGCCGGTCGCGGGGGATCTCCAGGCTCAGGTTCTTGAGGTTGTGCTGCCGGGCGCCGTGGAT
This sequence comes from Armatimonadota bacterium, assembly GCA_040289295.1. Lineage (GTDB taxonomy): Bacteria > Armatimonadota > Fimbriimonadia > Fimbriimonadales > ATM1 > J051. The sequence goes on from PSLA01000009.1 coordinate 70,571, forward strand.
GCTGATCCTGTCCTGGGACATTCGCCACGATTCTACCAAGAACCAGGCCCAGAAACGCCTTCCACCCGTTGAGTGCGATGTGGGGGATAATCGCTTCATGCTGGCAGTCGTTGCGGTCTTCGCTTCCGTCCTGCCTATGGCACTTCAGGAGCCGCCAAAGGGCTTCACCAAGCTCCTCTGGAAGAAGCCCGCAGAACTTGTGAAGGCTAAGAGCGAAGACTTTGCCTACGGGCGGGTGAAGGTGCCCACCATTGAGCGCGAGGTGTGGCTTTCGGTCGGCCACGTTTTCGAAGACGCGAGCGATCGTTGGCGCGTTACCCTCGATCTAACATTCAACGACAACATGGACGACGACCCGAGCGTCAACACCACCCCACCCCGCGGTCGTGACCCGATGGTGAGAACCGCGGAAGGGGAATACATCGTGGACGGCAAGAAGCTGAAGCTGCGCTTCGAATTCCGAGATCAGATTCTCGACGTCACGGCGCCCAACATTTCTGGGCAGCGAATGATTTCGGTCAAGATAACCAAACGGTAGGGTGCGCCTAACCCACTACGGGCAAGGGGATGCGTTTAGGCTCCTGCCGCTCCTCCACCTCGTCGTAAGGGATCTCGTTGTAGTGGCTGTCTCTCTCGACCGGTGTGCGACCCGCCTCGCGGATCATCGCGCGCATGTTCTCCGGCGTCAGAGCTTGGCTCTTTTGGCCGAACTTGCCCAGTTCATACGTGATCTCGTACTCGAGAACAGTGCCGTCGCAGTCATCGGCTCCATACCACAGGGCGATCTGGGTTATCGCCGGAGTGTTCATAATCCAGAAACTCTTGATGTGGTCAAAGTTGTCGAGCATCAGGCGGGATATGGCGATGTTGCGCAAGTCGGTGTTGCCCGTCGGCATCGGGACGTGCTCCAGTTCGGTCCTCTCCGGATGAAAGGATAGCGGAGTCATGCAGAGGAAGTGCTTCGTCTCGTCCTGTAGCTCTCGCAGCTGAACCAGGTGGTCAACACGTTCTTCAATCGTCTCGATGTGACCGTACAGCATGGTGGCGTATTGCGGGAGACCCAGCGCAGCCGCGGCCCGAGCGACACGCTTCCACTCCTCCCCGTTCAGCTTCTTCCCAAACAGCTCACGGTGAACTCGGTCGCTGAGCACTTCAATGCCGCCGCCGGGGAGGCTGTCCAGCCCAGCCTCCTTAAGGTCAGCTAACGCTTCCTCGATGCTCCGCTTCCCGACCTCTGCAATCTGCACGATCTCAACAGCGGTGAACGCCTTGACGTGAATCCCCGGGCGCTCCTCCTTGAGGATCCGAATGAAGTCGAGATAGTACTCGTAAGGGATGCGCGGGTTGATGCCGCCGACGCTGTGAATCTCGGTGATGCGAACGTCTTTGTATTTGCGGACGACGTTACGCACTTCCTCGAGGCTCATCTCATAGGGGTCCGGGCCACCCTTCTTAGCATAGAAGGAACAGAACTTGCAAAACTTGTTGCAGATGTTCGTGTAGTTGATGTGTTGGTTCCGAACGTAGTACGCTTTGTCACCGTTCTTACGCTCTCGCACGATGTTTGCCAGCGCGCCCACCGCGGTCAAGTCGGGGTGACGATACAGAAGGACGCCGTCGTCAAAAGAGAGCCGCTCGCCCCGCTCCACCTTCTTACGGATTCGGTCAAGCCCCGCGGCGGCGTTCGTCGTTCCAATCACAGCCCGATTATACGGCGTACGGCTTCCTGCGCACACGCCGCTCACAGTCCAGGGAGGGCGACCCTCCAGCGAGCCAAAGTGGAACACCCGGCTTTTGCGTCTTGACCGAGGCAACCCCCTGGCTCGCTGGGTGGGAACAGGCAACGACGATCCCTCACCCCAACCCTCTCCCACAGGGAGAGGGAGTTGTGGAAGTGTTTCCCCCTAAGGAAGGTGGCCCCCCGCCAAGCAGGCGGGAGGCCAGGCGAGCGGTTCATCGAGGCAGTTACCGCTTCATGTTCATAAGGTCCTGCAACATCTCGTCTACCGTTGTTACGATTCGAGTGTTTGCCTGGAACCCACGCTGGGTGACGATCAGCTCCGTGAACTCGTTGCCGATGTCAACGTTCGATTGCTCGAGGAAGCCCGCGGTGATGCCGCCGCGTCCGCCCGACCGGGGCGAGCCGATGGTTGCGGTGCCCGAGTTGTCGGTCGTCCTCCACAGATTGTTGCCGATGCGCTCCAGACCGGCTGGGTTAGGGAAGATCGCCATCGCGATTCGCGCCAGCGCTCGGGTCAGACCGTTCGTAAACAGTCCGGTGATCGTGCCGTCAACGCCGATCGAGAAGTTCGCCAGCGAGCCTGGCGGGAAGCCGTTCTGGCTTGCCAACTGCACCTGGCTGTCGGTTGCCAACTGGGTGATTGAGTCGAAGTTCATTCCCACTGTGAAGTTCGGCGAACCCCCTGAGCCCGGAATGTCCAGGTTCTGCGTCGCGCCCGTGTTGATCAGATTGCCGTCTGCGTCGAAGTAGAGAGGCTGACCAGTGGTCGCAGAGGATCCCACCGGGTTGCCGTTTTCCAACGCAACCCAATCCCATCTCGCGACCGTCCCCGTGGGAGCCGGCGGAATGGGCGGATTAATGACGTGGTTGTTGAACTCGATGTCAATGTCATGCGCGGCGCCCAGCGTGTCGTAAACGCGGAATCGCGTCTGCCATGCTTCTGTGGGCCCCGCTCCTGAATTCAGGTTGCCTGCAAACGTTGCCATAGTCGTCGCCTGTACCGCATTCAACGCGCCGATCGGAATACGAATCGAACTCGAAGCGTCAATCGGCGTCCCCGTGTCGACGTTGCCGTTCAAGTCGGCAGGCCAGCCAAGCAGTTTCTCGCCGGTGCTGCGCATGACGAGCGAACCTTCCGCGTCGAGGTCGAACGACCCGTCGCGGGTGTAGGCCACCCTCTCGCCGTTCGAGACGAGGAACATGCCCGTTCCTTGAATTGCAAGGTCCGTCTGCCGGTTCGTTGATTGCAACGAACCCTGGTCGAGGTTGACGTCCGTGCCCGCAACCGCTACGCCGAGGCCATACTGCACCGGGTTCGTACCGCCGATGCTTCCCGCTTGCGGACGGCTCGCACCGCGAATCGTTTGGGCGACGATCTCCTGGAACGTAACACGGCTTCCCTTGAATGCCGTTGTGTTGACGTTCGCCAGGTTGTTACTGATGACGTTCATGCGCGTCTGTTGCGCGCGGATGCTGGCTACGCCAGCGAGTAATGCCTGAAGCATTCTGATTGCACCTCCATGGTTGTAGTTTGGTTGTCAGCGACAGCATCGTCTTCACTGTCGGTGTCCGAGGTGCCTCCCGGCTGCGGTATCGCAGGCGCGAGTCCGGCTCCTACAGAATGACTGCGCTGTCAATGTTCGTAAACACGTTCTCCCTCAGTTGCTCCTTCGCCACAGCGGTGATCACCGTTCGGTTCTTCACGCTGACGACAAGAGCCACGTCGTTCACAAGAATCAGGCTTTCCCGACTCCCCTTGCTTGCGGCGCGGTCCACGCCTTCGCGGATGCGCGCCCAGTCCTCTCCGTTCAACTCGATGCCCCGACTCCGAAGGCGCGTCTCCGCGTGCCCGGAAAGTCGTAGGCCCTGTTGCCCATCGAGGACCTTTGCGAAAGGCTTTTCCGCTGCGCGCGCGTCCCGGCGCTGCTGCGGGGCGATCGTATTGCCCTGAAGCAGTGCATGAACTCGAGGATTCACAATCGGATCGCTCATCGCGCCTCCGGCAGGATCGTCACGATGTCCTCCATCGGATAACGGCCGCCGTTCACAACCACGAACACGCGGTTGTTGTCCACGACCACCGATTCGACAACGCCGAACACTCTGCCGCCGTTGATATCATCGGCAGCCGGTGCCGAAACCTCGACCCGTTTCCCGATGAGAGCTGCGCCCTGGGTCAGCGACAAGTTCCGCTGCAAGCGGTCCAGCCCTTGCACCATCCCCATCTGCGCCAGTTGCGCGAAGAAGTCACGGTCGTTCATCGGCTGCAGCGGGTTCTGCGTCGCCAACTGAACCGTCAGCAGACGCAGGAACGCGCTTTGGTCCAAGAACGTCTCCCTCGGCGGCGGCGGCGGCGGAAGGATGTAGTCGTTGCGTGCGCCCGGTATCTCCATCCGTTCCTCCTACACCCTCAGGTCCAGCGCCGTCGAAGCCCAGTTCCAGCGAGCAGCCGACCGAGCGACCGCTTCCGCAAGCGCTAACTCCGAATCGAAGCGATAGGCGGGTGCCTGATGCGCTGCCTCCGTGAACCGGTGAGCCGATGAGCCGCCGTGGTCGTCCCCTACCAAGAGACTGCTCAGCTCAAGCCCATGCTGCGCAAGGGCCTCCGTGAGCGCGTGGCGATTCGCTTGGAGCGCCGTGCGAACGGCGCTGTTGGACGCCACCACGTATGCCTCAATCTTCGATCCTCGGGAGTGGACCGTTATGTCCACCGCCCCTAAGTCAGGAGGATCCAGGCGAAGCGTGAGCGACTTCCGTGCAGACGATGCGAGGTCCGCAATCTGCTCCGTCACCTTATGAATGACGGGTGCGTATCGCGCCTCCGTCGCGCGCTGCACGATGGTTGTGCCGTCAGCTGACTGCGCGGCTGTCATCGCAGGGCCGATTGGCGCCGCCTTCGCATCCGAGGGCACTTCGCCGGTCGGATCCGGCGCTGCCGTCACCTTAGTCGCTTCAACCTTCACGGCCGCCTGCGAGGTTTCGCGCTGGAAGAGTGTCCGAACGTCGGTTGCGATCTGCTCGCTGCCCTTAGCCAGGAGCGGAGAGTCGGCAAACGCAGCCTCGGTCTCAGGCGCAACGGGCGCATCGCCCACAACGCTCTCCGCCGTGCGCGTCGTCCCTGCTGCGGTCGTGGATGCCTCCACAACCGAGGTGATCGGCTCACGCACGATTCCTCCACGGCGGAACTGAGCAACCACGTCTGCGATTAGAGCGCCGGTGCTCGCGCGCAAGTGCGTCGCGACTCCGGGCTGCACGGTTTCGCGAACAGCAGCAGCGACCGCGGCGCGAATGGCAGAAACCACATCGCCAACGCGCGCTCCGCGATTCAGCATCGTGTGCGCCATTTCGCGCACCGAGGTAATCGCCTCGCGCAGTTCGGTTGGCATACGACTCAGCATGCTCTCGAGCCGCGGCGGCAACGGTCGTGCGGTTGTGAGCGGAGCGTTTGCCGCTTCGGTGGACGCGCGCTCGCGCACAGCCGTCGTCGGTGCTGCGGCTCCATCCGGGTTCGACTTCGCAGGCGCCGACGCCGCCTCTGTGTCAGGCGCAGCGGCCGGCTTGTATCCGTTGGCAGCCTCGGTCTCTTCCGCCGGAACGAAAGCGGGAAGCGGCGAGTCCACCTCCGGGTCAGCGTGCGGGGGCACGGTCGAGGCGCCCGCAACCGTAGTCTCCTGCGCCTCGACTCCAACCGGGGTGCCGGCTGCAATAGTGCCAAGGTTCGCCAGGTCCGACTCCTGCGGCATAGCGACGGCAGCCACATCCGAGGCCCGAAGGACGGGCGCCTTTGCGTACGCGGCTTCCGTCCACGCAGGCATGATCTCCGCGGCCGGGCTAAGGACGGGAGCATCGGCCGGGTCGGCCTCCGTCCCTGTGGCTGCTTGGGCGTTCGAGGGTTGCGCCTTCGCCTCAGTCTCGGGCGCGCCGTTGAAGGCGCGTGCGAGCGCCGAAGCCATCGCCTCGTCCACCGTCGTAAGGTCCTTCTGTGTCGGCGTCGTCGCCGCTGCCTCGGTTTGCGAAGCAAAGGCGATTTCGGACGCCTTTTCGCTCTTTCCACCCAGTACGGCTTCAAGCCCCAGGGCGGTCAGAGCAGTACTTGCTAGGTTGACTTGCATGGTTTGCACCTCCTTGGAAAGGATTCGTTCCCGGCTGAATTGTCGGCTGTCCAGCCCCAAAACCCAAGCACGATTGCCGGGCAGCCCCCGTCCCTAAGTCCTCGGCTTGGCCTACTGGCAGCCCTCAATGGGCCAAAATCGCGCGCATGCCGACCTCCCCGCGCGCCAACCTTCAGCGCCTGCAGCCCTATTCGCCGGGCAAGCCGATCGAGGAGGTTCAGCGGGAGTACGGACTGCGAAGCGTCATCAAGCTCGCGAGCAACGAGAACCCCCTCGGCCCTTCGCCGCGCGCGGTGGAGGCGATCCGAGCTGCAGCCGAGCGCGCGCACCTGTATCCTGACGCCTCCGCTGCCGCTCTGCGCCTCGCTTTGAGCAAGCGCCTCGGATTACCGATCGAGCAGGTCTCCGTGGGGAACGGCAGCGATGAGCTGATCCACTACCTCGGGGTCGCGTTTCTGGAGCGAGGCGATAACGTCGTTGCAGCGCATCCTTCCTTCGTGCGCTACTACGCCACTGCCCACCTCGCCGACGCAGAGCTCCGCCTCATCCCACTCGACCACCACGAAGCCCACGACCTTGACGCCATGGCAGCAGCCGTGGATGAACGAACCAAGCTCCTGTTCATCGCGAACCCCAACAACCCAACCGGCACCATCGTCTCAAGCGACCGCCTCCGCCGCCTGTTGGACATCGTCGGCGAGAGCACCGTCGTCGTGCTCGACGAAGCGTACTTCGAGTTCTGTGACAGCCCCGACCACATCGGCGCGCATCAGCTTTTGCAGGAGGACAGGCGAGTCGTCGGGTTACGCACCCTGAGCAAAACCTACGGCCTCGCCGGACTTCGCGTCGGATATCTCTTCGGACCGCTCGAATGGGTTCAAGCCATCGAAAAGGTGCGCGAGCCGTTCAACGTGAACTCTCTGGCACAAACAGCCGCGATCGCTGCGCTGCGTGACGAAGAGCACTTGCAAAGGAGCATCGAGCAAAACCGCCGCGGCATCGCGCGCCTTACCGACATCCTAACCGCGGCGGGCGCAAGCGTCGCGAAGAGTCACGCCAACTTCGTTTGGGCACGCTTCCCGTTCCCAACCGCTTCTCTCTGTGATGGACTGCTCGCCAAAGGTGTCATCATCCGCTCCGGCGACGGGTTCGGCTGCCCAGATTGCGTTCGCGTCAGCGTCGGCACCGACGAGGAGCTGAACGCTTTCGAACTTGCATTGAAAGAAGTGATGCGCGTCGAGGCCTAGGCAGGGAGGGCGACCGTCCCCGCGAGCCAAAATGACGCCTGCTCGTTAGAGCACAACAGAAACATGATCGTAGAGTTCCAATCGGGCGCGCCGCGAGATGCCGTCGAACGAATCCGCACGCTGCTCCTCACCGAGGGTTGCGACGTCGCTGAGGTGTTCGCTGGCCGCGTCGTTCTGCTCATTGCCGACAGGCACTGGCAAACGCCCCCGCTCGACCTGACCAGCCAGCTCAAAGCGAATCAATGGGTCGCGGACGTGCGAGGGCTGGATACCCTCATTCCCAGGGTCGCCGGCGCCGCCACGAGGCCTATTGTCGTCCGAGATGTTCGCTTCGGCGGCGATGACCTCGCGCTGATCGCCGGCCCTTGCACCGTCGAAACATACGAGGCGTTGCTCCAAACCGCCCAAGCCGCGCGGAGGTCGGGCGCGCAGTTCCTTCGCGGCGGAGCGTTCAAGCCAACCACTTCGCCGTACAGCTATCGAGGCGCAGGTGAGGAGGCGCTGCAGGCGCTT
>PSLA01000009.1:78216-78566 GCA_040289295.1 Armatimonadota bacterium
GGAAATGAACATGGGCGTCGTCACCGAAGTGATGTCGGCCGCGCAGGTGGAGCGCGTCGCCCAAGTCGCCGACATCCTGCAAGTCGGTGCGCGGAACATGCAGAACTTCGACCTGCTGCGTGAGGTCGGGCGTGCCGGCTCACCCGTCCTGCTAAAGCGCGGCTTCGGCGCGACGCTGGACGAGTGGCTCAATGCAGCCGAGCATATTGCAGTCGCAGGCAGCGAGCGCATCCTGCTCTGCGAGCGAGGCATCAGGTCCTTCGATCCCCTCACGCGCGCAAGCCTCGATGTCTCGGGCATCGCCGCCGCGCGCACGCGAACCCACCTTCCAGTTCTCGCCGACCCGAGCC
>PSLA01000009.1:78673-83931 GCA_040289295.1 Armatimonadota bacterium
TCGACTTCGACTCGTTCGCCCGCCTGGCTCGCCGCGCCCATGCAGTCTGGGGCGCCTTGCACGGCGAACGGCACGCCGACCTGCAGTAGCTTTGCTGATATACTGTCTGCGTGAACGACTCTCCCAGACTCAGCCTGTTCGCGCGCGTCGCCCAAACGGCCTCAGACGTCTCGAGGAACTCGAGGAAAAGGACCTAAACGCCTTTCGACAGGCATACGAGCGTCTCGCGGCAGAGGCTCGCGCGCGTTTGGTGGTCGGCGGAAGCGACACCGAAATCGAGAACTTCCCGCGCGACTACACAACCTGACCGGTAACGAATACGTCCAACACTGGCTCGTCGAAATGGAACGATGGATACGGGCCGCCGCCGAAGTTCAGGTCGATCAGCGGGCGAATCACCTGCTCGTTCATCACCGCCTCCTGCAAGTCTCTCCGCAATCCAGCCAACTGCATGATCAGCACTTGAAGGTGTACCTTCCCGAGCGCAAGCGAGCCGACTTTGCGGGAGTCATCCGTCGTTAGCGTCTCGCCGAGGATTGCGCGCGCGATCTCACGGTTGTGATAGTCAATCGCTTCGAGGTACGACGACCGCGCCTCCCGCCCGGCGTCCAGCAACGAGATCTCGACGTCGTCGGGATGCACGACCGCTGCCTGTCGCTGAAGCCGCTCCAACGCGTCCAGCAGCGCCGTTTGCGCGTCCTCCGGCAGTCCGCGGCGGAATCTCCCGAGAACGGTTGGCGAGGCGTACTTCTCGAGGTGCGCGGACCATTGGCGGATCAACTCTCGCTTAACCTTCCAGTGGGAGTAAGCCGAGCGGAGGTCCGACTCGCCCATCGGCTGTTGATAGCGCCGGTTGTAGGCGTACACGATGAACTTCTCGCGAGGAAGACGCACCTCTGAGCGACCGGGAACGTGAAGGTATAGCCCGCGGAGGTTGAGGAACTCATCCGTGTCAAAGCCGAACAGCGCGGGGTCCTTCGGCTTAACCGCGCCAAGAATAACCTTCCCTCGATACTCGCCGGTCATCACGGCGCGAAACACCTTCTCCAGCACCGCAAACCCCTTAGCGATCGCATCGAGAGCGTCGAAGAGGATCGTGTTCGGGCTTCCTTGAAGCTCGTCGAGGGCAAAGCGGATGAATCGCGAGCGCTCGTCGCTCTCAGGTTCAATGCGCCACGGAACCGCGAGCGCGCCCAATTTCTTTACCGTTATCGCTGAACGCACCAGCGGATCGCAAAGCATCTCTTCGTAGGTCGCCAGACCGAGGCCCTGCCCGAACGCAGCGGCGGATGCGCCCGGATAGCGCAATGCGTCTGCGGCTGCTCGGGTGAGCGCGGGCGCCTGGTCCCTCATCATCCACCGCTTGATTCGTCGCAAGACCTTTCGCATCAGCTCCCTTCTCATTAGGGAGTGGCGAAGCGCGAACGTCAACCAGGATTGACGTCAGTATAATCCGCCCCATGGTTGGAACCCTCGCCTTCATGGCTCTCGCCCTGCAACAGATGGATAAGCTGGAGGAGCTCCGCATGTACCACCAGCCGGTGCGTGGGATGTCAGCGCAAGAGCGCCTCCAGGGCTACGAACTGCGCCTGAAGATGGAGCGTGAGTCCCCCCTCAACCAGGTTCTCTTCCGCAATGTGGGCCCGACGATACAAGGCGGGCGCATCGTCGACATTGCGGTCCCAGATGGTAACCCTGCCGGACTCCTCATCGCCTTCGCAACCGGGGGCCTTTGGAGAACTACAAACATGGGCACCACGTGGGAGCCGCTGTTCGACCGCGAGAGCGCTAACAGCATCGGCGACATCGACGTCTTCGGCGCGAACGGCAAACTAATCTGGGTGGCAACCGGCGAGGCGAACTCAAGCCGGACCTCGTATGCGGGCACCGGCGTCTTCAAGTCGGAGGACGGTGGAAGGACATGGCAGCACATGGGCCTCGAAGAATCGCACCACATCGGGCGTGTGCTTATCCATCCGCGCAATCCGAACATTGTGTACGTCGCCGCGATAGGTCATCTCTACTCTTGGAACGAGGAGCGGGGCGTGTATCGAACGAAGGACGGCGGGCGGACGTGGGAGCACGTCCTCAAAGTGAACGAGCGCACCGGGGCGATTGACATCTTGATGCATCCCACCAACGCAAACGTGCTCTTTGCTTCCATGTGGGAGCGCGACCGCCGGGCGTGGAACTTCCTCGAAAGCGGCCCAGGCAGCGGACTCTATCGCTCTGATGACGGAGGCGACTCGTGGACAAAGGTGACTGGCGGACTTCCCGATGGGCAGTACGTGGGACGCATCGGCGTGTCAATCTGCCGAAGCAAGCCAAACGTAATGTACGCGCTCATTGACAACCAGGCGCCGCGACCGGAGGCAGAACGCGACGATGAACGCGTCCCCTCGGGGGAGCTCACGCTCCGCAGACTCCGGATGTTGAACGAGGAGCAGTTCCTGCAGGTTCCGCGCGACGTGCTGGCGCGGTTCTTCCTGCGCTCCTTGCCCGACCTAGACCTCGAAGGTGTGTTGAACAAGGTGCGCGCGGGCGAGATGAAGGTGCAAGACATCATTGATCACATGCGCGACGCGAACGCGACGATGTTCGACAACACCATCATCGGGGCAGAGCTCTATAGAAGCGACGACGGCGGCCGCACGTGGCGACGTACGCACGACTTTCGGCTCGACAGCCTCTACAACACCTATGGCTACTACTTCGGTCAGGTCGGTGTGGACCCGACCAATCCCGACAAAGTGTTCCTCCTCGGAGTGCCGATTCTGATGAGCGAAGATGGCGGCAAGAGCTTTCGCAACGTCGGTGGTCGCGGCGTGCACGTTGACCACCACGCAATCTGGATCGACCCTCGCTGGCCGCAGCGCATCGCCCTTGGCAACGACGGCGGGCTGAACCTCAGTTGGGACGGAGGCAACACCTGGCAGAGGGTGAACAACCTGCCCGTTGGGCAATTCACAACCATTGCGCTCGACAACGCAAGGCCGTATCGCATCTACGGCGGCTTGCAAGACAACGGAACGATGCGCGGTACGAGCACCCATAACCCGCTCCGCGACGATCTGTGGGAATGGGAAACGATCGGCGGAGGCGACGGCGCAACCGTGCAAGTAGACCTGCGAACGAACGAAACGGTCTTCACCTCATCGCAGTTCGGTTCCGCATCAGCGAGGAACTACCCTACGCGCGAGGCGTGGAACATCACGCCGCGTAGCCGAGCCGGTGAACCGCCGCTGCGATACAACTGGGTAACGCCGTTCCTCTTGTCGCCGCATCATCCGGACATTCTGTATTTCGCCGCAAATCGTGTGTTCCGATCCCTAAATCAGGGGCGAACCTGGACGGCGATCTCCGATGACCTGACCGGTGAGCCGAGGCAGGGCGACGTGCCGTTCGGCACCTGCACTGCCATCAGCGAAAGCCCCCTCCAGTTCGGACTGCTGTACGTTGGTACCGATAACGGCCGCGTTTGGCGTTCCGACGACGGCGGGGTCAACTGGCGCGACGTCTCGCGACATCTGGTGCCTTTCAAGTGGATCTCCCGAATCCTCGCCTCGCCGCATGACGCGAACACCGTTTATGTCGCTTTGAGCGGTTATCGCGACGACGACTTCGCCCCTTATCTGTTCCGCAGCACCGACCGCGGCGAAACGTGGACGCGCATCTCCTATGGCTTGCCGAACGAGACGATCAACGTCGTGCGCGAGGATCCGCTCATGCGCGACCTGTTGTACGTCGGCACCGACCTCGGCGTCTTCCTCTCTTGGGACGCAGGGACGACCTGGACGGTGATGACCGGCAATCTTCCTCACGTTCCAGTGCACGACTTGCAGGTGCATCCGCGGGACAGGGAGCTGGTTCTCGGCACGCACGGCCGAAGCGTGTTCGTCGCCGACCTGTCGTTGATCCAGCAGCTCACATCCGAGGTCCGCAAGAAGGCGATTCACGTCTTCCCCATTGCGCCGGTGGCGCGCTCCGCGACGTGGGGCTACGAGCCGCGCTCGCCCTACGCTCTGTTCAACCCAGATCGCACCGTCCGCGTCGCCTTCTGGCTATCGAGCGCCGGCGCGGTTCGCGCGCAAATCAAGGACGCGAGCGGCGCGGTGGTCAAGACGGAGGAAGCAAGCGGCGCGTATGGGCTGAACTTCCTCGACGTCAGCCTGATGCTCTCTCCCGGTAAGCCGATTCCGCCCGATGGTTTGGACTGGAGACCGCAGACGGTGCAAGAGATTCTTAAGGACCCGTTCGAAGAGTACCGACCCAAGTACCTCGACGCGGGCGCCTACACCCTCGAGGTGTCAAGCGCCGGGCACTCGTTCGGCACGCGTCTCGAACTGCGTGGTGAGCGCTGACCCTTTGATCTGACGCAGGGCGTCGGTCATCGCCCATTGCCGCGCAGTCGCGAGATGTACTGCTCCCATGGCTCCACCGAGTACACGAACCGCAGCTCGTCAAGTGTCGGCATTCCCATCAGTCCGCACTTTTGCAGCTCGGGGGCGAGTTCCTCGAACAGGCGAGCCAACGCTTGTCGTTTGTCGGCGCGTTCTTCTTCCCTGAGCCGATCAAACTCCAACCAGATGCGCCCGTAGATCAATACACGCAATGCATTCTCGATCTTGGGCCTCCCGCTCCCTGTTGTCACGTCCGCCTCAATGCTCCATTCCCTTCCATCCGGGAGACGGTATGGCTGGCGGACAAACACGACGCCCATGTCGGGCTTTGGTTCCAGAGCGACCTCCCCATCGCGCAACTCTGCACGCGCATATTGCGAGAACAAGGTTCTTAACAAGCAGGAGAGGCTTTCCTCGGTCAAGCCCAGGCCGGCTACCTCTTCCTCGGAGATGAGCCGCAACAGGCGCCGGCCATCCCCTGCCTCTATCGCAGCGATGGCATCCTTCGCGACTTCCTCCGGCGACGGAACCCGGAAGATGAAGTAGTAGGCGAGGAGCGAGGCAGCGACAAGCAACCCCGCTCCCCAAAGAACCCAGCGCTTGCGCGAGCTCGACATTAGCCGAAGCAGTGCCCGTCGGAACCGCAGTTGGGATTATCGCCGTCCCTGTTGATTCGAGTGCACAGCGCTCTCCAAACGCGGTTACAGCACACATACCGCCCCTGGAAGTACCTGCAAATTGTTTCCTTGACCTCGTAGCAGCAGTAGTAATAGACCGTAACGCTTGTGGGGTTGCATTGTGGGTCCTTTTCGCTACACTTCAGAAGGATCGTGCCGCAGGGGTTTTGGCCAGGCGGCT
>PSLA01000036.1:0-13128 GCA_040289295.1 Armatimonadota bacterium
CGCGGTCAAGTTGGCAAGGTTGGGGGAAGCGGGCAGACGTCTATCGGATATACTGTCTGGAACCTACTTCCCCCGACAGTTGAACGTAAAACCTGGTAGAACATTGGGTCAAAACATGCTCAGCTGACCCGGTGGCTCTTCGGGTTTTTTAGGTTCCCGACCGAAGAAGACCCGCATGCGGGCGAACTGCAAGTCCGTCAGCGTAAAGACTCGGACCTCGCCCGCCGGCGGCACTGCCTCCTCGACCCGGCGGATGTGCACCTCGCAGTTTTCTATAGAGGGACACGGACGGCCGTAGACCGAGTACTGCAGCATGCAGAACCCGTCGTCCAGCAACTTATCGCGGAACTGGCGATAGCATCGCTTCGCCTCCAGTGAGTCCACGGGAAGATCGTACATCGCAATGACCCACATTGATCTCATTCCTCCGAAGACATCCAATCTGGACACTTCAACTCACTCCTTCTGCCCCGCAGGCATTCTCGAAACGCCGTAACGTAGTGACCGATCGCCGTGAGGATTGGATACGTTTTCCCATTCCACTTTGCGCGTGTCGTGACGCAGCGGAGTAGGTGTCGTTTCACCAACGGCGTCAACTCTTGAGGCTCTCCGTGCTTCCGAACGTAGCGGACGACGATTGCATCAACAACCGGTCTCAGCGGCTCCATCAGATCATCGGCGAGGGCGAACGCGTTGTACTGGTTGCGGTGATGGATGCCAAGTGCGGGATGCATCCCCGCCATTACGATGGAGCGGGCGACCGCCGCACGCATTACCGCGTAGCCGTAGTCCAGCATCGAGTTCAGCCCCGGGCCGTGACGCACCCGCACAAAGTCGTCGCTGAATAGCGCCAGGAAGTACCGTTGCGCTGCGCGTGCCTCGACGTTGTCTGGATCGCCTGGGCGGACGAACGGTAGGAGGACCTTTATCTTACGGTCCGAACCCGTGATCGCCTTGACAACAGCCGCCTGGTTCTTCAGCTTGCCGACGACCACCGCCCGCCACAGATCTCCTTTTTTCATTGGCTTGAGCGCGATCTGGTCACGCAGGATTCGGGCGTGCACCGAGTTGCCTTCCATCGGTAGCATCAGGCCGGCTGGGATGTGGTTCGGCCCGCTCACGGCGACAGCGACGTTGTTGAGCGCGCAGCCGGCAAGAAGAGTGTTGGTAAGCACGATGCCGTGGCCGTCCAACAACAACACTCCGAGGTCTTCGAGCGGCACGCGAGCGATCTCGACCCCGTCGCGCTCGATGCGCAGGGCCAGGTCCTTCATCGACAGAAATGCCGGGTTGGCGACCTCGATGATTCTACTGATGCTCTGCATCGCGTGGCTCCAAGCCCACCACGTCTCCGAGTGGGCTCAGAATCACCCGATGCAAAATCCGGGCCAAAGCCTCCTGACCTCTGACGCGAACGTTGTGCTGCTTGATTTCGCGCGCGTCGAGGACCGGCCTGAGTACCAGCTCTGCCCTTACCCCTTCGATCATCTTCTTCTTGCCTTCCCTTCGGAAGGCCCAGGAACTGAACTTTGCCACGCGCATCCGCTTGCGGCCTTCCTCTGGGTGGTCGTATTCGACGATGTCGTTCTTGCACAGGAACAGGAACGGCTCCCAATCGTCACCCCTTGCGCTGTGTTTGGCGGAGAACACCGGCTCGCCGCAGCAGGCGCGGGTCGCCGCCTCGATCATGCTGACGACCTCGATTTCGCGCTTGAACCTTCCCTTCTTGTCCCTCGACTTCTGCTGCCAGATGATGCAGTGGTGATTGCTCCCTAGGTCGTAGGCTGCAAGCGGCTCGCCTCTTTCGTCCAGGCGGACGAGTTGGGATCCCACCACGACGGCGCGATCAATGCGGTCTCGCCGGTGCACCGGCAGCTGAGCGATCGCGCGCTGGATTTCCTCTCTTGATGGCGGCGTCCGCGCGGTTTCCTCATGAAGCGGTCCACCGATGCCTCGGGTCGGTTGAAAGACGACCGGCGCTTCGTCAATCACCCTCTTGAGGTCCTCTTTGAACCCGGGCCAGGGCTCGGGCAGGGAGATGCCCTTCTTCGGTTCCGTCTCCCTGCGCTTGTAGTATTGCGTGAGGCATTGGTGGGTGTCGGGATTCATGAGTGCGGTGATGACGGCGTCGAGCGCATGATGCCGGTGATCGTCGCGACTCTTGAAGCGCCCCTTCTCGTTCGCATCTTGGATGCGCTTTCTTTCCTCGTCAGAGAGTGGGAGCAGTTCGTCCAGCCTCCAAAGCTTTCGCAACTCAGCAGTGAGGGCGCCTCGCGTGACTTGGACCTCTACCCCGATCGCCTTGATCGCCTTCATGACCTCGCGTGCGATGTAGGAGGTGTCGGAGAAGTCCCTGCCGACGAAGCCGTCCGTTTCGGGGTTTTCGGTGAGGATGAGCGCCTTCTTCCTGCGCCCCATGGACTTGAGCGCGTTCAGGTGTGCCTTGATCTTGCGCCACCGATCGCTGTCCGTGCCGAACGCCTCGTACGGCGTCTTGTCGCCTTTCACCAAGTTGAGCTGGTTCGGGCAAATCGTGAGGTTCATGTAGGAGTCGTCGAGCGAACGGCTACGCGGGATGATGTGGTCAATGTCGCACTCCTCTATGACCTGTCTGATTGTGAGTTTGGTTTCCGGGTCATAGGGCGAGCAGCAGCCAGCCTCCTGCCACAGTCGCACCTTGCGGATGTTTGAGCTCGTTGTCGGCAGTCCCGAATCCTTTAGCAGCTTTTCCGCTTCTTCGTTGTGGCGTTTGCGCCGCTTCTGTGCTTCTATGACACGTTCGCGCTGCTTGTTCGTTCTCGATACATCGCGCGGAAGTTCCACACGGACCACGTCGGGTTTTTTCCCGTGCTTTTTGATGATGGCATTGAGCACGATGAGAGCGTTCTTGACGGCCCTCTGAACAACTGGGTTCGCGATCTGCACAGTGGTGGATGCATACTCTGGCGCCGTGTCGACGTCGGGCCGGTCTTCGGTGCTCTTGTGCGGTTCCCGAAGCCCCGCGAGCTCAAGCGCCTCCGAGTACACGTGCCCCTCTCTCAGGAACGGCTCGATTTTTCTGAGGACCTTGGCGCAATGGCGGTTATGCCCCTCTGGAAGCTTTGCCGTGGCGATGTAATAGATCTGTTCGTCCGAAAAGCCATAGTCGCGCCGGAGTCCGGGCACGATGTCCTTAAAGTGCTTTGCTGTAAGGATTCGGTGGATGAGTTCCTCTTTGCGCCTGTTGGTGAGGCGATCCCAGGCGTCCCCTATAGCGCCTCGCATAGCGGCGCAAGTTTGGTTGCCGACGAGCCCATCGCGCCCTTTCTTGCGCTTGCCCCCCTTTTGTGGAGGGGCCTCCTCGGGTGGCATCTCGTCAAACCACTGCTCGCCCTTCCTCAGATTAATGATCTTAGTTGCGTCTTCCCACGAGAGCTTCTCGTTGTGATCGAGCGCATCCACGAGCAGACCGATCTCGCGCGGGGTAAGGCGCCTTTCCACGGGGCCGTCTTCAGTTTTCTCATCGATTCGCAGGGTGTTGAGCCGCTGGAGGATGATGCTGTGTTGCGCCAGCATGGTTGCGTTGTGGCAGCGCTTCCGTTGCGGCAGGATGGAGCAGAAGCCGATGAGGTCGCTTGTCGGTTTGAGCGGTCGTTGATAGAAGAGCGCCTCACGAAGGGCGTTGCAGAAGTCTTCGGTGAGAACCTCCGGATGGTGGGCCCGCTGAGCATTGATGATCTGGTTGAACTCGTCTTGGTACATTTTGCGGTCCGCTCGAATTCCCATAACCGGCTGCCTCACTGAGTCGGCAATCGAGCTCAGGGCGTCGGAATTCAGGTTCGTTTTAGAGGATAATTCATCAAAAAGCTTTTGCAGCCGTTTCTCATCGAGCTCGCTTCGCTGTTGTTTAGACAGTTCCGCTATGCGCTTCAGCTTCTCAACCACCCTTCTCCGATCCTTCGCACGCATCTCGCTCCACTTCTTCTCACCGAGGGCGCTACTCAGTGCGTTCTCAACCGGTTGCGTTATGCGCTTGCCGGTGATTGCGCGAACGGGTCTCTTGTCTTGGATCTCCTTGAAGAGCAACTCGCCCAGCGTGCGAGCTTCCCCTTGCTCGAGCCTTTTTCTGGTTTGCGCGATGCTTTTCAGCGCTCCTTTGAGTTCCTTGATCGCCTCCTGGTCGTCCTCTGAACGGTCTTCGGCGTCGGTCTCAAGCTCCTTCAAGGCCTTCGCTGCGAGCCTTGCATCGAGTTCCTCCACTCTTGGCACACCGATCAACTTAAGCGCGGCTGTCGAGAGGTACCCGCGCCTCTTCGCCAGGTGGTAGATGGCACAGCCAAGCTCGTGCGGCTCGAGACGGCGGTCGAGCGCCTCTGCGCGCGCGCGGTACGGGCAGGTGGAGGTAAGGGTGCGCACTCTCTCGGTAGGATGCTTCGGAATCAGTCCGGCCGCAACGAGCAACCGCAGGACCGCGTTGCGGCGCTGCCTCTTTCTGCGCAGTTGCTTGCGCTGGCGCCGCTTCGCCCCGCGCTTTCGCCTGTGAGAAACGAACTTCCCTCCTTCTTCGTCACCCGCCTCCGGGAAAACGTAGGACCCCGCCGCTACGGGCCCGTCGCTTGCTACGTGCTCGTCGTAGGACACGATGGCCCAGCCGATGCTGTTCGTGCCAAGATCAAGACCAACTTGGAACATTCTTCCTCTGCCCCTTGACAATGCCTACTGGCTTCGGGTAAGATACCGTAATCCGATAGACGCCTGCCCGTTTCCTCCAACAAGCCTGGAGGAAACTCTCAGGCGCAGGTTACCCCGGATAGGGGAGCCTTTTAGGCCGTTTAAGCTGCCGGGGGGTAACTCCCGGCAGCGAGGCCGCCCTTCACCGTCACCTCCTCATCGCCCGGCATTGCGATGGCTCGCCGGAAGCTCGCCCTCCCTGGCTGGCAAGCGATGGGCTTAGGGAGCGCGAGCGTCCCCGCGAGCACGGTTCATCGGCAATCGCCGGCAGGGCTTTTTGCATCCACCGTAGGGTCGAGTGGCCGTCTCCGGCAGGTGCGAGCATCCTGCGCCGCTGTTCCAACGTATAGAATGATAAGGAAGGCGGCAGCGCCAAAGGAGACTGCAGGATGGACGTTCGTTTTGTTGAAAAGGCAACGGGTCATGACGTGATGCTGGAGCACGGCTGGTCGGATGAGCTTCCCCGCAAAGGCGACGTGATTCAGCTCGCCCCGGGCCAGAAGTGGGTGGTTGCGGAGGTAGACTGGGTCTTTGGCGGGGATAGCGGGGCTCATGAGAACGTTCCGCTGCGACAGGCGGTGGTGGTGCTGGAGCGTTACCACGCGGGCTTGCAAGGCCCCTCGACCACCGGGAAGGTGCTGTGCGAGTGCGGTCATGCCGAAGATATGCACACTCCAATCCGGTGCGCCGGCAAGGGAAACACCTGCGAGTGCACTGGCTTCCGCCCCGTTTCACGCGGTTAGACCGTTGCCAGGCTGAAGTGGGCATGAGAAAACGCCGACAAAGGTGCTGAACCCCTTGACATAACGGCACGGATTGGGTATCCTACACTGTTGCCGCGACTCCCGTGAGGGAGACTGCGGCCCTTGACGGTTCTTTGACAGTTGTATCAGGAAGCAGTGGAACCACGCATCTGCGAGTATCTGTTGTGAGGCTACAAAGGGTACATGGTGGATGCCTTGGGACAAGTGGCCGATGAAGGGCGCGTAAGCGGCGAAACGCCCCGGGGAGCTGCACGAGAGCTTCGATCCGGGGGTGCCCGAATGGGGAAACCCGGCGAGGGTAATGCCTCGTCACCCACGACTGAATTCATAGGTCGTGTGGAGGGAACCGGCTGAACTGAAACATCTCAGTAAGCCGAGGAAAAGAAATCGAAGAGATTCCGTAAGTAGCGGCGAGCGAAAGCGGAAAAGCCTAAACCAGAGCTTCGGCTCTGGGGTTGTGGGACCGCGTCTGGCGAAAATACGTTAGAGGAAGGATCTGGAAAGTTCCGCCGCGGAGGGTGACAGCCCCGTACTCGAAAACGGACGATAGCCTGCGGCATCCCGAGTAGCGCGAAGCACGAGGAATTTCGCGTGAATCTGTCCGGACCACCGGATAAGGCTAAATACCACTTGTCACCGATAGCGCATAGTACCGTGAGGGAAAGGTGAAAAGTACCCCGGGTAGGGGGGTGAAATAGATCCTGAAACCGTGTACCTACAATCAGTCGGAGCACTATGCACGGAGCAATCCGTGAATGTGTGACGGCGTGCCTTTTGCAGAATGAGCCTGCGAGTTGTTCGTACCGGCAAGGTTAAGCGGTTCAGCCGCGCAGCCGGAGGGAAACCGAGTCCGAATAGGGCGTCAAGTCGGTGCGAGCAGACCCGAAACTGCGTGATCTAGCCATGGCCAGGGTGAAGTGAGGGTAACACCTCATGGAGGCCCGCACCCATTCACGTTGAAAAGTGTCGGGATGAGCTGTGGTTAGTTCGGTGAAATGCCAATCGAACGCAGAGATAGCTGGTTCTCCCCGAAATGCATTTAGGTGCAGCGTTACGCGTTGTGCCGCGGCGGTAGAGCACTGGATGGGCTAGGGGCCCTACCAGGTTACTGAACCCAACCAAACTCCGAATGCCGCGGTATAAGCGTAGCAGTGAGACGGCGAGTGCTAAGATCCGTCGTCAAAAGGAAAACAATCCAGACCTGCAGCTAAGGGCCCTAAATCACGGCTAAGTGTGAAACGATGTGAGATCGCGTAAACAGCCAGGAGGTTGGCTTGGAGGCAGCCACCCTTTAAAAAGTGCGTAACAGCTTACTGGCCGAATGTGATCTTGCGCGGACAATGTAAGGGGGCTCAAGCCGTGTCCCGAAGCTCAGGGTGGCTTCAACTTCGGTTGAAGCCGCGGTAGGGGAGCGTCGTGATTGCAGTGAAGCCTGAGCGTGAGCACAGGTGGAGCGGTCACGAGTGAGAATGCAGGCATGAGTAGCGCTCACATGGGTGAGAATCCCATGCGCCGAAAACCTAAGGTTTCCCATCTCATGCTCGTCAGGATGGGGTTAGGCGAGTCCTAAGGCGAGGCCGGAAGGCGTAGCCGATGGGTAGACGGTTGATATTCCGTTCCCGGTTGAGTTCGACCAAGAGGGACGCTTCTAAAGGTTCCATCCCACACCGTTGGTTGTTGTGGGCCCGAAATCGGCGTGGCGCGGCGAAAACGCGCGGAATCGCTGATTAGGGGGAAGGGATCGCTTCGGCGTGAACGAACTGGAACTGATGGGGGCCGAGAAAAGCTCTGACGGTTATGTTCTCAACCGCTCGTACCGCAAACCGACACAGGTAGGTGAGTCGAGGAGACTCAGGCGTTCGAGAGAACTCTCGCTAAGGAACTAGGCAAACGGGCCCCGTAACTTCGGAATAAGGGGCGCCTCGGTGATGAGCCGGGGCCGCAGCTAAGCATCCCGGGCGACTGTTTACCAAAAACACAGGTCTCTGCTAAGGCGAAAGCCGATGTATAGGGGCTGACGCCTGCCCAATGCTCGTAGGTTAAGGGGAGGTGTCAGGGAGCAATCCCGAAGCACCGAACTGAAGCCCGAGTGAATGGCGGCCGTAACTCTAACGGTCCTAAGGTAGCGAAATTCCTAGTCGGCTAAATACCGACCCGCATGAAAGGCGTAACGACTTGGGAACTGTCTCAGCGAGAAGCTCGGTGAAATTGTATCACCCGCGAAGATGCGGGTTCCGCGCAGTAGGACGGAAAGACCCCGTGGAGCTTTACTACACCTTAAGATTGTGTTTCGGATTGTCATGTAGAGCGTAGGTGGGAGCTTCGGCATCAATGGAACACCACCCTTGGCACTCTGGAACACTAACCGGTGCCGTTATCCGGTATCGGGACCGTCTTAGGCGGGTAGTTTGACTGGGGCGGTCGCCTCCCAAAACGTAACGGAGGCGTTCAAAGGTGCCCTCAGGCTGGTCGGAAATCAGCCGTTGAGCGTAATGGTATACAGGGCGCTTGACTGTGAGACAGACAGGTCGAGCAGGGACGAAAGTCGGACATAGTGACCCTCTGGTAGTGCGTGGGCACGCCAGGGTTCACCGGATAAAAGCTACCCCGGGGATAACAGGCTGATCTTGCCCGAGCGCTCACAGCGACGGCATGGTTTGGCACCTCGATGTCGGCTCGTCGCATCCTGGGGCTGAAGTAGGTCCCAAGGGTTAGGCTGTTCGCCTATTAAAGCGGCACGCGAGCTGGGTTCAGAACGGCGTGAGCCAGTTCGGTCCCTATCCACTGCGCGCGTAGGAGACTTGAGAGGAGTCGGCCCTAGTACGAGAGGACCGGGCTGAACTGACCTCTGGTGTACCTGTTGTGCCGCCAGGCGCAGACGCAGGGTAGCTACGTCGGGAAGGGATAAGCGCTGAAAGCATCTAAGCGCCAAGCCCACCTCAAGATGAGGTCTCCCACTGGGTAACCAGGTAAGGCCCCCGGAAGACAACCGGGTTGATAGGCCGCAGTTGTAAGCACGGCAACGTGTTCAGATGAGCGGTACTAATAGGCCGAGGGCACTCACAACAGACGCAGACCGTGGTCCCACTGCTTCCTGAACAACTGTCAAAGAGTCAAAAACCCTCACTCCAAGCTGCCGAAACGGCCTAGGGGCAGTACATGACCGCACCCCCGTATACCAACACCCGTAACGCATGGGTATCCACACCGGGGCCCTTTGGCGTTCCAGAGCGTTTATAATAGTAAAGGAAAAAGTGCGCCGCCCAAGGGGAAACAATGGGATGAGCCGACAGATGAGGAAGCTGATCCTGCTTGCGAACGCGACCGCAGTCGTCGTGGTCGCTGGATTAGTAACCCCGGCAGCAACGATGGAACCAGAATTCGTTGTTGACGTCGGCGGAGCCATCTATCCACTACGATGGGGAGAGGTCGACCCCGTTTCCGCTGACCTTGTCGCACCCTACCCTCGCTGGCGTAACTTTTGGGCGGTGTGCTTCAAAGTTGGCAGCCGCGTCGGCATTCGCATGCACTGGGAGCCGGGAGAGACTCCGTGCGCATGGCTCGTCACCCGCTCGAAGTTGCAGAGCAAACTAACCACCGAAACCTACTTGACTGAATTGGCCTGTGATCTCCCTGGGGGGCATGGTATTCACGAGCCGGACGATGTGCACTGGTTTCCTTCCAATGTGCCGGACTTTGTCGAGTACGCCGAACTGATCGGCGACGTTGTCACCTGTGCCCCGATCGGATTCGGCGGCTGGACGGCGCGAACCACTGAGGTGTTCGTCGTGCTGGACGAACCGAAGGCGCCGATGGATCCCGCGTGGGTCACTTTCCTGAGGTACTCCTGCAAATGGGCGCGGTACCGCCCGGACGAGCATCACCAGTCCCAGTGGGACGCTGAGACGAGGACGGTGGAGGACCTGACCAAGCGTGAGACCCTGGGCCTGTTCTTCCAGAGGCCCGGTATGGCATATGCGGTGCGCAGCACGAGAACGCAGTGGCTCGGGGGCACGGGCACCTTCTATCTGAAGGCTCTACTCGACCGGTGGGAAGCGGGCTCCTGGGTCCCGGGCAACTGCGTCGATGCGGCGGTGATGACCCTTCTCGCCAACTGCAGCACGGGTGTTGACTTCATGGCAAGGGGGTTGACCGGCGACCTCGTCTTGGATCCTCAGGGGCCCTACTTTGAGAGCAATCCTCTCTGCGTCATCGGAAGCGATCCGCTCCTGACGGAGAACTACCACCAGGTGCGGTGGGCATGGCATCAGGTGGCGACGCACGTGGGCGAGCCGTTCAGCGCGGGCGCGCGTGTGTGGGACGCCACGGCGGCCCACTTCTATGACCTCAACGGGATCAGCTACCGCAACCCGCCCGCGCACCATCCGTCGTCCGGGCAGTACTGGCTGATGCGCGACTATTGGCAAAAACCGGACGGCGCCGGACGCGTCTTGGGCGTCGTTTACTGGCCTCCGCAGGGTGAGGGCACGCCACGCCCTTACGACTTAGACATAGGGTTCGGACCTGATTGGAAACCGAGACTGTCTACGGCCCCGTGGACACCTACGGATGAGCGGGGATGACATGGACAGGGGGTAACAAACATGTACGTTTGCAAGGTGAAATTGATGAAGAATTCGGGTCTTGGCAAGGTTGCGCTTGCGGTGCTCACCCTGTGTTGCGCAGCGGCGGTTGTTGCGGTACTCATTCGCACGGCTGCTCCTGTAACTTCTTCTTACGGGCCCGCGCGCGAACAGGACAACCGTCTCGGCAGCGCCACGCTTGTGCCGAGTGCTTCCACTCAGCAACGCCAGGAACCGACGGGTCGTTTGTCTCGGATGATGACGGAGCTTCCACGCCTGCTGCCTCAGGCGGGTGAAGTCCTGGGCGCGGGGCTTGTGTGGAGGGGCTTCGACATACGCCTGGAACACTACGATGGGAACGGTTCGCTCCCTACCTTCGACGAGGTCCGGGTCGTCGGACATAGTTCCCGGAAAGGAGCATTAACGGTTTACAGGTTGTTCCTTCGCAAGAGTCCTTCGGTTGCCGAGAATCCTTCGATTGCAGAAAAGTGCGCTTTATGGATGACCTTTACCCAGAGGGTGCTTCCGCCAGAGCCGGGCATTCCCGAGGGTACCTTCACAGGACTGCCGATCGGCGAGTGGTCGCGATACGACGCTCCTGATCCTAGGCCAGGAACTTCTCCCGCGCGCGAGATGTTGTGTGCGCTGATTGTGTACGACTCAACGATTGCCCTCTACTCAAGCATAAATTACGAGATCAAAGTCTCTGGCGGCAGGCCAGGCTCCGATCGGATCACAGACGAGGACCTTCTGATGGCGGAGTATCAGGCGCGGCTCATCTTGTCTGCGGCTCTGCTAGTCGAGAACGACTTCGAATCTATGCGGCGAGGCGAGATGGCCGTGGGCGCGCTGCGGGTTCCGACCAGGCGCACCGGCGACGGAGTAACGCTGGTGCCGCTGGCGAGGTGGGCCGAGGCAGTGGGGGCAACCGTGGTCAGCGGCGTACCGGGTCGCGGCATGTTCTCGGGCGGTTTCGTGCCTGTGCTTCCGGACTCGGGCGTATGGACGATCAGCCGTGGGGGTCGAACCGTGGTCGTACCGCTTGCCGCACGCGCACTGATCGTGGGTTCGGAGCGTGTGAATCTCCCATTCCCCGTTGTCAGGAGCGGAGGCGACGTGTGGATCGCCGTCGAGGGCCTAAGGCGCGCCCTGTCCGGTTAGGTCCGGGCAGTACCGGGGCCCTTTGGCGTTCCAGAGCGTTTATAATAGTAAAGGAAGGAGCGCGCCGCCCAAGGGGAAACAATGGGATGAGCCGACAGATGAGGAAGCTGATCCTGCTTGCGAACGCGACCGCAGTCGTCGTGGTCGCTGGATTAGTAACCCCGGCAGCAACGATGGAACCAGAATTCGTTGTTGACGTCGGCGGAGCCATCTATCCACTACGATGGGGAGAGGTCGACCCCGTTTCCGCTGACCTTGTCGCACCCTACCCTCGCTGGCGTAACTTTTGGGCGGTGTGCTTCAAAGTTGGCAGCCGCGTCGGCATTCGCATGCACTGGGAGCCGGGAGAGACTCCGTGCGCATGGCTCGTCACCCGCTCGAAGTTGCAGAGCAAACTAACCACCGAAACCTACTTGACTGAATTGGCCTGTGATCTCCCTGGGGGGCATGGTATTCACGAGCCGGACGATGTGCACTGGTTTCCTTCCAATGTGCCGGACTTTGTCGAGTACGCCGAACTGATCGGCGACGTTGTCACCTGTGCCCCGATCGGATTCGGCGGCTGGACGGCGCGAACCACTGAGGTGTTCGTCGTGCTGGACGAACCGAAGGCGCCGATGGATCCCGCGTGGGTCACTTTCCTGAGGTACTCCTGCAAATGGGCGCGGTACCGCCCGGACGAGCATCACCAGTCCCAGTGGGACGCTGAGACGAGGACGGTGGAGGACCTGACCAAGCGTGAGACCCTGGGCCTGTTCTTCCAGAGGCCCGGTATGGCATATGCGGTGCGCAGCACGAGAACGCAGTGGCTCGGGGGCACGGGCACCTTCTATCTGAAGGCTCTACTCGACCGGTGGGAAGCGGGCTCCTGGGTCCCGGGCAACTGCGTCGATGCGGCGGTGATGACCCTTCTCGCCAACTGCAGCACGGGTGTTGACTTCATGGCAAGGGGGTTGACCGGCGACCTCGTCTTGGATCCTCAGGGGCCCTACTTTGAGAGCAATCCTCTCTGCGTCATCGGAAGCGATCCGCTCCTGACGGAGAACTACCACCAGGTGCGGTGGGCATGGCATCAGGTGGCGACGCACGTGGGCGAGCCGTTCAGCGCGGGCGCGCGTGTGTGGGACGCCACGGCGGCCCACTTCTATGACCTCAACGGGATCAGCTACCGCAACCCGCCCGCGCACCATCCGTCGTCCGGGCAGTACTGGCTGATGCGCGACTATTGGCAAAAACCGGACGGCGCCGGACGCGTCTTGGGCGTCGTTTACTGGCCTCCGCAGGGTGAGGGCACGCCACGCCCTTACGGACCTGATTGGAAACCAGTACTGTCCACGTCAGATCATCAACCACCCGGTTGATGGTGGAGGTAGAGAGCAATGAAGCGACCGAGCAAGAATACAGTAATGGTTGTGCTCACGGTTTGTGCAATTGCAGCAATTGCCACAGTTGCATGGGGCGTGCTACAGCACAGGATCGGAGCGACACCGAGCAACCCTGCGGCCTCGAAAGACGGACTGACGAGCGCAGCAGCCTCAGGCGAAGTTCATGAACGACTTGCCGCTGCGCCTGCAGATCCTTTGCGTCAAGCTCAAAGGCCCGTGAAGCCCCTTGAACGCAAGATAACGGACCTTCGTGGTTTGCTTCCCCAGCCGGGCGAAGTACTGGGCCACGGTCTCGTGTTCAACAGAATTGACGTCAGACTGGAGCATGTAGAAGCGATCCGTGACGAATTCATTCGGGCAGCGGCGCCTGACCCGAACGCGCCTCTCGACGCTGTCCGTGCAGTTGGCGCAAGTTTACGCGTCCGCGAAGGCACGGGGTACGTGATATACATCGTCGAAAGCCGCTCGGTAGCGGAAGCCATCGCCACATGCATGACCTTTACCCAGAGGGTGCTTCCGCCAGAG
>PSLA01000010.1:0-10359 GCA_040289295.1 Armatimonadota bacterium
CTGGCCCTGGACCTGTAACTCCCCCATGTTTGGGGGCTGACTGCAACCATGGGCGGCGAGACGCTCACGGGACCGTTCCTGTAACTCCCCCATGTTTGGGGGCGGCCGTGCCACGCCTTGACCCAGTCGCCTCGGTAGGAGGCAAACCGATGCGTATGTACTATGTAACTCCGTTTGACATCTACATCTCGCCGCCTGACGCAGCGACAGCGCGTGTACCAACTCGTCAAGGCGAGGCGCCTGGTAAGCGGCCGAGCCGTCGCCGAGCGCTGCGCCCGCCTTCACGACCAGCCGGTGGAGCCGCGGAATCTAAGAGAATTCGATGCCTGGCTCACCGCCTCGCTTCGCCGCGGCAGGCGCGGGAAGCGGCGGGTTCGTTCCCTGCCGTCGGCGCCCCACGCCGCGCGACCCTCCACCGACCGCCGGCGCGGCAGCCCTGATCTCCCTCACCCCGACCCTTTCCCAGAGGGAGAGGGGGTGACGCGAGCCGTTCTTTACCGCGAGCCGTTCTATTAGAGCGTCTCCGGAGCCTGTTCGACCACCTGTACGCTTAGGATCCGAAGGCTGCCGACCGCACCGGCGTGGTCTGCGTCCCGCGGCCGCTTAGCGCCGATTGACTTCATCTCCGAGATTCGCTGCCGCAGCACGTCAAGCAAGCGTTCAGGCTCCATTTCAAGGAGGTCTACGACGCTCTTGCCGACAGTCCTTCGCTTACCGAACTCCCAGCCGCGAGATTCATCCGCCCAAAGCACTCGAATTTTTCCTTCGAACTGGTCGCCGCGATCCCGCAGGAATCCGCACCGAACGAAGCCAACCAGCCCCTGCGCGCCGAAGAGCGTGCACGCGGGGCAGATGCCCTTTTGACCCGGCGGCAGAATCACCTTTCCATTGCCAACCTGAACCGTGCAGCCCTTGCGCAACTCACCCTTGCGAACGAGCCGGCACTCGGCTTCGGATAGGGCAGACTTGACAACCGGAACGCAGGGGGTCAAGGCTCGTGCTCCCTTCGATGCGAGCTCACGGAACCAGTTCTCCATGCTTGCTCGAACCGCGCCTTTATACGTTGTGCCCGGGATGCACCGAACCCCTTCTTTCACCGTTTGAATCACCGGTGACCGCTTCACGTCTTCAGGATGCAACTTCAGCGTTACGCGCAGAGCGCGCTCTGTGATACCAGTCACACAGGTTTTACCTCCACCTCGACCGCTCCGAAGCCCTTCGACCGGTAGCCGCCGATAACGTTAATGCTTTTCAGGCGGTTGAGGACAAGCTCATCGAGAAGAGACACGGCGTCTGAGGTCGGCAATCGGTTCGCACAATCGATCCACGCGTCTACGTCAAGACTGTCGCCTTCCCTTGTGCGGATAGGCCGCTTCCTTCCGAAGGTCCAGCCCGTAACCTTATCTTCGATGAGCACGTCCATAATGCCGCTGAAGGGAACGTCAGGCGGTATCACCTGATACGAACGGTTGCCGCCGACCACAGTGCCTGTTACGCGATCCAGTCGAGAGGCATACAGGACGCCGGGTTTGACCGTCTCGGGTGCCATCAGGAACGGCACGGACACGAACCCTACCAGCCCTTGCGCGCCCAGCAAATAGCAAGCCGGGCAAATGGGCTCCTGCTCGCTGTAACCCGACCCCGCCTTGAGCGCACACGGCTTCTTGCGGAACAGAACACGGTCCCCGTCCGTCAGCGCCTTCTCCGCCTCGGAGGGCTGAGCTGTCGTCAAGCACGGACGCAGCTCGGGAGCATTTAGGGAAATGAGATACCTCTCAATCTCTGCTCGCAAGGCGCCCTTTAGCGTCGGGCCAGGAATACAGGCCGTCTTACCGATCATCGCAACCGGGTTGTCGTCCGCACTGCCGAGAGGGTCGTCCGGGCCGCCGACGTGCAACGGCCCAAGCGTCTTGACTGTTACGGTGAATCTCTTCGTTTCTTTCACGTTGTTCAACCTAACTATGACTCCCCCTCGGCTCGGCCAGCAGGCGTCGAATTAGGATCCTGCCGACGTTGGGTGTCATAACGATCCGCTCCTCTTTCCGCATTTCCTCCAGAATCCGCCGAGCAAGAGCCACGTTCTCCTTAGGCTGCCCTTTGATAGGCTTGTTCTGCTGCCGCTGTTGAGCCCACGACTGTTCCTTCTTTTCGAGGCGATCGAGTGCTCCGTCAACTCCGAAGCGTGCCACCGCGTTCGCGACCTCCGTTGCGAAGTTGCGTTTAATATTTGTTTTAGGTTTCTTGTACTGATCGGAGTTCCGCACTCCATCCTCCACGTTCTTAAACGCTTCGCCGTATGCATCGGGCAACGGATCCGCAGGTATACATACTGGAACTTGGTTTCCGAATCGCTGCTGCCACCTTGCAACCAGATGCAGCTTCTTCAGAACGAATGCCGCCAACTCAGGGTTCGAGCGCGTGGGCTCGCATCCCTCCAAAACCTCGAGCGCTTTCAGCGCGGCGTCTACCCAGTCCTTGCTCTTCTGCTGAAGCTTCGTTTTCTCCTCGAGATGCAAGCGCGCTACAGCGTATCCGTATCGAGCCAAGACCGCACCTGCGGTCGCCAGGATTGAACCCACTTTATCGCCGCTTTTCCCAGCGTCGGTTGTAGCAACCACGGATGCGATCTTTGCAAGCACGGATGCCATTCTATCGTGGTGCTCGTGCTTCCTCGGCGTTGCGCCCTCGCTTCCCGGCAGCAGAATCGCCGCATCGCCACACACGACCGAGCCTTCAAAGAGCGCGCGGTGGTAGTAGGTGCGCGCGCCGCGTTCGGGAATCGGCAAATAACCCACCCGCTGTGACAGTACGTTCTTGATCCCGAACGCCTCGCGCCACTTCGGCGAGTCGGGAATCCGAGAGTAAAGCGTGCCGCGAACGGGTTCGCCCGCAGGAATCTCATCTTCGACGGTCTCCCACTCCGTCCAGCCACATCCCTGCGCCCGCATCGCTCCCATACGCATGCTGAACTGCTTGGGATACTCAACCGTCCAGTCGTTCAACAGGATGTACACCTCCGCCTCGACATCAGCGAGGACCTCCGTTTGGATCGGCACCTTGCTCACTCCCGCCACGCGATCGCGCGGCGAGTAGACGAGCGAATCTTTCTGCATCTTGGTGAAGCGTCCTATCGCGTAGACGCAGCGGTCGGGCCTTGGGAATCTGTCTCGCAACGCGCCTTCCAGCGTCGTTGCAGGAAGCACGTCGAGACAAGGGCGGAAAACCGAACCGCGCATCCGGTCTCCGATGCATAAAAGTTTCGAAGTAAATCCATACTTGCGATACCGCCGCCCGTTTTCCTTCTGGTACTTGTCCATCCTCAGTTGCCCCTCCGTCTGCTCGCGAGGTTCGCGAGGATGCGCACGCTCTCGAGGTCTATCTTCCCGTCTTTAACCAAATCCGCGAGCTCGTCCAACTTCAGGCCGCGCTCTTGCTTGTCGAGCAAGGCAAGCTGTGCAAGCGCAGGTTGAGTAGCAGCCATCATCGCAAGGTTGTGCAATGACGAAGAGTGGTGCTTCGCCGCCTCCAGCACGACCTTCATGACCGCGAAAGAGTCCGCCATGTCGAGCCGCGCAACGCCGCTGTTGACCAATTGGAACTCAACCTCCCTTTCCGTCGCTTGCAGGTACCGCCAGTGCTGAAAGAACGGATGCTTAACGTTCGACGCAGAGAACGCGACGCGAATCGGGAATCGGACCCCTGACTCAACTTTGCACAGCTTCGGAAACGTCTCCCGCAGAACCTCGAGGCAAGCCTCCATCACCTCCAGCGGGCCCACGTCTGCGAGACGCGCGGCGAGCAGGTTGTTCATCAATGGCTCCAAATTATTGTCGCCGACAAGTTTTTGCAGCCGACGACGAATCTCCTCAAGCGCACGCGTGTAGTCGTCGACGAAGTCAACGATCACCGGCAGCGAGACGTCAAGGCGTTTTACTACCTCATTCTTTTTTGCCTTCCCGTTTTGCTTCCACGGGACCTCGCTGAGATACGCTTGCGCCAGCTGCCGCAGCGCATCGCGAAGCAGTTCGAAGTCCAGCCTGAAGTGAACCCACACGAGCGCGCCCTCTGTCCACACGGCGAGCTGTTGCAGCTTCGGCGCCTCTGAGCGCAGTTTGAAGCACTGCTCGCAGAGGTCTTCGGGGCCCATGGCGGCGTCCTCTTCGTCCTCTCCGGCGGCTGCGTACGCGTCGGTGGGCCAGTTCTTCGTTGCGTGCGCCATCTTGCAAACCTCGCAAATCGGCTCCTCGATTCTCTCCGGCAGGTCAGGCGGAGAGAGCCAGTGCGCTGCACGGTCCCCTTCATTCGGGAAAGAAGACAGGTAGTCGGTCCGAAATTCTGTCCCACAACACTTATGCTTTGCGCCGTCTGCCTCTCGGGCACGCAAAGGCCTCTCGCACTTGGGGCACCAGTTCAAATGGCGTTGGAGCGTCTCGGTCCGCAACCTCCGCGTCGCCAGCATGCCCCGCTTCCAGATGACGCTCTCGATGTCAGATGGTTGCACACGCCCTTTCGAGACACCTGCAGCAAAAATTACATTATCGTAATACGCAAGCACGTTGTCGGGAAACTGCTTCGCGATGGCAGCTACTGCCTCTTGAATCAAGGTGAAAACGTGCATGTCTCGCGCTCGGAATGGTTCGTGCGAGAACCTGATCTCGTACAACGCACTCCAAACCTCTTTGTCCCAGCCTTCTCGCTCGCCCTTTCCCTTCCATGGATCCTTGGGGCACGTTTTCCAGTTGCAAGTAGCAAGCACCCGCGCCAACTTTCCGACGGTTCTACAATGCGACAGCAAGGTTGTAACGTTTAGGCCCGGGCGAGCGGTCTCGGCGCGTTGCAGGAGTAATTTCCGGTACCGCTGTTCTGCTTTTTCCCAAGTTGGGTCATTGTTTAGAAACTGGATCATCTCGCGGAGCTCCGTTACGTCTTTCAGCCGGGGGTCGGGCGATTCCTTGCCGGTCCAGAGGCAGTGCCTTCTTTGGCGCGGAGGAGCCTTGATGAGATCCTCGGATATGGCGCGCCCGAAGCCTGCGCCGAGGTTGTCGGCATGGCTTGTGTAGAGCCAATCGCGAGAGTCGGGCCACGTTTGATTTCGAAGGTCTCTGAAGTCGTCTTTGCGCACGATGTTGCGCCAGGCTGCACTGCCCTCGAGGCGAACGCCCCATTCTCCGCGAGCTTGGTCGCCCACGCAGCGCTCGAATTCATGCGGCTCGGCTTTTTCGCAATGCAAGCCGACGGCAGCCCAGTCAATCAGTTTGCCGATGTCGTGAAACTCGGCCTTCGGCTGGGTGCGGCTCTCGGCGTCGTCTGCCCCGCTCCGCATTTGCTCTATGCCGTAAGATACCGGCTGTTCCTACCTGCTGTCAAGGCTTGTGGTGACGCGCGACTCGCAGGGCGCACGCACCTTATATTCCACGCAGGGAGGGCGAGCGTCTCGCGAGCCTGGGGGCCGAGCCATCGCAGCCCGGGGGTGCTCACGTTCCCTGGCCACCCTCGACGCCGGAGGAGCGGCGTTACGTGCTGCGAAGTGGCGCCGACGCGCTCAATCCTCAGCGCGTGGGGCGACTTCGGTGATCAGGCGCGCGCCGCGCCGGAACGTGAAGTAGTTCATCGCCCACTGCACCATCACCAGCAGGCGCTTCTCAAAGTCAACCAGATAGTAGATATGTACCAACGCCCACACCAACCACGCAACAAAGCCGTTGAACCGCAGGCGCCAGATGTCTGCAACCGCCGCGCCGCGACCAATCACCGCGAGCATGCCCTTGTCGCGGTAGCGGAACGCGCCGACGCTCCGCCCTTCCGCCATCGCCCGGAGCTTGCGCCCGACGTACGCGCCCATCTGCATTGCGGCTGGTGCGACGCCCGGCGGCTCGTCCGGCGGTTTGGCGAGATCGCCAATGATGAAGAGATCCTCTCGTCCATGGGCGCGCAGGCGTTCGTCCACGAGGATGCGCCCGGCGCGGTCGGTCCTTGCGCCGAGCCGTTGCGCGAGCGTCTCTCCGAAAGCCGCGGCTCGCACGCCAGCCGCCCACACGATGGTTCCCGCTCGCAGGATCTCTTGTTCGTCTCCTCGCTTCAATTGCACAGCGCCGCCTCGGTCGAGGATGCTGGCGAAGGTGTGGGTCCTCACCTGCACGCCAAGCCGCTTCAAGCGCTTGTGCGCGAGAGCTGAGAGCTTCGGGTGGAACGTCGGCAGCACGCGATCGTCGCCCTCGACCAGCAGGATGCGCGAATCTTCGGGTCGAATCCGCCGGAACTCGCCGCGGAGCGTCTGCCGAGAGAGTTCCGCCAGGGCGCCCGCCATCTCGACGCCGGTCGGGCCTGCCCCGACGATGAGGAAGGTCAACAGCCGAAATCGTTCGCTCCCTTGCTCTTCTTTCTCCGCCAGTTCGAACGCCTGGAGGATGCGCTTGCGCACATTAAGCGCGTCTTCGATGGACTTCAGCCCGGGTGCGACCGTCGCCCACCACTCCGGACTACCAAAATAGTCGTGGCGCACGCCTGTGGCAACGATGAGATAATCGTATGGCACCGCGCCGTCCTGGGTGAGGACTTCGCGCTTGTCAAGGTCTACGTCGAGAGCGCGCGTCAGTACGACGCGCACGTTCTTGCCCTTGCGTAGAACTGAACGGAGTGGATGCGAGATGTCGGCAGGAGAGAGCTGCCCGATCGCGACCTGGTAAAGAAGTGGCTGGAAGAGGTGATAGTTGCGCTCATCGAGCAGTGTGACGTCGTAATCCGAACCTTGGAGAACCTTTGCGGCGCTGAGACCGCCAAAGCCGCCTCCGATAATCACAACACGCTTCTGGCTCTGCGTTCGAGCCTTCATGCGTCGGGGTGCACTGGCGTCGTGGCTTGATCACCGACGACGGTCGTCCAGGCGCGCACTTTCCAAGTCTTCACGAGGCCATTGAGAACGTAGGGGTTGGAGCGCGCAAACCGTTCTGCAGGCTCGGCCGAGTCGCCTTGAAACAGGAGGAGCTCTGCGAGAGCACCCGCAAGCAGGAGCTCTCCACGTTCGTGCGCCTGCCACGCCAACTTAAGGTGCTCGGCTCGCCACTCTCCCCTTCGCTCTAAGTAGTTGAAAACCAGTTCGTAGATGTGCAAGCAGTGCATCGCCTCATTGTAGATCAGGCAAGGGAGCGGCCTCTGCTTTTCGCTGCAACCTTTCGCCGCCTATCAGCGTCTAACGCCAAGTGCGTATGCCCGACCCGAGGCGAGCGCCATTGAATAAAGCATGACCAAGACGCTGAAGCGAAGCGACGGAACTTACGGAACCACCGGCAGCAGGCTGGACTTCCGCCTGGTCGCTTGCGCCTACCCGAAGTGCGGCCGGACAGGCCGCGTCCGCCTTTGGACGGGCGACGGGCGAGCTGTTGCGTTCCGCGACATGCACGCGCTGTACGTCGGCACACTTGTGGGATACGACGCCTCGGGGCGGCATGAGCCGACCTCAGAGGACGAGTGAGCCGCTAATCCTCGTCGCTTCCGAACGCTGGGGCCGTGTAGTTCGGCGGCTCTTTAGTAATCCAAACGTCGTGCGGGTGCGACTCGCGCAGGCCGGCATTCGTAATCTGAACGAACTCGGCTGTCTCTCGAAGTTGCGCGAGCGTGCCCGCTCCCATGTAGCCCATCCCTGAGCGAATGCCTCCGACGAGTTGGGTCATCGTCTCGTGCAGCGGGCCTTTGTAGGGCACGCGTCCTTCAACGCCCTCGGGCACCAGCGGGCTGCCTTCTTTCACTGCGAAGTACCGGTCGGAGCTTCCTTGTCGCATTGCGCCGATGCTGCCCATCCCCCGATACACTTTGTAGGCGCGGTTGCGATACATCTCGATGTCGCCCGGGCTTTCGTCGCAGCCAGCGAACATGTTGCCCATCATCACAGCGGATGCCCCGGCGGCGAGGCACTTAAGGATGTCACCACTCGAGCGCACGCCACCGTCCGCGATGGTCGGCACGCCGCGCTTGGATGCAGCCTGGGCGCATTCGAGCACCGCGCTGAACTGCGGCACTCCAACGCCGGCAACGACCCGTGTTGTGCAGATACTGCCAGCGCCAATGCCGACACGCAAGCAGTCAGCGCCGAGGTCGATTAGTTCGTTCACGCCTTGGGCGTCGACAACGTTCCCGGCGACGACGGGCAGGTCGGGAAGTTTCGCTTTAAGCATCTTCACACATTCCATCACGCCTCTGCTGTGCCCATGCGCGGCGTCGATCACGATGAAGTCAACGCCAGCGTCCTGTAGCGCCTTCGCGCGCTCGTAAGGCTGGCGCAGTGCGCCGATTGCCGCTCCGACCACAAGGCGACCCTTCGAGTCCTTGGTGGCGTTTGGGTGTTGTTTGACCTTCAGAATGTCCTTGATCGTGATCAGCCCCTGGAGTTTGCCGTCCTCGTCGACGAGGGGCAGCTTCTCTATGCGGTGCTCTTGCAGAATGGCTTGTGCCTGCTCGAGGGTCGTCCCCACCTGCGCGGTGATGAGGCCGGTGGAGGTCATGCGCTCTCGAATCGGGCGGCTGAAGTCGGTTTCGAAGCGAATGTCTCGGTTGGTGAGAATTCCGACCAGCTTGCCGCCCTCGTCGGTGACCGGGACGCCACTGATGTGGTAGCGCTCCATGATGTTAAGCGCATCCTGTATGGTGTCGTCCGGACTTAGGCGGATCGGGTTGTGGATGACGCCGTGCTCGCTTCGTTTGACACGGTCCACCATGTCGGCCTGTTCGTCAATGCTCATGTTTCGGTGGATGACGCCGACCCCGCCCTCGCGCGCCATGGCAATCGCCATCCGCGCCTCGGTAACTGTGTCCATGGGGGCGGACACGAGCGGCACGTTCAGGCGGACACCCGGTAAGAGCCCCGTCGAGGTGTCCACCTCGTGAGGGAGGACCTCCGTTCGCTTGGGCACAAGGAGGACGTCGTCGAAGCTGAGTTTGACTGGAAAGGTCAAGCCGGACCTCGCATCATGGTGCCCGGAGATTATGGCACGCCTCGCCCTCGGCAAGCCCATCCCGCTTAGCACACACTAAGGCGCAGAGGACTTGTCCGCGATGAAAACCTTCTCGATGGGCCTGGAAGCCGACGCGCCGATCCCTCGCCGGCTTGGAATTGAAGCCCTCCCGTCCGCTGACCCCGAGCGGGAACAGATTCCGCTTGACAAGTGGCTCGCATACCTTCGCAAGATGGCGCAGAAGGCCGCAACGCAGCGCGGAACCAAAGGCTGAGCGACGTTAGCCTGGGGTCGTCCGTTCAGGCATAATCGCCGACGGACGACCCCATGACGCCGTTCGCCTTCATCATCCACCCGATTGACGCGCGCAGAGACGTCGCGCGGAAGTATCCCATCGCGCGGTTCTTGCCCGAGCGGGTCATCGAGTGGTTCTTAAAGCACAAGCGACCTGCGGTAGTCAGCGAAATCAAGGGCGTGCAAAGCCCAACCGGCGCGGAGACGCACGGCTGGTTCATCGGATGTCCGCTGACACCGAAGATGATGATCGAACTCCCGCTCGAGTTCGTCTACGGGCGAATTCTGGAGTGCTGCGACATCGCAGCCGCGCTCGGCGCGAAGATCATCGGCCTCGGCGCATTCACGGCGGTCATCGGCGACGGCGGCGAGACCATCGCCAAACGAAGCCCCATCCCGGTAACCACGGGCAACAGCCTCACGGTAGCCACGGCGATCGAGGGCGCAATGGAAGCCGCGCGCTTGATCGAGATCGTCCCCTCGGAGGCCACGCTCGCCGTGGTCGGCGCAACCGGCTCAATCGGCAGAACCTGCGCGCTCATCATGGCGCCATCCTTTCAAAGGACGATCCTCGTGGGGCGCGACCTTCAGCGCACGCAAGCTGTCGCGAGTGAAGTGGGCCCTGTCGCCGAAGCGACCACCGACCCAAATCGCATCCGAGATGCCGACGTCGTCGTCACGGTCACGAGCGCCGGAGCGGCACTGATCCAACCGGAGATGATAAAGTCCGGAGCGGTGGTATGCGATGTCGCGCGGCCGCGCGACGTTAGCATCCGCGTGGCGCGGGAGCGTAACGACGTTCTCGTCATCGAAGGGGGCGTGGTCGAGGTTCCTGGCGAGGTGGACTTCGGGTTCGATTTTGGCTTCCCACCCAAAACGGCTTATGCGTGCATGAGCGAAACTATGGCGCTTGCTCTTGAGAATCGAGCGGTGCCGTTCACCGTCGGTAAGCAGGTCACCCCTGAGCAAGTGCGCGAGATTCACGCGCTGGCGGCGCGGCACGGCTTCCGCCTTGCGGGCTTCCGCAGCTTCGAGAAAGCGGTTACGCCAGAGACGATCGCAACCGTTCGCAAGGCATCGGGCCGCGAGTCGCACCGCTCCGACGTTGCTGAGGCGG
>PSLA01000010.1:10394-22944 GCA_040289295.1 Armatimonadota bacterium
GGCGCCGGCCCGAGTTTCCCGCCAAGACGGAGGAAACTGAAGATCGTGTAGAACAGGGTCAAGAGCACTGCCGGGACAATGAAAAGAGGTTGGAGCCTCATGCCCAGCTGCATCCCCTGCCTCTCCTGCTCAGGCAAGTCCGCCGTTTCGAGATACTCCTGGAATGCCCGCGTCTGCTCGGGGTACTTGCTGAGTGCATACGCAGTGAGAGCGAGCAACACGACTCCACCAAGCGCGGTGAGCAACATCCCCCATTTGCGACTCAAACTCATGCCAATGCAGCCGAACAGCATGGCCACATAGGCTGCAAGACTGGCGATGAGCTGGTAGCTCTCTGGTCGGAACTCCTGTGGAAGGTCCTCCGGCATACCGGCTGCGCCGCCCACAGAGATGCCTGTGGCGACGCTGCAGCATGCGAACAGGACGATACCGATGATTCCCACGACCCGGTCGGCCGTGTTACCAGGCTTCTGTTCCGGTTGGTAGGTTGGTTGCACCTCTCTTTTCCTCGGCTGCGCAGTATACCATTAGCGCAAGACTGTCAAGCCTCGTCGCCGAACGGCCATGTTGGCAAGGTGCGCTTCAACGGTCGGTCAGCTCGGTAGCCGAGCGCGTACTCAGCCTGCAGAAGGGTGTGGATCTCCCTCGTGCCTTCATAGATCATCGCCCCGCGTGAGTTCCTGAAGTAGCGCTCGACGGGAAATTCGTTGCTGTACCCATATGCGCCATGAATCTCTACCGAATCGTGCGCTGCCTGGAATGCGTTGTTGCAGTTCACCCACTTGGCAAGAGACACTTCTCGCGTGTGCCGCAAACCCACGTTCTTCATCCAGCCGACTTTGTAGTACAGCAGCCTGCCGATCTCGAGGCCAGCGACCATGTTTGCGATCATCTGCTGGACCAGCTGCTTCGAGCCGATGGGCTCGCCGCCCACTTTGCGTTCGTTGGCGTAGGGCACGCAGGCGTCGAGGCACGCTTGAATGATGCCCACCGCTCCGGCCGCCACCGTGTACCGGCCATGATCCAGGGCGCTCATGGCTACCTTGAATCCATCGCCCTCTTCACCGATGCGGTTCTCTTCTGGCACACGCAAGTTGTCGAAGAAGATCTGACCGGTATTCCCTGCTCGAACTCCCAACTTCCCTTTGATCGGTCGTGAAGAGAAGCCTTCCGATTCACGATCCACGATGAACGCGCTCATCCCATGGGCCGGCGACTTCGCGTCCGGGTCAGTTACTGCGATCACCAGGAACTGGTGCGCATAATCTGAAAGCGATATCCAAGTCTTCTCGCCGTTGAGGATGTACTCCTTGCCACGCTTCTCGGCTCGCGTGCGAATGTTGACTGCGTCCGAGCCGGCGTTCGGCTCGGTGAGACCGAAAGCTCCGATGCGCTCTCCGCGGGCCAGAGGCGGCAGCAGCCGCTTCTTTTGCTCCGCGCTCCCCCATTGAAGAATCGTGAGGCAATGGAGCCCACTGTGCACGCTCATCACGACGCGCGCGCTGGTGTCCGCCCTCTCCAACTCCTCGCAAACGATGCCAAGGCTTATGTAGTCCGTGTCCTGGCCGTCGTACTTCGCCGGCAGAGAAACGCCTGTCAATCCCGCTGAGGCGAGGTTCGTTAGGAAGTTCGGGTCCGACTCGTGCGAAGCGTCCCGTTCGCGCAATCCAGGCAGCACGTGCGCCTCGGCGAACTTGCGCGCCGATTCGCGAATCAGGTCGTGCTCGGGCGTCAGTTTGAAGTCCATAGGCAGCGGATTCTACCGGTCGCCGCGCTTCTTGAAGACCGCGAGCGTGTCGGTGTACGTGCCGTCGTAGGCTCCCAGCGTAAGAACCTTGAGCAGTCCCGCAACGCCCTTGTAGAGCGCGGCGAGAGCCGGCCTCTTGCGAGAGAGCGCCTCCAATTGTGCGCCGCGGATCACCGCCAGGAACTTCGGCTCAAGCCCGTGCTTCGCGGCGAAACGTCTCATTGCCGTGGGGGCGATGATGCGTCGTAGCGTCGTGGGAAACGGGGCGAAGCCCGGCTTGCCGGCGTTCGGGTCGCCGAACAGCCTTCGGTAAACCCACACATGAAACGAGTGTGGAGTGATTTTCGTTAGCAACCCCTTCAGCGAGTACGGATTTGTGGTTGCGATGATAAGCAGCCCGCCTGGCTTGAGAGCCTGGGCGAAGTTCGCGATCGCTCGTTCCGGGTGATTCAAGTGCTCGACGGTGTCCCAACAAACCACCGCGTCGTAAGAGTTCGCCTCGAGCGGATAGGTTTCCACATCGCCCAGAATCTTCTCGTCAACGTCGGTGTTTTTCTCAAGCTGCTCCGGCGAGATGTCAATACCGACAATGAACGGCTCGCCGGGGAACCGAACGTAACATAGCGAGCCGCAGCCAGCATCGAGCACGCGCGGGCGCACGACATCGCCCAACTCTCGCAACAAAACCTGCTCGATCGCCGCGTCCGGGTCGCCATTGAAGCGCAAGGTTCGGCGAATATACCCTGGCACTTTGCATCCCTGAGTTGCGGTACTCTCGGGCGGTGGTCATGCGAATGAAGAGACTCTTTACGCTGTCCGTCGTTATGCT
Source organism: Armatimonadota bacterium (assembly GCA_040289295.1). Lineage (GTDB taxonomy): Bacteria > Armatimonadota > Fimbriimonadia > Fimbriimonadales > ATM1 > J051. The sequence continues at coordinate 12,971 of PSLA01000010.1, forward strand.
CTTGGCTGCGACGGCTGCGCTTCCCCAAGGCGGGAGCAGCCCAGGTGGCCCACCCGCCGCTGGCGGTCAGCGCGGCGGTCAAGCCCAAGAGCCTCGAAAGTATGGGGACGTGGTTACGTCTGAGTTCACAACGCAAGAGGGCATGTTCAAAGTTCACCGCAAGGAGGACCGGCTGCTGTTTGAAATTCCGCAGAGTGTTTTGGGCCGCGACATGCTTTGGGTTACCGAGGTGAAAAAGACGCCCGTCGGCGGGTATGGCGGCACGGCAGCTGGCGATCGCGTCGTGCGCTGGGAGATCCGCGGAGACAAGGTGCTTCTGCGGACGATCACGTACACGATTCGTGCATCCAGGGGCGAGCGAATCCAACTTGCCGTCGAGGCGTCCAGCGTCGCACCGATCGCCGAATCATTCAAAATCGAGGCAAGAAGTCCGTCGGGTGACCCGGTTATTGATGTGTCGTGGTTCTTCGTTAGCGATCCAGCTGAGTTCTCCGTACGGTCGCGCCTCGGTGTCGGCACGGTTGACACCAACCGAAGTTTTCTCGATGACGTGTTCGTCTTCCCCAACAACGTCAACGTAACCAGCACGCTAACCTTCCGCGAGGGCGCTGGTGATGGCGGTGGTGGTTTCCGATTCGGTGGAGGAACCATAGGCGGCCCGAGCAACACGGCGGTCGTCCACTACAGCATCGCGCTCCTGCCTGAGAAGCCAATGATGGGGCGCCTATTCGACGACCGCGTCGGGTTTTTCAGCGTGTCGTTCCAGGACTACGGAACCGACGAGCACCGCGTCGCCAATCGTCGCTTCATCACTCGCTACCGACTGGAGAAGAAGGATCCTGATGCGCCGATCAGTGAGCCCGTGAAACCGATCATCTACTACATCAGCCCCGAGGTGCCCGAAAAGTGGCGCCCGTATGTGAAGCAGGGCGTTGAGGACTGGCAACCGGCGTTCGAGCAAGCCGGCTTCAAGAACGCCATCATGGCGATGGACCCGCCTGACGATCCCTCCTGGAGCCCGGAAGATTCGCGCTACTCCGTCATCCGCTGGGCGCCTACGCCAACGGAGAACGCAATGGGGCCGCACGTGCACGACCCACGCTCTGGAGAGATTATTTCCGCACACATTATCGTGTGGCATAACATCCTCAACTTGCTGACTCGTTGGTACTTTACGCAAGCGTCGCCAAACGATCCGCAAGCTCAACGCATCCCATTCCCCGACGAGCTGATGGGTGAGTTGGTGCGTTATGTGGTCGCGCACGAGGTTGGGCATACACTCGGCCTGCAGCACAACTTCAAGGCGTCGTCCAGTTACACCATCGAGCAACTGCGCGATCCGGACTTCACCCACAAGTACGGTGACGAGGCCAGCATCATGGACTACGGCCGCTTCAACTACGTCGCCCAGCCAGGCGACGGTGCGAGGCTCGTTCCGATGGTCGGCCCCTACGATAAGTTTGCCATCGAGTGGGGATACAAGCCGATTCCGAGTGCTAACGACCCAGAGGATGAAAGGCGGGAACTCGACCTCATAGCCGCCAGACAGGTCAAAGACCCCACGCTACGCTTCGGAGCAAACTCCTTCGGCTTCGACCCGTCGCAGCAAACTGAAGACCTCGGTTCAGATAGTGTGGAGGCAACTCGGCTCGGACTGCGGAACTTGAGGCGAGTGATGACGTACCTCATTCCTGCCACTGTGCGATTCGGCGAGGACTACACCGACCTCGGCGCAATGTACATCAACGTCTGGGGACAGTTCAACGCCGAGATCGGACACGTAATTGCCGTCGTCGGTGGCGTGTTGATGACGAACTATCACGCCGGGCGCGGAGGCGAACCCTTCACAATGGTGCCTAAAGAGCGGCAGCAGGCTGCCGTCAAATTGCTAGCCCAAGAGTGCCTCAACACGCCGACCTGGCTGATGCCCGAGGAGGTGCTGCGGAAGCTCGGACCGCACGGAGCAGCCGACAACCTGCGCGGCGCCCAGTCGCGCGTGCTGAACCAGTTGCTCAGCGACTCCAGGCTCAACCACATGATGGACCTCGAGCAGCGCTTCGGCAACCAGGCGTACTCGGTCAGCCAGATGCTCGACGACCTGCGCGCAGCCGTGTTCACCGAACTGAACGCGAGCAAGCCAGCGATTGACCTGTATCGTCGGACGCTCCAGCGAACGTATGTGAACATCCTCGTCGGCAAACTCTCCAACGACAGTACCGAAGTACGCTCGCGCGCCATCGGGGAGCTGCGCAAAGTAGTCACGCTCATCCGCCAGGCGATCCCCAAGGCGGCGAACCACGAAACGGGGCTACACCTCGATGACCTGCGGCGACACATCGAGCACTCGCTCTCGAACCCGCCGGCGCCTCCCGCTCAAGCGGTCGCCCCCGCGTTCCCCAGGGCTGGCGAGAGCAGCGATGTAAGGTGAAGCGCATCGTTTCGATTAGCCTCGGCTCAAGCAAACGAGACAAGTCGAGCCGAGTGAACATCCTCGGCGAGGAGTTCCTCGTCGAGCGAATCGGTGTCGATGGAGACCTGCGCCGATTCGAGAAGATGTTCGCTCGGCTCGACGGCGAAGCCGATGCACTCGGAGTCGGCGGCGCAGACCTGTACCTCTGGATTGACGACCGGCGGTACACCTTTCGGCAGATCAAGCGCCTCGTGTCTGGTGCGAAGCGCACGCCGGTGGTGGACGGCAGCGGCATCAAAAACACGCTTGAGCGGCGATTGATCCACCACTTGAACCATAGCGAAGTCGTGCCATTCGGCTGCTTGCGAGTCCTCCTCACAATGGCTGTAGACCGATTCGGAATGGCGAAGGCGTTGACGGACGTATGTCCGAACGTGGTCTTCGGCGACGCGATGTTCGGCATTGGATTGCCACTCCGCATAAGATCGTACGGCGCGTTGCGGATGATCGGCAAGGCGCTGCTGCCCATCATCACGAGATTGCCTTTCCAATGGTTCTATCCAACCGGTGAGAAGCAGGATGAACGCAAGCCGAAGTTTGGGTGGGCTTTTCGCGAGGCTGACGTAATCTGCGGCGATTGGCACTACATCCGCAGGCACTGCCCTGACGACCTTGGCGGGAAAATTATCATCACCAACACGGTTCGAACGAGCGACATCGAGTTCTTGACCCGCGCTGGAGCAACAAGGGTGATTACCAGCACGCCAAAGATGGACGGCGAGTCGTTCGGCACCAACGTAATGGAGGGGGTGCTTGTCGCCCTCCTGGGCAAGCGGCCGGAAGAGTTGACTGCGGACGACTACAACTCCATCCTCGACCGCATCGGTTGGCAGCCAAACGTCTACGAGCTCTCGTCACCGCCCAACTCGCCGAGCTGAACCTCGACTTCGCTGCGCAAGTCCACTCGCGACACCGTGCCATCCCGCACGTGCACAATTCGGTCGCTGACGTCAACCATCTTTAGGTCATGCGTCGCTGATATGACGGTAACCCCTCGCTCCTGGTTCAAACCACGAAGCAGGTGGATGATCTCTTGACCCGTCTTGAGGTCAAGGTTCCCTGTAGGCTCATCAGCGAGGAGGATAGCTGGTTCATTGGCAAGGGCGCGCGCGATCGCCACACGCTGCTGCTGTCCACCTGAAAGCTCTGTTGGTCGGTGGTGATACCGGTTTTCCAACCCAACGAGGTCCAGCAGCCTCGCCGCTCGGTCGTCAGCTTCGTCGGCGGGAACGCCAGCGAACAGCATCGGGAGCGTCACGTTCTCAAGCGCTGTCCTAACCGTGATCAGATTGAACGTTTGGAAGATGTAGCCTATTGTGTGGCAGCGCATGTATGCGAGCTCATGAGGCGTCAGTTGTGCAATGTCAACCTGGTTGATATACACCGAGCCTGACGTCGGATTGTCCAAGCCCCCGATCATGTTGAACAAGGTGCTCTTGCCGCTACCACTTGGGCCCATAATTGACACGTACTCGCCGCGGTAGACGTCGAGCGTTACGCCAGCGAGAGCCGTGACAGTCGTCGAACCCATTTGATACTTCTTCACGAGGTTGCGCGTGCGGACGATCGGCTCGCGCTCCGAGGTCGCCATCAGACTTCTACCCTCAGGGCGTCATTTGCCTGCGTCCGAGCGGCAGCGAGCGCCGGTGCGATCGAGGCGATGAGGGTCAAACCTGAACCCACCAACAGCGGAATCAACACGGAATCTTGCACAAACGGAAGGACCGGCACACTTGACTGCCATCCGAAAACCGCCGCCACACACGCGCCGAGCAATGACCCCAACAACGAAGAAGCCAACCCCACGACGAGCGATTCGATGAGGAACACCTTGGCGATGAAGGTATCAGTGGCGCCGAGACACTTCAAGGTGCCGATCTCCCGATAGCGCTCGACAACGCTCATCAGCATCGTGTTGGCGATTCCAACCGCGCAAAGCGCGAGCGACATTGCAGCGAGAAAGCGCAGCTTCGCCTGGTCGTCCGCCACGCCGAGCACGCGCACACCCTGGAGATAGGCGAAGAACGACACGCCCAGCGCGACGCCCGCCCCAGTCGCCAACTGGCGAGCCGGACGCATGCGAATGCCACTCCAAGCGTGCCGAAACGCGACACGGAGGCTGGGGTCGCGCTGGCGTTGTATGGTGAACCTCACTTCTCTCGGAAGGAGATATACCCGCGATGAGCCAGCGAAGCGAGAAAGCTGAGCAACGAAGCCTCCGCCTCGGGCTGCGTTATTCGAAATTCTGTCTTCAGGGCAGAGGCGATCGCCTTCGCCGTGCGTTTCCCGTCACAGAGGCGCCAAACGAAAGCGCCTAACTCGTCGAGCTCCACTTCGCGATGTTCTGGCGTCTTCAGCACCTTTGCCAGCAGTCGACGCCAGCGGCCAGACATCTCAACCGGCACGTGCAGCAGCACACGCCCATCCTCCCCCGTCCACCCCACCCGCTCGGCGCGCACCGGTTTGGAGCGCAGGGCATCTGCTCGCGTAAGCGGTCGCTTTCGACTCACCTCCCGCTCACCCAATCCTGCAAGGGTATCGTGCCACGCCCCGTGCGCACGAGCGTCACCAACGTATTCTCCTCGGGAAGGTGCAGCGCAACGCCTGCCGCGCGGACGCCGAGCAAACCGAGCGGCGGCTTGGTTCCTCCCGCAAGGTACGCGAGATTGCTGACAGCATCCACGGGTCGGAGCCGCGTCGCCTTCGCTCCCCAGTCAGCGAGCGTAGTTTGCGCAAGCAAGCGGTCGGCGAGGCTCCAACGCTCTGCCACTACCATCTCGAAGCGAGACGCGAAGCGAACAGCGATGCGGCCAGCCAGAGCGTCGAAGCGCCGCATGGCGAGGCGCAAAGGGAGGCGCAGCCGCAAGCCGAGAACCTCCCACGGGATGGTGTCGCCAGAGAACGCCTCGAACCCTCCGAGAATCGCCCGCGCCTCCTGCTTGAACGAGTCGCGCGAAGGCCCTGAGCGCTCGATCAGAAACACGCGGCCATGCCCATCGTCCCACACTAATCCTCCGTATCCCTTCAGCGCGCCGTGCCAGCGGAATTCGCTGCCGTCGGCGTGCGTGTGGAGCGGTTGCCTGCGCTTCTTCGCGCTCTGACGGAGAAGCCGGAGGTATTCATGCGCGCGCTCAGCGAGATCGGGGGCACGCTTCGCAGGTTCCCATCGAATCTGCAGAAGCCCTCCGGCAGTGCTTTCCAGCTGGACGTACCCGCGTCGGAACCCGCCGCGCAAGACAGTTGGGTGCCACGAATCGCTTAGGGGTATTCCAAACCCCTGCCAGCAAAAGCGCGACTGCTCCTTAACCGTTGTTTTCGTCAGATTCTTTGGTCTCGAGCGCGGCCTGACGCTTTACCTCTTCCAGCGCGCGCTTGCCCTCTTCGAGGCCGCGCTGAAACTCGCCGGCTCCACGCCCAAGACCTCGCATCAACTGAGGAACCTTGCTGCCTCCGAACAGCAGCAGAATGACCACCGCCACGATGAGCAGTTCGTTCATCTGAAGAAATCCAAGCATGACTTCCATGGTAATCGTACCCTTTTTGGCTTGCTCTCCACAAGATTATACGCGCAGCGACGCCCCCGAGGTTTTCTCGGCCAGCCGAATGCCGTAAAATCCGACCATCGTGGACCAAAAACAGTGTCGGAGCCTTCCGAGCGTGTCCATCCTGATAGAAAGCCCTGAGTTGGCTGTCTTCCCACACGCCGACGCGGTTGAAGCAGCGCGCGAGGCTATAGAGAACGCCCGGAACGCCATGGGGGATGGCGAGCCGCCCGCCGAGGAACAGATCCTCCAAGACGCGGTCGCTATTGCCAAACGACTCCGCACGCCCGGCTTCAACCGGGCAATCAACTGCAGCGGAGCGATCCTCAACACGAGCCTCGGGCGAGCGCGCCTGTGCACGGATGCGGTCATGGCGATCCAGCGCGTCGCCGAAAGCCACTCGACCCTCGAGGTCGACCTGGATACAGGCGGCAGAGGAGATAGACAACGCCCTCTGCGACGGCTGCTTGCGCGGCTCACCGGCGCCGAGGATGCCCTCGTGGTCAACAACAACGCGGCGGCAGTGCTCCTCGTCGTGAACACTTTCGCGCTCGGCAGGAAGGCACTCCTCTCCCGAGGTCAAAGCGTTGAAATCGGAGGTTCCTTCCGGATGCCGGACGTGGTGCGCCAGGCAGGAGCGACGCTCGTTGACGTGGGCTGCACCAACCGCACGCGCGTGAGTGACTACGAGAGCGCCGCCGACGAAGAGACGGCTCTCATCATCCGGTGCCATCCGAGCAACTTCGCCCTCACCGGCTTCGTAGAAGAGCCGATGGTCGCCGATTTGGCTGAGTGTGCGTCCAGGTTGGGGGTCCTGTTGCTCGACGACGTGGGCAGCGGATGCCTGGTCGAGACAAGTGCTATGGGCTTACCGCACGAGCCAACAATCCAGGAGTCGCTACGCGCGGGCGCGCACATCATCACCGCAAGCGGCGACAAGTTGTTGGGCGGCCCGCAGGCGGGCATCATCGTAGGCCGGCGAGATCTCGTTCGCCGAGTGGCGCGCAATCCGATGGCGCGCGCGCTCCGCATTGACAAACTGACCGCCGCGGCGCTTGAAGCTACGCTACGGCTCTATGTCGAGGGGCGAGAGAGGGAGATTCCCACGATTCGCTACCTCTCGCGGACTCTAAACGAGGTGGAGCAGTTGGCGCACGACCTGGTCGGACTACTCAAACAGGCAGGCATCACGGCGATCGCGGAGCGTGCTACGGCCGAGCCGGGCGGCGGCGCTCTTCCGGGTGCCGCCCTGCCGAGCACCCGGGTGGGCTTTCCTGGCCAGGATCCGCCGAGCTTTGCCCAACGGCTCAGGCTGGGCGAACCTCCGGTGATCGGATATATCCAACGCGACTGCTTCTGGCTGGACATGCGGACGGTGGATGAGGAAGAGTTAGACACTCTCGCGAGTGCGATATTGGCCGCGCACAAACCATCATGAGCGAAGTCGAGGGCGTTTGGGAACAAGAGGTTGCCGAAGCGAGCGCAGTCGTTCGCGCGCTGCTGCTCGCCCTTGACGCGTACCTGCCTGGTGGGGCTAAGCGAGGGGAGCACGTGTCGGTGCTGACGGTCAGCACGTTGGAGCGGCTGGGCGCATCGGACACCGAACTCGCAATCGCCCGCCAGGCCGGTGCGCTGCACGACATCGGCAAACTGTGCGTGAGCCGCAAGGTCCTCCTCAAACCCGCGCCCCTGACTGCAAGGGAGTTGACCGAAGTGCGAGAGCACGTGCGGCACGGCGCCGCGCTCCTGGGGCGTATCCCTACGGTCGCCACCTGCGCGCCGCTGGTGCTCAGGCAGTACGAACGTTGGGCAGGCACAGGCTTCCCGAACGGCATGAAAGGAACGGAGATCCCCCTCGGGGCACGCGCCCTGAGCGTTTCGCTCGCCTTTGTTGCGATGACTACGCCCCAGCCGTGGCGTGAGGCGCTCAGCGAAGAAAATGCGATCACGCAGATTCGAGAGGACGCGAGCCACTCCTTCGACCCAGAGGTCGTGGAGGCGTTCCTCGCGGTTCAGCCGCTCATCCAGCCCGTTGAGTTGTAGGGTCTTGCACGCGGAAGTCGCCTCTGTTCGCGCGGAGACAAAGTGAAGAAGACGGGTAGGGCCAAACCACCGAGAACCCATAGCCCACCGAACGGTGGCGAGCCCCCCGCAGGGGGGCGAGCGTCACTCCCGCTCCCCCTGGGAGAGGGTCGGGGTGGTCACCCCCTCTCCCTCTGGGAGAGGGAGTGAATCGCCCGACACACCCGACCTCTGGTAAACACCCTCCGCATGGCAAACGAGAGCTATCACACTGCATGGTTGAAGCGGTTCGGATATCCATTTGATGGCTCCCCGCCGCGCATCGCGCATCTACTGCGGCACCGAAGCGTCCGCTCGTTCGATCGCTCTCGCGAAGTGCCTGAGGAAATGGTGCGCGCGCTCATCGGCGCTGCGCAGAGCGCTTCCACCAGCAGCAACCTACAGCTCTGGTCGGTCATCTCGGTCCAAGAGCCAGAGCGGCGCGACGCAATCGCCAGGCTTTGCGCGAATCAGGACCACGTGCGCGAGGCGCATTGGTTCTTCGCGTTCCTGGTGGATCACTATCGCTTGCGTTCGGCGGCGCTCGCCGCTGGAGAAAATCCAAGCGGGCTCGACTACGTGGAGTACTTCATCATGGGCCTCGTAGACGCCGCGCTCGCCGCTGAAAGGATGGTGTGCGCTGCGGAAACGCTGGGGCTGGGCATCTGCTACATCGGCGCGTTGCGCAACGACGCACAGGGAGTCGCACAACTCCTCAACCTACCCGACGGCACGTTCGGAGCTTTCGGCCTTTGCCTCGGCTGGCCGTCACCTGATGCCAAGAGCGAGATCAAACCGCGACTCCGCCCCAACACGATTTGGTTCAAAGAGAGGTACCAAGCGGAGACGGACATCAGCGAGTACGACGAGCGGATGCGTCAGTTTTACGCTTCGCAAGGAATGAACCCCGGTGTTACCTGGTCGATGCGTTCAGGCAAACGCGTGGACGACCACCACCTCACCGGTAGAGAGAGGCTACGGGAGTTCCTGCTGCGGCGCGGCTTCAATCGCCGATGACGCGAGCCTTCGGTGAGGGGCAGCGCGCGCGCGACGGACCGCGCTTCGCCGCCCGAACCCGTACCAACTCCGCTGCGATGCTCACCGCGATCTCCTCGACCGACTCGGCGCCGATATCCAAACCCATCGGTGATTGCACCGCGTCAAACTGCTCGTTCGTGCAAATGCCCTCGCCGACCATCTCCTTGCGAATCACTTCCCTCTTGCGCCTGCTTCCGATCATGCCGAGGTAGGCGCGCTCGGAATGGATGACTTCTCTGAGCACCCGCGCATCGTTGCGGTGTCCGCGCGTTACCACGCAAAGGTACGTGTCTCCGTCGGTTTGCATCTGGCGCGCGTACGCTTCCGGTGCCATGCAAACGCGGTCGTGCGCAATGGGTAGGGCGCGCTCGGTCAACAGGTCTTGCCTGTCGTCTACAACCGTAACGCGAAAGCCGAGCGACGCGCCCAGTTTCGCTACCTCCCTCCCGACATGACCAGCGCCAAAGATGACCAGTCGCTCAGGTGGCACCACCGGCTCGAGGAAGCGCGCCCCGACGAGCGTCTCGCGCCGCAGTCGCATCGCGTCCATCGCCGCCTCGTCGCCGCAGCATTCCGCGCGGAGCCGGAAGCGTAGGTTCCCTCGCGCAAGGTCGTACTCGATAACGCCGGTCGCTCCCTCTCCCCCTGGGAGAGGGTCGGGGTGAGGGGGTTCATGCGCACGCCTGAGCTCCGAGACCAGCGTGTCGGAGGATGGCAGCAACAGCACCAGTACCCGGCCGCCGCAAATCAGGCCATCGTCCCACCCAAAGTCATCGTCGAGGCGAAACTCCCGGCAGATGAATTTGCCGCTGTACATCGCCTGTAGCGCAAGGCGCCGGCACTCGGCTTCGAGACACCCCCCG
>PSLA01000010.1:23014-24347 GCA_040289295.1 Armatimonadota bacterium
TGCCGAGCCGCTCCGCCCCACAACCACGGCGAGGCAGAACTCCACACCCTTCTCGTGCAACGCACACGCCTGCTCAAGCACGAACCGCATTCTTTCCTACTACCGTACCGTACGGCACGGTCGTTCCGCCCAGCAGGCGATCGGGGACGGCATTGTGCCTGCCCACTTTCGCGCCTGCCCACGAAAATGGGTGGGCCCACAACCCATGGCATGCGTCCGCAGCGAGTTGGTTGGCGCAACGCCATGTTCGAAGGGAAAGTGACCATCCCGGCAAGCCTACAGCAAACCAAAGAGAGGGCAAGCGTCTCCGCAAGCCAAAACACGCCGCCGCGAACCGAAACACCGTGTTCGCGAGACGCTCACGCTCCCTGGTGCGTGAGGCAGGCGACACCCGCGTTAGAGCACCGCTTCCATTACCCGCGCGGCGGTTTCGTGCCTGCCAAACGGAGGCATAAGGTACAGCCCATCTGCTATCCCCGGTAGCCGGGCGCAGAAGTCCTGCGCCACCTCAATGCCCACTTCGAGCGCCGCTTCCTCGTCCACCTCAACCATTCTTTTCCGCAACCAGTCAGGAATCTCGATTCCCGGTACTTCGTTATGCATAAACTCCGCGTGGCGCGCGCTTCGAAGCGGCAGGCAGCCGATCAGGATTGGTCGGTCGAGGTCTCGCGCGGTTTGGATCGCGCGCTCGAGGTGTCTCTCCTCAAAGATCGGTTGCGTGTAGATCAGTTGCGCGCCAGCCTCCACCTTACGCTTCAACCGGTCCGACTCCTTATGGAAGTCCGCCGCAAGAGGATTGAACGCAACAGCGATGGTGAAGGCGCACTTGCGGCCCACCCTGTTCCCGGCCAGGTCAAGGCCCTCGTTGAAGCGAGAAAGCACGCGCACCAATCCCACTGAATCAATGTCAAACACGCTCGTCGCGGCTGGAAAGTCGCCGATGTTTGCCGGATCCCCCGTTATTGGAAGCACGTTGCGAATTCCCAGCGCGTGCGCCCCCAAAAGGTCCGCCTGCAGCGCAAGCAGGTTCCGATCGCGGCAAGCGACGTGCATCATCGCTTCGATGCCCACTTGCTGTTGGATGAGATGGCACACTGCAAGCGGAGCCATGCGCAGGCGTGCGCGTGCGCCATCGCTGATGTCGATCATGTCCGCGCCCTTCTCTTTGAGCGCCGCCGCGCCCTCGAGCACGCGGGAAGTGTCAAGACCTCGCGGCAGGTCCAGCTCCACGGTGATGACAAACTTTTTGCCGAGCTTGCGGCTCAGTTCGCTCGGCTCCGATTCCGGTAACTCCTCTGCCCCCTCTCCCTCTGGGAGAGGGGCGGGGTGAGGG
>PSLA01000010.1:24430-55566 GCA_040289295.1 Armatimonadota bacterium
GAGCCGGCAGAATGCCGCAGCAGCCGCCGATCAGGTTCGCCCCGGCATCCGCCAACCGCGCCGCTGCACGCCCAAAGTACTCGGGCGTCGTGTCGTAAAGCACTTCCTTCCCCACCGTCTGAGGCAGCCCAGGCGTCGGCATCGCCAAAATTGGAAAGTCGCCCCCCCGCGCCATCCAGCGGACGACATCGTACATCCTCTGCGGACCGACGACGCAGTTGGCACCGACAACATCCGCGCCCATCTCATGGATTCTCCTCGCCACGCGGAGCGGGTAGCCCTCCGCCAGCGTCTGCCCATCCTCGATGAACGCCTTCGACGATGATGGGCAGGTCGGAGTAGCGGCGAACGGCGGCAACCGCGATCTCCAGCTCCTTGAGGTCCGCGAACGTTTCGAGGATGATTCCGTCAACCCCCACCTCCAGCAAGGCCCTAGCTTGGGTCTCGAACTCCTTCTCCGCCTCATTCGCCTCCAACATCCCCATCGGCACTAGCGGTTTCCCAACCGGCCCGATTGACCCCAGGACGAAAGCGCCCTCCGCCGCCTTCTTTGCAAGACGCGCGCCTGCGCGCACGATCTCCGCAACGTCATAAGGTGGCTCGCCCTGCGGCCATCGGAAGCGGCTGATGCCATACGTGTTTGTCTCGATGACCTCCGCACCCGCCGCCACGTACTCCGCATGCACCTTCAGAACCAGCTCAGGCGCTTCAACGTTCGCTGACGCGGGCAACCGTTCACCCCACCCGAGCGCCCGCAGCCGCGTTCCGATCGCGCCGTCAACAACCAGAACGCCCTCGCGAACCGCTTCGAGAAACCCCATGCCCGTCAGGTGATCTCCCGAACGAGATTCTTCTCCGCGTAGGCGCGCTTGCTGACCTCACGTGCCAATTCGCCTGCGATGCCCCGGAACGCCTTCGCACTTGGGGAGTCGGGTTCGGAGACGACGACCGGCACCCCGCTGTCGCCCGAAGCGCTTACCGCTGGGTCGAGTGGAATCTTGCCAAGCAGAGGCGCGCGATACCGCTTGGCTATCTCTTCGCCCCTTCCCGCGCCGAAGATCTCTGTCGCCTCGGCGCATTTCGGGCAAAGGAACGTTCCCATGTTTTCCACGATCCCCAGAAGTGAGGTATCCATCCGGTTGAATAACGCGACAGAGTGGCCTGCGATTTGAGACGCCACGTCGTGCGGCGTAATGACGAGCACGACGCCCGTTAGCGACACGAGCTGGGCGAGCGACATCGGCGCGTCACCCGTGCCTGGCGGCAGGTCAACTACCAAATAGTCCAACTCGCCCCATTGCACATCGGCGAGCAACTGCTTCACGGTCCCTGCCACCATCGGCCCGCGCCACAGCACCGCCTGCCCTTCTTCCAGCAAGAATCCCAACGACATCACCTTTAACCCGAAGCGCTCTATGGGCACGATCCGCCCCTTCTCCACGTTCGGGCGTTCCTCTCTGCATCCCAGCAGCAGCGGGATCGTCGGCCCGTACACGTCAGCGTCCATCAAGCCCACCGTGGCGCCCGTCTCACGCAACGCAACCGCAAGGTTCGCCGCCACCGTGCTCTTGCCAACGCCCCCTTTGCCACTCGCAACCGCAATCACGTTCCGCACGCCCGGAAGCATCTCCACCTCTTCGTTGGTTTGCCGTACTCGAGCCGCCATATCCACAACCACAGCCTGAACTCCGTCTAGCGCGCGGATGACGCGTTCGCACTGCGCCTGCAGTTCATCCTTAACGGGGCAGGCGGGCGTTGTCAGCTCGACCTTGGCATACACCGATGCGCCCTCGATGCGCACCTCCTTGACGAACCCGAGCGTGACAATGTCCCGCCTGAGGTCCGGGTCTTGCACTTGACGCAACGCGTCGAAAACCGATTCCTCGGAAAGCTGTGGCATGATGAACACAGTCTACCCCCCCTCCCCCTGGGAGAGGGCCGGGGTGAGGGAGCCGGCTACGCGTTACTCGACTTTATCGGGCACTTCGCCTGGTTTCCGCGCGCCTTCGCCTTTGCCGTCGCCACTGGGGCGCTCGCCATTCGCACTGCGTTGTTTCAACATCCCTCCGGTAATCGCGCGCATCCTGGCGCCGATGTGGCGCGAGAGGTCGTCGAAGATCGTGTAACTGCAAGGGATGACAAACAGCGTGAGCAACGTTGAGACGCTCATTCCCCCGATGATGATGACGCCCAGCGGCGATCGGAACTCTGAGCCACGTCCCAGAGACACGGCAAGCGGAATCATAGCGAGAACGAGCGCAAGCGTGGTCATCAGAATCGGGCGCATCCGCGTGCGCCCAGACTCAAGCAGCGCCTCATGCCGACTCAAGCCCCTCTCACGGAGCGTGTTAGCAAAGTCCACGAGCAGAATGGCGTTCTTGCCAACCAAGCCGATGAGCATAATCACCGCAATGAAGCCGACGATGTCGAACGCCTTTCCCGTAATCATCAACGCCAGCAACGCGCCAACCATCGCTTGCGGCTGCGCCAACTGTATGATGAACGGATAGAGCAGGTTGTCGAACAGCGCCGCAAGCACCATGTACACGAAGATGATGGCGAGGATGAACGCAACCGCCATGTGCCCCTGCTCGTTCTGCTGCGCTTGGTTCTGCCCCAACTCTTGCCATACAACTCCTTCCCCAAGGTCTGTGTTCCGCAAAATCTCTCTTAACCGCGCGCCAGTCGAACCAGCCACGTAGCCCGGCAGCAGATATCCGTAGACTGTAACCTGACGTTGGCGATCCAGTCGCTCAACCTTGTCCTGTTTCACCGTCCGCTTTATCTGCGCTACATCGCCGAGCAGCACGGCCTGTCCCTGGCGGAACGTAATGGGAACGTTCGCCAGCTCACTCACTTGCTTGCGAGTGTCGTCGCTCAGGTTGATGCGGATGTCGTATTCTCTGCCCGATTCGCGGTATTTCGCGTCGTTGTTGCCTTCGTAAAACACCCGCAGCACCGCTCCCATCTGCGCCACGGAGAGGTTGTTGTCCGCCAACTTCGTGCGGTCCGGAATCACCGAGAGTTCCGGCTTGCCAGGCTTCGATGAAAGCCCGACGTTCACCACCCCATCTAGCCCACGCAAGACTTCGGCGACCTTCTGGGCGGCAGGCAAAGCGTTCGCAGGGTTGAGGCTACGCACCGCAACCCGGATGTCCCCACCAGGCCCAAAGTTGTTTTGGCCATGCACTACGATCTCGGCGCCGGGCACTTTGCCAATCCGCTGCATTAACTCTGTCTGAATCGTCGTTTGCACCCGGGTGCGCAGACTGTCGTCATCCTTCTTCCAAAACTCGATGGTGTCGAGAAGCGCACGCTTCGGCTTTAGCGAGACAGACAGGCTGGCGTATTGCGATCCTGTGTTCCCCACACCGGACCCACCGGACGACTGCCGCCCAACCAGAGACGTAACGTAGTCCACCTCTGGTATGCCCATCGCTGCCTCCTCGACACGCTTGACCACCGAGAGGGTGCGCTCGAGTGATGACCCCGGAGGGAGCGTAACGTCCACTTGGATCAGCCCCGACTCGACGTTCGGGAAGAAAGTGAACTGAAAGAGTGGTGCTCCCTTGAGCCCTGCGAAGAAGTGCCCGACGGCGCTTGCCCCCGCCATCGCCACGGCGAACACGAAGGCGCCAACAAGGTTTGCGCGCAGTCGGCGCGCCCGGTTCGACCCGAAAAGGGAAACACTGACGGCAACCACGACACCAATGATCAGGAAGAACCGCCCCGGCGAAAGCGACTTCGCGTAACTGGGCATAAAGCTACCGAAGATAACGAGGACAACACCGATGAGCGCGCCCAGGCCAATCCAAATGACCCACCACCTGTGGCGCAGACCCCAGTCCAACCCGGCTTTGTATGCATCGGCGAAGGCGTGCAGGCGCCGCTCGAACCAGCCCGAGAATCCTCGCTCTGCTTCGCGGTATTCGTTCTCTCGGTACCAGCGGCTGGCGAGCATTGGTGTAAGGGTGAAAGAGACGAAAAGGGAAAACAGGGTTGCGGCGACTACGGTGAGGGCAAACGGGCGCATGAACTGGCCGACGATGCCTCCCATCAGGGCAATAGGGATGAAGACCACAACGTCCACAAGAGTGATGGAGACGGCCGCGAGGCCGATCTCCATGCGACCGTTGAACGCTGCGTCCGCCGGCGCCTCGCCCATCGTCAGATGCCGATATGTGTTCTCTAGCACCACGATGGCATCGTCAACGAGGATGCCGATTGCCAGCGACAGCCCAAGCATCGTCATGGTGTTTAGTGTGAACCCCAACGCCGATATCGCGGCGAACGCTGCAAACAACGACGTTGGTATCGCAAGCGCCACAATCAACGTTCCACGAACGTTGTGCAAAAAGATGTAAATGATGAGGACAACCAGCCCAATACCAAACACGAGCGCGATGTAGAGGTCCTCCAACGATTCGTTCACCCGGTCAGCGCTCTTCAGCGTCGGTGTAAAGTTCACCGGATACACTTGCTCCAGTTCGTCAAGAGCGCTCAGCACGTTCTCTGTGATGGCGACGGTGTTCCCCTCGCGCGTCTTTTGAACGGTCATCACCACGGCGTCGCGACCGTTGATCCTGCTGATTTCGGTTCGCTCGGCTGGACCGTCGGTCACCGTCGCGATGTCCTTTAGCCGCACGATGGCAGGAGGGGTGTTCGGGTTCTGGCGGTCCGTTATCGGGATGACGAGATTGCGCAATTCGTCCACTGAGCTGAACTCGCCGCTCATTCGGACGCCCACCTCAGTGCTCCCCCTTTCGATGCGACCGCTCGGCACATCCAGCGTAGAACCCGCCACCGCGTCCAGCACTTCTCGAATGCCCAAGCCATAACTCATTAGCCGCCGGCTATCAACTGCCACACGAATTTCTCGCACCTCGCCGCCGCGAACCGAAACCTCCGCCACCCCCTCGATGCGCGCAAGAAGCGCCCGGATCCTGTCGTCCACCAAATCCCTCAACTGTAGCGACGAAAGCACGTCGCTCTCCACTGCAATCGACAAAATCGGCTGCGCCGTCACGTTGAGCTTGCTAACGACCGGACGCTCCGTGTCCCGCGGCAAGAAGCCAGTTATCGAGTTCACCTTCGAAGTCACTTCTTGCAGCGCGACATCCGAGTTAACACCCAACTCGAACTCGAACGAAACCACGCTCAGCCCCTCCAACGAGGTGGACTGAATCTGCTTGAGCCCCTCCACGCTCGTCACGGCGTCCTCGATCCGCTTCGTCACGAGCGTCTCAATCTCCTCGGGGCCGGCGCCCGGATACGAGGTCGTCACGGTGACGAAAGGGAAGTCCACCTCCGGGTTCTGCTCGCGAGGCATGCTCCTCAAGCCGAGGTAGCCCAATACGAGCATGGCAAGCATCGCCATCAGAACCCAGACCGGCCTGCGAATTGCGGCAAGCGTGAGATTCACGGCTGTACCCTCACCCCGGCCCTCTCCCGCCGGGAGAGGGGGGCTTTCCCCTCCCAGCCTGCTTCTCCACGCGAATCTTGGATTCACGAAGCAGATTCTCCTTGCCTTGTAGCACAACCTCGTCTTGCTCGGAGACGCCGGTTACTCTGACCACCGAATCACCTGTCTCAAAGGCCTCCACCTGAACCTTCTCGACCGCGTTGGCGCCCTTGCGAATCCAAACGAAAGCGCTGTCACCCTCTCGAACGATCGTCTCCGCAGGAAGCACCAGGCTCTCCGGCAAAACGGCCAACTCGATGCGCCCGCGAGCGAACATGCCGGGGCGGAGGACGCGCTCTGGATCCATGATGCCCACCCGAACGCGAAACACGCGGCCGAGCTCCCGTCCAACAGGATTCAGCGCAATCACCTTGCCCTCGAAATCTCGGTTCGGGAGGGCGTCGGCGCGGATGGTGACGCGCTGCCCTTGCTTCACGCGTAGAATGTCGGTTTCGGACACTTGGGCGTCGAAGTAGACGCCCTGGAGTCCAACGATGGTAGCGACAGGCGTTCCGGGCGCAACGACCTGTCCGACTTGCGCCGGCTTGCCTGTAACGTATCCGTCGAACGGAGCGACGACGGTAGCGTCGGCAAGCGCGGACTCAGCGAGACGGAGTGCAGCCCGCGCTTGGGCGACGGCTGCCTCGGCCTGGTCGAGTTGGCGACGGCGCACTGCGTCCATGGCTTTGTTGGCTCGCGCACTGCGGAGCGCCTCCTCCGCTTGGCGGACGGCCTGCTCGGCCTGCCGAATCTCCTCGGGTCGCGTGCCCTCTACGAGCAAATCGTATGCCTCAACGGCCTGTTGGTAACCCGCCAACGCCTGGTCATAGATAGCTTGAGCGGCGTCGAGGTCAGCCTTTGCCACCGCTTCCTGTTCATAGAGGCGCCGGACGCGGCTTAAGTCAGCCTTCGCCTTGTCGAGTTGCGCCTTCGCCTGGTTCACGCGAGCCTTGGCCTGCTCCTTCTCCTGCGTGCGGGCTCCGGCCCGGGCCAGATCGAGCCGCGCCCTTGCCGACTCCAGTTGCGCCTCTGCCTGGCGGACGGCCGCTTCGGTCTGCTGAGGCGACATGGCGACCTGCAGTTCCGCCTCGGCTTGTCGCCCCAAGGCCTGTTGCAGCGCGGCGCGAGCCTGCACCACCTGCAGCCGCAGGTCGGTTGTCTCAACCTGCGCGATGGTTTGTCCTGCCTGAACTCGAGAGCCTTCTCGAACGCTCACGCTGACCAATCGGCCACCAACCTTCGCGCCGACCTGAACGAAGTCGAGCGTGTCGAGGGAGCCGGATACCTCGAGTGTTTCGATCACGTTGCGACGCTCTGGCTTGACAACAGTGACGGGGATTGTCGTGTCGGCGAGCATCTCCGCTTGCGCCTTGGCGTTTTGTTGCGCCTCGCGGTCCGCGCAGCCAAGCACGAGCACGACAAACGGTAGCAACAGGGTCAGGCGCTTCCACGAAGCGCACTTCTCGTTGTTCGCTCGATCGGGTTGTGTCCTCATCCTAAATCTTCCTTTCCTACAGCTCGTTGCAGCCTTGCGTAGGCTTTATGAAAGTCATAGAGGGCGTTGACATACGCGGCGCGAGCGCGGGCGAGGGCAACGGTGGCATCGGAGACCTCCAGAGGCGTGCCGACGCCGCCTGAGTAACGCACTCGCGCCAATCGGTAGGCCTCGCGGGCGAACTCCACGCCCTTGGCGGCGGTTTCTACCGCCTCCCTCGCGGCAACAACGTCCAGCCAAGCTTGCCGAACCTCGAGCTCGACTGCCAGGATCGTTTGTTGGAGCGCGATGTGGGCTTGCTCTTCGTCCTGTTTCGATTGGTCAACGATCGAGCGGACTCGCCCGGCGTCGAAGATAGGGACGCTAAGCACCGCCGTCGCGGAGATGGTGTCTCGCTCGCTGCCGAAACCGCGGGCTTGTGGGTCCCGGCTCATCGTCGCTGTGATGTTCAGCTCGGGCAACAATTGCCGCTCCCTGGCTTGCCGGATACTTTTCTGGAGAGTGAGCGCGTGTTGAGCAGCTCGCACCTCGGGACGGGCCGCCTTCGCCGCCTCGATGAGCTCCTCCAGAGACGGCAGGTCTTTCGGAATGGCGTCAGGGGCAACGAGCTGGACCGGCGCACCGGTGTCACGTGACAAGGCGTGGTTGAATGAAGCTTTTGCCAAAGCGAGACCATTTCTCGCTTGAATGCGCTCCTGCTCGGCGACCTTAAGCTCCGATTCGAAGCGCAACACATCGAACCTCGGAACGACGCCCGCCTCGAACCGAGCCTCGGCAACGCGCAGCGCTTCTTCTGCATTCGCTACGCGCTCTTCTGCGACGCCGACTAACTCTTGGGCTACGAACACATTGAAGAAAGCGACCTTTGCAGCAAGCGACACATCGTTCACAGCCGCGTGGAGCAGCGCTTCTGCCGCTTCTACCTGCGCGCCGGCTCCTCGGATTCCCAGACCGAAGATCCCACTCACGTCTACCGACTGGCGCAGGCTCAGCGACAGATTCGACCGATCGATTGGTCGAACGACGATTGGTGGCTGCATCGGGTCAAACCGGACGGTAACGTCACTCGTGAAGCGGGTGTACGTGGCGTCAAGGGTTAGGCTCGGCAACGTTTGCGCGATCGCCTGACGCCGGACGCTCTTCGCGCGCTCTACGTCCGCCTCCGCTCGTTGGACGGCAAACGCGTTAGTCTGGGCGGTACGCACCGCGTCTTGTAACGTCATGCCTATTCGCACGGGCTCGGACTGCTGAAGGACAGCGAAGGCGAGGGGAAAAAATAGGAGTGGGGTCATTGCTGTTTCGCTCTCCTAACCTGGCTCTTGGAGTGCGTCTTCCGCTTTGGGGGACCCTCCGCAAGGCGAACGCCGTCGAGAACCGTACGCACGACCTCGCGCACCCCCCTCTCTGGCACGTTCCAGAGGCTGAACGACGCCGCGCAGTGCAACAGCAAGCGAGCCACGACGGTTGTGTCGTGTGGGCGCAGTTCGCCGAGCTTAACGAACTTCTCGAGCAACGCCCCGAGGTGGTCCGAGCCGTGCCGGAGCACATCCTCCCAACGCGTGTTCACCGCGCCGTTCACCACCGCCTCCCCGATGAACACCCGCATCAGCGCCTCGTTTCGCTTGAAGACATTGTAGATGGCGAGAAGCGCACGCTCCAGCGCGCGATCGACCCGCTCCTTCGGCTCGGGCTCGGCGGCGCAACACAGCTCCGGCACGAATGCGTACCGTTCAATCGTTGCAAAGAGAATATCCTCTTTAGACTGGAAGTAGTGGTACAGCAGGCCTGGTGCGACCCCCGCGCGACGGGCTATCTCCTTCACAGACGCGCCGTCGAAACCCTTTTCGCTGAACACGGCGAGAGCGCCAGCGAGAATCTCATCTCGTCGCTCCTCGACTCTCGTCCCGGCAACCGTGATGTCTGTCTTTGGCATTGATTGAACGTTCAATCTACCATTTGCTTGGAAGGCATGTCAAGGCGATCGACATAAGTGTCAGCATCAGCTCGTGACTTTCGCCCGTCTACACTGGTAGCAATGTTCGAACTCCAGCAAAACGACGAGCACCGACCAGAGCACGGAAGCCTCTTCCCCGTCCGCGCAAAAATCAAGGTCATTGGCATAGGAGGAGGCGGCTGTAACGCCGTCAACCGCATGATCGCAGAGCGCGTTCAGGGCGTCGAGTTCATTGCGATGAACACAGACGCTCAGGCCCTAGCGCTGTCGAAGGCCGCGCGCCGAGTGCAGCTCGGCGAAACCGTGACGAAAGGGCTAGGCAGCGGTGGCGACCCGGATGTCGGACGCGCCGCCGCCGAGGAAAGCGTCGAAGCCATCCGAAGATGCGTCACCGATGCGGACATGGTGTTCATCGCCGCAGGGCTGGGAGGAGGCACCGGGACCGGCGCGGCGCCCGCAGTGGCGCGTGCTGCGCGCGAAGCAGGAGCCCTAACGGTGGCAGTGGTGACGAAGCCCTTCCTGTTCGAAGGCCCCCGCCGCAAGCGAGTTGCCGAGGATGGCGCCGCTCGCATCACCGAGTTCGCTGACACCATCATCACCGTCCCCAACGACCGCCTGCTGGAAATCTTCGAGCGCCGCACAACCGTCCAACAAGCGTTCGCCGCAGCCGACGACGTCCTTCGGCAGGGCGTTCAGGGCATCAGCGACATCATCCTCCAACCGGGCATCATCAACGTAGACTTCGCCGATGTGCGAACAGTCATGAAGGATGCGGGATCGGCCATGATGGGCCTCGGCCGAGCAAGCGGCCACGGGGCAGCTCGTGTCGCAGCCGAGAAGGCGGCAAATTCGCCGCTCCTCGAAAGAAACATCCAAGGTGCCAGACGCCTCCTCGTCAACATCGAGTCTGGCCCCTCACTCGCGCTCAACGACATTCACGAGGCGATGGAGTACCTCATCCAGTTCACGGAGCCGGATGACGCGGACGTCATCGTCGGCCACGTGCTGCGGGAGGATTTAGGCGACGAGGTGATGATCACCCTGATGGCTGCATGCGTGGACAAGCTCACCGCACGGCCGGCCGCCCAGGCGGCCGTTGAGCAGGTGGAGCCGCTCGACGGCCCGCTGCCGACGCCCGAGGAGCAATCCAATTTGGCGCTCGACATCCCCACGTTCCTCCGAAGACAACGGAAGGGCGAAACGTAAGGGCTTTCGTCATACCGCCGAGGGACTGGATGGGGCATCCGACCCCTTTTCATGCAACTTGTGGGGTTAGCGCCACGTATCAACTCCCGCAGCACGCCCATGGAAACGTACGAGTGGTATTACGTCGGCGAGCTCGGCCAGCTTGGGCCGCTGAGCATCGAGCAAGTCGAAGATTTGGTGGAGGGCGGCGTTATCACTTCCGAGACGTACGTTTGGCGCCCAGGCATGAGCGACTGGACTGAGGCTGGGCATGTGCCTGCGATAGCGAGCCTGCTGCACTCGCCCACCAAGCCGCCGCCATTCGACCCGGGCAGACGAGCTTCGAAGCGGAAGAAGGCGAGAGAGGTGAGGGAGGGCCGAGGCACACTCGAGAGTCGCCAGGTTGCTCTGGAGTCCCGAGGTGACGTCCCAAGCCCGCGAAGCCGACTGGTCGCAGGCGTCCTGCAGTTGCTTCTCCCCGGAGTCGGAAGGATGTATCTCGGTTACGCCGCAATCGGCGTCCTGCAGTTGTTCTCAGTCGTTTGCACCTGCGGCATCATGTGGATTTGGTCGCTGATAGACGGCGTGGTCATCCTCGCCGGCGGAGTGGAGCATGACGGTTACGGACGCGTCCTGACGGATTGACGGCTTCCGTGGGGTAAATACACCTGACAGGAGGGCGAATCTTGCGCAGTATCTCGTTTGGGATCCTTCTAACGTCTGGCTTATGCCTCGCCTCATGCGCGGGCGGAGGTAGCGGGAGCGGCACCGACGGTACACGAGGAGAGAAGCCCATGACCTTTCAAGAGGACGTTGAGTTCCTGAGGAAGCACGTGGAGACCATCGTTCTCACGGACGGCTCGGGGCCTGCGGTTGCCGTTGTTCCCGCATACCAGTGCCGCGTCATGACGAGCTCCTTCGCGCTTGATCAGCCCGGCATCGGCTGGATCAACTACGACCTCGTGGCCTCCGGCGAGTAACAGCCGCATATTAACGTGTACGGCGGCGAGGACCGCCTCTGGCTCGGTCCAGAGGGAGGGCAGTTCGCGATCTTCTTCTGGATGGCGACCCATTCACCCTGCAGGCGTGGCACTCCCCATACTCGAGAGCTACGATCCAGGGCGGGAACTGGTCACCGTCGTTACCTTCTCGATTCCACCTGGCGCGAGTGACTACGTGAACTCGATGTGGGAGATACAACAAAACCCGTTCCGCGGCGACGTGGTTAACAGTTACAACGACGGCCCGCCGGAACCCGGCAAACCGCTGGGGCCGCTTTGCGAGCTTGAGAGATCCTCGCCAGCCGCCGCCCTCGAGCCTCAGCAATCGTTGACACACGTGCATCAGACGTTCCACTTTGCAGGCAGCAAAGACGCGTTGCAGAGCATCGCGCGGGAGTCGCTCGGGGCTGAGCTTGACAAGGTCGCTGACGCCTTCAAGTAGCCGAGACGCCTTTTTTGGGCTCGCGGGATGCTTGCCCTCCCTAACTCCAACACCAGGGAGCCTGAGCGGCACGCGGGGACGCCCTTCCTACGCAGGGCCAGCCTGACCGTAGCGTGCGCACCACCCGAAACGGCGGGAAGCGGTAACCTGCCTGACGATGATCACCCTCTGTATCGCAGCAGCGCTTTCCCAGACGGCCGCAGTTGCCGACCAGGGCGCCTACCTAACCTACCAAGCCGGTGTCGTTGTCGCTCGGGAGGGATTCCGAATCCTCGACACCGGGAAGAGTAGCGCACTCGTCACGAGGGGCGAAACGTCGCCGGAAAAGCCCGAAAACCTTCTGATGAAGGTTGAAGCGCAAACAAAGAACGGCTCGCTCACCTCCGCCGTGCTCAACTTTGGCGGAGGCAAGACGCTCGAGGTGGCAGTCGGGGACGGCGTTGTTACCATGTCGGATGGCACCGAGGTGAAGTTTAACAACCATCGGCCGCTCTATCTCGCCGAGAACCTGGTATGGCACACCCTGCGCCACATCTTTCGGGACATTCCGGCGGACGCCGAGCAAGCTGAGCCCCAGATACTCGTGCCAACGCAACGCGTGGTGCTCACGATGTCGCTTTCCCATAAGCGCGTCCGCGATGACGGTCTCGTCGAGTGGAGCGCGACCATCGCGGGCGTTCAACAGACGTTTGTTGTTGACGGCCAGGGCAACGTGCTTCACATTTCCATACCAAGCCAACGAGCGCAAGTCGTTCGGAAGGGGCATGAGAGCCTGATGAGTACCGGACCGGTTCCAGAACTGACTGAATTGAAGCCCAACGCCGCCAGATACACCGAGCGAGAGGTGGAGGTGATGACAGCGGCGAACGTGTACCTCAGGGGCACCCTAACCGTTCCCAACGCCCCCGGCCTGAAGCCCGCGGTGTTGCTCATCTCCGGGTCGGGCCCACAAGACCGAAACTGGAACACACCGCCAGTACTAAACGCCTCGCTCGCTACTCAGATCGCCGACCGGCTCGCCGCCGAGGGCTGCGTCGTCTTGCGCATGGACGACCGAGGAGTCGGCGGCTCTACCGGCAACCTGAGCACAGCCACACTCTCTGCGCTCGTCACCGACGCCGAGCGGCTGGCGGATTACCTTAAGGCGCTGCCAGAGGTTGACCCGTTCAAGGTGATCGTGCTCGGGCATAGTGAAGGCGGCGTGATTGCGCCGATGGTTGCCGCAGACGATCCGACGATCGCCGGCGTGATCATCCTTGCTGGCACGAGCCGACCACTCGATCAGATCATCATCGAGCAGTTGAAGGCGCAGGAATCCGACACGCGTCTTCCCAAGCCTCTCCGCGAGGAAGCCACGCGTATGCTCCCCCTCATGATTGAGACGATCGCTCGAGCGAAGGCAGGGGAGCGTGGGATCGTGAACGGCATCAACCTTTCTTGGCTGCGCGAACACATGAAGCATGATCCGAGGGAAACGATCGCCAAAGTGCGCTGCCCAATCCTTATCGTTCAGGGGGAGGACGACCTGAAGGTTCTGCCCAGAAACGCCACCGAGCTGCACGACTCCGCGCGTGCGGCGGGCAACGATGATGTTAGCGTCGAGTTGTTTCCAGGGCTAACACACCTCTTCACACAGTCCCCTTTCACTAACGCTAACTACAATGCCGCGGAGGCGGAGCGCATCAGCCCTCTCGTGCTGGATACCCTTGCTTCCTGGCTCCGGGCGCGCTTCGTGCCGGACGCGCCCAGGCTCGCCGCCCCCTCTCTCTGGGAGAGGGTCGGGGTGAGGGACTAGTCTCATTGAAAAGCCCACTGACCCATCGATTCGAAACTCTGAGGGCGCGGGGCGAACGGGCGCTTGTGTGCTTCGTCATAGCGGGCGACCCATCGCTCGACGCGCTGCCGGACATCCTCGAGACGCTCGCAGAGGCCGGGACCGACGTCATCGAGATTGGCATTCCATTCAGCGACCCGATAGCAGACGGCCCGACCATCCAGGCGAGCAGCCAGCGCGCGCTGGACAGAGGCGTGACCCCACAGGCAATCCTCGATGCGATTGCGCCAGTTTCGCGTAATCTGCCACCCCTAGTCCTCATGGGTTACACGAACACCGCAATGCGCCCAGGCTTCCACCGTTTCGCGCAAAGCGTGCGCGCTGCTGGCGTGAGCGGTGTCATCCTCAGCGACCTGATACCCGAAGAGGCGCACGAATGGACGCAGGCTGCGAGAGGCGAGGGGCTTGATAGCATCTTCCTTGTTGCGCCAACGAGCACACAAGAGCGAATCCGACTGGCGACGCAATCCTCAACCGGCTTCGTCTATTGCGTCTCGCGGACGGGCGTGACGGGCGCAGCGAGCGAGGTGCCGCCCGGCGTTGTCGATGTAGTCCGAACGGTAAATGCGACCAGCGACCTGCCGGTGTGCGTAGGCTTCGGGGTCTCCAAGATTGATCACGTGGCGATGGTATGCAAGGTCGCTGACGGCGCTGTTGTCGGCAGCGCCCTGGTTGAGCTGCTTGCGACGCGTTGGGAGGGCGGAAAGGGGGCGCCTGAGGTCGCTCGCTTCGTTTCCTCGCTCAAACTTGCAACGATACAGGGAGCGTGAGCGTCGCCCCCTCTCCCTCTGGGAGAGGACCGGGGTGAGGGCGCCCCCTCTCCCTCTGGGAGAGGGCCGGGGTGAGGGACTAGTCCCATTGAAAAGCCCACTGACCCACCGAAAACAACCGAACACCAAAAACAACACCCCAAAAGAACTGCTCGCGAGGACGCTTGCCCTCCCTCGGATCACAACTCCAGCACGAATCCCCACTCCTCGTACGTGTCCGCGTCGCGAACCCAGCGGTCGCCGATCGATTGAGCTCCATAGCACAGATACATCCGATGCGCGATTTTCAACTTTTTGTCAGACCAGATAAGCATCCTCCGAAACCCTTTCTCGCGGGCCGCGGCAACGACATGCTCAAAGAGCCGCTTTCCCCAACCTTGACCGCGGGCTGCCATGAGCAGATAGAGCCTCATCAACTCGCACACCTCTTCTGAGCGAGGCAGATATCCCGCCGTCCCGATGACAACTTCACCGTCCGCTAAGACCCAAAAGTCGCCCCCAACTTGAAAGTAGTGTCGTTCGATATCCGTTAGGTCTCGATTGTAATACCCAGGGTCCCAGGCGAAGTCGTACTCCTCCCAAACGGCCTGGACGACCGCTTGAATCTGAGCCTCATCTCCTCTTCGCGCGCGCCGGATCTGCAACGGGGACACGAGATTCATTCTACACGCGACCGCCGAAGGTAACCTTCGCGCGATGCGCGCGCTGCTCGTTGGAGCAACCGGATTGTTGGGCTCGGAGGTGCTTGCCGAGCTTCAATCACGGGGCTGCGAGGTGTTCGCGCCACCCAGTGACGAATTGGACATCACGGACGACCGGGTAGTCTCTGCCTTCTTCCTCGGAACGAGCGTGGATTGGATCGTAAACTGCGCCGCATACACCGCAGTTGACCAAGCCGAGGACGAGCCGGATCGCGTGCGCCTGCTGAACGCCTACGGCCCGATGCTCCTCGCACGCGTCACGACGTATCTCCCCGTGCGCCTGCTCCACATGAGCACCGACTTCGTTTTTGACGGCAAGAAGCGCGCGCCGTATCACGAGGACGACGAAACCAACCCGTTGTGCGTTTACGCGAGGACGAAACTGGAGGGAGAGACGCATGTGCTTGACGAGAACCCAGAGAACATCGTCGTGCGAACGGCTTGGCTGTTCGGCAACAATGGAGGGTGCTTCCCGGCAACCATCCTTCGCCTGGCAGAGCAGGCCGACAAGGAGCTTCGCGTTGTCACCGACCAACACGGAAGCCCAACCTATGCGCCTGACCTCGCAGCCGCGATCGCAAACCTTATCGAAGCGAACGCTCCGGGGGGGGTGTACCACGCCGTGAATTCAGGCGAGGCGACATGGTACGACCTGGCGGTCGAGACGCTCACCGCTGCCCGAATCTCTTCACGAGTGGTTCCAATATCCTCTGAGGAGTGGCCAACGAAAGCGCAGCGGCCCGCGTACTCCGTGCTGGCGACCGAGCGCTACCGCAGCCTTGGCTTCCCGCCTTTGCCCGATTGGAGGGACGCCGTCCGGCGGTTTGTAGAAGCTCGAACGAGCACCTACCCGTGTAACTAGCCCCGCTTCCCAAAGAATCGGTGCGGTAGCAGCTGGTCAAAGCGGAACGCCTTCTCCTTCCCGGCTGCGTCCACGAGGAACACTTCCGCGTCAAGGGAGGGGTGGACAAACTCCGCCAGCGCCTGTAGGCACGAGCCGCACGGGGGTGCGCCATCCTCGGTTGCAACTGCCACGCCAACAATCCTCCTCCCGCCCGCCCGCACCATCGCCGACAGCGCGTTGACTTCGGCGCAGGTACCGACCGGCGAGGACGCGTTCTCAACGTTGCAGCCCGTGTGCACCTGCCCGTTGTCGTCCAGAATCGCTGCCCCAACCGCGTAGCCGGAATAGGGGCAGTAGGCGGCGGCTCTCGCGTCGATTGCTTCTTTTGAGAGTGGCCTATTCATCATCCGAAATGTACCACCGTCACTCCGTCCCCTCCATTCGAAGGCGCAGCGTCGTGGAATTCCTTCACGTCCTTCTTTGCAGCGAGGCGTTCCCGCACCAACCTCCTCAGCACCCCGTCTCCACGACCATGGACGATGCGCACGCTCTCGATGCCGGAGAGCAACACGTCGTCGAGGTACCGCTCCAATGCTTCCAGAGCCTCCTCCGCCCGCATTTTTCGTATGACCAACTCGGGACTCACGCTCTCCGCTCTCCGGCGAGATATGCCTCCTATGCCCGGAGCCGGCGTCCCTTCCGTAGGCGGGGCTGGAGATACCTCCAACCGTGTCACCGGGACTGTAAAGCGCTTGCCTGCAATAAGCACAACCGCCATCTCATCCCTTATAGACTGAACCTCTCCAACTCGCCCGGTGCCACGGATTCGAACTGAATCACCGACCGCGAACGCCTCGTCCCCTCTCACCCTGGGAGAGGGCCGGGGTGAGGGACTAGTCTCATTGAAAAGCGCGAGAATCGTTTCAGCCTCCTGTAGGCGCTCTACGGCCCGCCCAGCTTCATGCAGCGCGTCAGCGCGAACGGATTTGTCGCCAGCATCCGACGAGCGCTTCGTTTGTTCGAGTAGTCGGCGGTACACTTCCCGCGCATCGCGGATCGCATCCTCCACTTCTTCCTGAAGCCTCTTTCGCAAGCGGGCGTACTTCTCCTCAAGTTCGCGCCGCTCGTGAAGCAGAGCATCGCGCTCCTGAATCGCTTGCGCCTTCGCTCTCAGCGCGTCTTCGCGAGCGAGCCGCGCTTCGAGAAGTGCTGCATCCATTTCTTGATCGCGTCGCTTACGCTCCCGCACCTCGTCGCCCATCGCACCTTCTGCGCGGCGGAGCACGTCATCGGGGATGCCGAGCCGTTGCGCTATCTCTAGTGCATGGCTTTGGCCCGATGCACCCGGAATCAAACGATAGGTCGGGCGCAACGTCTCGACGTCGAATTCCATCGCCGACGGCCGAATGCGCCCACTCTGTTGGGCAAACTCCTTCAACTCCCCATAGTGCGTGGTTGCGGCGATAACGACACCTGCATCGAGCAGCGTGTCGAGCACTGCCACAGCCAAGGCGGAGCCTTCGGCGGGGTCGGTGCCTGCGCCAACCTCGTCGAGCAACGCCAATGCGCCCGCCCTCGCCTTCCGGAGCATTCGCGCGATATTCTTCATATGGCCGCTGAAAGTCGAGAGCGACTGTTCAACGGACTGCTCGTCCCCAATGTCGGCGAACACTCCGGTGAACGCGCCGTACTCGATTCGCTCGGCCGGAGGATGCGCGCCGCAACCGAGCAGAAGCGCATACAGGCCAAGCAACTTCAGCGTAACCGTCTTGCCGCCCGTGTTAGGACCCGTGATGAGCAGCGACCCGTAGGATCCGCCGACGGAGACTGTCAATGGAACGGATGTTTCCCGGTCAAGCAGAGGGTGATGTCCCTCCACCACCGAGAGGAAGTGCCCGTCCCGGATTCGCGGCGTTCCCGCGGAACGTTCGTTTGCGCTCTTCGCCATCGCCAAGTGCGCGTCGATCTCGGCGACCGCGTCCAACCCCGCAAGAATCTCATCCGTGTGCTCGCCAACTGTCGCAGACAGTTGCATCAGCACCCGCTCCACCTCCTCTCGCTCTTCAGCCACGGCCTCGCGCAATCGGTTCGACTCACCGAGAATCGCCTCCGGCTCCACGTACACCGTCTGGCCCGTGGCGCTGGCGTCGTGAACGATGCCCTTGACCTTGCCTCGGAATGCGGCTTTCACTGGAACCACGTACCGCCCCTCTCGAACCGTGTAGAGCGGTTCCTGCAAGTAGTCACGCAACGAGCCGTGTACCAGCGAGTGCAGCCGCTCCGTGATGCGCCGCTGCAGCGTCGCACGTTGCGCGCGCAAGCGTGCGAGTGCCGGGCTCGCGCCATCCAACACCTCCCCGTCCTCAGCGACCGACTTCGTCAGCCTCTCCTCCAGCTCTTCGAGCCACGGAATCGCCTGACCAAGGGCGCACAGCGTCGGGGCGCTTGCCCGTGAGCGGTCAAGCCATGTGCGCAGCCGCTGCATTCCGGTGAGCGTCTCCGCGATGCGAAACAGTTGCGTCCCCGGCACGAGAGCTCCCTTTCCTGCCATGCGCACAGGCTCGGCAACGTCGCGCACACTCCCGTAGGGCGGTGGCGGCTCGCTCTCGATGAGTGCGCGCGCCTCTGCAGTCTTTCGGAGCCGTCCCTCGATGACCGTGCGGTCGCACGTCGGGCGCAAACCGAGGAGAAACGGACCGCCGAGCGTCGTCTCGCACCCCCGGGCTATTTGCTCCAATGCCCGCCTCAGTTCGAGTACGCCTTCGGCGTGAGAAGTATCCACCGTCTGCATTTTGTCTCGCTTTTACTCCCGACCGTGCATTAGCATCTTCTTTACTCCCGACCGTGCATTAGCATCTTCCGTGTGAGGGGTGTGGTTTCACGACCGGGACAGCACGTCCCACGGTTCGCTAATAAACCACTTTGTTCAGCGGATACTCGACGATTCCGGTCGCGCCCTTCTCTTTCAGTCTCGGAATGAGGTCTCGAGAGAGTTTCTCCTCCAAAACGACCTCCACCGCCTTCCAGTCCCTGTCGCTGAGGTCATTGACCGTAGGCTTTTGCAGCGCAGGCAACTCAGCGAGCACGTCGTCCAAGCGCACCGCCGGCACGTTCATCTTCAGGCCGACTAGCTTCGTCGCATTCATCGCGCCCGTAAGCAACACTTCGAGCGCCCGCATTTTTCTGTGTTTGTCTGGGTCACGCCACGAATCATGGTTGGCGATGAACCGCGTCGTGCTTGTGAGAATCGTTTCGAGGATGCGCAGGTTGTGTGCGCGCAGGGAAGACCCCGTCTCCGTGTTCACAACGATTGCGTCGACCAGGTCCGGCACTTTCACCTCGCACGCTCCCCAACTGAACCCAACCTCCGCCTTCACACCTTGTTCGTCCAAGTACCGCTCGGTCAGCCGAACGTATTCGGTAGCGATGCGCTTGCCCCCCAAGTCTCGTACCGACTGTACGGGGCTATCGTTGTGCACAGCGATCACCACCCGGATCGGATTGGAAGTCAGCTTGCTGTACCGCAGTTCACAGATCTCGTGCACATCCGCGCCGCAGTCAACGACCCAGTCGTGCCCAGTAAGTCCGCAGTCAATGACGCCATCCTGAACATAGAGCGGTATCTCTTGTGGCCGGAGCAGGGTCGGCTCCAACTCCGGGTCGTCGGAGATCGGCTGGTAGCTTCGCCCCGTCGGCACAAAGTCGAACCCCGCCTTGGCGAACAGTTCGAGCGTTGCGGTTTCGAGGCTACCCTTAGGTAAACCGATCTTCAGCCTCATCCCTCTCCATCCTCCGCTCGATACTCGGCAGTAACGACGGAAGAGATGCCGCCCCTTGTGTTGAATTCGCCTCGAACCTCCATCCACCGGGGACTCAGAACCGCCACAAAGTCATCCAGCATCCGGTTGATAACGTCCTCGTAGAAGATGCCGACGTTGCGGAAACTATGGAGGTACAGCTTCAGGCTCTTCAGCTCCAGACAAAGCGCGTCGGGGACATACGAGACGACGATGGTGGCGAAGTCGGGCTGACCCGTTCGAGGACAGACACTCGTAAACTCGGGCGCCGTGTGCTCGATCAGGTATTCACGCTCAGGCTTCGGGTTTGGAAACGTTTCCAGAAGGTCGTGGCTCATAGCCAGGGATTGTATCCGACCCGGGGTTCTGGAGCAGCAAGCCTACAGCCAATGCAGGGTGGGCGCGCGTCCCCGCGAGCCAAGGGCGATCCGGCGAGCCGTTCCGCGGCGGTGTTGCATTTGTGTTCGCAGAACGCTGGTCTTGCATTGGTGTTCGCGAGACGGTCACGCTCCCTACGTTCTGGCGTTCGCGGGGATGCTCATGCTTTCATCTACCCACTGTGTCGGTTCCCGATGCTGCGTCCATCTTCTTGGCAATCAGCGCGTCAATGCTGTACGGGCCCATTCCAGTGAGGATGAGCGCAATCGCCATGCCCGCCAGGGAGAGCGGCAGTTCGAAGCCGTCTGGAGCGAACAGCCCATGAGGCAGATGCACAACCCAGATCGCGACTAGCATCGTAGCTGCGATGCCCATGGCGGCGAACCGCCCGAGCATGCCGACGATGATGCCGATTCCGCCTAAGAGCTCGGCCGCGATGGCACAGTACCCCGCCCACGCGGGAATGTTCATCGTGGCGAACCCGTCGAGAGTTTGCTGAATGCCGCCGTCGCCAATGAGGCCGACCTTCTGCATGCCGTGGGCCGTCATGATTACGCCCAGGACGACTCTAAGCACCAACAGCGCGACGCCAACAAGAGATTTGCTTTCCATCGATTCATCTCCTAAAGTACGTAATATTACCCAGGGTAGAAGAAGGAAAAAACACGCGCACCTCGCAGAATATGTGGCGGACTCTGGCTTGGCTGGGCAGCCTCGACCCTCGGTGGCTTTATCTGGTGTTCGTGCTCAGCATTGCCGCAAGCCGTGCTCCCGATTCCTCTCAGCGTGCGTCTCAGCCCTGAGAGCCACGCGTACTTCAACACCAGCGAGGGGATTGACGGTGAGCTACTTGTGGGCTCTCGCGGCGGAAGCGAGTACGAGCAAGCGATGGGCAAGCGGGGGTTCGGCACACGCTTCCTGTTCTACTGTACTTTTTCTTCACTTTCAAACAAGACAGCCCATGCTGGCAACTCGTGCGCAGCGTCGGAAGGTTCTGGCTCATGGTTGGATTCGGCGCCTACGTCGGCAACACGGTCATGACGCGACCGGCAGTGCTCATCGAGAGGGTATGGTTCGTTGTGAACGACTTTTTCTCGGGTTCACAAATGAGAACGCTTCGCGTAGTAGAGAGCAGCGGCTCCGTCGCCTTGCGCGATCTGCTTGAGAAACACCCAAGGGTTAAACTCGAAGGGTGGCGCCCAAGCGAACAACTCATGATCCGCTTTATCGAAGGCGGGGCTGAGCGAACGCTGGAACAGGCCCGCATCTCTCAGGACGGCACCTACGGCTTGATCGAACTGATGGACAACAATCCGCTGGTCTGCGCAGAGCGCGCGTCAGTGCCCGGTGCCCTCGCGACGCTGGGTTTGATCTGCCTGGGCCCGCTCGCCCGCGCGGAGATGCTCACTGCCGAACCCACCGTCGAGCCCTCCTTCAATGAGGACGCGGAGGAGCTGGTGGCGGCACTCCGGTTGGAGGGGTTCCATGGTGGCGTGCATCTCGCCCCTTCGACCGGCGAACGCGCGGGACTGCTGTCCGTTCGCTGCATCGCTCCTCTACGTGCCCACTCCGGCGCCGAGGTAGAAGAGCTGTTCGCTGAACTGTATGGGAGGTCGTTCTTCCTTCGGCCCGCAAAGGAACGGGGCGAAGACCAGATTCTAGGCTCACCGTACGCGACGTACTCGCTCGACGCGGCCCGCCTAAAAGGTGAACGGGTACTAGAGGTTCGCGCCATTGCGGACGCCGATGGCAAGTGCGGCGCCGCGCAAATGATACATGTGTTCAACGTGATGGCCGGATTCGAGGAAGACCTCGGGCTATCCCGCCTGCCAAACATGGAACAAACACGATAAATCGCGCGTTCGTAACAACTGGAAGTTCGGCGGCATGGACGAGCGACCGAAGGCACCCGACCGGGGATGCCTCTGCGTCTCTCGCCCGTGTGTTCCGCCACCCGATCTGACGATCTATGCTTTCTTGCGACTCCTAAGAGGATTCACAAGAACCATGACACCGGAACCAATTAGTGAAAGCCACCCACTCCGCGAGATGATGCTGCGCCTTGTCCGCGACAGCGTGCGGGCGCATGTGGGCGGGTCCGACGAGGACGCGGAAGCGTACATCGCATCTATCGTGATTCGCTTCGCCCATACGGACGCGTCAGCTCTCCAGCAGCGCGACCGAGAGGTGGACGACCTCGTCGAAATGCTGGCTTTGGGCGACATCCGTCTCGCCGCCCAGTCCTTCGACGACGAGCGACGGGTGCACAAGCATATCGGCGACTACTTGCTATTCTGGGAGGGCTTGTACCCCGAGCATCTGCGCCGAATGCGCAGGCAAGGACGCCCCGCCGGGCTCGTCGACCCCATCCTGCAGGGCAAATCTTCCTACTACGTCGTCAGTACGTTCCGCTTTGGCGAGTACGCCGAGGAGGCAGACCTTTTTGAACGACTCAGCGAGGCGTTCGTGGACTACCTGCGTGCGCTCCGGTCGCTGCGCGGGGAGATTTACCCTGATGAGCCACCTGGCTCGCTACCTGTTTGATGCTCTCGACCCGCCATCAGGTACTTTTGGGGGCGCATTGGAGAACTCGCCGCGTCGTAAACTGCTGTCCCAGGGGCCTGGGATGCTCTCGCCGGTTGAGCTGCTGTCCGTCGTGCTCTCAAAAAACGGGGAGGACGGCACCGCGACGCTGCACCTGGCTCGTGAACTGCTGCAAAGAGCGTACAGCATTCGCGGATTGAGCAACCTATCGCTGGTGCAACTGCAAGAGCTTGGACTCTCGGAGGAGGAGGTGGTCCGGTTCAAGGCGGCATTCGAGCTGGGCAGGCGCGCAGACCGCGCGGGGCTGGGCGACCGCCCCGCCTTCAACAAGCCGGAGGACGTCGTGCAACTCTTCGGCTTCCTTGCCGACGAGAAGCGCGAGCACTTCTGCTGCGTCCTGCTCGACACAAAGAACCAGGTGATGAATTGGCTGACGATTCACGTCGGCACCGTGTCATCGTCGGTGGTGGGCGTGCGCGAGTTCTTCCGCCCCGCCGTCCAACAGGGCGCAACCAGCGTCATCGCTGTCCACAACCATCCGAGCGGCAACCCAACACCGAGCCAGGAGGACATTGATGTGACGCGTGTGCTCGCCGAAGCTGGAAGGATTCTGGAGATTCCCCTTCTCGACCACATCATCATTGGAACCGCCGAGGACTTCGTCAGCCTGCATCGGCTGGGGCATATCGGCTAAAACGCACGCATGCCTGAGAACCTAACCGAGGTCATCTCGAAACTCCGCCCGCGAGTGAATGATGTGCACTCCGCACGAGAAGAGGCACTGCAAACCGGACGCACCATCATCCAGCGCAGCTCCAAGACGATCAAGCACCTTCATCGCGAACAATTCGCAGCGGCTGAGGCTCTGCTCAAAGAGTTGCGTGCCCTGCTGGACGAGTACTACCGAATTCTCAGACCGTTCCCGATGGTTTTCTACGCGCCTTATGTGCAGGCAGCGGTCAAGGAGTACGTCGAAGCCGTGCTGCTGCACGCCCTGCTGTTGAGGCGACCACTTCCCACTCACGAAGAACTTGACGTCGAACCGCCAGCGTACCTGAACGGCCTGTGCGAAGCCGCCAGCGAACTGCGGCGCTATGTTCTCGACATCGTGCGAAAAGGCCGGTTCGAGGAAGCGCAGCGCCTCGTCGACGAGATGGAGGACATTTACGACGAACTGGTTACCTTTGACTATCCGGACGCGCTCCTTAGCAACCTCCGCCAGGGCGTTGATGGATATCGCGCCGTCCTCGAGCGAACACAGAACGACCTCGCCGTAACCTCGACGCAACTGAAACTCATCGAAGAGCTGCGCCTTGCGCGCGAGCGGAAAGAGCGATGACCTCTTTCATCGCGTTTCTCGCCGCGATGCCCGTCGCCATCGAGGCGCGAATCCTCTGGGTGGATCTGTCAGCCAACCTGCCATGGACGCTCGACCGCGGGCAGGTTGCCGAGTTTTGCGAGAAAGCGGCAAGCGTCGGATTCAACGAACTCATTGTTGACGTGAAGTCCATCAACGGCAAGCGCCTCTTTGGCCCGCCAGGCGAGGAACGGCTCCGCGAGTTTCGCGGCTTCGACATTCCGGAGGACTACGACCTCCTCACCGTTTTCGCCGATGAAGGGCACAAGCATGGACTGCGTGTGAGTGCAGGGTTGAACGTCTTCAGCGAGGGCCACTCCCACTTCCCCGGCGTGGGCCTAGCCTACGAACGACCCGAGACACAAACCGTAGTCGCGGTACCGTACTACGAACTGCTCCTCAATGACGGCTCAACTCTTAGTATCTCGGCCCAAGGAGAGCCCGCGCCGGGCGTTCTGGTTACGACCACCGACGAGTCGGGCATCGTAGTGCGCGAGGCAAACCTGCGCGTACTCGCAGCGCCTGAGGACGCCGAACGCCTCGCCTCCGTCGGCGTGCAAGAGTTTCGGTACGGCATGAGGCTCCTCCCGCAGACCGTTGCGCTGCCGAGGTCGGTCGCCGTGTTCGTAGATCCGCTCGCCCCCGGCGTGATGGAGCGGATGCTCTCGGTGGTCGAACAGGTCGCCCGCTACCCGATAGACGGCATCGTCTTCGACCGGATGCGGTATGCCGACCTCGCGTCCGGCATGGGCCCGGCGATGCGCGCGGAGTTCGAACGCCTGTACGGCCAGGTGGCGCGCTGGCCCGAGAGCGTACTGACAGCCAATCCCGTTCCCGGTCGTGCCCCGATCATCGGCCCACGCTTCGCCGAATACATGCAGTTTAGGTCTGAAATCATTAACAGATTCCTCGCCAAGGCGGTTGCCACCGCGAAGCGCGCGAACCCTCGGCTTACGGTTGGCTCATACGTCGGGGGCGGGTGGGAAACCTACTATGAAGTGGGTGTCAACTACGCGACGGACGAACCTACAGCCCCCTACTCCTGGGCACTCCCGGAGTACGGACTCGCCGGTTATGCCGGCTATCTCGACTACCTAATGACCGGTTGCTTCTATCCAGTCGCACGAGAGGTGGATGCGACGATTCAAGGAAGGCGTGAGCGGTTCACCGTTGAGGCGTGCGCCCGATTGGCGACGCGACTGAGCGGCGAGAGCACGCTCGTCTATCCTTCGCTGTACGGCCTCGACTGGGAGGACAACCAAGAAGGCCTGAGGAACGCAATTCGTGCCTGCCTTCGGCAGGGAGCGGGCATCATGGTCTTCGACGCCGTGTACGTCATTCGGAATGACTGGTGGAGTGTCTTCCGCGAGGAGTTCGGCGGCCGTCACGCAATAAGCCCCCATGCGCTTCCCACTTACCCACGGCGAACGCTGGCGCGCGGCGGCGTGCCAAGATAAGGCCGAATGAAAGTCACGTTGGCCAAGTTTTGCGATTACGCGTGCGTGGTGGATGGGGGTAAGCACGCTCTTATCGGCATCTTCGACACGATCGGGGGACAACAGTTCCCTCTTGTGCATCCGACGTTGTACGTGTGCATCGAGTTAGAGTTCGAGCCGCACGAGGCAAACACGCAACGCAACGTGCACCTTGTGCTGATAGACGAAGATGGCAAGGAAGTTATCGGCGTGCACGGGCAAATCTACGTTCCGGCGCCAGAGGACGCTCGACCAGTTACGATGTGGCACACGTTCCGTTTCGACGGCCTTCGATTCGAGAAGCCCGGACGGTACCGCTTGGACATTTTGCACGAGGAAGAGCCGATCGGAGAGTCGAGGTTGTTTCTCGTTCAAGGTCCCCGCCCACAGTGGTCGCATCCGCAGCCACCGCCGTCCCCATCAACCGAACAGTAGCGCTCCAAAGCGCAATGCCCGATTCGTCTCAAGCGGCTTGCGGCCTATTTGGTAACCTTGCACCGCATGAAGGTGGGTCTGTTTAAGGGAATACGCGAGCGCATCGGCGGCCTCTTCTCTCGAACGCGAATTGATGAAGCGCTGTTCGAAGAGCTCGATGAGGCGCTCATCGAAGCGGACGTGCCCGTAGCTCAAGTCGAAGAGGTGTTGCAGAGCCTGCGAAACGACGTGAAGAAGCAGCGCATCGAAGACCCGCAGGCGGCAAAGCAGCGTCTGGCCCAGATTATTGCGGACAGGCTTCGAGACGCGGCAGCCCCCATCTCGCGTGCCGAGGACCCGCCGACTGTTTATCTATTCCTCGGCGTGAATGGATCGGGGAAAACAACCACGATCGCCAAACTCGCCCATCGTCTCGTCGCTGCCGGAGAGAGCGTGCTCGTCGCGGCTGCGGATACCTTCCGCGCCGCTGCGATCGAGCAACTTGAGACCTGGGCGGAGCGAGTCGGGGCGTCCATTGTGCGGAGCCAACCAGGTGCTGACCCGGGGGCGGTCGTTTTCGACACGATTACTGCAGCGAGGGCACGAGGCATCGGCTTTGTACTCGCCGACACCGCCGGTAGGCAGCATACGCGAGCTAACCTGATGCGGGAACTCGCAAAAGTCGTCGCCGTCGCAACGAAGGCGCTTGGCAGAAAGCCCGATGAGGTGCTGCTCGTGATTGACGGAAACACGGGACAGAACGCCATCCGCCAAGCCGAGCAGTTTGCCAAGGTCGCAGGCGTAACCGGTGTCGTTGTAACAAAGTTGGACGGCACTCCGCGCGGCGGGGCGATCCTGGGCATCAGGCAACAACTCGGCCTGCCTGTGAAACTCGTCGGCGTCGGCGAGCAACCGGAAGACCTGGAAGAGTTCGACCCGGACGCGTTCGCCCGGGAGATTGTGGGATGAGGATAGTCGTCGCCCTGGCGCTTGCGTGCCTGACGGGGTGCGGCAAGGATGAGGTGCCAGAACCCACCTATGCGCTGCTGATGCCAGAAAGCGACTCATCGTGGGCACGTGAGATCGAGGCGGGGTTCTCCGCCGCAGCTAAGCAATTCTTCATGAAGACGAAGACGGTCCGCTACTCAAACGAGGATCCGGAGAGCATCGCCGAGAAGGTCGGCGACCTCGACGGAGGCCCAGTCGTGGTTGTAACGCTCTCCTCCGATGACGCCGAGCAACTCGCTGCCTCGCTGACAGCGCGCAAGGTGCGCTACGTTCTCATCGGCCCCGACGACCTTGCGGGCTCGCGCGCAGCGCACGTCTCCGGCGCGGCTTGGAACCTCGCCTACCAATGGAAGATTCGCTGGAACCAGATGAATCCTCGGCCGAGAAACGTGTTGCTGCTATTCGGAGACGTACCGCTTCCGAAAAACGACATCGTAAGCGCGTTCTACAGGCGCTCAAACGACTGGACTGAATACAGGCTCCGCGTGCGAAATGTGCACGATGCGAAAGACGAAGACACCGATTGGGCGGAGACGATCCTCGCCGTGGGAGAGGACGCGGTCCGCAAGTGTCTCTCCATCGAAGGGCAATCCTTCGTGCCCGTGGATGGTTCCGCCACCGCACTGCAGGCGGTCAAGTCCGGTCTTGTCGAGCGAGCATACGTTCCCAACTACTTTCAGTTTGGCTATCGCGCAGCCCGGCTGGCGCGTGACGCGTTCTTAGACGTCCTCTTTAGTCCGGTGTCGCTCCAAATCCCGTTCGAGGAGGTGGACCCCGAGTACCTGCCGATGTTCCTCAAGAAGCGGCACGACATCCCATCGATCGGCGACGCCCAAACAAAATAATGGCCGATGCCCACAGTCGCGCACGTTGGTCTCCTGTTGCTTACGCTCGACTTGCCCGCTTGCAATTCGCTCAAGGACAAGCGGCGCGTTCTCTCGAGCTTGCTAAGCCGCATCCGACGAGAGATGCACATCAGCGCGGCTGAAGTCGGACTGCACGATCGCCACCGCTCCTCGGTGGTCGCCTTCGCCCTGTTGAGCGGGGCGCGGGCGCAGGTGGAGCGTCTGCGCGATCGGATCGAGCGCTTCGTGGAGGGCGAGCCCCGCCTCGTGGTCGTCGAGCGGGAATGGACCTGGCTTTGAGGCTGGGCGTCTGCGCCATAATCCCCGCTCCCGAACGAGACGACGGTACGCCTATGAACGAGAAGGACATCCTGCGCATCGTAGCCACCGACTGCGGCTCCACCACCACGAAAGCGATTCTTATTGAGCAGAACGAGCAAGGCGAATTTCGACTCGTGGCTCGTGGGGAGGCACCAACCACCGTTGAGCGCCCGTTCGAGGACGTAACGGTTGGTGTGCTCAACTCTGTTCACGAACTGGAGGAGATCACGGAAGCCCGCCTCGGAAAACGAAGGACGCTTATCAAAGACGGCAGGGTGTATAGGCTGCGCAAAAACGGAAAGGTGGTCGCTGAGAGGGTTGACCCAAGCGAAGCGGCGGACCTGTACCTGAGCACCTCGTCCGCAGGTGGAGGGCTGCAGATGATGGTCGCCGGCGTAGTCAAGGCGATGAGCGCCGAGTCAGCCGAGCGCGCGGCGCTCGGAGCCGGGGCGATCCTAATGGATACGCTCGCAATTGACGACGGGCGAAAGGAACACGAACGCGTGCAGCGCCTTCGCGCGCTTCGACCTGACATCATCCTCATGTCCGGCGGAACCGACGGCGGCACGCGCGACCACCTTGTGAACATGGCCGAGGTGATCCGGCGCGCTGACCCCAAGCCGCGCTTCGGTGACATGAGGCTGCCGGTCATTTTCGCCGGAAACAAAGACGCGCGCGGCGACGTTAGCGTCGCAATCGGGGACCAAATCGAACTTCACATCGTTGACAACATCCGCCCGTCCCTCGACCGCGAGGTGCTGGGCCCGGCGAGAGAGGAGATTCACGAACTGTTCCTTGAGCACGTCATGCAGCAGGCTCCAGGCTACAACAAGCTGCTTGAATGGACGAGCGAAGAGATCGTGGCCACGCCAAACGCGGTGGGCAAGCTGATGCAGAGCTATGCGCGCGAAAAAGGCATCAACGTGCTCGGAGTTGACATCGGCGGCGCAACGACCGATATCTTCTCCGTCTTCCAAGGGATTTACAACCGCACCGTCTCCGCCAACCTTGGCATGTCCTACTCCATTTGCAACGTGCTGAAGGAGGCGGGAACCGAGAACATCGCGCGCTGGCTGCCGTTCGAGATTGACCTTTTTGAACTGCGCAATCGCCTGCGGAACAAGATGATCCGTCCGACGACGATTCCGCAGACGTACGAAGACCTCCTCATCGAGCAGGCGGTCGCGCGCGAGGCGCTTCGCCTCGCGCTCCAGCACCACAAAACGCTCGCAAGGGGCCTTATCGGCGTTCAGCAGCAGCGAGACATCGGAGACGCGCTCGACCAGGCTGCATCCGGCCAGACGCTCGTCAACATGATGGACCTCGATGTAGTCATCGGCTCGGGCGGCGTGCTCAGTCACGCGCCGGATCGGCGCCAGTCCGCGCTGATGATGATTGATGCGTATCAGCCAGAGGGCGTCACGCTCATAACCGTGGACTCGATCTTCATGATGCCGCATTTGGGAGTTCTGAGTGAGCATATGCCGCACGCCGCTGCGGAGGTGTTCGACCGCGACTGCCTCATCCGAATCGGCACGCTGGTCGCCCCCGTCGGCACCGCCAAAGAGGGAGAACCATGCCTCAAGGTGTCGGGCGCGATCAACGAGACGCTGACCTTCGGAGAGATACGGCTGATCCCGCTCGGCCTCGGCGAGACCGCCGAAGTCACCCTCGACCCCGCAAAGGGCTTCGACGTCGGCGCGGGCAAGGGCAAGCGCGTAACCGCGACGCTCGAAGGAGGCGTCGGTGGCCTGTTCATTGACTGCCGCGGGCGGCCGCTTGCGATCCCCGAGAGCCCCGAACGCCGGCAGCAGTGGGTGCGCAGGACGCTCTCGAACGTTGGGCTAAAGGCTGAGTAGCGGTGGCCTCAACGCCGTGAACGGCGCCTCAAGAGTTGTGCGTCTTCCCCGACGCCAGTATCAGCTCAAGCCCCACTCCCGCTGTTCCCCGGAACGCAAAACGCCATACGTTCGTCGTTGCGCGGCACCAGCACCTGAACCATCACTGGCGCAGCCATGGCAAGGGTCGTGGGCCGGTGGTGTTGTTTTTGGTGTTCGGTTGTTTTTGGTGTTCGCGAGACGCTCACGCTCCCTGGAATTCTCGAAAACAGGGAGGGCGAGCGTCCCTGCGAGCCGTTCTTTCCCGTGAGCCGTTCTTTCCCGCGAGACCAATCGAGAGGCTCACACCTGCTCCTATGCACCGAACTCGGGCGAGGGCTATATGCGAAGCGCCTACGCCAACAGGTTGATCTCGCGAGCGAGCGACGTGTCGCGTGACGTGACGCCTCCCTCGCTGTGAGTATACAGCGACACGCGCACCTTGCCGTAGGCCAGCATAATGTCCGGGTGGTGGTCGTGCTTCTCGGCAAGGTAGGCGCACACCTGTGCAAAGAGCGCCGCGCGCGCGTACGCTTCGAACTCGAAGACCTTGGTGATGGCTACGCCCTCAACCGTCCAGCCGTCAAGTCCCTGCAGTTGCTCCGCCAGTTCCTGCTCCGTCAATTTCGCCACGTGCCGTTTATACCGCGCAACGCCTCGACTGCGCGTGCTACGATAGACTCCAACGCCATGCAGGTATTCGCCGGCTTCTTAACCATGGAGGACGTCTCGACGGCGGGGATCGTGCTGCTGAAGCTCGGGTTCGGCGCCGTCCTGGGCGGGGCGATTGGCTGGGAGCGGGAGTTAAGCGGCAGACCCGCCGGAACCCGCACGCACATGCTCGTGGTGGTGGGCGTGATCCTGTTCTCTGAGACCAGCAGGCTCTTCCCCTCCCAAGACCCCAGCCGCATCGCGGCTCAGATCGTAACCGGCATCGGATTCCTTGGCGCGGGCACGATTCTGCGCATGGGGACGCAGATTCGCGGCCTCACCACCGCGGCGAGCATCTGGGCAGCAGCCGCGATCGGCATGGCGGTCAGCGTCGGCGGCGCACTGCTCATCGTCGCTCCCGTGGCGACGATCTTGACGATTCTCACGCTGACCGTGGTGGAGAGGGTCGAGGAGCGCTTCGCTCGCAAGGGGGTGCGAAAGTTGCAAATCACGCTTGCGGCTCTCGCAAGCACACCCCAGGTAACCGACGCAATCCTGCGCATGGCACCGGACCTGCGTAACGTCTCGTTCAGCAGAATCGGGAATCATGTTGTTGCGACGTTTCGCGTATCGGATGCGCCAGAGGACTTGCCGTTGCGCCTTGCGGAATTAGAGAGCCTGGAGTCGGCGCGCTGGGTGGACTAACCCTGCTGCATGCGGAACGGCTTGCCTTGCTGATACAGCTCCAGACGCTCGCGGAACGCTCCTGCCTGCGCGGGCGG
>PSLA01000010.1:55603-63949 GCA_040289295.1 Armatimonadota bacterium
TATGTCGAGTAGCTGCGGTTGAGTTTGCTCATCACCGTTGATCCGCCGTACGATCTTCAGGCCGACGTCAGCGTCGCGCGCAGCGTCATCGGGCGCCGTCGCGAGCAGCCAGAGGAGCGAGTAAGTCAGACCCGGGTTGTTGGGCCACCGCTCTACGGCAGGCTCCAGAGTTCGACGCGCCTCAACATAGCGACCAGCGGCAACTAAGGCGCGAGCCAGCTTGCCGTATAGGCCTTCGTTCTCCGAATTTTCCGCGAGGGCAACCTTGTAGTGCCGAATGGCGTCTTCAAACTTGTTTTGTATCATCGCCTGATCCCCCGCCTCCTCTGGAGATGCAGGAGGTGGAGGCATCGCCGCAAGCAGTTGCTCTCGCAGGTTCTTGAGGGCGGTGTAGTCCGGCAACTCTTCGATCGCACGGTCGATGAGCGGTATCGCCTCGGCTGCCCGGCCGGACTCGGCGAGCAGCTGGCACACCTTAACGAGCAATTCGGTGTCCTTTGGCCATTGCTGCAGCGCTTCTTTGAGCAGCGCGATCGCCCCCTCGACTTGGCCGGCGTCACCAAGGCGGATCGCGATGTTCTTGAGCGCCATGCTACGCATGTAGCGATCCGCCTCGCCCCACCGGCCGGCGTTGTCGGGAACGGGCGCAGCCGCCTTCCGCAGGAGTTCCATTCCCTTTTCCTCTTCGCCCGCGTCGGCGTACGCGTCCCCGAGATTCAACAACACCTGACGGTTATCCGGGAAAAACCGGCTGACGCTCACCCAAAGAGCCACAGAGTCCTTCCAGTTGGGAATCAGAACCCTTGTACCGTACGCGAGACCCGCGCAGAGACCTCCGGCGGCCGCAAACGCGATCGCACGCTGCGAGTCGGGCGAATCGCGCTCGAACTTCGCGACGGCGAGGGCGAACAGCGCCGTGAGCGGCAACGTGGCAAGGTACGTGTATCGATCGGCGGCGAGGTAGGTTCCAAGCGGCACAATGCCGCTAACCGGTGCCAACAGGAAGACCATCGCGAACCAGGAGACGGTGAACCAAGGAGCGCGCTTGCGCAGAACGAGAGCGGCAATCGTTCCCGCGATCGCCAACACGTACGCTGGCAGAAAGATGGGGCTGAAGAGCGAGACCTCTCGCGGAACCGGAACGTACGCCACGAGGTTCAGCGGCAGAAAGGATTTCATCACGGAGAACCACAGCGAGTACGCCGCTATGCCCGGC
Organism: Armatimonadota bacterium; assembly: GCA_040289295.1. Taxonomy (GTDB): domain Bacteria; phylum Armatimonadota; class Fimbriimonadia; order Fimbriimonadales; family ATM1; genus J051. The sequence goes on from PSLA01000010.1 coordinate 56,820, forward strand.
CGGATGTCTTGGAACAAGTCCGGGTCGGAGACGGAAATCAATTTCGGCATGCCCAGCGCAGCATTCAACGTCTTCATGAACCCGAGCGCAAGATACAGGCCCACGCCAAGCCAAACGACCTTCTCGATGAGAATTCTTCCGACGACGCCTTTTGGCGCCCTCTCGAAGCGCCGGAGCGGATACCAATCGAGCAGGAGAAGCACCAGCGGCAGCGGCAGCACGTACGCCTTTGCCAGCAACGCCACGGCGTAGAGCAGGAGCGCAAGGGCGTGCCAGCCGATGCGCTCGCTCTCGCCGCGATACGCTTGCAGGTATGCCAGTACGCTCAAAAACGCGAAGAAAGCTCCAACGAGGTTGTTCCGAGCCGATGCCCACGCAACAATCTCCACGCGCAAGGGATGCAATGCGAACACCAACGCACCGAACGCGCAAGCGATGAGCGGCAGCCGATTCCCGCTGCGACCACGTCCAGCAATGGCGAACAGGCTGAGGAGGATGAAAAAGAAAAGCAGCGCATTCACACTGTGCAGAGTGACGTTTGTGAGGTGCACTTGCCTGCTGGTAAGATTGCCTGCCAGCCAGATGTCCACGGCAACCGTTAGCCAGCTCACGGGCGTGTAGACGCCCACGTGGTAAGCGGTGAACATCCACTTTAGGCTCTCCACGTTCAGCCCGGGCGTCCCATCGGGCTTTTCGAACAGGCGAAGGTTCTGCTCGTTGTACACGAAGTTCGGCATGTCGTCGAAGTTGACGAACTCGCCGTTCACAGCGGGGTAGAATGCGACAAAGGTTAGGAGCGCAACCGCCAAGGCGACTGCCCAAGTCATTAGCCGGGACGGGACGGCTGCTCGGTTCAGGTCTCGGGCTGCGTCCATAGAGGGTGTATCGGCGTCTGACGGTCCTGCCGGAGCGGGAAGTCTACCTCATGCCCGAAAAGGAAGCGAGCCAGGAGATGTGCGTCAACCCCGCGGTCACCGTGGTTCTTCCTACGTACCGGGAGGTGGAGAACCTGCCCATCATCATTCCAAGAATCCACCGTGCCCTCAGCGAAGCCCGAATTTCGCATGAAGTTCTCGTGATGGACGACGACTCTCCTGACGGCACCTACGACAAGGCATTGGAGTTAGGACGCGAGTACCCCGTACGCGCCGTGCGCCGAACCTTCAACCGCGGTCTTTCCCCTGCCGTGCTCGACGGCTTCCGCGAAGCGCGGGGGCGGATTGCCGTGGTGATGGACGCCGACCTAAGCCACCCCCCCGAGTCGCTGCCACAGCTGCTCGCCCCGGTGCTGCAGGGTAGGGCGGACGTTGTGGTGGGCAGCCGCAATGTGCCCGGCGGGTCGGCGGTTGGTTGGCCCTGGTTCCGGCGCTTCGTGTCTTGGGGCGCCTCGCTCCTCGCCCGCCCGCTCACGCGGATGACCGACCCGACGTCAGGGTTCATGGCGGTGCGACTCGACATACTGTCGGGCGTACCCTTGGACCCGGTTGGTTGGAAGATCGTGCTCGAAACGGTAGTAAAAACAGGCGGGCGCCTCGAGGAGATTCCGATCCAGTTTCGAGATCGACGGATAGGGGAGAGCAAACTCACAACGAAGCAGCAGATTGAGTACCTGCGGCACTTACTTCGACTATACCGGTTTCGCTTTCCGTTTTGGACGCAGCTCGTGCTGTTTACCTTGGTTGGCGGGTTGGGCGTGTTTGTTGATATGGGCGTGCTCTTCGCGGGTGTTGAGTGGTTTGGTTTGCATCCACACGTTGCGCTCACGTTCGCATTTCTCGCCGCCGCTACGTTCAACTACGCCCTCAACTGGCGTTTCACGTTCCTGCGACCAACGGGTCAGCATCGTCGCTCGTATCCCATTTTCGTGATAGTGTGCCTGGTTGGTCTAGCCTTGCGCCAACTGGTGTTTCTTCTTCTGCTTCCCGTGTCGAGTCAGCGGTACTGGTACCTTGCAGTGAACCTCGTCGGCATCGCAGTGGGCGGGATTGGAAACTTCGTTTTGACACGGACGCTTGTCTTCCCTCAGGGCAAAGAGAAAACGGGCCGCAAGCGCCCAGCCTGACACCTTCGCGGCTTGGAACGCGAACCATCACTTCCGCGAACTCGTGCGGCGAAGCGGACAAACGAGCGCAATTCCATCGCAGGCGCCTTCTCCTGAACCAAGCGAATGCGTGCTACGCACCTTTCGTTGCTGCGAAGGCCGATTGTGCGCCTGAAAGCCGCACCCCCGGCCGCACAAATGCGAGCATAGGTTCCACCCCGCCTTCGCTTGGCGAACGAACGCACGCCAACACATTGTCCCTCTCATGGCAGGGCGAACCGATGCCCGACGTGAGCAGGAAATCAACAACCACCTGAAGGCTTTCACTTGGCTGGTCGCCGCGACTGCTGCCCAGACAGTGGCGGCTCAATTCGATTCACACAACGTTTCTATGTACCGGAACTTGCCGCCGGCCACCTTAGGCGCAAGTTCGGGCAACGACTGCTGGGGCTATGTTGCCCCCTCGGGACGCGAGTATGCGATCATGGGGCTAAACAACAAGGTGGCGTTTGTCGAGATTACAGACCCGGCAAACCCGGTTGTCATTGCCACGGTTCCCCACACCTCAAGCACCTGGGGAAGTATCAAAACGTACTCCCACTACGCCTATGTGGTGACTGAAGCTAGCGGGACGGGCATCCAGGTTATAGACTTAGACCGCATTGACCAGGGCGTAGTAACGCTGGTGCGCACTATCACGTCCCCGGGCCGAAGCCACAACGTAGCCATTGACACGATGAGCGGCTTTCTCTACACGTGTGGATCGAACCAGGGTACCGGCACAACGATGTGCTTCAGCCTCGCAGACCCTGCAAACCCTGTGCAGGTCGGCCCGCCGTCCATGACGACGAACTATATACACGACGCGCAGATCGTGACCTACACATCTGGACCGTACTCCGGCCGGCAGATTCTCTTTGGCTGTAGCGAAGGCCGCGGAGTTGACATCTACGACGTGACGAACAAGAATAGTCCGTTTCTAATCAAGCGAGTTGCATATCCGAACGTGTCGTACTGCCACCAAGCGTGGCTCGACGAAGAACGGAAGTATCTCTACGTTAACGACGAGCTCGATGAGCGCAATTACGGTTCACCACGCGTACGATTGTCATCAACGTCGAGAGCCTTGAGAACGCACAATACGTGACGTCGTTCACGTCAGGTCTACCTGCGATTGACCACAACCTGTATGTGCGCGACGGATTCATCTTCGAAGCCAACTATCGAAGTGGGTTGCGAATCTTCAACGCGAACGTTGATCCCCTCAATCCTCCCCAGGTCGGATGGTTCGACACATATCCCGAGAACGACAATCGCGGATTCAACGGCGCTTGGAGCAACTATCCTTTCTTCCCGAGCGGCACCGTCATCGTAAGCGACATCGAGCGAGGATTGTTCATCCTCGACGTCAGTCAAGCGCTCGAGGTACTCCCCTCTGCTTTTACGGTGACCCGAGGCGCCCAAACCGGCGGTGGCCTACAAGACCTGTTCTTCAGCGACGACTCCTACCTCCTCGTCGAGGCGCGGAGACCGACTGAGATCGCCGCCGCGTCCGTCGAGTTGGTTGTCGAGGGCGCCTCACGCATTCAAACGCCTGCCGAACTCAGGTTCAACTTTGAAGGCGCAACGAGCGGCGAGCCGGCGATCCAGCGAATCGAACTGTTCAACTTCTTGAACTCGACCTGGGAGGTCGTTGACGAGCGGAAGGCACCAACGGAGGACACTATCGTCGTGGTAACCATTACTACTAATCCCGAGCGATTCGTCCAGGCAGGAACCCGCCTCGTCAGAGCACGAATCGGCTACCACGACCGAGGCGTAACCTTCATCTCCTGGGACGGGCGGTTCGACCGCTGCACGTGGACAGTTCGGGGATAACCCAAACCGCCACCTAACGAACGCCGCGCCGTGCTGCGACGCGGCGTTTTGCGTATTTCGCCCGTCCTATAGGTAGGAAAATGGCACAACCAACAAACACGTACACGCCAGCGGCGGGACCGCGCATACGATTTGAAGTGATCGGGGAGGCCTGGGGAGAGTTTATGCGGAACATTGGCACCTGGGTCGTTGCGCAGCTTGTTCTATTGACAATCGTTGCCGCAATCTGGTTTCTTGGCTTCTTCGTCGTCCTTACTCCGGCCATGTTGTCGGGAGACACCCGTGCGGGTTTCATCGCGTCCCTGTTCGCATACTTTGTGCTGCTGCTTCTCATCCTGCTCGTCTCGGGCGTCTTTACCGGGGGGCTGTTTCGCATGGCGATTCGACAGCTCCGAGGCGAGATGCCGGCTGTAGGCGACTTGTTTCAGTCATTCGATCTTGCGCCTCGATTCATCGCCGCGCAACTCATCATCGGCGTACTTACGTACGTTGGCTTCTTCCTGTGCATCATTCCGGGCCTGATATTCGCCGGACTTACGTTCCTCGCCTATCCCATCCTGGCGGATCAGAACGTCGGCTCCGTTGGTTCAATTCGAATGACTTGGCAAGCGCTCAATATGAGTTGGGAAGCGCTCAAGAAGGACTGGCTCATGGCGATTCTATTCTTCTTTGTCCTCGCGATCGTTGCAGAGATTGGTTCGATCGCATGCGGCATCGGGGTGGTGTTCACGCTACCAATGTTTTTCCTCGGCATCGCGATCGTGTACCGCGACTTCTTCCCCGAGCGCTTCGCCGCTCAGTCAACTGCCCCAACCGGAGCGCCGACGCCGCCCGCGCAGCCACCCGCACAGCCGGGAATGTAACGTCGACAGCGTCTCCCGCGCGGCGGTATCCTTGACCCGCATGCGGTCCATCAACCCAACGACCTGCGAAGTAATCCGCGAGTGGCAGCCGACCAGCGGTGAGCAGGTACTCGACGCACTGAAGGCTGCCGAGCGAGCGTTCGTTGGTTGGCGCGACGGCGGCTTCGGGCCGCGGGGTGAAGTGATGCGCTCCGCCGCAGCCATCCTGCGAAGGGACAAACCCTCGCTCGCGCGACTGATGGCAGACGAAATGGGCAAGCCGCTCCCCCAGGGCGAGGCAGAAGTCGAGAAGTGCGCTTTGACGTGCGAGTACTACGCCGACAACGCCGAGCGATTCCTCGCTGACGAGCCGGTTCCGTTCGATGATGGCTTGAAAGCCGCCGTGGTGTTTCGTCCGCTCGGCTGCGTGCTCGCGGTGATGCCGTGGAACTTTCCGCTCTGGCAAGTGTTTCGCTTCGCGTCGCCCGCCCTAATGGCGGGAAACACCGCCGTACTTAAGCACGCCTCGAACGTGTGCGGTTGCGCAACCGAGATTGAGAGGGTTTTCCGAGAGGCCGGCGCGCCCGACGGCGTTTTCCAAACGCTTCTCATTAACAGCGATCAAGTGGAGCAAGTTATCGCCAACCCGATTGTGCAGGCTGTTACACTCACCGGCAGCACGCCCGCGGGCAGCGCCGTCGCCTCCGCAGCCGGCGCGCACCTAAAGAAAACCGTGCTCGAACTGGGAGGAAGCGACCCATACGTCGTGCTCGCCGATTGCGACCTCGAGCGAACCGTGGATACGTGCGTCACGTCTAGGCTCATCAACTCTGGGCAGAGTTGCATCGCGGCGAAGCGGTTTATTGTCGATAAAGCTGTCTACTCTGAGTTCGTTGATGCAATGACCCAACTCATGTCCAAAAGAAGATTCGGCCCACCGACCGACACCAACGTCGATATTGGGCCGCTCGCGCGAGCAGACCTTCGAGATGAACTGCACTCCCAAGTGCTCCGCTCCGTGCACAAGGGCGCGCACATCACCACTGGGGGCCAAGTGCCGCAAGGAGTTGGCGCCTTTTATCCGCCCACGGTGCTATCAGGCGTAACGCCGGGGATGCCCGCATTCGACGAGGAGATCTTCGGGCCCGTTGCCGCTGTCATCGAGGCTGACGACCTTGAGGACGCCATCCGACTCGCGAACGCAAGCCCGTTTGGACTCGGGGCAGCCGTGTTCACATCTGACTTGGAAAAAGGAAAGCGTGTCGCCTCGCACTGCCTGGATGCCGGCTGTTGTTTCGTGAATGACTTCGTACGCTCGGACCCCAGGCTTCCCTTCGGCGGAATCAAGCGAAGTGGATACGGACGCGAACTTTCACCGTTCGGAATAAGGGAGTTTGTCAATATAAAAAGCCTTGTTTGGCCTGACGGGTAAACTCCGCTCGATGACCACGATTCCGGCCCCCTCTCCCACGAGGAGAGGGCTGGGGTGAGTGAGCGATGCTCCCCGGAGCGCAAATCGTCCCCCTCGATGAGGGCGCCCGCGTGGCCGTTAACGACAGCAGCACCCTAAACCAAGCTTTTCGCGGAGCGGTAAAAGGGCTAGAACGGGCGAAAAAGGAGGGACTGACGAGGTTCATCGGCATAACCGGGCACACCCGGCCAGAAATTATCTTGCGCGCCATCGAAGAGTACCCGTTCGACTCGATACTCGTGCCAGTCAGCGCGGCGGACAACTGGATCGGCGACTTCGCGAGCGAAGTCATCCCGAAGGCAAGCGCGAAACGCATCGCCATCGTCGGCATGAAGGCGCTCAAAGGCGTCGAGCGAGCTGAGGGTGGGGTCAAGGACCCTGCACCCTGGTTGCGCTACGCGCTTAGTCTCCCCGTTGACACGCTCACCGTGGGCTTTCGAAGGTACAGAGACGTGCTGCACAACCTTCCAATCGTCCAAGCGTTCACACCGATGTCGCGGAAGGAGCGACGCGACCTCGAGGACCGCGCACGTAGGTTCGCCAACGACGATACGTTCTGGTGGAAGAAACGCTGATTCGAGTCCATCTCGGCTGGCAGCCCGACGCGACGTTCTCGGAAGCGTTGCGGAAGGGGCTGCCAGAAGGTGTCTCCGTTACCGTAGGCGATCCACCACACCCGAACACTGAAATACTGGTATGGGGACGTCCCACCCTCGAGCAGCTGCAGAATCTGCCCTCCCTACGTGCAGTAATAGTGCCATTCACTGGCGTTCCACCAGAAACAATCGAGGCTGTTCGCGCTGTGTACGGCGTAACGCTTCACAACCTCCACCACAATGCGCCGGCGACTGCGGAGATGGCGATGGCATTGCTTTTCGCCGCCGCCAAGCGCCTGATT
>PSLA01000010.1:64152-78498 GCA_040289295.1 Armatimonadota bacterium
GCCCTGTTGATAGCCCTTCCCGCAACCGCCGAAACTGAGCAACTAATCGGAGGAGAAGAGTTAAAGATACTCAAGCCTTCTTGTATCTTAGTAAACGTCGGGCGAGGGACGACCGTGGACGAGGAAGCGCTCTTCACCGCCCTCTCAGAGGGTCGTATACGAGGGGCTGGGCTGGACGTTTGGTACCGCTATCCGAGGCATGGCGCCAATAGGCCTAGTAGCTTTCCGTTCGAGCGGCTGGAAAACGTCGTGCTCAGCCCTCATCGCGGCGCCGACGTTGACGAGAACGAAGCGCTTCGAGCGCGCGCCTTGAATGAACTCCTGCGAGCAGCGGCTGCAGGCGCCCCCATCCCGAACACCGTTGACCTATCCGCGGGATACTAACTGGCTCAGACCACTATGTCGAGGACCGTGCGCTCGTTCCGAGCGACCTCGCGGAACAGCAGCTCCCCAAGGCGCGCTTCGAGGCTCGCTCGATTCATGGAGACCACTGCTTTGAGCACGTCGCCCTCCCGAGCGACTGCCGTAACCGCCTGCTGGAGCCTGTCGCTCGCCTGCCGAAGCAGCGCGAGAACAGGCTCGTACGGTGAAATCGAGGGAATGCGCACTGTGGGATGAACATTCCGCGTTCGTTGGAGCGCCGCCCTGGTCCTTTTGCCGTCCTAAGGCTCCTCAACCAGCGAACCGGCGTTCGCATCCCGAAAGAGTCCGGCATATCGCTCCGACGCGAACGAGAACTGGTAAGTCGAGCGACGGTACCAAGCGACGTGACAGGCGGCGAGCGGGTGCGCGCAAGTCTCCTTAAGCCGCACGGCACCACGCCTCTGGCCAACCGCACGCAGGTACAGGGCAGCAGCGAAGGCGGGCGCGACTAACAAGTATTGAATCGGCGCGTTTGCGAACATGGGCACAGCAACACCCCACACGCCGACGTTCACTGCAATCAACTTTGCCGTGTCAACGCCTTGCGCCGCGCGCACATGTGCGACGCAGTCGGAGCAGTAAGGATACTTTAGCGGCTCGACTGGTTCGGGCATGCCCATTCTGCGCGGCTGCTGAAACGGTTGGTATTCGCTGTCTGCGTACGCACCACAACAGACGCAGACGTTTGGAAAGTTCGGCCGGTCGGTACTGACAAACACGCTATGGGGGAACGGCTTCGCCAACACACAAAGTCTACCCCCGACACGAGAGTGCCCTCGAGACCGTCGGTATGATAGGAGAGGAACAACGATGAGAAAAACGATTGTGCTGCTGACGCTAATGGTCGCGCTGCCTGCGACGCTGCACGCCCAACAGAAGATTCAGCCCGGAGACGTCATGTCGCTCACATGCATCGAGGAGCCCGCGTTGAACGGTGAGTACACCGTCAACCCCAATGGCTTCGTGCTTCTACAGTTCATCGGAGCCGTACAAGTCAAAGGTCTCACAGCAGAGGAGGCTGCACGGAAGATCGCGGACACCCTCGTCCGCCAGCAGATTCTGCGCCGAGCTACCATCAAGGTGAGACTCAAGGGCGACGCTTTGCCACCAATGCAGCCGCCTCCGGTCGTCGTGTCCGGCGCGGTGTCCCAGCCTGGAGAAGTTCAATGGAGGGAAGGCATCCGCCTCGCTGAGGCGCTCAAAGCCGCGAAGCCCTCCGTCGTTGCGGACCTGACGCGAATAAGGATCACGCGAGGAGACGGCACCGTCGAATCGGTTGACTTCTCTCAATACGTTGAGGGCACTAATCAGGCGAACCCGCTGCTCCTTCCAGGCGACGCCGTGTTTGTGCCCGTGCAGATCACTGTTCTTGATGTAATGGTTCTTGGCGCAGTCGTCAAGCCGGGTGTTGTGCCTTTCAAAGAAGGCATGACGGTGCGCGACGCAATCGCCGCCGCCGGCGGCACCCGCGCCGATGCCGACGCACGGAACGCCTCCGTTCGCTTTGCCGCCGGAGGCGAAGCACGCGTTGACCTGACCGGTGAACAGGCCAAGATGCAACTTGCACCGGGCGACCAGGTGGTCGTACCGCTAAGGCCCGCAAACCAGTTCATCTTTGTCCGAGGCGCGGTCGTCCGGCCAGGCACGATGCCCTGGGAGCCGGGTATGACGCTCTCCATCGCCCTGCGAGACGCTGCTCCCATCCGGGACGCACCGCTTGACCGGATCCGCCTCCGACGGGCAAACGAATCTGGAAAGATACAAGTTGTGACGGTTAACTTTAACAACATAGCGCGTGGCGCGGCGCCCGACGTCGAACTGAAGGAAGGAGACATCGTTGAAGTCCCCTACCCGGTCGAAAGCACTAAGACCGCTGACCTCACGACCATCATCGGCATTGGCTTGCTGCTTTGGCTGCTGTTCGGACGCTGATGCGGTATCCGAAAGGAAAGCCGGAGCCGATCGGCTTGCTCAACCGCGTTAGGCTTAAGGAGTTAGGCGAGCCGCTGGTCCATTTGCGTCGCGCATGCCCGGGCATTCGCGTGCTTCGATCTACGGCAGTGCCATATCTGCGCGAGCGGGTTGCGGGGATGCTTCAGCGCGCGCGCCAGAGCCTCGCTCCTGACTACGACATAGGCGTGCGTGAGGCTTGGCGATCACTGGAGCGGCAGCGCCTCATCTACGACACGTACTTTGAGCGGCTGCGCCGAGAGCGCCCAGAATTGCCCTACGCAGCGTTACGCCGATTGGCTAACCGTTACTTCGCTCCTTATGATCAGAAGGCGCCACCGGGCCATTCAACGGGAGGAGCAGTGGACGTTTGGCTGCTCGATGCTCGTGGCAAGCCGATTGACCTGCACGGTCCAGGCGAACGCTTTGCTTCGTCGGCAACGTTCCAGCCCGACTTGCCAAAGGAGATCCTCGACCTCCGCCTACTGCTTTATCGCGCACTGACGAAGGAGGGCTTCACCAACTGCAAAGACGAGTGGTGGCACTATAGTTTCGGCGACGCCGCCTGGGCGGTGCGCAGTGGGCGCAAGACCTGCATCTACGGTTACATCGAGCCGCCACGCTCGGCGTATCGGGCCAAGGACCTGCGCTTCCGAAAGGAGTTCCTCACTAAGCAGTGAGCTTCACGCCGAGAAGCAGCTCGGCGATCTTCAACGCGGGATTCCAGAGGATGATCTGCATAGGTGACGGCTGGCCGGCCTGCCGCATGATCTGGCCGCCGAACACGAGCGCCAGTAAGATGAGAGATCCGTAGGTCCGGCTGGCCTGTATGAACCGCACGCCAAGTTGCGGCGGGAGCATCGCTCCAACCAACCAGTGGCCGTCGAGCGGGCCGAGCGGGAGCAAGTTGAAGAACGCGAGCGCGAGGTTGATAACGACGGCGAAGAACATCCACTCGTCGAGCGGCGAAATACCGTTGACAATGGCGAAGCGAAACGCGACCGCGCAAGCCACGGCAAGGATGATGTTGGTCAGTGGCCCCCAAAGGACGCTCATAAAGTGATCCCACCTCGGGTTCTGCATCCGCCTCGGGTCCACAAGCACCGGCTTACCCCAACCGATTCCGAAGCCGCTGAAGACCGTAATGAGTACCATGACGGAACCAAGCGGGTCCAAGTGCGCGAACGGGTTGAGCGTCACCCGCCCCATCATGCGCGGCGTAGGGTCTCCCGCGGCGTCCGCAGACTTCGCGTGCCCGAATTCATGCAGGGCAATGGAAAGGAAGATGATGATGAGTTGAGGGATGATCCGTTCGACTTCCTGCATCGTCAGAGCGCCTCCTCACAACGAAAGAGGTCTTCGAGCGTTTCGCGCCGAACGATGAGCCTCGCCTCACTGTTTTCCACTATGACCATCGCGGGCCGCGGGTAGCGGTTGTAGTTGCTCGCCATCGCAAAGTTGTATGCGCCGGTTCCCTGCACGCAAAGCAAATCCCCTACTTCGGTGTTTGACGGAAGCATCGCGTCCGATATCAGCGTGTCGGTTTCACAGTGTCGCCCGGCGACGCGAAACTCGGTGTCGTGCGGTTCGCAGAGCCTCGAGGCGTTCATCGCCGTGTACTTCGCGCCGTACATCTGTGGGCGAGGGTTGTCAGCCATGCCGCCATCCACGCTCAGGTAGGTTCGCACACCTGTCGAAGACTGCACCGGAACACTCTTTCTCACCATCACGCGATACAGAGTGACGCCGCCAGTCCCAACGAGGTACCTGCCCGGCTCGAACGTCAGCGTCGGCATCGGCAAGCCGGCGCGATCGAACTCGCCGCGAACGGCAGCCTCGATTCGGCGCACGCTCTCGCGGATAGGTCGGGGCGCGTCTCCCGTTACGTATGCGATTCCGAACCCCCCACCTGCAATCACCTCCTGAACCTCGTCGAAGGCACCTCTGGCTGTGATAGCGAACTCCGCCGCGCGGCGAGCGCTCTCGGCTATTGCTTCTGCGTCCACCAGTTGAGAACCGACGTGAACATGGACACCAACGAGCGCCAGGCTCGGCTCAGCCCTGATGCGTTCCGCCGCCTCGAACGCTGCGCCCGAAGCAATGTTCAAGCCGAACTTGGAGTCCTCCTGCCCGGTTCGGATCGCCTGATGCGTGACCGGATCCACACCCGGGGCGAGGCGCAACAGAGCATGCTGTTTCCTGCCCGCTTCCGAGCACACGCGAGCGAGACGCGGGATTTCGTCCAGGCTGTCAATGATGACGGCGCGGACGCCAACTTCCACAGCGCGCCGCAGCTCATGGTCGGACTTGGCGTTGCCGTGAAGGTGGATGCTCTCGGCTGGGAATCCAGCTCGCATTGCGGCTTCCAGTTCGCCTTCGCTGGCGGCATCGATGTCGCACCCATGCTCACGCACGAGTTGGAGCACGCCAATGGCGGGGTTCGCCTTCGCCGCATAAGCGACTCGCCCGGCGAACGGCTCCACGGCGCTACGGAACTCGCGGCACCGCGCGCGTACCTCGGCAGCGTCCACTACGTAAAGGGGTGTGCCGAATGAGGAAGCAAGGTGCTCTGCGGACAAGCCGCCAACGACCAAAGCGCCGCTCGAATCCGCGGCCTGCGTTCCCTGGAAGCGGGCAAACATGAGCCCGCAGTATGGCACGCAAGCGAGTCCAGTGCGGGTTAGGCGACTTTTTCTTCTTTGACGACAATTGCCCTGACCTTTTCAAGGCAAATTTCCCTGTCGTCGACCGTGAGCACGGTGCCATACATCGGGCGATAGTCCACACTCGTTAGGAAGCCGTCGGTGTGGACCTCCTTGCCGCCTCGGTCTACGTACGAGATCCGAACCCGTCGACCCACGAACGGTTTTACTTCTTGAACGGTCATCCTGCCAAGTGAACTGTTCCCGCGGTCAGGAGCGCTCCTCCTGGCATTATTGGCGGATTAGTGCCCGCTTTCCAAAACTTTGCGAAGTTCCGCCCCATGTTCGACGGGGGCGAGGATGACGACGAGGTCATTTTCGCGTAACTCGGTGTCACCTTCGGCGATCAGTCCATGCTCACCACGCACGATCCACACGATGTTGCTTCCGGGAGGCAGGTTCAGGTCCCTAACGCGACGCCCTACGGCGGGCGAGCGACTCGTAAGCACCGCCTCGATGACCTCAATCTTCCCACGGCGCAAGGCTGCAAGCGGCACGACGGAGCCAGCACTGATCTCTTGCTCGACCAGGTTGAACAGAATCTCCGTCGCGCTCACTACGCCATCAATGCCCAACTCTTTGAATAGCGCTTCTCGTTCCGGGTTGTTCACCCGTGCAATCGCGCGCTCAACGCCCCAAGTGTTCTTTGCCATCTGACAGACGATCAGGTTGTCTTCGTCTTCGCCGGTTACGGCAGCAACGCAGTCGGCCCGAGCAAAGCCTACCTCACGCTGCACGCGTGTCTCGCACCCGTCGCCTAGCATAAGCGCGCTGCCCAGCTGCGGCTCAAGTCGCTGATAGGTGTGCTTGTCTTTCTCGAGCAGCAATACCTCGTGCCCTTCCTTGAGGAGCATCTTCGTGAGGTGAAAGCCTACATTTCCTCCGCCGACCACAACGATATACACGCGACTACTCCTCCCCCGCTGCCTTGTTGTAGGCGTCAATCGGCAGAAACTCTCGACCCAACAACCAGTCTCGCATCATCCCTGCTGTCAAGAGGTTGGGCGTGATGCTGAAAACCCCCATCTTCCGATACTCTTTCGCGCGGTCTGCGTCGTTGACTTTCGCGCACACCATGGAGACGCCGTAGCGCGTTTGGGCGACCTGCGCCGCCATAAGGTTTGTGTTATCGCCTCGGGTCGAGGCGATAAATGCGTCTGCATCTCAAATGCCGGCATCGAGCAGGACGTCGTCGTCCAAGCCATCGCCAATGATAACACGGCATCCATGGTCGTGCCCTAGGCGGGCGAGATGCTCAGGCTCGCGCTCGACGACGGTTACCTCGTCTCCGTTCGCCGAAAGCATCCGAGCCAGTGCGGCCCCGGTACGTCCGCAACCAAAGATGATGACGTTCATGCAGAAGCGAGACTATACCTTGCCCACCGTACGTCGCAGCGCTCGATCAACCTCCTCCTTCGTCAGCGAGGCGCCGTCCGGCTTGCTCAGAGAGAAGCGGGCAACGGCGCGACCCGCCGCCTGACCGATTCGAGCCACTTGTATGTTCCAGTGCAGGCTCGCCAGCATCCGCGCCACCCGATAGGGCATCCCTCGACCGAGGCGCGTTTCAATCTCCAACACCGCAGGCGCGCCCCGGTGAAACCGATAGCGATACACCTCCTGCTCCCGCTCGGGATCCTTTCCGTGCCGACGGAGCAGCGCGTCCACGTCCTTTCGGTTCCGCACCCGCGAGCGTATTTCCTTCGCCACCACCGAACATAAGCCTGCCGGCAGCGGGCCATCCCGAAACGATACAGTTAGAACGTCCAACGCGATAGGATGCTCTTCCTGCGTACTTGCAGCACGCACAGCGTGCAGATTGATGTCCAGCGCGTAGAACACCGCGAGCAATCGGCTTAGCAGGCCGGGCTTCGGCAGGTCGCGCATGCAGACGGTCACGTCGGTCGTCTTCGATTCATGGTCGTGATGGAAGGTGACCGTCGTCTCGCCCTCCCTCGCACGATCCACATAGTCAGCGTGCAGCGGGAACTGAGACTGCGAGGTGGCGAGCAGGTAGTGCGTCGGCATGAGGTCGAGGAAACGCGCCAGCCTCGCTCCGCCCTCCTCCGTCTCGGCGAGTCGCTTTAGCGCCTGGCGGCGGAACAGGGCGGGGTCAATCTCCACCGGCTGGGGCGTCTCAAGGGCAGAGCGCGCCCGCTCGTACAACTCCTGCGCGCTGGCCGCCATCGGGCCTGTCCACAGTTCCTCGTTGACGGCGGAGGTATCCGCGTATGTCAGTAGGTACAGCATAGCGAGGCGGTCCGGACGCTCCGCCGCGAGAGCAACCTGGCTTGCCGTACGGGGGTCCGCGAGGTCGTGAGTCCTGGCCACGTCCGCAAGGAGTAGGTGCTCGCGCACCAACCACTTCACCGTGCGCTTCTCGTCACCGGTGACGCCAAGGCGATCGCAGACAGCTTCGGCAATCTCCGCTCCAACCGCCGCGTGTCGCCGCTTGGGGTTCACCTTCCCCAGGTCGTGCAGGATGGCGGCGAGGTAGAGCGGCCGATGATTGGTCACTTCTGACCACACAGCTGCGAACTCTGGCAGCGTGCGCGATTCATCGAGGAAGCGAACAACCTTCAGCGTGTGCTCTCCGACCGTGTAACGATGAACCGAGTCTCTTGAGAGCAGGTAACGACACGGCGTGAGCTCAGGAAGCACGGCGTCAAGTAGCCCGGAATCGTCCAGCGCCCGGAGCGCGCCCTCGCCCGAAGTCAGATGCTCGTTAATCCTGGCGGTGTCTCCCAATTGCTTGGGCGATCTCACGCGTTCGATGCGAAGACCGAGACGCGACGCCCGACATACGCCGATAACGGCGCTCGTCAGGTCGCTTGCCCGCCCCACTTTGCAGACGCCGCGCTCAGCATACACGCCGCCTGAACTGAGAACAAACATTGAAGTCTGAATGAGACGCTCGGCGGAGCGCCAGACGTGGTCGCATTGCTCTCCTGCACGGATGACGCGCTCCGCCAGGTCCTGCACATCAACGCCTAACTGGCGGGCGACCGACTCGATACGGGTACGAAGAAGGCGATCTTCCTTTCGCTCCGTGACGGAGTGCAGCACGTTCCGTACCGTCAAGAGGGTCTCATATGCGTCCTCTGGCAGCGGGATGCTTCGGCGGTTGAGAGCTTGGGCAATCCAACGACCTGTGTGCACGTCTCGCAGACCTCCGGCACCGTCCCGGAGGTGGAACTCAACTACGCGGGGCGTCTCATGCCAGCGAGCGCGATTTGACTGCCGCTCCTCACGCTTGCTGATGAGAAACTCAGCAACAGGAAACGTTCGACGGAAGACCTTGTTGAACGCATCAAGTGCTTCCCTTCTGCCTGAAACAAGCCTGGCGTCGAGCAAGCCGGTTCGGGTCGCTTGGTCAAGCGCGGGGCAGTCTGATGGAAGGCGAAACGCATAGCCCACCGGCCATTTCAACTCGCCGAACAACTGGATCATCAGGTGGAACATCCGGCGAACACACTCCTCGGCATCGGCTGTCAGTTCACCTTCCGGCAGGAAGGTTAGGTCAAGATCGCTGTAGGGAGCGACCTCTCGGCGACCGTAGCCGCCAACTGCGACAACGGAGAACATCGTCCTAGGGCTCCCACGGTGCACCAGCCGAAACAGAGCGCGCAGCACGCGGTCGGCGACGGCCGAGTGTTGTCTGCACCAAGCGCGACCCGTGGGCTGTTCGCGCAGTTCTGCGAAAAGCCGCGCCCGTTCCGCACGCGCTTTTTGCACGAGCCGCTCGACCTCCCTTTCCGCCTGGGAGAGGGTCAGGGTAAGGGACATCACGGCTGGCTCACCTCTCGACCTCCCTCTCCCCCTGGGAGAGGGTCGGGGTGAGGGACATCAGGGCTGCCTCACCTCGGCTGTTCATGGGTTGTAGTCTATACGGAACACCTTCTGCTCATCAATTGCCCACATCTCGACGGTTTGTTTTGCATCCCTTTCCACCTTTAGGGCGATCGGCGTCGCGAACGCAGCGATGGCGACCATAGCGACCGCGAGCGCTGTCCCCAACCACGTTAGGTAACCGCCGAGCACCGTAAAAACGGCCATCCGTCGCCGACCGGCGAAGATCCGGCAGGCTGGAATCGTCAGGCTAAGCGTAACCAGAGCAACAGTAAGCAGCGTGTGAGTTTCATCCGTCCACGGCGGTGAGTTGGGGTCGAAGGCCGCGAGCACGCTGTTAGGGAAGGACCTGTGAACGAAGAACGACGTAAGCAGGGTTGCACCGATTAAACCTATGGCAAGCAGGATCACGCGCTCCAATCGCCCTGGCGAAGCGCCGTTCGTAGCCGCCACTTCAATCGGTAGCGCAAGCACTACCGCCAGCAACACCACCCACGCTGCTAAAGAGGCCAAGCCAGTGCCGGCGTACACCGCCACGGCGAGAATCGAGCCGGCGCCCAAGACGGCTCGAGGGTCCGGGTGCGGGATTGGGCCGAGGAGCAAACGAACGGCCCATCCGAGCAGCGCCAAGCCGGCCAAGGAGAACGCGGTAAGCAGCAGGGCGGACGGGCCGGTCGCCGCCAAGACTGCGGCCGCTTCGACCCGGTCCCTCTCCGCCTCCACCTGCACCATCGGCTTCATCAGGCGGAGCCAACCTTCCGCTCGCATGAGAGTTCTCGCCGCAGCCTGCGCCTCTGTTTCGCCCACAGACTGGGCCACCGCACGGACGAACGAAGCACGTACATCTTCAAATCGGCTCGGTTCGAGAATGGCGGAGCGTGGACCGGCACCCATCTCGGCAGCACGATAGGCAAGGGTGCATGCTGCCATTCGCGCTTCTACGGAGTACGCGCCCTTCAGAATCAACTCCGCGTTCTTAATCGCGGTGACGCGCTCGCGCAGCCGGCGGTGATCATCGGGGGTTGGCTCGAACGCAGCCGCCGCCGACCGGATGATCATCGCCACAGGGTCGGCCAGTCGCAGCCTCACGGCCAGCACGGTGTGCCAGGCGAGGGAAACCCCGTCGGCATGAGAAAGCTCCTTGCTAAACGTCAGAATCTGCTCCGTTCGTCGGTCCGACCATGATCCCAAGACCGCAGCGCGTCTCCACATCTCCTGAGCGAGCTCCGGTCGGCCGGATCGGTGCGCAAGAGCCGCTACCATCTGTGGCCAAAAGGCGTTATCCGGCTCGGCAAGCGCAGCGCTTTGCAGGTACGCGAGCGCCCTCTCGAAGTCACTCTGCTCCACAAACGCCTGTCCCTGCACGTTCATGCGTCGTGCCATCTGGTAGGCGAGCAGCGAGAGTTCGCCCGTAGACACCGGCTCGGCTCGCGGCGGCCGGATGGGAAATGAGGGCGACTGAGAAAGAGGGTTAAGTTCCACTGCGCGTGCGACATCGTCGTGAGGACGAAGCAAATAGAGAAACAGCGCGCGCGCCGCCGGATGGATTATCAGGGCAAGCAGCGTGCCCACGAGAACGCCTGCGAAGAGGCGTCGCAACGAGCTCACTTGGGAGTCCCTACCCCTTGTTGCCCGGGTGGGTTGGAGCGCTCGATCCGCCATCTTCAAAGAGGTCAAGCGGAACGTTGACCTCCGCAGTCGGTGTCTCCGTGGGCTTCAGCGAGGGCCTCGCCGGATTCGACGTCAGCACGTGCAAGACGGTCAGGATGGCGGCTGCCGTGGTAAGAGCAGCGATCATGGCAGGACGCCATGCATTTAACTCGTCAAGTACGCGAGCGGAAACGACTGACTCCTCTACTCGGTCCGCGAAGTCGTGATCACCGCGGTGGTCAAGCGCCAAAGATCGAAGCACGTCGCTCAATAGCGACATGTCTGTGAGGTACCGACGGCAATCTCCGCACTCACCGGCATGGGACCGCAGGAACGTTAGTTCCTCTCGGCTCAGGCCCGCCTCGTCCGCGTGAGCCAGGTTCCTGAATCGGTCGCATACCCGCTCGGTCATGGCTACTTCGTTCCTACTCCTCCCCCTGGTGGGCAAGGATCCAAAGGGTGCGGAATCGCTCGCGAGCCGTGTGGAGCCGCGAACGGACCGTGCCAACCGGTACGCCCATCGCCTCTGCTACTTCTTCATAGCTCAACTGTTCCATCTCACGCAAGACAAGCGTAAGACGGAGGTCGGGACTTAGTTGGTTCAGTAAACGTTCCACCAGCATCCGTGTCTCGATCGATCCGCCAGAGCTTTCCTCCCTGGGCTCGATGGGCGAGGGCTCCGCCCTCTTCAGCCGAAGCCGGTCAACGCACAGCCGAACGCAGATTCGATAAACGAAGGAGGGGAACGCTCGGTCGTCTCGAAGCCGGTAAAGTTCACGGAATGCTTTCAGGAACGCCTCTTGCGCAACGTCCTCAGCTTCGATTGGGTCGCGCAAAACGTTGGCCGCCGTCCGTATCAGGCGAACGCGATGACGAGTGACGAGCTCCCGCAGCGCGTTCTGGTCACCTTGCCTGGTACGGTAGACGAGTTGCGCCTCTTCCGCCTTCGGGTCAAGCGCTTCGGTCTGCGTCAAGGGAATATATGCCGGTCGTTCCATAGTGCTTCGATCTCTGCGAAGTAGGAATCAGTTTATCACACCCGACCCCCTCTCCCTGTGGGAGAGGGCTGGGGTGAGGGATCGCCCTTGCCTGGTCCCCCGCAGGCGATCCGGGGTCGCAACCTGCTGAATGGCCTGGAGCGCCCGCTCTGATTTTTTGTTCGACGGACCGCACCCTCGCTTACGCTGAGTACGTACAGGAGATATCGGAGTTGCCGAACTTCGAAGCTGCGTTATCCGCTGCGCGCGAAGCCGTAAGCGCGTAAGTTCGCGTGCTTCCTCCACGTTTCGCACGAGAGACCACTCGGTACACTCGACGGCATGGAGCATCGGATAGAAGCGGATAGCCTCGGGGAAGTGAAAGTTCCCGCTCACGCCTACTGGGGCAGTCAGGCGGAGCGCTCGCGGAACCTCTTCCAGATCAGCGGAATCACCGAGCACCCCAAGATGATTGACGCGTACGTCATCTTGAAGAAGGCGTGCGCAGTCGCAAACGCCGAACTTGGCCTGCTTGACCAGCAAATCGCAGACGCCATCGTGCAAGCGGCAGACGAAGTGCTTGCCGGCGAACTGCGGGACCAGTTTCCTGTTGACGTCTTCCACATGGGCGCAGGCACCAGTTTCAACATGAACGTCAATGAAGTCCTTGCGAACAGGGCGGAAGAAATCCTTGGAGGGGAGAAAGGACAGTACAAACGCGTTAATCCTAACGACCACGTCAACTACGCACAATCCACCAACGACACCTTCCCCACTGCCATGCGCGTGATGAGTCGGATGATGCTCCAGGACCTGTTGCCGGAGGTTGACTCTCTTGCCTCCGCCTTTGAGAACAAGGCGCGCGAGTTCGACCGCATCCTGAAGTCCGGGCGCACTCACCTTCAGGACGCGGTTCCGATTCGCCTTGGGCAGGAATTCGCCGCCTATGCGGCTGCGATTCGCAGGAGCGCCGAATGGCTTCGGCGCGCCGGAGCGGAGTTGGAGGAGTTAGGGATCGGTGGAAGCGCCGCCGGCACGGGGCTGAACACGCACCCCGACTATCGAAAGCGGGTGGTCGCACTTTTGGCAGACTGGACGGGAATACCGTTTCGACCAAGCGAGGACCTCCGCGAGGCGATGCAGTCGCAGTTCCCCATGAGCGCGCTTGCTGCTGCCCTGCGCCTGTTGTGTTTGGAACTCACGCGAATCACGAACGACCTGCGGTTGCTCTGCTCAGGGCCGCTGACCGGCTTAGCGGAGATTACGCTGCCGCCGGTTCAGCCCGGAAGCAGCATCATGCCCGGCAAGGTGAATCCCTCTATGGCAGAGAACATGAACCTTGTAATGTTCCAGGTGCTGGGCCAGTGTGAAAGCATTGATCTGTGCGTCCAGGCGGGTCAGTTGGAACTGAACGTGATGATGCCCGGGATGGCATTTAGCAGTCAGTTCGCCCAGCAAGTGCTGACAAATGCGTTGCGCACCTTCCGTGCAAACTGCATCGAGGGGATCACCGCAAACGAAGAGCGGTGCCGCTACTACGCTGAGGTGAGCCCTTCACTCGCGACGGCGCTGAATCCATACGTGGGTTATCGCAAAGCGGCAGAGGTTGTTAAGAAGGCACTAAGCGAAGGCAAGACCATCCCGGAAGTAGTGCGCGAGATGGGCATCCTGGACGAGGAGACCCTTCAACGCGCACTCGACCCCGCGCTCCTGACGGAACCGGGCATTCCGGGGAAGAACCTTTAGAACTTGATGCCGGCTGCCGCGTAGAAGCCGTTGTTGTCCACCCCTCCGGTCGACGGAGCCCAGAACCATCCGACCTCGAGCGACAGCCCCTGCGAGCCCATGCCGCTCATGCCGGCACCGCCAAACAGATAGCCGAGTGCAACAAAGCCGCCAAAGCCCCACTTGTCACCGGCGCCGTTGACGTCTGTGTTGTAGTAGCCGCCGGCTGTCTTCAGGTACAGGTTCTGCGCCCCGCCGCCGAAACCGGTGGACGCGCCGTAGTGAACGCCCATTGTCTGGCTTTCGGTACCGCCGCTCTTGCCGAACATGGCGCGGACGCCGATGAACGAGCCGTGAGCGCCTCCACCCTGCTGGTACTGGTAGTCGAGGCCGACGAGAAAGCCGTTGTCGATTCCGAGGTTTTTGTGGTCACCTTGCCAGAATGGAACACCGACGGTCAACGTCCACGGCTTTATGAGTTGATAGTACTGACCGCTGTTAGAGGCAAAGGCGCCGGACGCGGCGAGCACAGTAAGAGCAACGACAATCTTCTTCATCTCTATCACACCTCCTTGTGTGGTGGTAGGTTAGAGGGTTGCGCCCTCGTTCGCATTCTACCATAGGACGCCCGAGAAGCGCCAAATGCCTCGCCTAATCACGCCGCTTCCTGTGGAAGAACCGGCTCGGAGCCGTGGGGGACGCCGTCGCGGATCCGCCTGCGGCGTCAACCTCCTCCCGTGCACGGGAGAGGGGCCGCGGGTAAGCGGCTGCGGCGAGGTGTAGGACATCCGAACAGCAGAAACCTTCATGGTGATGCCGCGCTCACCTCCGATGACCTCGCGTTCGCTGTCGTGGACATCCCCTTTGGCGGCGAGGCGCTGGCGGAGGTCCAGCGTGCGGCAGAATAGCGGTTGACCCAGGCAGTGATGAAGGATGACCAAAGTGACTATCTTGCACGAGTACATCAGCCAGATTGAGCATGCCCTGCAGATTGGCGGTGCCACGGAGCACACGCACCGCCCGGCCCTCAAGAGACTGCTTGAGGAGATCGAAAACGGCGTCACAGCCACCAA
>PSLA01000011.1:0-69810 GCA_040289295.1 Armatimonadota bacterium
ACGGTCTAACCTCACACGAGAAGAGCGCTCGCGCGCCGTAAGCGATCGAACGGAGTAGCAGAGCACCCGGCCGTTGGTGACGATCCCCCAGAGCTGCTCTGTACGATTCAAGTCTTCCTGCACCAGCGAGTGCGGCGCCAGCCGCGGGCGGCCGGTGGGCGCCAAGCGGCCCAGCTCCTGCCGCTCGCCTACGATATGCACCGGTGGCGCGTCGTCCGGTTCGTCCGCGCAATAGGAGATGGCGAACGTGAGGCCCTCCACTTGGTGGGCGCGCTGGTTGTAGAGCAGGTCGTATCCCAGGAGCCGGAGAGAAGGAATCACCCAGTATTCGCGCGTCTCTGAAGTCGCGAGTTCCTTCTCTGCCAAACGGGCCAGGCGATTTTGGAACACGCCCCATAGCGCCCGTGCATCGGCGAAGGCGGCAGCAATCTCGTCGGTGAGGCTGCGCCTGCCATCGAGACCGAGGCGGTGGTTGCGCCCGAGATACTCCGCGCCTGCGGGCGCGGGCAAGTCGAAGCTCACCAGCCAGCGGTGGGTTTTTAGTCCTCGGCAGAGCGAACCGAATAGCCTCGGGCAGCGTTTCCTTTGCCTCAGGGGTTACCGCGATTCGGAAGATTCCTGGGCGCATGTCGGGGCTGATGGCAAGCCCGATCCGTTGCGCCGCGTTCAGGACGAAGGTTTTGACGGCGTTCGGATCGCCGAGGACAGCATCGGTGGCTTCCAGCTCCCTTCTGACTTCGTGCGGCTTGACAGCGCGTTGGGCAAAGCGACTGCGGTTGATGCGCTCCTGTTCGTAATCGCGTTCCCAGCGCTGGTGGAGTTGAGAGACCTCGGGAATTTCCAGATCCAATGCGAGCTGGGCGGCTGCCTTGCGCCCCGCCCGCAAGAGGAGCGCATTGAGCACCGCTTCGTAGACGCTCTCGCTCTCTTCGGGCACAGGGACATATGTGCCAAGCGTGCAATGGATTTCGCGTGCCTTGTCGAGCAGCACCTTTATGACTACGCCATCCACCGCATTGTCATGACCGTAGAAACGAATCGCCTTGACCCTCTGGGCGCTTTGTCCGTACCGGTCCACGCGCCCTTCGCGTTGCTCCAGCCGGTTGGGATTCCACGGCAGGTCATAGTGCAGCACCGCCCGCAGTAAACTTTTCCTGCAGGTTGACGCCCTCGGAGAGACAATCGGTGGCCACCAGCACGCGCTGCTTCTCAGCAGAGATCTCGTCAATCTTGATGCGCCGCTCGTCATCGCCCATCCGGCCGGTGATCGTCACAACTTGCTCATCGGGGAGCCCACGACGGAGCGTCTCCCCGACATATTCGGCTGTCGCGACGTAGGGGCACCAAACGATAGGCTGGAAGCCGTCCGTCAGCAAAGTCCGAACAACCTCAATACAGCGGTGTAGTTTTGTGTTTTGCTCTGAGTCCTGAAGATGCTTGGCCAGGCGGGCCAGATCGCGTAGCCGGCGGGCGAAGCAGGAATCCGTGCGACTGGTCGCTCGGTAACAACACCCAGTCGCGATTGCGACAACGAACAATAGATCCTTCATTCAAGGCCGACACGCTCACGGATGTTAGACAGCCGGTCGAAGCTGAGCGCCGCACCCTTCACTCATGGAAAGGATTGCGTCGCCTAATGGGTTGTACCCTGAACGGTTCGCCGGAACTCGTTGTTGTGAATCAGATGACTATTGCAGGTGTTTGACACGGTGGTTATCGAAGTGCGGCTCCTGCTCTTGCGCAAGCGATTCATCGCGCGCATTCAGGTAGACAGGACCCCATGGTGCCGTCTCGCTTCGACGAAATGGACAGGAGGATTTCGCGCTGGATGTGGCGTCTCGGCATTCCAACCACGCGTCTCGGGCTTGGTGGTGCGTTCGTTTGGTTTGGCGCGCTCAAGGTCGTCGGCTCAAGCCCCGCTGCAGAGTTAGTGGAGAAGACGGTCTACTGGTTCGACCCGACGTGGTTCGTGCCTTTTCTCGGTTGGTGGGAGGTGGTAATCGGCGTTTGCCTCGCGACTCCCGCCCTGACGCGGATCGGCATTGCTCTTTTGGCGTTGCAGATGCCGGGTACGTTTCTTCCGCTTGTGCTTTTGCCCCGTGTGTGCTTTCAAGGCTCGCTTTTCCATCTAACGTTGGAGGGACAGTACATCGTGAAAAACCTTGTGATCATCGGCTCTGCCCTCGTGCTTGGGGGGCTTGTCCGGCGAGAGGACGCTCAACCCCCGAGCAGGAGGTGAGCCGCTCGCTATGTTTCACTCTTATCGGGCGACTTGACTGCGCTTAGACGCTCCTGGAGGAACTCTTCCACAATTGTCCGACTGCCCAGACCAACGGCGATGGCGCCTGCTAAACAGGCACCGACAACGATCAGGAGGAACGCGTGGAACGTAGATACGTGCACGCCGCTATTCCATAGGCGCCCAGTACGAGGATGAGCCCTGCCGCACCCACCTTCATAGCATCATCACCTGTGAAATCCTCTTCGGATTCTCGCACAAGGCGGTCGGCAAGAGACGCCGTTGCAGATGAATCACCAACCTCCAGCGCCTCGTGAAACTTATGGTCGCGTGCTATCTCCCGCTGCCTGTACGCCTCGCCCGCGCTGCGACTCCAAAACGAAATCGTTAGGATGTACGCCGCACAAAGGATGACACCACTCAACACGACGCGCTTCCAAGGGGGAGATCTCATACTTCGATTGTCGGTCCACTCGCTCGAACCTTCCAGGCTGCGTCGCGTGGTCTTAGGCAAAGGATAAAGATCTACGCTCAGTTCTCGACCTGGGATCCTGCATCGGGGTTCAAGGATGGGCCGTTGTGTGCCTCAGATATCTTTGGCCCTTTAGGTCATGGCCAATTCTTCTGGTCGTTGGTGGTATTGGCGTCGGCGTCGTTTTGTAGGGGCGAACCGCCGTAGGCCCGCGCCGTCCCGTCACGCTGGGCGTGGATGTCATCCTGCAACAGGCGCCACAGGTCCCGAACCTGGGGGGCGAGGCCGATGGCAACAGCTGAACCGCTTCCACACGGCCGCGATCTCGTCCGCTGCTACCAATCGTGAGCGCAGCGGCGGCGACTTTACCCGTTTGGGGTCATTTTACGGCGTCGACCAGTTGCGCGAGGTCTTCTCGGCTGACCTCTTTTTTCGAGTCTGCCACTTTGAGGAACTCCTCATAGAGCCGCTCGAAGCGATCTTCGGGGAACGAGAAGCCCATCTCGGCGAGTTGGTGTCGGAGGCCGTGCCGTCCGGAGCGCGCGGTCAGTATGATTTCGCTCCTTTCGGCGCCGACCATTTCGGGTGCGATGATTTCGTAGGTCAAGCGGTCTTTGAGGACACCGTCTTGGTGAATGCCGCTGCTGTGTGCGTAAGCGTTAGCGCCGACCACCGCCTTGTTGCGCTGCACCATCATGCCTGTGATTTGACTCACGAGGCGGCTGACAGCAAGGAGCTTCTGGTGCTTGATGTTGGTGTAGACGTTGAAGAGGTCTTCGCGGATTTTCATCGCAGTTACGACCTCTTCGAGGGCGGTGTTTCCTGCTCGCTCGCCGATGCCGTTGATGGTTACTTCCACTTGGCGCGCACCGCCGAGCACGCCTGCGAGAGTATTCGCGGTGGCCATGCCTAAGTCGTTATGACAGTGGCAAGAAAGGATGGTCTTGTCCGCATTGGGGACGTTCTCCAGGATTCCTTTGTGGAGGTTCATATACTCGTCGGGGTACTTGTAGCCCGTGGTGTCGGGTACATTGAGCACGGTTGCTCCAGCCTCGATGACCGCTTCGGCTACACGATAGACGTACTCAGGGTCGGCGCGACCGGAGTCTTCCATGTAGTACTCCACATCGTCGGTGTATTTTCGCGCGAGTTTCACGGCTGCGACGCCTGCTTCGAGCGCTTGTTCGCGGGTCATGTGGAGCTTCTTCTCCAGGTGGATGTCACTCACGCCGAGGCCGGTGTGGATGCGCGGGCGCTCAGCCGGCTTCAGAGCCTCTGCGGCAACTTCGATGTCTTTTGCGACGGCGCGCGTTAAGCCGCAGATCGTAACTCCCTTAAGTTCCTTTGCGAGCGTGTTGACGCTTTGGAAGTCTCCTGGCGAGGAGATCGGGAAGCCGGCTTCGATGATGTCAACGCCGAGATCCACCAGCGCACGACCAATCTCGAGCTTCTCATTCACGTTCAGGCTGACGCCGGGGCTTTGCTCCCCGTCGCGCAGGGTTGTGTCGAACACAAAAACTCGTTCTGCCATCGTTTGTGCCTCCACTCCCAGTATACAGGCTTTCGAGGCATTGCTGCGCCCTCGCTCTGAAAAATCCTCTTTCGGAGCCGATGATTGCCATGTGGGCGAAAAAACACTTCCCCGCTCCACTCTGGGGCTTGATCGAGCGTTTCCTGATGCGGTCGTGGTGCTCCACCACCCGGAGACCGACCGCTACGGATGCTACTGCCTCGGCGACGTGCACGGCCTGGCCTGCTTCTCTCATGACGAGCCGGCGATCCGATTTGCCCAGGAGGCG
Source organism: Armatimonadota bacterium (assembly GCA_040289295.1). Classification (GTDB taxonomy): domain Bacteria; phylum Armatimonadota; class Fimbriimonadia; order Fimbriimonadales; family ATM1; genus J051. The sequence continues at coordinate 4,511 of PSLA01000011.1, forward strand.
CTTGGCTCGATCCCGGGCATCGTCCTGCGCTCGATGACCTTCCACCAAGCGCGCGAGGTCGCTAAATCCCGCCCACTGCCGGTGGTCGCCGTCATCTTGCTTGACGACCCTGACGACCCGCTCGTCCATTACGTGCGATGATGACCGGAACAGATTGCCCCCCTCATCCGTCCAATCCTTGCGACCAGTATAATTGCCGGAAGCTCACGGACGGGCGGCGGGGGTAAGCACATGATGGAACTCCAAAGGCTCTCTGAAACGCGGAACGGAGCAAGCAACGCACGCAGCGGGAGCGGTGCAGCCTTCCGGCAGACCACACAAGAACAGCCCCTCTTCCGATACGTGAAGCGCATGGGCGACTTGCTCGGGGCGGCCGTCGGCTTAGCGATTTGCCTTCCGCTCTTCCTGCTCATTGCCCTGGCGATTCGTCTCGACTCGCCTGGGCCGGTGCTGTTCCGCCACCGCCGCATGGGACACAAGGGGCGCCCGTTCCAAGTGCTGAAGTTTCGGACCATGGTGAACGAGGCGGAGAGGTTCGGCCCGGAGGTCACCGTTGCCACCGACGGGCGCATCACCCGCGTGGGCGCTTTCTTGCGACGCACAAAGTTGGACGAGTTGCCGCAACTCTGGAACGTGCTAATCGGTGAGATGAGCCTGGTGGGTCCCCGTCCGCAGTCGTTCAGTTTCCTCACATATTATGGTGACGAAGACCTCGATTTGATTCTAAGCGTGCGCCCCGGCATCACAGGGCCAACGCAACTGTGGCTCCGGAACGAGGAGGAGCTTCTCGCCCGCCATGACGATCCGATACGCTTTTACGTGGAGACGCTCCTACCCCAGAAGATCGCCTCCGACAGGCGATACGTTCAGGCCTGGACGCTACTGGGCGACCTACGCATTCTGCTCCAGACCGTCTGCGCGCTGCTGAAGATTCGCCCTGCGACAAACGCCGAGCCACAACAGCGCGCCGCTGTCGCGGGCGAGGTGCAGGCAACTGCACCCACGCGCGGGCGCGTGTACGAGAAGGTCATCTGAGTCAGCGGATCGGAGCCGGCGCTGAGCGGTACCAAGCGACCGTCTCTGCGATTCCCTCCTCGAGGGGGACCTGCGCCTCGAAGCCGAATCGAGCCTTTGCGCGTGTGGTGTCCAGCCGCCGGCGCGGTTGACCATTGGGCTTTGAGGTGTCCCAGGCGATACCGCCGGTGTAGCCGACCTCCCGCGCCACCAGTTCCGCCAGCTCCCGAATGGTTATCTCGCGTCCAGTTCCGAGGTTGACCGGCTCCGGTTCGTTGTAGAGCGCCGCGGCGAGCAAAATGCCGCGTGCCGCATCCCTCGCGTGGAGGAACTCGCGCGACGGCGTGCCGTCGCCCCAAAGCGTGACCGAGTCGTAGCCGAGCCTCATCGCGTCGTCAAATCGTCGAATTAGCGCCGGTATGACGTGACTCGTTTCGAGGTCGAAGTTGTCGTATGGGCCGTAGAGGTTCACCGGGATTAGGTAGACGCCGTTGAAGCCGTACTGCTCACGGTACGCCTGCAGTTGTACCAGAAGCATCTTCTTCGCAACACCGTACGGGGCGTTTGTCTCCTCCGGATACCCGTCCCACAGCCCGTCCTCGCGGAAGGGCGGGGTCGCATTCTTCGGATAACTGCAAACCGTTCCGAGTTGCACGAACTTCTCGACGCCCGCTCGGCGCGCCTCCTCGATGAGGTGCACGCCCATGACGGCGTTCGCGTAGAAAAACCTCCCGGGCTCGGCGCGATTCGCGCCAATGCCTCCGCATACCGCTGCGGCGTGAACAAGAATGTCGGGGCACTCTTCGCCAACGAGCCGTCGCGCTTCAGCAGGATCGGTGAGGTCGTACTCTCTCGAGCCGAGGAATCTCGCCTGCTGCAAACCTTCGGCGCGCGCCACCTCCTGCAAGTGCTTGCCAAGGAAACCTGTTCCTCCGGTAACCACAAGGCGCTTGTTTGCTAAGTGTTCGCCGATTCGAGACATGGATGCTTCACATTGAAGGCACGAAGGTCTGCGTCCACCATGATGCGAACGAGTTCCCGGAAGCGCACGCTGGGCTGCCATCCGAGGCGTTCGCGCGCCTTTGTCGCATCTCCGAGGAGCACATCAACCTCTGCGGGCCGGAAGTAGCGAGGGTCAATCTCAACGTAGTCTCGCCAGTCGAGTCCAACGTAGGAGAACGCCTCGTCGAGGAATTCGGACACCGAATGTGCTTCGCCGGTGGCAATCACATAATCGTCCGGTTCGTCCTGCTGCATCATCAGCCACATCGCGCGCACGTAATCTGGTGCATAGCCCCAATCGCGCTTTGCATCGAGGTTTCCCAGGTGAATTTTGTCCTGCTTGCCGGCGAGGATAGCGGCGAGGCCGCGCGTGATCTTCCTCGTCACAAACGTTTCGCCGCGTCGGGGAGACTCATGATTGAAAAGGATGCCGTTCACGACGTACAGGTTGTAACCCTCGCGATAGTTAACAGCTATCCAATGCGCGAAGACCTTCGCCGCCGCGTAGGGGCTTCGTGGATAGAAGGGCGTGGCCTCGCTTTGCGGCGGTGGCGCCGCACCGAACATTTCGCTGCTCCCCGCTTGATAGAAGCGAGTTGGAATCTCGGTTTCGCGAATCGCCTCCAAGATGCGCAAGGTGCCCAACCCGGAGACGTCGGCGGTGTATTCCGGCATATCGAAACTGACGCGGACGTGACTTTGTGCCCCGAGGTGATAGATCTCGTCCGGCGCGATCTTAGCCAGCAGCCGCGCAAGCATCGAGCCGTCGCTCAGGTCCCCGTAGTGCAAGAACAACCTTGCGTTACGCTCATGGGGGTCGCGGTAAATGGAGTCTATACGCCCCGTGTTGAAAGTACTGCTACGGCGTATCAGACCGTGAACCGTGTAGCCTTTCTCCAGAAGCAATTCTGCGAGATACGAGCCGTCTTGACCTGTGATGCCGGTTAGAAACGCCGTCTTCCCGTTGGCAGGGAAGCTGACCGCAGCCCTCATGTCCGCAGTGTACTCGTTCGCCGTGCCGCGGGTCGCTGTCTCCGTTCTCCCGAAACTCGTACAATGCGAGCCATGGAACCGCATCACGTGCTGGAACAAATAGAGGAATTCCTCTTCCACTGGGTGCGCCCGAGAGCGCAGGAAATAGACACAAGCCTGGACTCGCTCCGAGAAGGGCTAAGCGAATTGGCGAGCCGTGGACTGCTCGGGCTGCGAGCAGACCCTGAATACGGCGGCCGCGGGTTCCCCGACGCCGGCTTCCGTCGTTTCCAGGAGACGATCGCCCGGTGCAGCGGAGCGCTCGCCTTCGTCCAGACCCAGCATCAATCCGCCGTCTCGTTCTTGAACCGGAGCGCAAACGAAGGGCTTAAGCAGCGCTTCCTTCCTAAGTGGTGCTCCGGCGAGAGATTGAGCGGCATCGCGTTCTCTCAGTTGCGCAAGGCCAGGGCGCCCCTGCTCTCCGCAACGCCCGTTGAAAGGGGTTGGGTCTTAAACGGCAAGATGCCGTGGGTTACGGGCTACAGCATCTTTCAAGATTGTGTGGTCGCCGCGTACACGAAGGATCAAAGGACGTGGTTCGGCGTTGTTCAGCTCGCAGATTCCGATTCGCTCGTGGCCTCCCCCGTCATGCGCCTCGCATCGATGGACGTTAGCCAGACCGTTTCGATTAACGTGCGCGAGTGCTTCGTTCCCGAGGAGGACGTGCTCTACCTGAAGGAGGGCAACTGGATTCACAACAACGACATGGTCAACATCGCGCTCCAATCCCCCTTTGCACTGGGTTGCGCCGGCGCGGGTATTGACGTGATGCGAAGCGTCTACGAAAGCAAACGCATCGAAGCGATCAAGGAAGCAGCCGACGCCCTCGAAAGGGAGTTGAGCCGCTGCCGCGAGGAAGCGTACGCCGCGATGGAAGAAAGAGACAACTCAACCCGCAGCCTCGCCGCCCGAGCGTGGGCAATCGAATTGGCTGCCCGTTGCGCGCACGCTGCCGTCGTAGCAAGCAGCGGGCAAGGCAACTCCGTGAGCCATCCTGCGCAGCGCGTTTACCGCGAGGCGCTGGTCTTCTCGGTCCTGGCGCAAACGAAGCCGATCCTCGAAGCCACTCTGGAGCGCGTCATCCAAAGGGAACGTTGCTGAGTTGCTCGATGTGATACACGTCGTGGCAAGGAAGCATGTTGGCGAGGTCCGCAGCGGTCATCGTGCCCAGCTCCGGGTGAACCACCGTGTTGGCCCACGCCTCTGGGGGCACTGAGTGAACGTACTCGACAGTTCGCTTGCGCTCCTCCATCCACCGGTCGAGACTCTCGGTCGGGTTCCAATCGTCGTACTGATGCTCCACTGCGCGCTCGTTCTCGTCCCACACTCGGAGCGTGGCACCGGGGGTCTCGACCGCCGCCCGGATGCGGTCTCTTAGGAGCGGCTCCCAGTCCAAGAGGTGGGCTACCACCTGTCGTGGGGTGAAGCGATCGGGAGCGGTCGGCGCGTCCCATGCCTCTCGACTCAGGCGCTTGAACTCCCGGCGCACCAGGCCGGGCGTGCTCTGCAAGGCGTAAATCAGGTACGGGTTCATCCCGATCAACTTAGCCCGTCGCTCCCCGGTTCGCCATAATGTCAGTCGCCCATGGACGTCTACGACCTTTGGAATGAGTCTCTCAACGACATCAAGCAGCGCGTGACGGGCGTGAACGTGTGGACGGCGTTGAACTGCGCCGTTCCCATCACGATTGACGGAGACATCTTGGTCATCGGCCTGCGCCCCCAAGACAACAGCCTGAAGGGGCACCTGAGCCACGTTGGGACGCGTCGAGCGATCGAGGAAGAGGTGGGCAAGCGCCTGGGTAAGGGCGTTACAGTTCGCGTTCTCGACGGCATCACCATCAACGACTGGCTTGCCGCAAAGGAGCGCGATGCCGAGGCTGAGCGGATTCGCGCCGAGGCGGCGGAGAAGGAGGGTCAGCGCGTTGCCACCTACTCCGTGTGGGAGGACGTCTTCGAGCAAATCAGCCGAGAGTACGGCGAGCGCCAACAGAAAGGCATGCCTCAGAACCGAGCTCGCTTCCTCGAGCGGTGCATTGAGATCTGCCTTGAGCACCTCAGCGGGCGCGATGAGTTGAGCGAGTTCGACGAGCGGGCGCTCGCGCGGGTCATTGACCGAATCGGCACCTACACGGAAACCCCACCAGTCTTCATCGCGTACGAGCTGCTGAAGCGCGCCGGCCGCCTTTGATGGAGGCGATCATCCTCGGCTGCGGCACCAGCCACGGCGTGCCGATGGTCGCCTGTGATTGCGCGGTTTGCACGAGCGATGACCCGAGGAATTACCGCACCCGTTGCGCAATTGCGATTCTTGGCAGTGAGGGCACGCTACTGGTTGACGCCCCTCCGGAGCTGCGCGTTCAATTGGTGCGTGAGCGAATCCGCGGCGTGGATGCGGTGCTGGTTACGCACTCGCACGCTGACCACATCATGGGCCTGGACGACGTCCGCCGCTTCAACGAACTGACCGGGGCACCGATGCCTCTGTACGGCCAACCGAGGACGCTGCAAGACATTCGCCGGGTATTCCTGTACGCCTTTGAACCACCCGAACAGGAGAGCGGCGGTTTGCCATCCTACGATCTGCGCGAGACAGGAACAACTTTGAACGTCGGTGACGTGTGCGCGCGGCTGTTCGAGGTGCTGCACGGCAGACTGCCCGTCCTAGGTCTTCGGGTGGGGGACTTCGCCTACCTGACGGACGTGAGCGAAATACCCGAGCAAGCACGGCGGCAACTAACGGGCGTTGGGACGCTGGTGATGGATGCGACTCGGCGGGCTCCTCATCCATCTCATTTTCATCTGGAGAAGTCGGTCCAGGTTGCGCTGGAGCTTGGCGCGCGCCGGACCTATTTCACCCACCTCTCGCACGATTACGACTATGAAGCGACTTGCGCCGAGCTGCCACGAGGGATCGAACTGGCGTACGACGGGCTCAGAATTGTCATTCAACCCTAAAGAACTTTGCATCGGCTCCGAAAATGCCACAAGAAGCCACAGAAAGGCGTTCGAAAACCTCGAGTGACATGAGAGAGAAGCTGGCGGTGAGCTGTGTGCTCGACGGACGGGGGGAGCGATGCCCCGGTTGATCGGGCTACTTTGCGCTTTGGTCGCCTTAGCTGCGTGCGTCCTCGGCGGCGTCAGTCCAGACGACTCGCTAATCCGCGCTGCTCTCGCCTTCGTGGTTGGGCTTCTGGCAACTCAGGTCTGGTATGTCTTCTTCGCCACTCGAATCGAATACAATTCAGAGGACCAAGGGCGACTTGATTGAACGTGAAACTCAAGGAGTGAGGATCTGCGCATATGCATCACTTAGCCGAGGACAGTTTGAAACAAGTGTGGCGAAAGTACTTCAAGGACCGCGCCCGCGACTGCCGCGACGAACTCGTGAAGCACTACTCCTACTTGGTGAAGATAACTGTCGGGCGCATCGTCGGGGTTGTGCCACACGGTTTAGACAAGGAAGATCTCATCTCGGCAGGGACGATGGGACTCATCCGAGCCGTTGATCAGTTCGACCCAAACCGAATGGTCAAATTTGAGACGTATGCCATAGCATTGATCCGCGGCGCGGTGCTCGAGATGCTGCGCAGTGAAGACTGGGTGCCACGTTCTATTCGCGAAAAGCTAAAAGCGCTCGATAAGGCGTATGTGGCGCTGCAGTACAAACTGAACCGCCCACCGAACGAGGAAGAGCTTGCCGAAGCGCTCGAGATCTCGGTGGAGGAACTCCACGAGATTCAAATCTTCGGTGCGCGCCACTCTGTGCTCTCCCTCGATGAAATGATCCATGGGCACGACAACGACGAGAGCGGCAACTTCATGGACGTGCTGATTGATGAAGACGCCGACCCAGATGTTCAGGCGCAGGAGCGCGAACTGAGGCGCCTGCTCGCTGTAAGCGTCGACAGGCTTCCGGATCGCGAACGGCTCGTCATCGCCCTCTACTACTTTGAGGGCTTGACCTTCCGCGAAATCGGCGCGGTTCTCGGTGTCTCCGAGAGCCGTGTTTATCAATTGCACGCCCAGGCGGTCGGCAGAATCCGCGCGTTCCTTAGCGAAGAGGAGTTCGGAGCCAGCCACGGGTGAATTCTTCTCATGTCGGACGGCGAGCTTCCCCGCGTCCAGCCGTCGGTTGAAATCTCGCAGCGAGTTCAACCATCTGGCCCGCCCCGCGAGCGCCCGAAGAAGAAGCGCCAACAACACGAACCGACGGAAGACATCATCGAAGTTGGCGATGAGGAGAGCGAGCCCGTCGCCGAGACCCCGCAATTCGACGAGCCTGAAAGTGACGACGGCCTTGACCTCCGCGTGTAGGTGTTGATTGGCCCTTGGATTGCTGCTACTAGCGACATTCGCCCCGCGCGCGGAGTATGCAGGGATGTATACTCACGCGTTCAGTAATGGAGACCACCGGAGGAAACCCTTTGAACATGACTACAGTTTCGCGCGTCTACAACGTCCTCATCGCCCTCCTCGCTGGGAGTGCGGCACTTTTATCCCTCGGCTGCGGCGGAGGTAGTGGAGACGACACCGTCATCGCTGTCGTCAACGGCGAGAAGGTTACCAAGAACCAGTACCTCAAGAAACTTGAGACGATGTCGTCGGTTCGCGCCGTCAACCCACCACAAAACCCGCTCCAGCCAGGCCAAATTGGCGAGGTACAGGTGGCTGAGCCGCTTTCAGCGCAAGCGCTAACGGGGATCATTGACGAGATTCTGACCCTCCAGACAGCGAAGGACGAGGGACTGCTCCCATCGAAGGAGGAGGTGGACCGCGAGCAGGCGCTCATGGAGCAACTTAACCCGAATTATGTGAAGGGTCTAAAGTCAATGGGGTTCACCCTCGAGGACATCAGGCGGCAACTCATGGTGCGCCTTGCCGAGCGCAACTTGCTCGTCCGCGGCATTCCAAAGAAGACGCTTGCCGACGCCAAGCGGTACATTGCGGAGCATCCCGATGAGTTCACCGTGCCCGCGCAAGTTCGCCTGCGGTGGATTGTGCTGGATGATCCCAATCTGCGCGACGACGTGGACCGTGAACTCGGTTCGGGCATTACGTTTGGCGCGGTAGCGGGCAAATACAGCACCGCTGCAAACGCCCGCGCGGAGAACGGAGCGTTTCCTCCGGGTCGTGGCCCTCAGCCTACGCCGCAGCCCATGCCTGATAAAGCCACGAACCCATTCTGGGAAGCCGTCCTCAAAACGCCGAAGGGGCGCGTCTCCCATTGGTTCGAACTACCCGGCGCAGGCGGCAAGAAGTCGTACGTCAAACTGCTGGTCGAGGACAAGACCGAGAAGACGGTTCGCAAGCTGTCCGCCGCGGAGGAGGAGATGGTCCGTCGAGCACTCGAGGAGCGCGAGGCACGCGATGTAAACGACTTAACCGACCTCTACCTGAAAAAACTTCTCAATGCTAAAATCGAGATCAACGTGCCCTACCTAAAGGCGACTTGGGAACAGCAACTCGCTTTGATCAAGGACCGAGCCGCCCGAATGGAAGAGCGCGTCGGCAGTGCTTCTGGGCCGTCAACCTCCGGAGCCGACGATAAACCCAACGGAAAGTAGCTCCGGTTAAGATGCAAGCCTCAACGGGCGCGTGCTCGTTGAGGCTTGCGCGCGTGCAGGCAAAGGCTAATGTTGCCGTTCGAGCGCCTGCGCGAGCATGACAACGTCTTCGTGCGTGATTTCGCCGTCCTTCACGAACTGCTCAAGCAGCTCCTCCACGTTACCATAATTCGGTGAGGTTAGCCGCACCAGAGGTGGCTTTGCGGTATCCAATTCGCATAGGGTGAGACGCAGCACGGCTTGCTTGTCGCAATATGGCTTCATGGACAAGCCGTATTCCACCAAGTCCGGGATGGAGGTGTACACGCCCGTAACCTCTCCGTGCCCTGACCCATCCAGTTGTTCTGTGACCCAATAGATACGCCGAAACTTCATCATGCTCGCGCGTCACCTCGTTCGCTTCGGTTTCTTCAAATATTCCGCCAGCCAGTCCAGGATGGCGCCAAGTCTGTGAAGGCGCAGGTCAACCGGCCCAGAACGACTTAGCCCGTGGCTGGTCGTAGAAGGATACCGGATGAACCGACTCGGGATGCCACGCACCTGGAGCGCCGTGAACACTTGCTCCGCCTGTTCGATGTTGCAGCGCAAGTCTCCCTCACTGTGAATCACCAGAGTTGGAGTCTTGACATTGCCGAAGTACTTCAACGGACTCTGCTCCCAGAGTTTCTCGGGACGATCCCAGGCGTTCCCCTGCCAGTAGTGGTCGGGCACGAGTGGGAAGTCGCTGGTACCAGCCATGCTGTGAAGGTTCGAAACACAGCGATCAGTGATCGCCGCCGAAAATTCGTTCGTGTGGCCAATGACCCAGTTCGTCATGTATCCACCGTATGAGCCGCCCATCACGGCCATCCGCTCCGAGTTGACGTAGGGGCGGGACTTCATAAACGCTATAACCGCGCGGATGTCCATCCAATCCTTGTTGCCCCAGTCGCCCTCAATTGCGGCGCAGTGGGCCTCGCCATATCCCTTGCTGCCGCGCGGGTTGCTGAAGAACACCACGTATCCCTGCGCAGCGAGTAACTGCATCTCGTGGAAGAACGGAACGCCGTACTGCGCATGAGGTCCGCCGTGTATCTCCAGCACGGCCGGCGCTTTGCCCTTTGGCTTCATCTTAGGCGGTTTCAGAACCCAAGTGTGCACCTTCGTTTCGTCCTCGGCGCGAACCCAGTGCTCCTCCACCTTCGCAAGGTTCAGCGTGCTAAGCAGTTCATCGTTGAAGCCGGTCAGGCGCTTCGCTGAGATTGCGTCGCCCTTAAGGTCGCCGATGAACACTTCGTTAAGTTCATGAAACGTACCTCGCGAAAGCGCAACGCGCGTGCCGTCTTTGCTCAGGTTACCCAACTGAAACTCATACGGCCCAGAGGTTAAGAACTTCACTTCACCTTTGAGCGTTACGCGCGCGATGTGCGACTCTCCATGTCGGCCAATGGCAACAAGAAGCGATTTCCCATTCGGCATCCATTGGTAGTTCGCGCCGAACGCCGCCTCCCGCGTGTCGCTCAGGGTCGCTGCAGCTACGCAGTAGTCGCTCTTTCCGGTCAAGTCAACCGTTTTCCCCGTTTTCGGGTCAGTAACGAACAGGTGCTGGTTCCTGGCGCCCCAGAGGGCGTTCCTGCCAAGGCGGCCTGCCCAGGCAATCCACTTGCCGTCAGGCGACCAGCGCACTGCGCCGCGATCGCCGTCATCCTGAGCAGGCACCAGCCTCGCGGCTCCGCTGCTCGCGTCGACCAAGTAGAGCCTCGACTTCCAAGGCTTGAGCAACGCGTCCTTGGCTGTGTTCGCTGCAACGGCGAGGATCTTACCGTCGGGAGACCAGTCGAATGAGAAGAATCCAGTTACGTCTTTGTCGAACAGTTTGCGGTGTTCTCCGCTCTCAGCGTCGACGAGGTACAGGTGGTGCCGCTGCTGCTGGAAGTAACCGTCGCCGTCCAGCCGGTACCACATCGTCTCTATGACGCGAGGCGGAATGCTGAGTCCCTCGGCCTCTCGCTTCTTCCTCGCCTCCTCCGTCCACTCCTTTGCAGTTGCCCGGAAGGCGACTGCAAGGCGCATGCCGTCGGGCGACCACTTCATTTCGCGGATTGAGCCTTCCGGAAAGTTCGTCAGCTGGGTCGCCTCGCCGCCGGTTGCGCTAATGAGGAAGATCTGTGGATTGGAGTCGGAGCGACCCGAGACGAACGCTACGCGCGTGCCATCCGGCGACCAAAGAGGCCCGCCGTCGCGTTCTCCCGAGGTAAACTGCTTCACCTCCCCTGTAGCAACGTCCGCAAGCCACAGGTTGCTGACCATCTCGTTCTTTTCACCGCAATGCTTGCGAGCAAAAAGGACGCGGTCGCCGGACGGTGCGATCTGCGGCTGTGCGACAAGTACGAACCTCTTGAGGTCCTCGGCTTGGATGAGTCTCTTCTTTAACTTGAGTGCGCGGCGTGGCATGTCACGCCTTTTTACCTCACGGCTCGCCCGCTTCTCGAAGAAGCCATTCGCGTGCTGCGCGCTTGTTATTCGGCGGGATCGTCCCATCGATTACTGCCTCTTCAAGTTTACGCAGCCACTTGCCGACCTCCGGCCCTTGGCGAAGGTGAAGCAGCCTCATGACCTCGTGCCCGCTAAGAGGCGAACCGAGTTGTTTCGGGCTGGCTGCCGCGCGCACTTCTGCGATTCGTCGCTCGATTTCATCGAAGTCCGCCCGGGGGGGGGTCGCGCGAATCGCTTCTGCGTCCGCACGACAAAGCTTGACGAGAGGGTCAACCAGTTCCCCAAGGTCGCGAACCAGCCTTCGCGCCGCCGTCGGAGTGAACAATTCCATCGAACCGAGCCGCATGTGGTTGCGGACCAGTGCGGACACCTGCTCCGTCATCTCGCGACTGAAGCGCAGGCGGGACATCGCCTCGCGCGTGATTTCTGCACCGACGCGCTCGTGTCTGAAGAAACGAATGCGCCCGTCCTGATCCACGCTCCGCGTTCGAGGCTTGCCTACGTCGTGGAACAAAGCCGCAAGCGTGATGCGCAGATCATGGTATGCCGTTGCGTTCCGAACAACATCCAGCGTGTGCTCCCACACCGATTTTAAGTGATAATCTCCTTGATCAACATCTGCCCCCTCCTTCAGTTCCGGCAGAAAGAGCTCAAGCAGGCCGAGGTCCATAAGTTCGCCGAGTGCGTCCGCAGCCGTCGGATGCTCGAGCATCAGGACCAACTCGTTCCGAATTCGCTCGACGCTGACGATGCTCAGCCGACTGCGCTTTTGTCGAATCGCATCATAGAGACTCTCCGCCGGCGTGAGACCGAGACGCCACCGGAAGCGCACAGCGCGCAACATGCGGAGCGGGTCGTCGCTGAACGTCGCTTCCGGATCCAGCGGCGTGCGCAAGACACGCTCCCGCAGATCTGTTAGCCCAATGCCAAGCGGGTCGAGCAGCTCGCCGGTGTGTAAATTCCGCAGCAATGTGTTCACGGTGAAGTCCCGCCGCCGCGCGTCTTCAAGCAGCGTTGCCGGAGCGACCTTGGGCTTCCGGCTTTCGGGGGCATAGGACTCACGCCGTGCGGTGACGATCTCCACGTTCGCCTCCCCAATGCGCACGAGCGCAGTGCCGAAGCGAGGATACGCAACTGGAGGGATGGACGAGACACCCATTGTATATAGGAAATTCGCGAGTTCCTGTGAAGATTCCTCGGTTACAACGTCAAAGTCAGTACCCTCCGGTAAGCCCAGCAGCGCGTCGCGGACGCAGCCGCCGACAGCGAAGAGCCAGCCTTCCCACTTAGTGCCACGAGTCGCCTCGGCAATTCGCTCGAGCGCGTTCACCTTCCGACTATACCTCTGCCTGTGTGATTTCGCGCTCTAACGCTCGCGTGTAGTTCCACACTGAAACGATAAGCCCGATGAACAGCCCAACGGCGGCAAACACGCCCGGAAGCGGGAAGGAAGGCTCTTCCGAAGCGTACGCTTCGTCCAGAACGAGGAACGGCTCGTACGCCTTCTCCTCAGCCAACCGGGCTTGGGTCAGGTCGGCGAGCATGGCGTCTAACTGCGCCTCCTCGCGCTTCAGTTCGTTCAGCAGCCGCTCCTGTTCGATCGCGAGGTTCGCTATCCGGAGCGCGTCGTCTCGCATGCGGGCGAGGTTGCGTTGTGCTGCGCGCAGCGCAGCAAACTTCGCCGCCCGCTCCGCCGATTCGGAAAGCGTGAGACTGAGCGCGCCCGATTGCGCGGCATCCGCAATACGATCAAGTTCCTCCGTATAGACTTTGATGGATGCCTCAAGCTGAGATTGCACGGCTTTCATCTCTGGTGAGTCTAGCGAGACGACTGCTCGCGCCTCTTCCAACTTGGTACGCTGAGCGAGAATAGCGGCATGCAGGTCTTTGAGAGTCTGCGTCAGAGGGTCACCAGTCTCACCAGCCTCACGCGCCTGCAGGACCGCGCGGATCTTCTGATTCAGAGCGGCGTCCGCCGCTTGCGCTTCCGCAAGCAGGTCGTCCAACTCCACGCTGGATTGCACCAACGCTTCGATGAACTTCTCCCGTGCGACCGCAGAGGCAGCAAGCAAGTCGCTTGAAACGGCTGCCTTGACTTCCTCCGCTTTGGCGCGAACGCGACCGCGCTGCTTTTCGAACTCCTCCTCCAGAAACTTTACCGTTTGAGCAGCAAACTGCTTGCCCAACTCCTTCGACCGTTCGCTCGCGTATGCGATGAGATCAGCCAGCACTTCTTGCGAGACGCGCCTGTCACCCCACGTGAAGGAAACGGAAAGCTGCCCCGTTTGTAACACCTCAACACGTACAGAGTCGAGGAACTCCTTGATGTCCTCGTCGTCGGGTTCGCTATTGAACAGCGCAGACTTGTGTCGCTCGATGGCATGGAGGGCAGCGCTTCGACTGGCAAGGATGTCCGCAATTGAAGCCGCGTCGGTGCCTACAGTTGGGAGAAACAACTGACCGCCGAGAACGTTTGTTCCAGCCGCATCCAGCCCGCCCAGAGGCAGCGCGTTGAGTGGATTCTGCAACGACGGCTTCGCGAAGAACAGCGTGGACTTCGCTTCATACTGCTTCGGCCACACAAACGCAACCACCAGCCCGAGCAGCGCTCCTGCCACCGGCCAGACGAGGAAGCGAACGGTTGTCGTCAGCGAGTTCACAAATGCAGCCCCGTTATACCGACGCGGGCAACACGCGAATCGCCGCCCCGCTGCCAGCAACAGTAGGCACTCGGCTCAAAGCGTACCACGCTCCAAGCAGCAAAAACGTCCCACGGTCAGCAATGTCGGGCGTAGGCATCACCATGACGAGCAACGCCACGAACGTAATCACGACAGCCAGCTCCCTGCAAAGCCGCGCACCACGGAAAAGATCCACGACGGGTATCAGAAAGAGCGCAATCGCGAGGGCAGCCACCGGAATGCCAAAGAACAACGCGGCGGCAACCGGTGCAAAGTGGGGCACCAGTGGCGGGCCACGACGCAAGTATTCAGCGTCAATGATCGGAGCCATCGGAAACTCGTTCAGCGACGGCAACGCCCACGCCACTGTCTGCGGGCGCCCTGTTGAGGCGAGCGTCCTCATCTCGGCAAGCCGCTTGATTGCGGGCAGCTGCAACGACCCGACGAGCACCGCCACAGCAGCCACACCCAGCACCGCGATCAACACAACCGACGCTCGATAGCGAGCAGGGGGGATGGACGGCACCTTCGCTCTGGCAATGAAGAACGGAAGCGCGAGGAGAAACGCGAGACCGAGCAACGCAGCACGAGAACCCGTAAGACCCACCTCCACGGCGACCAACAGCAAGAAGAGCGACGTCATCCAACGCAATCCTCGGGACCGGCGCACCTCGACCGAAAACAGCGTCGCCGCGAAAAGAGCTAACAAGTATCCAGACACCAACAGCTCGTCAAACACGGAGACTGTGAACCTGCCGAGAATAAGGAACGGCGTGTGTGAAGGAAACCAAAACGGACTGACGAGCGGCAATGCGGCGTTGAAGAGAAGCGGAACCACTACCGTCGCGCCCAAACCAAGCCGCGCTGCGCGCGTGATGTCTGCTGAACCGAGGCGAGAGCGACGCACCAACGAAAACGCCTCCCAAGCCAGCAAGACGCTCGCACACAGATACACAAGGAAGAGTGCCTTCGTGAACGCGAACATGGCGACCGAGCCCAGCAGGATGAACATGGAAAGATACAGGAACGGCCTCGGCGCACGCGTCAGAACCTTCCAGGGATGGAGAAAGGAGTACGGCGCCATCGCCACGATCAGCACGTAGCCAAGCGTTACCGGCAGCCCTGCAACATACGGCAGGAGGAGTGAGCCAAACAGCACGGCCAGTGCGAGCCGATCCGATAGGTACCCCAGCACCACCAAGCCAGCGACCACAACCAGGCTCGCCGGGTGCTCTGACCGGTTACTCGCAAGAAACAGAAGAAACCCGAATAGCAGCAGGCGCTGCCACAACGGGTCGCCGCCCTGCCCTGCTCCGCGCTTTTTGACTCGAATCACCTAACGATTGGGACGAAACAGAGCTCAACTCCGGTGCTTTCGACCCGAGAATTGCCGTAGGTGGCGCCTTATCGGGCACAATTGTGCCTAAAGAGGTGGTAGTCTCCTGTTAGCAATGAATCGTCGAGACCTGTGCCTCGCCGCCGCGATGCTGTGCGGAAGCATCGTAGGCTGTGACCGTGAGCCGCCCATCGCCGCACAGCCACCCCCTGATCCGCCACCCCTGGTATCTGAGCTCGTTGAGAGCGCGCACCAAGCACTGGGGCTGACAATCGGCGCACCTCTTCCATCAGCACGCCAAAGCACTCGGATGGAGAGGGAGGCATACCTACAGAGCGCCCAGACCGCTTTGAAGGCGCTTCTCGACTTGCCAGACGCGAAGCCCAGCAGTCCACCGTCTACGCCGCTGGATCGTGATACGTTCGAACAGGCGAGCGTGCTTCTCTCCATTGAGGTGGCGGACGCCATTGACCGCAATCAGCCCGAAAGGCTTTCACGGGCCATCCGCGCCGCTTACGCGTACACCGACTACTGGAGCACAGCAGGCGTTGCCTCGTGGGTTTTCGCCGCTGCAATGCCTGAGCGACTGGCAGCCGGTGTACGGTCCGTGGCAGCGCAAGTGGATACCAACTTGGTCGAGTTCGCTATGAAGACCCTGGACACTCTTACTACCAACCCGCCTGATCCGAAGATCGCCATCGAAGGGACTCGGCGCCGGATCCTCGAATGGCGTCAAAACCTTAAGGGCCAGATGCGGGTAGACAGTCTCCTCAAAGCGTACGCGACAAGCGCGGACGGGCGGCCGTCGCTCTCACAAGACCTTGTGGCAGAAGTGCGATCTTTTGCCAAGCGTTCAGGAAGCGCCGAGTACATCAGCCAATATATGCTGCTTCAAGAGGCGGATGTCGCGATTAGTGCCTTGATGAACTTCCTTGACCGAGCCGCCGAACGTGAGGACGCACGCATCGAGAAGCCGGCACCGGAACAACATCCAGTCGCGCTTCTCTTCGTGCTCTTCTTCAAACCTGATATCGAAATGGCACCGAAGCTAGTCGCATTGCGCCAGGAGGGAATCCAGATTCTTGCCCTCACCATGCGCATTATCGCGGCAGGCATGCCCGCCGACCTTTCTTCGTTCGAGCACCTTGCTATCAGCCCAGTCTCAAAGCTTCCTTTCGGGTACAAGGTGGAAGGCGACACGTTCGTGCTCGAACGTCCTCGGCGGGCTAACCCGCCGTAGGTTGCCGTGTGGAAGTAGGATGATCGTTCGCATTCGAGGGGAACTTGCCGAAGTCGGAACCGACTACGTCGTTGTCATCGCGGGTGGCATCGGTTATCACGTAAGCGTGCCTCGCTCCGTGGTTGGGGATACGCCTCCAATCGGGGCGCCGATCGAGTTGTTGACTCGGCAGATTGTCCGAGAGAACGAACTTGCCCTCTACGGCTTTTCCTCGCCGCCCGAGCGCCTACTGTTCGATATGCTGCTCGGCGTGAGCGGCTTGGGCCCGAGGACCGCCCTCGGCCTGCTGAGCGGTCTCGGTCAAGAGAGGTTGAGTCGTGCCATCATGGACGGAGACGCCGAGGCGCTGACCGCCGCTCCAGGCGTCGGCAAGAAGCTTGCCGTCCGAATCTGCTCGGAGCTTTCAGACCGCTTCCGCCAAACCGTAATGGACCGAGCCGCCGTCTCCGCACCCGGGGATCAGGTGGCGGAGGCTCTCGTCGCGCTTGGCCACCGACGCACCGATGCGGAACGAGCCGCTGCTGCCGCTCGCGCCGAGGCGGGCGATTCGAGCACCACGGCGCTCATTCCCATCGCTTTGAGGCACGCATCCAAGCTATGAGCGAGTCAGGCGACCGCATCGTTACTGGTCTCCAGCTGTCGGAGGACGCCGAGGTGGAGCGCTCCCTGCGACCGAAGCGATTGGAAGAGTTCATTGGCCAGCAGCACATCTGCGAGAATCTCGCCGTGTTCATCTCGGCCGCTCGCGAGAGGGGCGAGGCGCTCGACCACGTCCTGCTCAAAGGTCCTCCAGGACTGGGGAAGACAACGCTTGCCTTCATTATCGCAGCCGAGATGGGCTATCCCATTCGAGTAACCAGCGGGCCCGCCATCGAGCGACCAGGCGACCTTGCGGCGATTCTGACGAACCTCGAACCGGGGACGATTCTGTTCATTGATGAAATTCACCGCCTCAGCCGACCGGTCGAAGAGATTCTGTACCCAGCTATGGAGGACTTCAAACTCGACATCGTTATCGGCAAGGGCCCGGCTGCGCACAGCATTCGTCTCGCCCTCACGCCATTCACGGTTGTCGGCGCAACGACGCGGGCAGGGCTGCTGACGGGGCCGCTCCGCGATCGGTTTGGGATCATCCACACGTTTGAGTTCTACGACGTCGAAGCCCTCATTACGATCCTGCACCGCTCATCGCGCATCCTCGGAATCGCGCTCGACCAGCGAGGCGCCGAGGAGATTGCCAAGCGCAGCCGAGGGACGCCGCGCATTGCGAACCGTTTACTTCGCCGTACCCGCGACTTCTGCCAACATCTCGGTGAGGAAGCCATCACCGAGCAGGTCGCCGCATACGCACTTCAGCGGCTGGACATTGATGGACGCGGCTTGGATCGACTCGACCGCGCTGTTTTGGCAACCATCATCGAAAAGTTCGGCGGTGGTCCGGTCGGACTTGACACCCTCGCTGCCGCGGTCGGAGAGGATGTTGGTACCATTGAAGAGGTATGCGAGCCTTTCTTGCTGCAAGCCGGCATGCTCCAGCGGACGCCACGGGGAAGAATCGTGACACAGAACGGCTATGAAGCTCTACGCGCCAAGCCTCCGGGAGGAGGCCTGTTCTGCGGTTAGGACTTGTGGCGCACGTTGACCACGTCACCGTCCTGAACCACGTATTCTTTCCCCTCGAGACGCATCTTCCCGCCCTGCCGGCACGCTTCGAGGCTGCCCAGTCGGTCAAAGTCCTCCCAAGCTATGACTTCCGCGCGGATAAACCCCTTCGCAATATCCGAGTGAATTGTGTCGGCCGCCTTAAGCACGGTCGAGCCAGAGCGTAGCGGCCACGCCTTCGTTTCTTTCTCCCCGGCGGTAAAGAAGGTGATGAGTTTGAACATCTCAAAGACTGCTCGAATCAGCGCGTCCCGCGCGCTGCGCTCAATGTCCAGGGCACTCAAGAACTCTTGCCGCTCTGTTTCATCCATCAACGCAAGGTCACGCTCTATCGTGGCACACAAGCGGACGACCGGTATACCGAACGCCCGGACGCGCTCCTCCCAACCTCGGTCCGCCCAATCACCCTCGTCGCAGTTGACCACCACCGCAAGCGGCTTAGCGGACAGAAACTGAAAGTCTCTTAACACCGCGTTTTCCTCGTCAGATATCGCCAGCGCCCGAATCGGCGCCCCCTCCGAAACCTTTTCAGCAAGGAACGCGAAAACTCGCTTTTGGAGGTACTCTGGAGTGCCGGGCTGCCTCGCAGCATGCTCCTTTTCGAGTCGCTCCAACCGCCGCTCGATAAGCTGCAGGTCGTGGATCAGAAATTCCGTTTGAATCGCGTCATAATCTCGCTCAGCGTCCGTCTCGGCGTGCCACGGAACCCGAGGGTCCGTAAACTCCCGAACGACAACCGCAACCGCATCCGCACGCCGCAAGGCGTCAGCCACAGTGGGGCCGCTCTTGCCGCCGTCCGGAGTCATCGGCGGTGTATCGTCGGAGAATTCAACGCCAACCGGGGTGCATTTCTTCGCGCCCACATCGGCGCACAGGCGTTCTAGGCGATCGTCCGGCACGCCGACGGTCACGACCTGGCTCAATCGCTCGTGCCCAGCGAGAGCCTGTAGAAGCGTTGTGCGACCGCTCTGCGGATAGCCGTAAAGTGCAACTCTCATTCTGAATCCTGTACTTGGCTAAACTCAACGACCATCGGCTGCTGCGGCGAGACCAGCGGCAACCCCCAGAAGAAGAACGCCGCAGCCACAGTCACCAGGGCGAGGAGCCAAAGGCGGAAACGGGGTGAGCGAAGCATCGGACGCGGATTATACAGCCCCGCCCGCCCGTCTATAATAGACTCAATGGCACAGGTGCAACGCCTCCCCGAGTGGCTAAAGATCCGCCTCCCGCGTCCAGACACAATCAAGGAAGTGGAGCGAATGATGCGCTCGAAGCGGCTCCACACGGTGTGCGAGAGCGCCCGATGCCCCAACCTCCCCGAGTGTTGGTCGAAGAAGACGGCAACGTTTATGATTCTTGGCGATACTTGTACTCGCGCCTGCGGGTTCTGCGCCATCAAGGTCGGTAAACCGCTGACGGTGGACGATGAGGAGCCGAGGAACGTTGCGAGCGTGGCTAAGGAGCTTGGTCTCAAGCACGTCGTCGTCACCAGTGTCGCCCGAGACGACCTCGCCGACGAGGGCGCGGGGCAGTTCGCCCGAACGATCCATGCGTTGCGCGAGGAGATTCCCGAGGCCATTGTTGAGGTGCTGGTCCCTGATTTCAAAGGCAAGCGTTGGTGCGTGCAGATCGTGACCGACGCCGGCCCGGAGATTTTCAACCATAACGTTGAAACGGTGCCGCGCTTGCAAACGATCGTGCGTCCTCAAGCAAAGTATGAGCGAAGCCTGACCGTGCTCGGGATGGCGAAGGAGCTGAACCCAAAGATCTACACCAAGTCCGGCATCATGCTCGGCCTCGGCGAGACGAAGGATGAGGTGATCGGCGTGCTGCGGGACCTGCGGGCGATCGGCGTAGACGCAGTTACCATCGGACAGTACCTTCGTCCAACGATGCGGCACCTGCCCGTCAACGAGTTCATTCACCCGAGTGTGTTCAAAGAGTATGAGCGAATCGGCAACGACATGGGTTTCGCATTTGTCGCCAGCGCGCCGTTCGTCCGCAGCTCTTACAACGCAATCGAGTTTAGTCGCAAGGTGATGAGAGAGCGCCTCGCGGCCATGGAACGGTGAGCGCTTCGACGAAAACCCCCGTCCGACTGCTGATAGGGTTCATACGACTGTTCCCTATAGCCGTCGCAGTTGGAGGAATTTGGCACTTAATCTTGGTCGTCCGCCACCTTTCACAGCCGATCTACAACCTTCGCATCACCTACCAAGGCGATGCAGAGCGCGCGGTTCTACTGGTTTCGCAAGCGCGATTCGATTTCGCCAAGGCGACGCTGCACGCTCGGAACGTCTCCCTTCGGGACGTACGCGGACGGGAGATCGCGTCTGCAAAGGAGCTTTCCGCCGACCTCGCTCTGCCATGGGGCGGCAGGCCGGCAACGATTGTTTCGCTGCGCGGCGGAACGATCGATCTCGTTCGTCTCGAGGACGGCAGCTGGGAGGTGATGAGGTTCCTGCCCCGCCAACCAGAGGCGAAGCCGTCTGAGGCGCCCTTCGACGTTCGCGCCGAGGACGTGCGCTTCCGTCTCGTTGACCGCGCAACAGCCGGCGCACCCGTGTGGATAGGAACGGTGCGTCAAGCGTCCGTCGCCGGATACGCCGACAACGCCGCGGCCAACACATTGATCGAAATCACCGGCGTGGGCGCCCTTCGAGCTACGCTTGAAGTCCGAGCAGGCGCCCTTTCGGCAATTGACGTTACGACGGAAGCGGCCGAGCTGCACGAGTTGCTGGCGTATGCGCAGGCGATGCCGGAACTGCGCGAGGTTGTCGCGTTGAAAGACGTTCACGCGGCGTCTGCTCGCTTCTCGGGCACCGTGTCAATCTGGATGACACCTGAGGCCCGGTGGCGGGTGCACGGAAGCTTCGAAGGCGGCGACGTGGCTTATCAGACGTACAGAGCGAGTGAGGCACGCTTCGAGGGGTTGGTGAATTGGATAGGTATAAAGGGACACTTCGACGTTCGGCGCCGTGGTGCGAGCGCAACCGGAGAGATCACCGCGAATTGGAACGACAGCAGCGTCCTGGCGCGCGCCGATGCCCGACTACCAAACGAAAGTGCACTCCGAACACTGGGCATCCGCTTACCTAAGGACATATCGTTCACCAATGCCAAGTTCAGTGGCACCCTCGCATGGCGAAATGCGCTCGCATTCAGCGGCTTGCTCCGCGCCGAGAGGGCGCGATTGCAAGACATCGAAGCCACCGACCTGCAAGCGACCGTTGCATCCGATGGCACAACAGTTCGAATCGCCAAGACATCAGCAACGATCGCTGGTGGGACCGCACGAGCTGAGCTCGTTGTCTTTCTTGAAGAAGAGCCGCGCGTCTATGGATTCTTGATGCTGTCAGGGCTTGATCTCGTCCGCCTGCCCACGCTGCCGGAGCAGGTCTCCCGATACATCGTGGCAGGCGAGGCCGACGCAGGCTTGGCGCTGAGCGGCACGCTGACTGATCCCGTCGTACAGGTGCGCGCATCGGGCGTCGCGGAAGTGCTCGCTTCGGGTGAGAAGTACGTCGTGGTTGACCATCCAGCGTTCTCACTGAGCGGCGTCTACCGAGCCGGAAACTTCCTCATCGAAGACGCCCACGCGACCGCCCGAAGTGGATCGCTGTTCGCAAACGGCACGGTGTCACTCGACAAAAGGACTCTTGACCTAAGCGTGCGAGGAGACGCGCTTGACTTACTGCTATATCCGGATTCGCCCGTCTCCGGCACAGCGTTCGCGAACGTACAGGTCAACGGAACTTTCGACCACCCACGGATCGCGGGCATTGTTGAAGCGTATGGCGTGGAGGCTGCTGGCGTGAGCGTGCCGATCGCACGTTTCGATGCTGATTACACGCTGGGCGGGCCGCTCGATTTGAAGAATATTATGGTACGGCAAGGGCCGTCGGAAGCCACAGGTTCCCTACGCCTGATAGAGACCCCCGATGGCTGGACGATCGAAGGCAAAGGAGTTTTCGAGAACTTAACGCTGGACTCCTTTATCGCCGCGGATGTAGCCGGCATTGCTACCGGGGCTTGGTCCGTTTCCGGACTGGTAAAAAACCCCGACATTCACGCCGTCCTCGAAGCCGATGCACTCTTCCTTGGCGAGCTCCCGATCAATAGTGTCCGAGCGGAGGGACGCTGGTTCGGACGAGTCGCCTACCTGCAGCAGTTCAGTGCCGAATTTGGCACCGGAACTCTTTCGGCGAGCGGAAACTACGCGCTGTCTGGAGACAGCTCGATCCAAGTTAATGGCGAATCACTGGACTTATCGTTGCTGGCGTACTTCCTCGGCGACTCCATCTCGTTCAACGGTTCGGCCGCATTGACCGGCGAAGTTCGCTTCCTCGAAGGTGCTATCGAAGAAGCGTCCGCGAGCGTGGACGTGTCGTCCCTCGCTCTGAACAACGAGCCTGTTGGCGCAGGGTCCTTGCAGGCGCGTTATGTGGGCGACCGCGTCTCGGCCTCCGGTTCCATCGGCTCGCTGGAGGGCTACTTTATTCTGGACGATGCGTGGTATGACCTTAAGACCCACGACTACGCCGCTGAGATCAATGTTCTCAACGTGCCAAGTGAGACTCTGTACAACCTCACACAGAGATACCTGCCATCACTGAAACCTGAGATAGCTGACTTGTTGCAGTCGACCCAAGGATGGCTTACTGCCTCCCTCTCTGCGTCGGGCAACGCTCACCCAACGCCCGAAGGAGAGGCGCGGGTCGCGGAGCACGTGCGCGACGGCTCCGCGACGTTCGAACTTGCCCGTGTTGAGGCACGAGGCGAGCCAATTGGCACGCTTCGTGGCGAGGTCAGGAAGGAGGGTCGTCTGTGGAAGATTCTGGACTTTTCTTGGACTGACGGCCCAGTAGAAGGTCGGCTTCTTCCCTCTTCGACGAACACGATCACGGAAGGTGGGGAGCTCGCCATCGAAGTCGAGCTCCTCAACGCCAACCTGAGCGTCCTCAACCGCCTTTTTCGCGGCTCGACGCCGCTTTCAGGCCGAGGAGACCTCACGCTTGAGTTCTCTGGCCCAACAGAGTCGCCGCACGGCATAGCATCTCTATCTCTGGATGAGCTGAAAGTGGGAGACCTTCCACCCATTGACTTAACTCTTGCAGGAATCTCCATCCTGGATGGCGCGATCGAGGTCCGCGCGGGAGAGGGAGCCGGCATGGCAAACTTGCGCAGCTTTGCTGTGCGACTGGAGGAAGCGCGCATCCCATTCCGTTACCCATTCGAGTTCCCCGACGAACCGATTTACGTTCGAGTTGTGGTACCGGAGCGGGATATCAACGCCGCAAGCGAATTCTTCGGAGGGCTAAACACTAATGTAACGGTCGGCCGGATCCATGAAGGCGAGGCACTCGTGACCGGCACGCTCGCAAGGCCCGAGGTCCGGGGGGCTATTCGCGCCACGGCGGAGCGACTCTCGTTCGAAGGGCTGGATCAGGTGCTCCACAGCGTGGCGGCCTCGCTCAGCCTCGAAGGCACGTTGACAAGCCTGTCTGTCACAGCCTTAGACAATGAGGGCGGCTCGCTACGCTTTGAAGGGGGAATCAACCTCGAGACCCTTGAGTTGCTGCCCACTACGTTCACCGCAGACAGCTTTCGAATTCGCCAGGAGATCGGCGACCGTAACGTTATGTCCGGTGTAATCAACGGCGAGCTCGCGGCTTCCGGGCCGTGGCGCGAACCCGCGATTTCCGGGTCGCTGACGGCGCGGGAGGCGCTTCTCGCTCTTCGCGGTGACTTCCCAGAGCGGACCGCCGCCGGGCCGCAACTTTTCAACCCGAGCCTAAACGTCGCGCTGGCGGCTGAGCGCTCCGAGGTACGGAGCGGCCCGCTTGATGCAGTGTTCGTTGGGACGGGGAGCGTTACCGGCACCTTGGAGCAACCGCAGGTACGGGCAGAGTTTCGCGTTCTGGCAGGAACCTTGCGCCTGCCGACCACCGACCTGCGCTTCACCGAGGGGAGCCGCGCCGTGTTCACCTACGCCCCGCAGGCCGGGTTTGAAGAGGCGGCACAGATGGATGTGGCACTCAACGCCACGACGCGCATAACCGCACACAACGGCATCTCTCTTCAGAGATACACCGTAAACTTGGCCATTACGGGGAATATCCTCTCTAATGAGGACCTCAACATCGTCGCCACCAGCGACCCGCCCGACTTGACCCGCGACCAGATTCTGGCGGTGCTGGGTCAGCAGCAACTGCTTGAGGGAGTGGCAGGCGCAGCGGTCGGCGGCTTCAACACCCAGCTGGCGGACACGCTCGCATCGGTTCTGGCGCCAGTGCTGGCGCGCTCCCTAAGCCGGAGCCTGGAGCGCTCGCTCGGATTGGATTACTTGTCTTTCGACATCCGGCCCGGCTCAGCGACATCGGTTACGCTCGCGAAGGCGCTTGGTTCAGGATTCACGCTGGAGTACCGCCGGAGGCTGGAGGAGTTTGAGGAGACCGGCATACCGCTTGAGGAGGTTGGGTTGACGTATTCTCCTCGACTCCGGAACCCAATCCTGGGGCGCATTCGGATTTCTGTAATGGCAGAACGGAGTGGTATCCTCCGCCTCTCGGTCGGATACTTGAGGCGGTTTTGAAGCGGAGCGAAACTTTCCCCCCTAACAGGGGTCTAACACGTGAAACCATGGGGTCCCGATCTAAGGAATGAGCGGACGCCGTGACGAATTCGAACGCCTCGTCCTACTCCATGAAAGAAGGATCTACAACGTGGCTTTCAAGTTGACTGGAGACGAGGAAGAAGCTGCAGAGCTGACGCAGGAGACGTTCGTGCGCGCGTACAAGGCGTGGGGTCGCTTCCGAGGGGAGGCTGGGACCTACACCTGGCTCTACCGGATTCTGATCAACCTGAACAAGGATCGGCTTGCCGCCCTTGCCAGGCAGCGTGAGAGGGAGACTTCGCTCACACCGATCGATGACCCGGAGGGGCAACACGAGCTAGCGGACCCTTTGGCAGACGTAACGGAGGTGGTCGAGCAGGCGGACTTCCAGGAACAGCTGCGCCGTGCGATCCTTGATTTGCCGGAAGGGTACAGAGAGTGTGTTGTTCTGAAGGCGATGGAAGGGCTATCCTATCAGGAGATCGCGGAGTCGATGGGCATCACCGTCGAGGCCGTTCGGTCTAGACTGGCACGCGCCAGGCAACACCTTCGCCAGGCGTTGGAGTCTTATCTGAGTGCGGGAAATGGGAACTGAAACCGTAATGAGATTAGGAATCGCGGTCGCCGTCGCGTTGTTCACGTGCGTCGCCGCTGCGCAGGAGCGCCCGGTAGGCGAGATTCTCGTGCGAGGCAACCAGCAGGTCGCAAGGGAAACGATCCTTGCAACTATGCAGACGAAAGTTGGACAGCCGTACCGTGACGAACTCATTCAGCGGGACCGAAAAACACTCTCCGGCCTGAACCTCTTTCAGGACGTGAAGATTTACGCCTCTCTCATGGACGACGAACGGTGGCGCGTCACCGTTGAGGTGCTGGAGTGGCCGGTGGTCAATCGGATTGTCATTCAGGGCATCACCGTAGTGACGGAGAAAGAGATCCGAGGCGTGATCCAAACGAAAGAAGGAGAGATGTTCAACCCCTCCTACCTCGTGCCAGACGCAAACGCCATCAGCGATCTCTATCGCTCTAAGGGGTACTTTGCCCAGGTTGTACGGTACGAGCCGTCTGCATCCGACCCAGGCACAGTAGAGATCCAGATCGTAGAAACGAAGGTGAACCGCATCCTATTCACCGGCCTGACGAAGACCCGACCTGGCGTGTTGAAGAAATTGATGGACCAGCAGGAAGGGCAACTGCTGCACTCGCCGACGCTAACGGCGGACTACCGCCGGCTGGTAGACACCCAATGGTTTGAAGGTTTCGACCCAAGCGTCCGTGAGGCAGGCGAGATTGGAAGCGTTGACCTGATCCTCAACTTCACCGAAACGCGCACAGGGTTGTTCAACGTCGGCGTTCAACTTGACCCGCGCAATCGTCTGGCAGGCATACTCACCGTAACCGAAACCAACTTCCGAGGAACAGGCCAGTCGGTTGGCATCAACCTGCTTCAATCGGCGCAAGGTCTGGGCACGAGCATCTCGCTCAACTATGCGAATCCAATTCTTGATTCCAAACGCACGGCACTTGCTGCGAGCGTGTTTTCGCAAGAGTCTCTCGTCTTCGGGCGAACCTTCTTTGGAGGCGGCGAAGGGCTTGGGACCGACAACCGATTCACCCAACGCCGGAGTGGCGCGACCGTTTCCTTCTCCCGGGAAGTGGACCGCAGCAATCGCGTCGCGATCGGACTGAGGTCGGAACTGGTAGATACGAACAACTTTCTTCCGAACCCTGGCGAGGAATTCATCCTTCAAGATGGCATTGTAACTTCTGTGTCTTTTAGCTTCGTCTCGAATAGGCGCGACATCAGCATCGAGCCTTCGCATGGCGACTGGCTGCGAATCTCCGCTGAGCCCAGTTTCATCGACATTCGCAGCGTCGGCGGTGAGCGAGAGGGCTACACCATCCTCGGCACGGGGTTCTTCTCTCGCTTCACTATTGACTATCGTAGGTATTTCAGCAAAGGTGGGCCGAGGAGCCCCGAGACCTTTGATACGGAGACGCGCACCGTGCTTGCTACGCGACTGTACGCGGGAGCGATCTTCGGTCAGGTGCCCTTCTTTGAGCAGTTTTTCATCGGCGGTGTAAACGGCGTGCGCGGCTATCCAGAGGACCGGTTCTGGGGCAGGAACGCGCTGCTCGCGCAAGTCGAGCTTCGATATCCAATTCAAAAAGCGTTCAACTTCGTCGGCTTCGTTGACTATGGCGGAGCTTGGGACGGGTACGGCGGCATTCGGACATTCGGGCAATCGCGCGACTTCGACCCGCATCTTGGCTTTGGCGTCGGTATCAGTTTCAGAACGGCCCTTGGCCCAATCCGGCTGGACCTGGGCTTCAATGAACAGGGTGGCTCGCGCACGCACTTCACCATCGGATCAAGTTTCTGACAAGGAAGGTAAACAAGACAATGAACAATAGAATCTCAACTCTCTTCGTCGCCGGCATCGCGGTCGTTCTGATCGCGTTGGCGGCATTCCAGAACCAGACGACCAAGTTCGGCGTCGTAGACCTCTCAGCCGTCGCTGACAAGTCCAAGTTAGGCGTGAGGGAAAAGCAAGCGTTCGACGCGTTCA
Source organism: Armatimonadota bacterium (assembly GCA_040289295.1). Classification (GTDB taxonomy): domain Bacteria; phylum Armatimonadota; class Fimbriimonadia; order Fimbriimonadales; family ATM1; genus J051. Next base: position 31,706 of record PSLA01000011.1, read on the forward strand.
GGCGAGAGGTGAACAACATCCTCACCTTCATCAACAACAATAAGGTGATGACCGTGCAACAACGGGATCAACTCCTGACGCTGTGGCTCGCCGAAACCCCGACCGGCCAGCAAAAGCAGCAACTCGAACAGGTCAAGAGCGCCATCCAAACCGCAAGCAGCAGATACGCCGAACTGGTTCGCAAGACCAATCCAACGCCCGACGAACTGACCGAGCTGAGCGAGAAGTCAGCCCTGGCAGGCGTCACCCAGGACGTCCTCCCGCAGATCCAGAACTCGCTCGCGCAGGAACTCCAGGCTCGGGCGCAGGAGAAGCAGACAAGCGTTCTGTCAAAGGCGCGCGAGGCCGCTACCAAGTACGGTAAACAACAGGCTTTCACGGTAATCTTTGACAGTAACGTCGCCCCCTACGCCGCTAACGATGTGACTGATGAAGTCGTTAAAGTCATGGATCGGGACAACCCTTAGCGCGGCGGCTCTGGTCGGAGGCTGTACGCGGGAGGAGGTTGTTTTCGTTGACATGGAGCGCGCTGAGGCGGCGCTGGCTGCGCCCGGTGGCCCTTCTCCCGAGGGTGCGGCTGCACAGTCAAGCACGCAAATTGAAGGATCACGGGTGACAATAGGTGGATCCTACGCCGATCAACCGACGCCTGAGGCCGGCGCACGGACGGAGACGGTGCTTGCACTGCTCCGGGAGCAAACCCGGCAGACTCTTGCTTCGCTTACCCAGGCGTATGTGCGGCGCGCAGAGATGGTGTCGGCCGCTGACGTAGCGGAGTTACGGACAAGGCTGCGCCGTTCCTTAGTGGCGCTTGACGAGCAGCTGCTACAGGGCGCAGAGCAGGTCATAAGCTCACGCGCACCGGAGCGAGGCAGGCTTCTCGCAAGGCTGGTGTTTCTGGCCGGATTCCCTCCCTCGCGGCCGAGGAAAAGCCTGGTTCCGTGGACCTCAGCGCTCGACTCCCAGTGGTCGCAAGAAGCGAGAGAGCTAAAGGAACGGCTGGAGGCTTGGGACGACGAGACATACCGCCTGCTCGACCGGATGGTAGCGCAACATCACGACAGCCGGGAAGCCGTGGCGGCTACGTTCAGCAGAGAGATTCGGGAACTGCGGGAGGCCGCGCGTGAGCGAGCTTCTCGCGAGGTTGCTGCCCTTATCGGCAACGGCGGTGAGGCGTCTCTCGTCGACCTCATCTCCGACAACCCGCCCCCGCGAGGCGTGATGGACGAAATCGCCGTAGAGGTGCCATCCATCGCCTTCCGGCTACCTCACCCCGAGGCGGTTGCTCCGATCGCGCCAATACGAAACCGTCTGAACGGGCGTTTAGACATCTTCCTACGCGTTCACGGGTACAAACAGGCGCGTTCGCCCCACGCGGGGCGAGACGCAACTGGAGAATTCATCGCTTGGCTCAGAACCACACAGAATGGACGCTTGGGGAGTTAGCCCAGATCGTCGGCGGGCAACTCTTTGGCCCGCAGGGGCTTGTGATTCGCCGCGCCGTGCCCGCAGGCTACGATGACTCAGAGGGGATCACCTTCGCGGAGTCGGAGGGCTACCTTCGCATCGTGGAGGCGTCTTCGGTGGGCGCGGTCCTCCTGTCGGAGGAGATGCGCGAGAGCGAGAAGCCGCACATCCGATGCGCCAATCCAAGGCAGGCGTTCGGCCGGATTCTCGCGCTCAGTTGGAGAGATTTGCCGCTACCTGAGGGAGTGCACTCGACAGCGATTATCGCCTACGACGTGAAGATTGGCGCCACCGCGCGCGTGGGGCCGTATGCGATTGTTGAAGAAGGCACCGTTATCGAAGATGACGTGAAGGTGTTCCCTTTCTGCTACGTTGGCCCGGGATGCGTTTTGAAGTCGGGCGTACGCCTGTACCCGCACGTCATTCTCTATCGCTCAGTGTTTCTGGGTGAGCGAACGGTTGTTCATTCCGGCGCCGTTCTTGGGGCGGATGGTTTTGGCTATTTTTGGGATGGCGAAAAACATCGAAAGGTACCGCAAGTGGGCGAGGTGATCATTGGTGAAGATTGTGAAATTGGAAGTCTTACGACGATTGACAAGGCTACAGCAGGCGCCACGCGAGTGGGGCTGGGAACGAAGATTGACAACCTGGTGCAAATCGGACACAACGTCGAGATAGGTGAGCACACAGTGCTGGCCGGACAGGTGGGAATCAGCGGCAGCACGCGCATCGGAAGCCGTGTAACGATGGCTGGTCAAGTCGGCGTGGGCGACCACGTAACCATCGCAGATGACGTGCTGCTCGGCGGCCAGTCGGGCGTAGACGCTGACATCACCCGGCCGGGCAGGTACTGGGGCACGCCCGCCGTGCCATTCACCGAGGCCGCCAGGATTGCGGTCTTGCTTCGGACACTGCCCGACATCGCGAAGCGGCTCAAGCGACTCGAGGAAGAACTGAAGCGGCTCAAATGATCTCATTTCGCTCGACCACCCTTCGCGAATCGTTGCGCATGGAGGGCACCGGACTCTTTTTAGGAAATCGTGCCACTGTTGTGGTGCATCCCGGATCGAGCGGTTTGCGACTCCGTTCCAGCAACGAGTGGATTGAGATAGCGCCTGAACACGTCACCACAGCCGAACGCTGCACTGCAGTGGCGGGCGTTCGCCTGGTGGAGCATCTTTTAAGCGCGCTCGGTGGGGCTGGGGTAACCGATGTAGACATCGAGGTTGACGGTCCGGAAGTTCCGATCCTTGACGGCAGCAGCGCCCCATGGTTTGAGGCAATCCAAGGCATTGGCCTTATCGAGCAGGACCCAACGCGGGCTTTCGAGGTCGAGCGCGAAGTTACGGTAGCCGAAGGAGACGCTTATGTAAGCGTTGGCCCTGGCGACGGCGTGTTCAGAGCGGTATACGAACGCTACCCGTTTCCAGGTCGCCTGGAGTTTAGTCATCGCTGGGAGCCTGCCACCTATGGCTTCGAGGTCGCACCGGCACGCACGTTCGCCGCTGAAGAGGACGTTAAGCGCATGCAATCGGAGGGTCTCCTGTCGGGTGGCACAACGGAGAACGCGCTCGTGTTTGGGCAGACGGGGTATTTTACGGCGTGCCGCTTCGATGACGAGCCGGCTCGCCACAAGGTGCTTGATTGCATGGGCGACATGATGCTTTGCGGCATTCCGCTTAGATTTCTGAACGCATCAGCGGAGCGAAGCGGTCATCGGCTGCACATCGCTGCGGCAAGGGCGCTACGTCTGGCAACACGCCGCTTGGAGTAGGGACAACATGGACATCCGACAGATACAGAAGTTTCTTCCGCACCGATACCCAATGTTGCTTGTTGATCGAATTCTCGAACTCGAGCTTGGGAAGCGGGCGCGGGGCTACAAGAACGTGAGCGCGAACGAAGCGTTCTTCGTTGGGCACTATCCCGGAATGCCCGTGATGCCCGGCGTGTTGATCCTCGAGTCCATGGCGCAGGTCGGCTCGGTGATTTTGCTGGCTGACGAAAGGTTTGAGGGTTACACGCCGCTGGTCGCGGGCTTTGATAACGTGAAGTTCAAGCGTCCGGTCTTCCCTGGCGACCGACTGGATACCGAGGTTGAAGCGCTCTGGTTTCGCAAGCAAATGGGTGCGCTGAAGGCGGTGGCAACGGTCGAAGGCGAGGTGGCTTGCACCGCAGAGATTCTGTACAAAGTGCTGAGCGACGGAGAGACGCTGTGAGGAAGATCCATCCGACCGCCGCCGTGAGCCCTCACGCGGAACTCGGCGAGGGCGTCATTGTTGGCCAGTTCGCCGTTATCGAGCGCGGGTGCATCATCGGAGACGGTTGCCGTATCGAGGCGCACGCGAGCGTGAGGCGCAATGTTCGGATGGGTAGCAACAACGTTGTTGGACATGGCGCCATCCTTGGCGGTGACCCACAAGACAGAAAATACGCAGGGGAGGAAACTTACCTCGAGATCGGAAACGACAACATCTTCCGCGAGTTCGTGACACTCCACCGGGCAACCGGAGAGGGCAACAAAACGATCGTTGGCAACAATAACTTCTTGATGGCATACTGTCACCTCGGTCACAACGTGGAATTACACGACAACATCACAATGGCTAACAACGTTGGTGTGAGCGGACACGTAACCATCGAAGAGGGTGTGAACATCGGGGGACTAACCGGCATCCACCAGTACGTACGCGTTGGCAAGTATGCAATGGTAGGCGGGATGTCTCGCGTCGTGCGTGACGTCCCTCCTTTCATGCTCACGGAGGGCACACCGCTTCGCGTCTACGACATCAACGCCGTCGGCTTGCGTCGGATGGGCGTTTCAACCGAGGTACGCCTTGCCCTTCACAAGGCGTGCAAGTTGCTCTTTCGATCGGAGATGGGAATGACGCGCGCCATCGAGGCAGTACGGCGCGAGGTAACCATCACGCCTGAGGTGGAGTATCTGCTCAACTTCCTCGAGAACATCGGCAGCGGGCGCTACGGACGCCAGAAACAGCGCGCGTGAGAGGCACCGTACTTCTTTCTGCCGGCGAGGCGAGCGGTGACGTCGTGGCGTCGCGCCTCCTCCAAGAAATGCGCTCGCTGGGTTTTGACGGCAAGGCGTACGCCGTCGGCGCGGTGCACCTGAAGGCGGCCCACGCACAACTTCTCGCGGACTCGAGCCGCTGGGGCGCCCTCGGAATCTATCAGTCCCTTCGTATCGCGCCCAGGGTACTCGCGGAGTATCGCCACGTGGTGCGCTGGATGCGCGAGAACAAACCCAGTCTAGTCGTTGCCGTGGACTTCGGCTACTTCAACGTGCGCCTGCTACGCCAAGCGAAGAGGCTTGGGACGAAGACGCTCTACTTCATGCCGCCTGGTAGTTGGCGAAAAGACAAACAAGGTCGAGATGTGCCGAAGGTTGCTGATTATATCGCAACACCGTTTCTGTGGTCAGCAGAGGTCCTAAGGAAGATGGGCGCACGTGTGGAGTGGGTGGGGCACCCGGTGCTGCAAATCGCAGGCAAGCCTCGCCGCTTGCCGCGCGAAGGGGTCGCGGTGCTTCCAGGAAGCAGACGGCACGAGGTGGAGCACAATCTACCCGCTATTGCGCAAGCGCTCGAGCGAGTCGGCGAGGTGGCGCACCCGATACGGCTGGCGCTCGCCCCCACGGCTGACCCAGGAATTGTGCGCTCGATTTGGAACAGAGTTACGAAGCTGCCAGTGGAGTTGCAGACCGGTCCCGCCGTGGAGACGCTGAAGCGGTGCAGGGCAGCGATCGTATGCTCAGGCACAGCGACACTCGAGTCGGCTGTCGTGAAGACGCCAATGGTCATCGTATATCGCGGCGACCGAATCATGGAGTTGGAGTACCGCATTCGTAAGCCTCGATTCGACCACATCGGGCTACCTTCAATCCTTCTTGAGCGCAGGGTATGCCCCGAGTTGATTCAGCGGGACGCGACGCCAGAGCGAATCGCAGAAGAGCTCATTCCTCTGCTTGAGGAAAGCGACCAGCGCAAGGCGCAGCTGCAGGCTTTCGAAGAATTACACTCTCTGCTCGGTCCGGCGAACTCCCTTACTCGTACCGCTGAAATCGCCCTCGACCTACTTGCGGGTAGTCTATCAGGAGCATCCAAGTAGTGCTCGACCCACGGTTCAAGCATATGCTGCTACAGCAGCGGCGCCTCATCCTGATGGGGCTGCTGTGCGCTTTGTTCGCCGCGGTCATCAACGTCGGAACGGCGGAACTCATCCGGCGGACGCTAGGAGCAGCGACCGAGGGTAACACGAGGCTGCTCGGGCTGATCTCGCTCTTTGTCATCTTTATCTTTTCAGTCAAGTACTGGTTCTCGCGCGGTCAGGCCTATTTTCTTACGCGAGCGGCTCACCGACTCACCGCCGACCTGCGCAAGCGCCTGTTCGGTAAGTTGCAGCAGCTCCCGCTTGCATACTACAACGAAAAGAAAGTCGGCTCGTTGCAGAGCATCTTGACGAACGATGTCAGCGTTGTGCAAACGGGCCTTCCGCTCGTACGTGACTTTGTGGATTCGCCGGTGTTGGTTCTGGGCGGCATGGCGTACATGTTTTTCGTGAGTTGGAAGCTGGCGCTCGTTTCGTTGCTGGCGATACCGCCTATTGCGTACGTCATCCTGACAACGTCGCGCAGGGTGAGGCGTGATCAAGGCGTTGTGCAGCGCAGCCTCGGGGACATCGGCGCGATCATGCAAGAGTCGCTCAGCGGGGTTCGCGTCGTCAAGTCTTTCGCCGCCGAGGAACGCGAGACCAAACGATTCGACGACCGCGTGGAGGAGAACTTCGCAGACAATATGCGCGTAGTACGACGCGTAACTCGACTTCGGCCACTGGTTGAGTTCATTGGCGCGATTGCCGTTGCGGGCATTCTCTGGTATGGGGGATTTCTCGTCGCAATGCAGGAGATTCGCGTTGAGGGTCTTATGGCGTTTATCTTTGCTGTTGACCGCGTTGTGCGCGGTGCGACGGGGCTGGGCAACATCGGGAACATCATGGCACAGGTTCGAGCCGCCATTGACCGGATCTACTCGGAAGTGCTGGATGCGACACCGGAAACCATTGATGAGAACGCAACGCTCACCATCGCCAACCCACGGGGGCACATACGGTTCCTGGGCGTTGGTTTCGTGTATCCGGACGGAACCCGCGCACTCGAAGACATCAATCTCGACATCAAGCCCGGATCATCAGTCGCTTTCGTTGGCAGCAGCGGCGCGGGCAAAAGTACCCTAGCTGATCTCTTACTTAAGTTCTATAAGCCAACCGAGGGAATCATCGAATTCGACAGTACCGACATCAGCGAGCTGAACACGCGCTGGCTCCGCGAGAGGTTCGGCGTTGTTCCGCAGCAGACGCTCCTCTTCGCGGGAACTGTCGCTGAGAACATTACTTTCGGCAAGCCCGACGCGACGATGGACCAGATACGGCAAGCCGCCGAAAGGGCCCACGCACTCGAATTCATCGAAGCGATGCCAAACGGCTTTGACACGATGCTAGGGGAACGCGGCGTCCGGCTCTCGGGGGGAGAGATGCAACGCATCGCCATCGCCCGCGCATTGTTGGTCGACCCCACCGTGCTGCTACTCGACGAGGCGACTTCCGCCCTTGACGCCGTGAGCGAAAGGAAGGTGCAGGAGGCGCTCGACCAGGTGATGCATGAGCGTACCACCATCCTCATCGCTCACCGCCTTACGACCGCCGCACGTGCCGATCGAATAGTGGTGCTCCATCGTGGACGCGTCGTCGAGGTCGGCTCTCACGATGCGCTTATGCGCCAGAACGGCTATTACGCCAAAATGTATCATGCCTTTAGCGAAGGCATCTTCGATGGGAGCCTATAACATCGTCCCACAGAAACGTAAGCGCTCCAGAGTCCGACAACGTTGCCCAAGGGGGAGCGAGCGTCCTCACGAGCCTTAGGGAGCGCGAGCGTCCTCGCGAGCATCAATGTACCGGCGCAGTTCTAAGCGGAACAATCCGTGCCGCTCCTACACTCTTGTTCCCCCCGCACTCGGCTGATGGAGAGCGCTACGGTTCGATTGCCGGGAGAACGGTTCCCTCGCACTCGCCGAAGCCCACCCGGTAGCCATCGCCCTGACACCAACCGCGCAGGATCACGCTATCGCCGTCGCTGAGGAACGCGCGTTGCTCGCCTGTCTCTTCGAGGCGAATTGGTCTCTCCCCGCGCCAAGCAAGTTCAAGCATCGACCCGTAGGAATCAGGCGCCTCTCCGCTCACGGTGCCAGATGCGTAGAGGTCGCCGACGCGCACGTTCGTTCCGTTTACGCTTTGGTGGGCGAGTTGCTGAGGAATCGTCCAATACATGTGGCGAAAGTTCGTCTTTGATATCCGCTGAAGACGGGTCATCTGTTCGCTCTTCAGCCATACTTCCAGCTCGATGTCAATGGCCCATTTGTCGTCGCAGCGCAAGTAGGGTAGCACCTGCGGCTCTTGCGGCGGAGGCTCGACGAAGAACGGTTCAAGCGCATCGAGCGTGACAACCCACGGGCTGATCGTGGTCGCAAAGGACTTGGCGAGGAACGGCCCAAGCGGCTGATACTCCCATTTCTGGATGTCCCGTGCCGACCAATCGTTGAGCAACACCAGCCCGAAAACGTAGTCCCTAGCCTCGGCGGTCGAAATCCGGTTTCCCAGCGGGTTGTTCTTCCCGGTGAAGAACCCCACCTCGAGTTCGAAGTCAAGTGCTCGCGTCGGCCCGAAGACAGGGGCATCCACTGAATCAGGCTTCGTCTGTCCAAGTGGGCGATGAAACTTCGTTCCGGACACGACGACGCTTGACGCGCGGCCGTTGTATCCCACCGGCAGGTGTTTCCAGTTCGGCATCAGCGGGTTGTCCGGTCGAAACATGCGGCCAACGTTCGTTGCGTGCTGCTCGGAGGAGTAGAAGTCAACGTAGTCGCCGATCGCAAACGGAAGGGCGGGCCGCGTTTCAGCCATTGGGATCAAGCACTCCTCGCGCAGTTCCGCGTCGTCGCGCAGGTCCGGAGTGTTCGCCGCGAGGAGCCGTTGCACGTTTGCGCGTACCGCTCTCCATGCCGTCGGTCCGAGACTGACGAAGCGATTCAGCTTGGCTCGATTGAAAATGCTTGCGGGCGCGCCGACGTTGAATCGCCGTGCAAGAGCCGCCAGATCAAGAACGAACTCGCCAACGGCTATTCCAACCCGACGGTGCTTGCCTCGCGGCGAGAAGATACCGAACGGCAGGTTGTGGATGGAGAAATCGCAGTCTTCGGGGATATCAAGCCACGACTTCAACTTAGGATCGTGACCATCACGCATCGCCGACGACCTCCGGTGCAGCGTCCTTCCAAAGCCCAAGCGCTTCGAGAGCCTGAATCGGCTCATCCACCGAGCACGAGCCGAAACTGCGAACGAGCGAGCGGGCGTCACGGATCTGCTCTACGGTGAGGTGCTTGTCCTTCCATCGAATGGATTCATGGTCAAAAGCGAACGCGCTCGGTTCCGTCTCGGTCAGCAGCTCCACCAACTCGTTCTCGTCGGTGACCGTTCTTGTGAAAGCAAACATGCCACCCAGCAATGCGTTCAAGAAGCCGAACAGGTGCGCGCCGACATCTTTGTCGAAGTGGTAGGTCGCTTGGTGCAAACCGGCGGTGAATTTTATTGGCAGCGACCTGTGTGCGCACTCGATGAGGAACTGTGCCACCGCCTCGGGCGAAGGAATTAGGTCGGGAGTCGTACCGCCCGTGCGCAGTTTTGCCATAAAGCGCCCGTCCTCGCGAATCGCATCCAGGGCAGCCGGCAGCGCATCGCGCCACCCTTCAACGACGGGCACTTCGAGAAACGCGTGCACGCCCGCCTCTATGCGGCAGCGAGCGAGTAATTCTGCCACTTCCCGGCGTTCGACACTCAGCGGCGGGATCTTGCCTTCCCATCCTCGGTATCGCACTCCATCGAGCGAGCGCACATGCTCGATGCTTTGAAGGGCCTCATCAGAGTCAGGCGTATCAGTCGAGAGGAGGATTAACTCGAGCGGGCGGCTACGCCGGGAAGCCTCGAACTCGCCCAGCCTGTTGGACGGGCAGATGAACCCGGTTACGATCCACGCCTCAGCGCCGGTGACATGGCGGAGGTACTCCTCCACCGCGTCGCTCATCGAAAGCGACGCCGGTGGAAACAGCCCTGCGTAATCGATAACTTTCGCGAGTAGCGAACGTACCGATGCGAACATCCGACTACTTCCTTCCTTCTCTGGCGAGAGCGCCCATCGGATCCCACGGTGGAAGAGCGACCGGCTCCTCGCCGAGAACTTTGCGCAAGGGCTTCGGCAAGAGCGCGACGTCCGCGGCGACTTCATACACGTACTCGTCAAACCACTCATCGGACATGACGAGGTAGCCCTTGTCGCCGCTTTCTTGGCCCCAGCTGTTTTCGACGCGCCAATAAGTAGGATTGCCATCGTCGTCGAGGTTGAAGCCTGCGAGCACCATGGCGTGATTCATCATGCTGTCGCGATAATCGAGGCGCGATGCCTTGTCGAGTTGGATCTCGCAGCCGTACAGCGCTTCAAAGTCGAAGATGGAGGTGTCCAGCACGCCGAGTTCGCGCTCGAGGTATTTGCCGACATCGCAACCGAACCATACCGGTTCGCCCTTCTTGATCATCGCGATCGCCACTTGCTTAAGCACTTTGATCTCAGTGTTTAGGTACCTAACGATCCGCCCGCCGACCACGTTGCCGAGATACTCGACGGTGTACATCGTATTCATGCGCTTGGAAGGCTGGGGGCAGTGAATCAAGCAAACCTTGTCCTCAATCGTATCGGAGAGGTACTCGATGAAGAACTCCTGCGGCGTCATCCAGCCCCTGCGATGGAACTTCCCCGCCTTGTCCCTCCATTGCCAGAAGAACTGAGTGGGCGGATCGCCGAGGTGGATGGAGAGGATGCGATACACTGTCTCGAGCATCTGCCGCTTATGCTTGCGAAGTTCGCGCTTCGTAGCTCCGGCAGCAGCGCCTCGCCTCAACTCCATCGCGAACTCGCGCAGCTTCGACGTGAGGAACGCGTTCATCGCACCCGAGTTGCCGCTGCTCTCCACTTCGGGCATCACTGACTTGGGAACGACGCCGTACTTCTCGATGAGGTTGACGAACATGTCCCACTGGCCGCCGTCCTGAATCGGGTCCGTAAGGATGAAATCGAGCAGCCGACTGCCAACCGGCTCGTCGAGCGTTTGCAACACGCTCTCGAGAAAGTAGTTTGACTTTTCCAACTTGTCCCAAAACATGAGGTAAGCCTGAGACAGTTCGAAGTCAGGCTTCAGTTTCAGATTCTCTATAAGTTGCGCTCGCATTGTGTTCAAACCCGCAAACAGCCAGCAGCGGCCGCTGCGCATCTGGTTCGTTGCCTCGCCGGTCTTTGCAACGTGGCTGAACGTGTGGCTGATCTTGGTTACCGCTTCACGGTTCAGTGCGACTTGCAGCGCGGGATTACGTGTTACCGCGTTACGAGCAAGCCGGTTCTTGTCATCCGCCACGAAGTTCCGTCGGAAGCCGCTGATGTGTGCCTGAGTCAGGGTGCCTGCGGCGGGAACGCCATTACGATTGGCGGTGGCGGCGGATGGTTTCGTTGCTCTCTTTCGGGTTTTGGTTGCCATTACAGGCCCTTTATACCGGTCGCGGTGGCGTCGGGTAAACTCCCGTGTACCCGTGGCGGTAGTAGCTCAGGGGCTAGAGCGCCTGATTGTGGTTCAGGAGGTCGTGGGTTCAAGTCCCATCTGCCGCCCCATCCATGTCGTGTAAAAGCGAAAGCCGGGCATTGTAACACACCCGGCTCCGAGGCTGATTTTAGCGGACGCTAAGCGCCCGAATCGCCAGTTCCCGCATGGCCGGTCTCGGTCTTGACGGTGCCTCCCGTGGCGCCCTTCTTCGCGTACTTCGCCGGATCTTTCTTAAACTGCTCGGGGCAGCCGTCGCAGCAGAAGTAGTACCGCATACCCTCGTAGTCTTGGTAGCCGACAGCCTTCTCCTTGCTCTCGATGACCGTGCCCATCACGGGGCAGATGATCTCGCCCTTCTCATTGGTGTAGGCGACCGGTTCGGCCTTAGAATCGCCCATGCGAGGATCCGGGGCGGTCTGTTCTGGAGTCGTCGTCGACGTCGAGTCGGACGTCGGCGCGGTATCGGTGGGCTCTTCTGCGGTCTTGTTGCAGCCCCAAAGCGCGACTGCTCCAATCACCGCAAGCAAGGCGATAATCCAAACGTTTTTGATGTTCACGTGGTTGACCTCCTGTTAGGTTGATTTTACCCTTTTTAGGGTTGCCGACCCAGTGCCCTGAGCAAGTCAGCCTCGGCGTTCCGGTCGAACCGGCGCGCTTCCGCGACCGCCACGCGAGCGGCGATAAGGTCAGCGAGCACGACCTGTACTTCGGCGTGCACAGCCTTTCCTACGTCAAAACGCAGCCGGGCGATTCGGTACGCCTCCTCCGAAGCCTGCAATTCCGCCTCAGCGTGCCGCAAGACATCGGGGACGGCGCTACGCCTCGCCCAGGCGGCGCGAACCTCGACGGCCACGTCAAGGAGCGCTGCCCCAAGACGGGATTCAGCCGCCAGCCCCCCCGCCGTCGCCTCACTGGCACGCGCACGACGCATCCCCCCATCCGCCAAAGGCATGGTTAGGAGGAGGCCAACCGTAGCGTTGCTCGACGAGCCACCCCGCTCGCTGCCAAATGTGATCTGCGTGCCAAACACGCTCAGCTCCGGCAGGGCTGAGCGTCGAGCCATCTCTGCCTCAGCGCCCTGCCGTCTTGCACGGGCGCGCTCAGCGAGCAGTTCCGGACGACGGTCGTACGCTTCCCCAAGAGCGGACTCCAGCGTGTCGGGCAATTGTTGTGCGCGCCAATCTCCCGGTCGCGCGCCGTCACGCAGCCCGCCGCCGACCGCGGCCCCGAGTTCGGCGATCGACGCTTCGAGGTCCGCTTCGGCGATACGCAGGTCCCGGCGAGCGCGGGCGGTTTGCGCTTGCGCTGCGAAGAGGAACGCCTCGGGAATCTTGCCCTCCTCAAAGCGCGCTTTCGCCAGCGACTCCATCTCTTCGGCAGCGAGCAGGCCCGCTTCGTAAGCGGCGACAGCCTCCGTACGATACGCAGCCTCCGCGAACGCCTTGCGCACGCGGTAGGCAACCTGCAGCCGAGCGAGCGCAAGCGCCTGCTCCGCCTCGCGAACCTCGAATCCGCCGACGTCCCTGGCTGCTGCATCGCGTGCCGAGGTGAAGATGCGCCATTGGAACGTCAGGCTCGCGGCGAAGAACGCGTCGCGCGGGAGCATGAACATGCGCGACGGCTCGAGCATGGACATGAACCCCGTGTCGCCGCGCCCCTCGGAGCCGACCGAATGCATGGCAAGGAACGGCGCGAATTCAGCGAGCAGTTGTCGTCGCCGAGCGTGCGCCGCTTCCACGAGTTGCTCTGCCTCGCGCACGCGCGGGTGGCTCTTCAGAGCCATCTTCAACGCGTCGTCAAGCGAAATCGGCTGCTGGGCGCTCAGCACGACAGCCATGAGGACGAAAATGGTGCTAACCGTTGGTTTCATCTGTTGCCTCCACTGGGGGAAGAGATTTCGGGTCGTGCCGAAGGATGCGTACGCGAAGCCACCTCGACAGGTCATCAATCATCGCGTGCATCACAGGGATGTCGAGCAGGGACAGGACCGTGCCGACGATTAGGCCCCCGATAATCGTCGTTCCGAGCGGCTGATATGCGTCGAGGCCGGTCTTCGGGAAGAAGGCGATGTGCCCCATCACGAAGATGGTGATAAGGCTGGTCATGAGAATCGGGCGCAATCGTTCGGGCGCGGCGCGAGCAATCGCCTCGTTTCGAGGCAAGCCGCTCTCCCGCATGCGCAGGATCAGGTCGATGATGAGGATCGCCGTCACGATGTCCATTCCGCTCAGCACAATGACGCCGAGAATCGAGACCGTCGAGAAGTGCTGGTGCATGAGGAACAACATCAGGAACACACCGCTGAGCTCAAGCGGAATGCTGAAGATCATCTGGAATGGCTGAAGGAATCCGCCGAACTGCGCGACGAGGATGAGATACATCAGTACAAGTGCGAGTGCCAGACCGGAGAGCATAACGCGGAAGCTGTCCATCATCTGCGTTATGTCGCCTCGCGCCTCGATACCATAGCCTGGCGGCCAGTTGATCTGTGCCATTGCTCGCATTTGCAGGTCCATAGTCAGGTCCATGCTCGGCCTTCCATCCAGGCGGTAGAACCCGCCGATGCTGACGACGCGCCGGAGCTGATCGTGCTCGATCATAGTAGGCGCTGCGCGGCGCTCCAATCGGACAACTTCGAGCAATGGCACTTGCTCACCTCCCGCCCCGGTGACGTACATGCCTTCGAGGTCCTGAAGGTTCATGCGCTGTTCATCCTGATACCGAACGCGCACGGTCATCGGTCGCTTGTTGGGGAGGCGATACATCTCGTCGGTGAATCCGCCTCGCAGGGCATAGTAGGTCTGCATAGCGATATTCGCAGGCGTTAGTCCGTGCCTCGCAGCCTTCTCCTCATTCACCACAAGTGTGTATGTGGGTTGAGACATCTCCCAAGAGAGGAATGGCTGCGCCATGTCGGGCACCTGCTCCTTGACAATCCCGAGTGTCTTCTTCGCGATTTGATCCAGCAGGGCAAGGTCCTTGCCGTAAATGACAAGTGCGACCGGGGCGAGCGCAGTAGCCATAACGTCCGCCCCCATCTCCTTGAGCTGAATGCGGCGGATACCCTTGATCTCCATCATGGCGCGCTCATGGATGCGGTCCATGATCTTCCACACGTTCGGCCGCCCAGTGTCTTTGTCGCTGAAGGTGATCATCGCGCTCGCGCCGTTGACGAACTTCATACCATAGCCGGTGAAGTATGTGCCGCCGGTCATTCCGCGACCTCCCTCGGCGCCGATCTCTATGGCGGCGTGTTGAATCCACCCTTGCTTACCGCCTTCCTCCATCATGATCTGCTCGAGCTGTTGTACAGCTTCTTCGGTTCGCTTGAAGGAGGTTCCTGGCTGCATCTCCATCTGCATGCTCGCCTGGCCGACGTCTGCCAGCGGCATCATCTCGGAACCGATGAAGTAGTAAAAAGTGAACCCAAGGATGATGGTCACACCAATGCGCAAAAAGTTGTTGATTGGGTTGCGAAGCATCCAGCGGATAAGCCGCTCATAACCTCGCTCCATGCTTGTGAGAAACCTCTCAAAAGGTTGTAGCGCAACGCGGCTGAACCAGTTCTCCTTACGCATGTGAGGCTCTTGCAAGAAGCGCGAACAAAGCACCGCGGTCAGCGTGATCGAGACGAAGTAGGAGAAGATGAGTCCGAACACGATAGGCCAGCAAAGGCCGATAAACATCAGCTGCGTGATGCCGCCGCTCACCATCAGCGGAACCAACGCGATGATAAGCACGATCGTCGCTGCGAACACGGAGCGCCGCACCTCGCCGATGCCGTCAATCGTCGCGTTCAGGCGATCCTTACCCATGCGCATGTGTCGCTCGACCGCGTGAATGTCAATGATGGCGTCGTCCACAAGTCGGCCGATTGCAATCAGAAGACCGACCAGAGTAGAGGAGTTGAGGCTCATGCCCATGCCCGCCATGGCCATCAGCGACAGCGCTAGCGAAACTGGAATCGCCGTCAAAGCAATGACCGTACCACGCGCATCACCAAGGAAAAACAGCACCGCGAGGCCGGTTAGCGCGATCGCGATGAGCAACTTGAACACCATGTTACGAAACAGGATGTCCACAAAGGTTGCGTTGTCATAAGCGACGTCGAAGCGAATGCCAGGGTTCTCCTTCTCGAGTTGGCGCGCCATCTTCATCACCGCCTTGATCGTCACTGGAGAGCTGGCGTCCGGGTTTTGGAGAACGTTGATGGCAATGCCCTTGTTCACACCGTCGCCGGTGAAGTGATGAAACGCCGAACGCTCCTCTACGTATGTGTCCTTTACCTCGGCGACGTCACCCACCCGCACGACCTGGTTGCCAACCGTTTTGAGCGGATAAGAAGCCACGACTTCAGCCGAACGCGCCAGGGTATCAACGCGAAAAATCGGCTCGAATTCGTCATTGGTTACTCTTCCCGCCGGGGCAGCGACGTTGTACTGGTCAATAACGTTGCGTACGTCCACAATCGAAAGTCCATGGGCGTACAGCTTTTCGCGATTAACGTTGACCTGCAACTGCCGCCTGTAACCCCCAAACGGCGAGACGGACCAGACATTGCGCGACGCAGCCTTGAAGCGGTTGGTAGCTTCATTGTCCGCAAAGTCTCGCAGCGTAGCGAGATCCCAGCCCTTCTCCGGGTCACCTGTAAGCGACAGCGTGAGAACCGGAACGTTGAGTGGGTCAATCTGCAGAACCCAGGATGGCTGGCGGTTTGCATTCGCCCGTGGCAGGTCACCCTGCACATTGTCAAGAAGCGCCTGCACCTCAAGTTGCGCCTTGTCCATGTCCGTGCCGTACGGAAACTCGAGCACCACAATGGAAAAGCCATCCTGACTGGTCGACCGGATGTATCGCACGTTCTTGATGTGAACCATCTTCTGCTCGATCGGCGAGGAGAAGTAGGTCTCCATCTCTTCTGCGCTGAGTCCGGGCATCTCCGTAATGATGCCGAGCATCGGGCTTGCTACGTACGGCATGAACCGCTTCGGCATGAAGTATCCGATCGCCAGAACGCCCAGCACTAGCGTCGAGAGGAAGAACGCAATAATGATGTATGGATGCCGAACGGACCACTCGACGAGGTTGAACCCGCCCGGGCGTTCCCAGCCGTCAGTGCCCTGCATGTTCGCCTCCAGGTTGTGCGCGCTCTTCCGGCTGGGCGCCACCGTGCTCGTGTCCTGACGAGCCACTGCCCTTCGGGAGTTCGAACGGCCCTGTGTCCCCCCATGAGACGTTTGCAACGGGCGTACCAGGGGTCAGTTGCTCATGCCCGCGATAGATCACCATATCACCATGTTTGATCCCCTGCACGGCAGTGAATCGACCGTCTGTGGGTCCGAGGGTCACCTTCCGCTGCTCCGCCCTAAATCCCTCATTGAGGGTGGACCGGACAAGCGGCATCTTGCAGATCGGACAGTCGCCGGGTTTACGCGCGTGGACCTGCGGGTGCATTGAGCAGGTCCAGTGCTGCTCACCTTTCACCTCGATCGGCACCATTACCCACACAAAGTGGCTTCCATCTGTCGCCTCTCGAATCGCCTCATGGCGCACCGCAAGTCGTTTGCCCGTCGGAGCAGTCTGGACCGAGACCGAGACAAACTGGCCCGGGAGAAGCGAGCGGTCGGAGTTATCCACCGCCGCCTCGGCACGGAACGTCCGCGTGGATGGGTCCACCGCGCCGAACACCGAAGACACAGCGGCTTCACGGTCGCCAACGCGGACGCGCGTCCCTTCGCGAACGACGCCCGCAAGTCTCTCGGGAAGGTCAAACTGAATCCGTACCCGCTTGACGACCTTGAGGCGAAGCAGTGTTTGCCCAGGTTGAACAAGCGTGCCGGGGCTTACGAGCCGCTCGGTTACGACGGCTTCTCCCAACGCGCGCAATTCACGGTAGCCGCTGATGGTCCGCGTCGTCGCTGCGCCGCTCTCTTGGGCTTGGCGTTGCGCCTTGCTTGCCGAGACTTCTGCACGCGCCTTCGCAACGGCGCGCTCAGCCTCTCGTACCGCCTCCTGGGCTGCTTGCGCCCGGCGCTTGGTTTCGTTCAGCCCGGCAGCCGCGGCGTTGCGCTTCGCCTCCGCCTGGGCAACGCTCTGACGCTTCGCTGCGACCTCCGCTTGCAACATCGCCACGCGTTCCCGTGCCTGGTTGGCCTTAGACTCAGCAAGTTGCACCTCGTCCAGGGAAGCGGCGCCTCGTTTGTATAACTCTCGCTCCCGCGCGGCTGCAGCGGCAAGGTATTCACGCTCAGCGTCCGCCTCCTTGAGACGCGCCTCGGTAGCGTCCACCTCCGCCCGCGACTTGGCGATTTCGGCGCTAACCGCCTCTAACTCTTCGCTCGCGCGCTGAATGGCAAGGTCGGCGGCTTCGGCATCGGCGGCTGCGCGCGAACGCGCAGCCATCAGCCTTTGAACCTCTGCCTCGGCAACGGTCACGGCCAGACCGGCAGCACGTGCGCGGGCGTTTGCCTCAGAGGCCTGCGCGGCAAACTCATCCGCTTCCAGTTGCGCAAGGAGTTGACCCGGGCGCACGGTGTCGCCGGGATAGACGGGCATTTTCACGACTCGGCCAGGGATGCGAGAGACCACCTCCTCATCATTCCAGGCGATCACGGTGCCGGGAAAGCTCTCTTCTCCGGCGAGGTCCCGCTCTTGGACAGGCTCGGCCGCTACTGGCTGGACGCCCTCTGGTGCCTGCATCGTCGTCATGTCCATCGCTTGAGCTTCAGTGACCGTCATGGCACCCGGAGGGCGCTGGGTCATTACGATCCAGCGAACGAAGAAGACAGAGGCGACGACGATGAGCGCCGCAAATAAGGTTGACCAGCGCCTACGGGCTGATGCAGTTGCGTTTGACATTGTTATACACCTCGAATAGCATCAAAATTGTTGTCGGTTGGCAAGGAGCCACAAATGGTGAAAAGCGTCCGGCGATTGCGCCAACGAGTCGGCGGGCGGACGCTAGGCGAGGTAAGGCGGCGCGCGGAGGCAGTTGCCGCTCGGTTCAGGAGCGCGAATGCGCGGAGGGTCATTACGCGACACTAACCCTCGGGCAACCGTCGGAAATGCGGGGTACAAGATCTCCTGAGCGGCAAGTACGAAGGTAACGTGCGTCCACTCAGCGCCAGGTCCACTAGCAGCCGGGGCGGTCGCAGCGTCTATGGAGACCTTGCACGGTTTGTGCTCCTGGGTAGGGCAGCACTGCGCCTCGCAGGCCCGCTTGCAGGTGCATGCACGCGCCAGGGCGCCGGCCTGCGCGAGAGCCAGGACTGAGACTATCAGCAGCGCAAGAATGCGTCGCACCTAACCAGATTATTACGGTCGGCTGCCTCGAAAAGTCACGCCAAAACCTCAAGCGGCGGCTTTTCGGGTGAACCTCTCCAGACGAGTCAGCCCGTTCAGCGCGGCGACCTTGTACGCCTCGGCCAGGGTCGGATAGTTGAACACCTGCGCTTCGAAATACCGTATTGTCCCGCCGAGCACCATCACCGCTTGCCCGATGTGGATGAGCTCGCAAGCTCCTTCGCCGATAGCGTGAACGCCGAGCACCTCCTCGGTCTCGCGATGGAAGATGACCTTAAGGCGTCCGGTGTGATCTCCGATGATGTTCCCCCGTGCCAACTCGCGGTAATGCGCGACGCCTATTTCGTAGGGCACGCCCTCCTCCGTCAGTTGCTCCTCGGTCTTGCCCACGAAGGAGACTTCGGGGATCGTATAGACGCCGTAGGGGAACAGGTCGGCGACGCGCTCCGACTCCACGCCGCACGCACTCAGGGCAGCCATCCTGCCTTGCTCCATCGAGGTTCCGGCAAGCGAGGGGAAACCGATGACGTCACCCGCGGCATAGATTCCCGGCACGGCCGTTTCCATTCGGTCGTTCACCGCCAACCTTCCGCGCGAGTCGGCTTCGAGCCCTACCGCAGAAAGGTTCAGCTCGTCGGTCGCACCCTGCCTGCCAACGGCATAGAGCACGACGTGCGCCCGGATTCTCTTGTTCGACTTCGTAAAGGCGGTGACGCCCTCGTCGTCCGCTTCAACGTGCGTAACCTCTTCGCCAAGCCGCGGGGTCACGCCCAAGTCTCGCATGTGATACATGAGCGCCTCCGTAATCTCGTTGTCAACGAATTCGAGGATTCGGTGTCTGGCATCCACGAGGGTAACTCGACTTCCGAGCGCAGCAAACATGCAGGCGTACTCCACACCGACGACGCCTGCCCCGATGACCGCGACTGTCGGCGGCACAGAGGGTAACTCAAGTACCGTGTCGGCGTCCACGATGCGCCGACCGTCTACGGGGAACTGCGGCGAACTCGCTGGTCGCGTCCCGACCGCGATGACGAACAACTGGGCGCTCAATCGGAGCGTGCCACCTGCCCTCACCAGTTCAATCTCGCGGTCCGTTATGAAGCGCGCCGTGCCGATTAGCACGTCGACTCCGTTGCGCGCGAATTGTGCGTGATAGACACCCACCTCTTGCTGTACAACCCAGTGACACCTCCTAAGCAGGTCCTCCATCGTCGGGCGGCGACGCGTTAGGGTCGCGCCGGAAAGCGACTGGTCTCGACGGCCGGAGAGGCTGAGTACCGCTTCACGGAGCGACTTGGAGGGGATTGCGCCCGTATTGATGCACACCCCGCCCACTGTGTCTCTCCGCTCGATGATCGCCACTCGCCTGCCTAATTTCGCGGCTTGGATCGCGGCGTGGTGCCCCGCCGGACCAGATCCTATGACAATCATGTCGTAATCAGTCTGTCCCATCCACCCGTCTACCCATGACTGAGTTCCGCAAGCTCTTATTCAGAACTCTGGCAATCCAAACAGGAAGGCAACAGATCCAGCCGCGCCGATAATTGGGCTTGGAGGCTCCGATGGCTCGCAGCCGTGGGTTCGGGGGAGGAAGGAAACATGAAAAAGAATGTGCTGATGATCTTAGTCGCCGGGTGCGCCGCGCTGGCATTCGCCACGCAATCCTGGCAGCGGTACACACCCGGCAAGACCGGTATCTCGGTAGAGCTCCCGGGCAAGCCGGAGCCGATGCCGCTTGAGTTGCCTGCAGACGTGAAGAAGGAGGTGAGTTCGATGGAGAACCACATGCTCTTCACGGGCGACTTCTTCGTCGTCGTGTCCAAAGTCACGTACTCAACGATGCATGTGAACCTTCAGGGCGCAGCAGACGGCGCGGTGCAGCGCGTGCAGCAGACGCCTGGCTATCAGGGCAAGTCGTTCACTCAAAAGCCGTTCAAGATGGGCTCGCTTTCGGCGATCTACATCCACGGCGAGTACAACGTGGGCGGTGACCCGGTGGTGCACCATCAGATAGTCGTCGCGAAGGAAAAGATGCTATGGCAAGTGGTCATCACATACGATGCGCGGAGGGCGGAGCGGGCAGCCGACGCACGGCGAATCTTGGATTCTGTCTCGATCAGCGGTTAGGTCAGGGATGGGGACGGCGAAATCCGCCCATTTTTCGTTTGGGGAGCCCACGCCGGCGACCGAAGCCGGTATTCTCTCCAGCGTGAAAGTAACACCGGACACGCTTGCATCTCTCGAGGCTTGCTTCGGGATTACCTCGAAGGCGACACGGTGGATGAGTTCCTCCGCGCCTTCGAGATCCCATTTGCATCGGGCCACTGGTGGGCGGGCGAGTTCTTCGACCGCTTCTGCCCCATCGGCTACAACAGCGACAAGCAGTTTGACAACAGCGTGCCCGCACAGATTCAACGCGTTGCCCAAGCCGGAATCCGCGGCGTCGAGTTCCACGAGTCGGTCTTTCTCGATGAGCACAAGGCGCGTGACGGTGCAAAGGTGAAAGGGATCCTTGAAGCCCTGCAACGACATAACGTGACCCCCACGTGTATGAATATGAACACGTCGACCGACCCGAAGTGGAAGTACGGCGGCGTAACGAACCCTGACCCGAGAGTTCGCCGGGAGTGCATCGAACTACGCGTACAAGGCGTGCGTTTGGCTGAGGAAGTGGGCTGCTCCTCGTGCAACCTCTGGCCGGGAAGCGACGGCTGGGACTATCACTTCGAGGTGGACTACGGCGAGACGCTGCAGTGGTACATTGAAGGATGCACTCACATTGCCGAAGAGTGCAACCTGCGCGGGCTGAAGTTCCGCACCGAGTCGAAACAGAAGAGGAGCCACGAGAGGGAAACATGATCGTGAACACGGTGGCGAAGGCGGCTCTCGTCGCACAAGAAATCAATCGCAACCTCGGGACCGCCGCGATGGGCGTCGTAATCGACTACGGCCACGAGCAGATGGTGGGAAACACTCCACCCGACTCGCTCTACATGCTTCGCGCAATCGGCGTTCCCATCGCCAACTTCCACATCAACGCCGCGAAGTACAACTCGAATGACGAAGACCGAATCGCGGGAACCGACGACGTGTGGCGGCTCATCGAGTTTTGCTACACCGCAGTGGACACCGGGTACGACGGTTGGTTCGGCGAAGACCAGTTCACCTACCGAACCGAGCAGGTCGAGAGCATGAGACTGTCCCTGGAACTCTTCGCCAATTGCATGAAGAAAGCATTGCTGATCTACCGACGGAGCGATGACCTACGCAAAGCGCAAGCCACCGGAGATGCCCTGCGCGTGCTGCAGCTGGTGAAGCATGTCGTCTATAACGGTTGAGTAGAGCGCGTGTGATCGTTCTCTCGTGGTTTCAAGCGCAAGACCTTCTGGCGGCGAGAGCCGGTTCGAAGGAGCGCGCCGCCGTGTCGCTCGATCTCAACCGAAGCACTCAACAGGTCTCCCTCAACGAACTAGGCGTGAAGTTTCCCGATGGGCAAACACTCCCTTGGGAAGCACTTGAAGCAATTGCGGAGGATAAAAAGCATTGCTTCCTGGTTGAGGAGAACCAACTTCGCAGGGTTCAGGTGTTCTCCGAATCAACGAGGCTGGTGCGAACGCTCTTTCCAACCCGGGAAGCGCCCACAATGATGGTATCGGGCTTCCCGATGCACCGCATTCGCGGCACGGTGCCTACGGAGGACACGCGCAGGAAGATGGACGTCGTCGGGCGGCTCGCCGGATGCCGCGTTCTCGACACGGCAACCGGCCTCGGGTACACAGCCATCGAGGCAGCTCGACGAGGGGCCAACGTACTGAGTGTCGAATTGGATCCGGCAGCGCTCGAGATTGCACGCCTGAATCCGTGGTCGTCTGAACTCTTCGCCTGCGACAGAATCGAATTGCTACTGGGCGATGTGCGCGAAGTGATCACCCGTTTACCAAGCCGCGCGTTCCAGGTCATCGTGCACGACCCGCCGTCAGTACAACTCGCCGGCGAACTGTACTCGCGAAAGCTGTATGCGCAATTCCACCGCGTGCTTACAGATCGTGGCCGGTTGTTTCACTATACAGGGGACCCGAACAGCGCGTTAGGCGAGAGAACCACGCGAGGTGTGATGCGCAGGCTACATGAGGCAAGCTTCGATCAGGTGCGCCGCGCGCCGGACGCGTTCGGCGTCATTGCTGAGAAGCGTCCGCCTCGCCACGTCCAGCGAGCGAGAAGAACGCCATCCACAAAATGAAAGTCAGAATGGCGAAAGCGTGCTTCGCCACCGATGGGACGCTTGCCTGAAAACTGAACCACGCCTCGATCGGCGCGGCGATCCAGATCATCCCTATGCCCATCGCGATGAGCAGCGCCGCGTCCCTCCCCGCCTCTCGCACGCTCGCGCCTACGCTCTTGCGACCGGGATTGATCATCGCCCACGCCAGGATGAAACCACCTCCGGCGCCGACAAATATGCCGCCCAACTCCGTAACGCCGTGCGGCAGAACGCCAGTCACAAAGTGCTCCAACGCCCCAACGCCCTGCACCTCGTGAAGGAACACCCCGAGGATCACTCCGTTCTGGAACAGCGCGTACAACGCGGACAGGCCGAACGTCATACCGCCCGCCGCCACCAGGATCGTAGCTAACGTGTTATTGGCGATGTAAAAGGCGGTGCCGGCGATGCTGCCCTCGATGGGAGTGTCCTCAAACTGCCCCGTCTTCCAGTGCTCGAGGCTGTCTCGAAAATCCGGGGGTACGACAGCGTCCACGAACCGCGGGTCCGCTGCTGTAAGGAACCACGCCGCCGCACCGAAGAGCGCCGTCGCCCCGACCGCAAACAGGATGAATGCGTACCGGCGGCGGACCGCTCGCGCCGCATCGAGCGCCAGGTCGCGAGCCGCTGCGAACAGCGGCTTGCGCCGGTGGGCGTAGAGTACCGCGGCACTCCTGGCTACCAGGTCGTTTAGGAAGGCGAGCAGGCTGGGGTTTGTACCCTGCGTTCGCGTGGCAGCGAGGTCTGCCGATACCCGTCGATGGAGGCGGGAGAACTCCACCAGCTCATCGCCCCGCAATCCTTTTAGGCTCGTCTCGGCACGATGCAACAATTCCTGAAGCCGGTCCCAGTCCCTGCTCCTCCGCTTGACGAACTCCTGCTCCTTCATCATCGCTTAATTGCCTTTTAGGGAACGCCCGCGGGCGCATGTCGTCTTATCCGATGGATGGAAGCGCCATAATATCCGAGTTGACTGGCCCGCGGTTTGCCGCGCGGTATCAGGGATGACGATCTCGGCAGGGAAGCCACATTAGGGGGCGCAAGCGTCCCGCGCATATAGAACAAGCCGTAAGATCATGACGACACCTGCCGGTAGACCTCAAAGAATGGACGAAAGGGACGATATTCCGTCCTATCTTGAACGTTTGACGCGAGAGCCGCTACTTACAGCCGATGAGGAGAAGGCACTCGCTTCTCGCGCCCAGCAAGGTGACGAGGAAGCTCGGAAGCGGCTGGTCGAGGCGAATATGCGCCTCGTTATCAACGTCGCGAGGAACTACCGCAGCCCCGCCTTCTCGCTTGAAGACCTCGTCCAGGAGGGTGCGATCGGCCTACTCAAAGCCATCTCCAAGTTCAATCCCGCCCGCGGATACCGCTTCAGCACATATGCCATGTTCTGGATCCGACAGGCAATCGGGCGCTCCATAGAGAACAAAAGCCGCGCCATCCGACTTCCTGCCCACATCCGGAACGCAATACGCCGTATAGACCGAAAGGCAGCCGAACTCGCGCTTGCTCTCGGACGCGAGCCAACGATGGACGAGGTCGCCCAGGCGATCGGTGTGAGCGAGAGAAAACTCGTTCAGCTTCTCCAATGCGCGTCGGACATCGTCTCTTTGGACGGGATGATTGGTGATGACCAAGCCGATTACACCCAGCTTGTCCCCGACCCGAATTGCGAAGATCCCGAGCGCCGGGTCATACAATCGGAGGCAAGAACGCTGCTGAATAGGGCGCTCCAAGACTTGCCGCTTAGGGAAAGACACGCCGTGCGGCGACGGCTCGGGCTTGACGCCGCAGACGATGACGAAGTCGCATCACGCGAAAAGCGGCGCGTAATGGGTGTTCGAGCCATCCAGCGGCTGCGCGCCATTGCCGAACGCCACCGGCTCCGTGAGTACTTCGAGTCCTGACGGGATCCAGTCCCCGCTAATATCCGGGCATCTTTTCGCCAGTTTTAAGCCACATCCAGAAATACCCGGCCCCCTTTAGGCGAATCGCGGCCACAAAGTTGTACGCCCTTTGGCGATCTGCGATATACCTACTGTTCAATAGGAGGACTGAACAACGCGTGATGAACAGAACTATTACTACCAATCGGCGACTGGGCGGCGCGCGCGCTTTGCCTAGTCGCGGTCGTCGCTATCACCGTCAACTTCGGTTGTGGCGGAAGCGGCGTTCCAATCGTCAAAGCGGGCGGTGCTGAGCCGACGGCTGGAACGTGGCGCACCATCGTGCTGACCAACTTCAGCGCCGCGAGCGTACCAGCGCCGCCGGCATACCGAACGCCCACCTGGCAGAACGAGATCGCCGAGCTACAGCAACTTCAAGCCGGTCGTACCGAGGATCAGATCGACCGCGCGATTTTCTGGAACGCAGGCGCAATCTGCCGCTGGAACGAGATAGCACGCGACCTCGTCGCGGCGCACAGACTGAACCCGCCGATTGCGTCAAGGATCTACGCGGCGCTTTCGATCGCACAGTACGACGCGATGATCGCGGTATGGCGCATGAAGTATCGCTACAACCGCAAGTACCCGTCGCAGGAGGTCGGTACGGGCATTAAACCGGTGTTGGCGATTCCGCCGGATCCGTGCTACCCCTGCGAGCACTCTGCTATTGCAGCCGTCAGCGAGCGCATCCTGCGGCAATTCTTCCCGAACGACATTGCCGCGCTGGACGCGGCAAAGAGCGAACACCAGCAGAGTCGCATGTGGGCCGGTATCGCTCGACGTAGCGACGTCGAGGCAGGCGACCAGATCGGCGTGTTCGTCGCCGAAGAGGTCCTCGCGCACATCGCGGACGATGGCTCGGATGCTGTCTGGACGGGGCAGGTACCTGTTGGCGACTGTTACTGGTACAGCAGCGAGAACCCTCCCCGGCCGCCGCTTCTGCCGCTCTGGGGCAGGGTGCGACCTTGGCTCATGACCTCGGGCTCGCAGTTTCGACCAGGCCCGCCGCCGGATTGCCACTCCCAAGAGTTCCTGGATGCGCTTCGAGAGGTCAGGTATATCTCCGACAACCGAACACCGGAGCAACTCGCGATCGCCCAGTTCTGGGCTGACGGCCCGGGCACGGCAACCCCTCCCGGTCACTGGAACCAGATCGCATGCGATATGGCGACACAGAAAGGGCTGAACGAAGTACGCACAGCCAGGATGCTCGCTCTGATGAACATGGCGGTGATGGATGCCGGAATCGCTGTGTGGGACGCCAAGTACACCTACTGGTTGAAACGGCCGTCCCAGGCCGATCCTAACATCACGACGCCTATTGGCTTGCCCAACTTCCCGAGCTACACCTCTGGGCACTCGGGCTTCTCTGGTGCGGCGGCCACGGTACTCGCCTACATCTTCCCAGATCAGGCGGAGACCCTGAACGCGATGGCTGAGGAGGCAGCCATCTCCCGCTTGTACGGCGGCATTCACTACCGCTTCGACAACGAGGACGGGCTGAAGCAGGGGCGGCAGATCGGTGCGCTTGCTGTCGCGCGAGGAAAATCCGACGGCTCCCCGTAACGGCTGAGCCTCGCTAAAGGGACTACTCGGCTGGGATGGGCGAACCACCCATCCCAGTCGGTATCTTTTGCTTTCTTAAGCCACTGCTGCCACCGCGGGTGACGCGACGCGACCCGTGAACTCGACCTCGGCGTTCGCCGCAACCTCATTGAACGCCATCACGGGCAGGCGCAGGCCGCTACGCTCGAGCAGCCGCTTGAGAGGCAATCGTAGAGTTGCGCTGCACAGCAGTACCGGACTGCGACCCGATGCTGTTACCTTGTCAGCCTCGCGGCCGATGGCCGCCACGATTTCGCGAGACACCGTGGGATCAAGAGCCAACGCACTGCCGTAAGTTGTCTGCTTTAGGCTATCGGTGAGCATCTGCTCCAAAGGCGGCTCCAAGGTGAAGCAATAAAGCACGCCGTCGTCGCTGAGGTGCTTGCGCGTAACGGTGCGTGGGATCGCGGCGCGCACCAACTCGCCCAGTTGCTCCGGATCGGTTACGCGATCGCTGAAGTCCGCCAGGGTCTCCAAGATCGTGACCATGTCCCGAATCGGAATGCCCTCGCGGAGCAGGTGCTGTAGCGCCTTCTGTACGTCGCCGACGGTCATCTTGGCGGGAACCAACTCCTCCACGATCGCAGGATAGGCTTCCTTCAAGTTGTCAAGAAGCAGTTGAACATCCTGTCGGGTGAGCAGCTCCGCTGCGTGCCGCTTGACGAGCTCGCTCAGGTGCGTGCTCATCATCGCGCTCGGTTCGACCACGGTGTAGCCCGACTTCTCAGCCTGGTCGCGCAGTTCCTTCTCGATCCAGAGGGCGTCGATGCCGAACACCGGGTCCTTGGTGGCAGTGCCGGTAACGGGCGAAGACGCGCCGCCACCGTCGATCGCTAGCAAGTTGTTCGGAAACGCCTGCGCTCGAGCAACCTCTTCTCCGCGAATGCGCACGATGTATTCGTTCGCTTGCACCGAGGCGTTGTCTCGAATGCGCACGCTCGGAAGCACGAAGCCCAGTTCGGTCGCCAACTGCTTACGAACCGCAGTGATGCGTTCGGGCAAGTCCCCTCCCTGCCTTGGGTCGGCGAGCCGCGTTAGAGCATATCCAATCTCTAACTCGATGGCATCCACGGTAAGAAGCGGGAGAACCGCGTCGACAGAGTTCGCAGGCGGCTGTTGGGCGGCGGCTGCCTTTGCTTCCGCTTCCCGCTGTTGCTTTGTGGGTTGCGCCAAGTTGCTGCGCGCCGCTTGGTAACCGACGAACGCCAGCGCAGCCATGCCGAGGAAGATGAGCTTCGGGAAGCCCGGCACGAACGCGAGAAGGGCCAGCGCGGCCGCCGCGCCTTGCAGCGAGCGTGGCTGGCTCAGCACTTGTCGAACCACCGCGGAGCCCATGCCAGACTCTTGGCTTGACCTGGTCACCATCAAGCCAGCGCTCGTGCTGATGAGAAGCGCGGGGATCTGCGACACAAGCCCTTCGCCGACGCTCAACACGGCGTAGGTCTTGAGGATGTCGAGCAAGGCGCCCTGCCCCCGCATGAAGCCGACGATGACACCGCCGATGATGTTGACGAGGATAATGAGAATGCTGGCAATGGCGTCACCCTTGATGAACTTGCTCGCGCCGTCCATCGCACCGTAGAAGTCAGCCTCTCTCTTGATTTGAGTGCGGCGTTCCCGAGCCTCTTCCTCAGTAATCAAGCCCGCGTTTAGGTCCGCGTCAATCGCCATCTGCTTGCCGGGCATGGCGTCGAGGGTGAACCTGGCAACGACCTCTGCGACGCGTCCTGCGCCGTTCGTGATCACAACAAATTGAACAATGACCAGGATCGCGAACACGACGAGGCCGACGATGAAGTCACCTCCCATGACGAGGCTGCCAAACGTCTCGATCACGTGCCCTGCCTCGGCGGTGCCGAGGATCAACTTCGTCGCTGCCACGCTCAGCGCCAAACGCAACAGGGTTGTGATCAACAATACCGACGGGAAAGTATCGAACTGAAGCGGATGCTCCACGTTGGTCGCGATTAGCGCAATGCCGATGCTGACGCCGATGCTGAGCACGAGCATGGCATCGAGCGCCCAGTGCGGCATCGGAACGATGAGCATAACAACGATGGCAAGAATGCCCATCGCCAGGAGGATGTCGCTGTTGCGGAGCAGGCGGTTCACTTGCCCCCCCGCTCGAGTGCCTTAATTCCCCTGCTTAACTTGAGTGCGCGCTCAGGCGGAAGCGCGGAAAGCACCTCCGCAAGCTTCTCATCGTCCATCTTCGCAAGAACCAGGAGGACGTCACCATCTTTCCATTGCTGAACGAGGGCGGCGACCTTCTGGGCGTCCATCGCCGTCCACAGTTTCGCAAGCCGCTCAGTACCGTCCTGGCGAGATGTTTGCTCGCGGGACGCTCGCGTCTCCTCTGTGGTGGGCGTGGCTGGGTCTGATATTGGTGAGTCGGACTTCGCCTTCGTCTTGGCGTCGTCGGTGGCCTGCTGGCCGAGGCGCTCGTTAGCGAGAGAGGTGGGGTTTGCGGCCTGCTCGCCATCTACCTGTTTGGCTGTCGACTTGACCTTCTTTGGCGGCGTGATGCCCGGGATGTTGATGACTCCGGCATAGCCGAGGCCGATCGTGGTACCTCCGATGACAATGATGGCTGCGAGGATGGGAACGAGGAGTTTCATGGTCGTAGCTCATCCAAGATGCGGCGGACGTACGCGCGGGTCTCGGCGAAGGGGGGGATGCCTCCGTAACGTCGAACGGCTCCGGGGCCAGCATTGTACGCGGCGAGGGCGAGTTCAACGCTGCCGAACTCGTCGAGCATTCGGCGGAGGTATCGTGCGCCTCCTTGCATGTTTTGGATGGGGTCAAATGGCTCGATTACACCAAGAGATCGGGCGGTTTCCGACATCAACTGAGTCAGCCCCATGGCGCCCTTTGGTGAGACTGCGCTCGGGTTCCAACCGCTCTCCGCAGAGATGAGGGCAGCGAATAGGGCTGGGTCGACGCCGTTCTCCTGCGCGATCTGATGCGCAAGACCTTGTAGGGAGGCTATATCGAAGGGGCTGGCTGGGAGTATGCCGATGCCCACGCCGGCACCGTACCGCTGGAGGTATGCGGCCACACCCTGCGCTGCAGCTTGTGCCGCAACCCGCCTCTCCGCCTCATCAAGGCGTATGGAGAAGAGTTGTTCCATACGGGCTTCGATCTGGCGCATGCGTGCGAGAACGCCTTGGGGGCCGAGGGGCTGGATTCTCATGATGCTTTCCTCCTCCGTCTATGCTCGCGGGACGCTCGCCCTCCCTGGCTTTGCTCGCGGGGCGCTCTCACGATGCTTCCCTCCGGGAGTTCGTCCAGTCGTCCAGCGCCTTCTGCTCTTCGCGGCCCTTCGCCAGCTCCCATTCCTTTTGTGCTCGCTCGCGGAGGCGGCAGAGCACCTCGTGGTTGCGCCGCGCCTCTGCCCACTCATCATGCGCTCGCTCTTCTTCGAGCAGCAGCGTGTCCACAATGGCGCGATGCGCTTCGATGTCGTCGCTGAGTTTCTCAAGATAGAGATCCAGCGCCTGCATTTCCTCGACGTTGGCAGGTAGGATCAACTCGGCGCGAGCCTTCTCGCGAATGGCGCGCTCAAGCTCCATCTCTGCGGCGAAGCGAAGCGATCGCGCCTCCAGCCACGCCTCTTTCGCCCATTGCTCTTGCAATGCGCGATACTCCAACACCTTTTGTAGTCTGAATCGGAATCTACGCATGAATCTGCTCCATTTAGTGTGCTCGCGGGACGCTCGCGCTCCCTGGGGCGTCGCAGGACTCTACGCCCGCAATTTCTATCAATGTTCGCACGGAGTTCTCGAACGACGCGTCCTCGTCTCGATCTTGCCGAAGGAAGGCGGTGATCGCTTCCCATTTCTCAACGGCTTCATCAGCTAACGGCTTGGATCCTTTTTGATACGCGCCGATGGTAACGAGGTCTTCGATGTCTCGATACGCGGCAATCAGCTCTTGCACGCGGGACGCGGCGCGCACTTGTTCCTTCGGTACGATCATGCTCATCACGCGGCTCAGGCTCTGCAAGGGGTCAATCGCAGGGTAGTGCCCCTTAGACGCAAGCGAGCGATCCAGCACGATGTGGCCGTCCAAGATCGAGCGCGCTGTATCGGCGACGGGCTCGTTTGTGTCATCCCCTTCCACAAGTATCGTGTACAGCGCCGTGATGGAGCCGTGCTCCGCGTTACCCGCGCGCTCCATGAGGCGCGGCAGCAAAGCGAACACGCTGGGCGTGTATCCCCTGGTGCTTGGAGGCTCTCCGACCGCCAAGCCGACCTCTCTCTGAGCCATCGCGAAGCGCGTAACGCTGTCCATCATCAGCAGCACGCTGAGTCCGGCGTCGCGAAAGCCTTCGGCGATCGCGGTGGCGGTGAACGCCGCCTTGATGCGAAGGAGCGCCGGCTGCTCGCTCGTCGCGACGATCAGGACGCTGCGCGCCAAGCCCTCTTCGCCCAAATCGTTCTCGATGAACTCCCTGACCTCGCGTCCGCGCTCGCCCACAAGAGCGATGACGTTGACGTCTGCCAGCGACCGCCGTGCGATCATGCCGAGCAACGTGCTCTTGCCGACGCCGCTGCCTGCGAAGATGCCGATGCGCTGTCCGACTCCGCAGGTCATCATCGCGTCGATCACCCGCACTCCCAACGGTAGAGGACGATCAATTACCCTCCGTTTTAGCGCGTTCGGGGCCTCACGAAAAACAGGGACCAGACGAGCGCCCTCAGGAAGTGGGCCACTATCAAGCGGCCGCGCAACGGCGTCCAACACTCGACCAAGCATAATTGGCCCGACTGGAACCTGATGAGGCTTACCGGTCGAGCGGACGACTGCCCCGGGTTTCAAGCCGTTCATGTGTTGTAGAGGCATCAGCACAACGTCGGAACCTCGGAAGCCGACCACTTCGGCGAGCAATGGCGCTTGCTCGGTGTGGTTTGCGCCGTCGTAGATCTGGCAGAGGTCTCCCAGTCGAGCGGGCGGCCCCGCCGACCGGATGACGAGGCCGACAACCTCCCTCACCTTGCCGTAACTCTGAATAACCTCAAGTCGCTCGAGGTTCTTGATTGATGTTTCGAAGGTCGGTGTCGGAACTCGCATCACGCCGCCTCCTCTCGAAAGAACTGGTCGAGTTTCGTCTCAACGGTTGCGTCTATCACGCCGCCGTCGGTCTCGATCATCGTCGAGCCTCGCGATAAGACGTCGTCTCCGACGATCTCAATGTTCTGGACGCCGGCACACGCCGCAAGAAGTTCGTTTTTCTTCTCTTCCAGCATCGGAAGGTCGAACGGGTTCACCCGTATGCGGACGGTTGTGGCGTCTTTGGCGTAGCCCAGCGCCTCTCTGACGATGGGTGTGATGAGCTCCGGACGGGCTTCTATCTCGCTGGTGATGACCTTTTTTGCGACCTCGCGGGCGAGACGCGCGAGTCCGTCCTCTGCCTTTTGGAACCACAGCTCGAGCCCTTGCTCGATACGCTGGACGAGCGCTCGGAGTTCGGACTCGAACGCTGCTATACGCGCCTGCTCGTTGCTCAACACGGTTTGAAGCCCTTGCCGAAAGCCTGCTTCGTATCCCTCGGAGTACCCGCCGCGGTGCATCGTCTGCCCGCCGAGCGTTTCGGAGCCCGCCACCGGGCGGCCAGTTGCGCCATGCTGCTTTAGAAACTCTTCAAAACTAAAGGCATGGACGCGATCGCCCTGCTTGTACACCCTCTTAGACGACAACCTCGTCCTCCCCTCGTCCGATGTTGATGTCTCCCTGTTCTTCGAGCCTTCGGATGACCGCGACGATACGCTGCTGCGCTTCTTCGACAACGGACATCTTGACGGGACCCATAAACTCCATGTCCTCTTGCAGCATCGTGGCGGCGCGTTCGCTCATGTTGCTGAAGATCTTCCGTTGGACCTCTTCGCTTGTGCCCTTTAGCGCGGTAGCAAGCTCCTTCATCTCAACTTCGCGGAGGATCTGCTGGACGGCGCGATCGTCGAGTGTGACGATGTCCTCGAACACGAAGAGCATGTTCATGACCTCGGTGGCGAGTTCTGGATTCGACTCCTGAAGGGATTCGATGATCTTGCGCTCCGTTTGGCGGTCTACGTGGTTAAGCAGGTCAACCAAAGCCTTGACGCCTCCCACCTTGGCTAAGTCAGCTTGGGCAAAGCCGCTCACCTTACGCTCGAGGATCTCCTCGACGCGCCGAATGACGTCCGGTGGCGTTCGATCCATGAGCGCGATGCGCTCTGCAACCTCGATTCGGGTGTCGGCAGGCAGTTTGCCCAGCAGTTGGGCAGCAAGTTGAGTCGGAAGGTAAGCAAGGACGAGCGCGATTGTCTGGGGGTGCTCGTCTTGGATGATCGTGATGAGCTGTGAAGGATCCGCTCGTCGAAGGAACTCGAACGGCGTGCGCTGCAGCGTCTGGCTCACGCGCTGAATCAGCGTCCTTGCCTTCTCATCGTCGAAGGCGTTTTCCAACAGCATGCGCGCATGCTCCACGCCGCCCTCCGCGATGTAATCTTGCGTCAGAGCCATCTCGTGGAACTCTTCGATGACGCGGTTCCGCATGTCGGGTGTTACGCGGTCGAGGCGCGCGACTTCGAGGGTGAGTTGCTCCACGTGGTCGTCGTCCAGGAATCGGAGCACCTTGCCGCTCAGCTCCGGCCCAAGCACCATCAGCATGATGGCTGCCTTCCGGCGGTTGTTCAGCAGCGCTGTTTGGCTTCTCACTTAGTTCACCTCCTCCAGCAGCCAGCTCTTCACAAGCAGGGCAACGGACTCAGGCCGCTCGTCCGCGAGCAACAGGATCTGCGCAAGGTTTCGGTCGAACTTCTCAGGAATCGCCTCCACTTCCTGCGCCATCGAGCGGCGGATGTCTTCTGCGCGCTTCTTCGCTGCCTCGGAAAGTTGGCGCTCGCCCTTGGGGTGAGCGGGCTCCGCGTGCGTGGTTGCGGTCTCGACGGCTGGCGCAAGCGCCTGCGGCTGAGGAGCGACCCCTGCGCCGCGCCCTCCACCGACGGCTGCAGCAGTCAGCAGCACGTCTGCATTCGTCTTCGCCGCCTTGCCCACCGCTTTGATGACGAGGAAGCCGACAACGACGAGCGCAAGCACAGGGACGAGCGAGATGATCTGCTGCATCATCGCTTGCGACTTTGCAGCCGCCATTGCCTTAGCTGCCTCCTCTCCCGCTGTTGTGTCGAACGGGACTGTCGCGACCTTCACCTGAAAGTTCTCGTCTTGTCCCGTCGCCCCAATCAGAGTGCGGGCGTGCTCTTCGATCGCTTGGCGAGCGCTCGCAGCCGCTTCGTCCAGCGTAATGCTTACCCTCGCTGCAACCACCTTCCCGGGCGCAACGTTCGTTTCACTTCGCGTTACTTCCACGCCGT
Source organism: Armatimonadota bacterium (assembly GCA_040289295.1). Lineage (GTDB taxonomy): Bacteria > Armatimonadota > Fimbriimonadia > Fimbriimonadales > ATM1 > J051. The sequence continues at coordinate 65,367 of PSLA01000011.1, forward strand.
AGTTCTTCGTCTCTTGCGCGCTGCCGTACTCCCGACCTCCCCCCGAGGGATTGGGCTGACGTGCAGTCGTCGTCCTGCCGCCTTCCGCACCAGTCGAAACCGCCGAAATCGCGTCGTTCCCCATCAACTCGCGAACGGCAGACTCGGAAATTGGCTGCGGCAAACCCTTCTCCGAGGTCCGTGAGACATCTTGGCGGTCGAAATTCATCTCGACCTCGACGCTGACGACCGCCTTGCCGGGACCGGCTACCCGCGCGATCATCTGCTCAAGGTCTCGCCGATATCGTTCGGCTTGAGCCAACTCCGCCTGTCGCTTACGAGACGCAATGGCAGTAACACCTTGCTCCCCCTTCCCATCCCACAACACTTCCCCTTTCGTGTTCGTTACCTGGATGTTCCGCGCGGAAAGGTTCCGAACACCGCCCGTCAAAACCGCCACCACCGCCTCAGCTACCGCACTACCGTCAGCACCAGGCCTAAGCTGTAGCATTACGCTCGCGCTTGGCTCGGATCGTTCTCCCACGAACGGTGAATTCTCACCAGGTGCAATGTGAACCTGCGCTGAAAGCACAGCTTCCATGTACTCTATCGTCTCACGCATCGAGGCCTCTAACGCTAATCGAATCTTTTCATCTTGCAAAGACTGAGGATCGGTGAAGCTCAGGTCGTTTAGCCACATCATCCCAGCCGACCCTGCCGACGGAATGCCCTCCATCGCAAGCATCGCCCGCGTTTCCGCAAGCCGGTTGCTTGCCACGTAGATTGAGCCATCCGTTCGCTGCTCATACGGGATCTTCCTTTCTTGCAACTTCTGAATCACCCGCCCCTGCTCCGAGGCATCCAAACGAGGAAAAAGCATGTCCATGCTGGGCTTACTCGAGAGGTAAAAGATGCCGAACAGCAGCGCCGCAAGGAGACCGCCGCCCACGAGCGTAACCGTTTTGGTCGTACGGTCCGCCGTCTCCCACCAAGTTCTCAGTTTGAGCAGTGTGCCACCCATAGTCGCTTCCGGAGACGCTATCGGGTCTCAACGCGTGGCATGCGCGTCCCACCCCTTCGCCCTCCGGCAGAGGCTAGGGGTGAGGGCTTCTTCCCCCCGGTGAGGGTCTAGATTTGCATCTGCTCGATCTGCTTGTAGGCTTCGAGGAGTTTGTTCCTCACCTGCATCGTCAGTTCGAGCGAAACGGAAGCCCGCTCCATCGCGAACACCAATTCGTGGAGTTCGACGTTGCGACCCGCCATGAAGTCTCTCTGAACCTGCCCAGATTCAACCTGGGCTTGGTTCACTTCCTTCAGGGCGTCCGTCAGCATCCGGCCAAAGTCGTCGCCGTTGTCGGTGCTTCGAGTCACCTCAGGCTTCGTTGCCGGCTGAAGCGGGGTGATGGATTCGATCCGCATGGCTCTACTCGTCAGACTGCGCCGATTTCGAGCGTGCTACGTAGCATCGCCCGCGTCATGTTAAAGGCGGCGACGTTCGCTTCGTAAGCTCTCGCTGCCGAGATCATGCTCACCATCTCTTCAATGGGATCGACGTTGCTGTACTGAACGATGCCGTCCACGGCGTACGGGTTGCCGGGCTCGTACTGCTCTCGGAAAGGCGACATGTCGTCAATCGTGCCGCGCACCCGAACAGTACCGTCCGGACCAGCTTCTAACGCGACCTCCTTCCGACGATACGGTGGAGTGTCCCCCATCCGCATCGTACTCGCGTTCGCAAGGTTCACCGAAATCACATCCATTCGATAGCGCTCTGCGTGCATACCGCTGGCGCTAACGCGGAAAGCTCCAAGTAGGCTCACTATCTACCCTCCCGTATCACGGATTTCAATCCCTGGAAATACCTTCTCGCCATCATCGCCACCGCGTCGTACTGCAGCTGCGTCTCGGCGAGAGCTGTCACTTCTCGCTCCATGTTGACCTCCCCGCCGTCGATCTCGACGGCGCCTGGGCCGGGCGCCTTGATCGAGGCTCGGGGTACGGCGCCAAGGTCGAGGTGGCGTGGGCTCGTTCGTCGAAGCGACGACCAGCGTGCGATCCCACTCACTTCAGAAACACGAAGGTGCTCCAGGGAGCGCGAGCGTCTCGCGAGCATAGCAGCCGACTCCGCGTCCGCAAGCGCGAGCCGAAAGTCCATGTCCTGCCTCTGATAGCCGGGCGTGTTCACGTTCGCAAGGTTCGCAGTGAGCACCTGCTGTCTTCGGGCAGCCAAGCCGAGAGCCTGCTCATACAGGTCAGCTGGGTCGCCGAAAAGCGCCTTCAGTATCTGCATCGTTCATCTCCTTTGCCTTTCCCTGGCACACCGAGCGGCCTCGTGCCGCCCGAGCCGCCCGCGAGGCGCAGTACGGCTCACTTGGAAGTATCGGCGAGCAGCCCTCGACTCCTCAGCCCGGAAGCGAGCAAGTCGGTTATAATGCGCGGCTCGAAACCTCGGGGCACTCCCCGACGTAATCCACTTCTATCGAGCGTACCAATGTCCAGCCACGAACCAACCGAAGAGACTATCTGGCTGACGCCGGAGGGCTATGAGCAACTCCAGAAGGAGTTGAAATTCTTGAGCACAAGCCGCAGGCAGGAGATTGCCGAACGGATCCGCGAGAGTAAGGAACATGGCGAATTCGCAGATGACAACACTGAACTCGAGGAAGCAAAGAGGGAACAAAGTATCGTCGAGAACAGAATCATCGAACTGAAGGCGATCCTCGCAGCAGCCGAAGTGCTTGCGCCTTCCGACGTGCCCCTCCGAACGGCCGCCATCGGCTCTCTTGTTTCACTGCGCAACAAGAGAGCAAAGACGGAGTTCACCATTTTGCTCGTGAGCAGCGTAGAAGCGGACCCTGACAACGGTAAGATTTCGTCCGCCTCACCGCTTGGCGCCGCCCTGCTTGGCGCGAAAAAGGGCGATGTGGTGCGCGTCGAGGCGCCAGGAGGCACCACGAGCTACGAAGTCCTCAAGGTTAGTCGCGGTATCAAAAAGAAAAAGAAATGAGCCACGACGATTCGTCTCGGAGCGTCCGTCTCGCGAAACTCCAAGCACTCCGCGACGCGGGGCACGACCCATACACCGTCGAGGCGTGGCCAACCACCCACTCAGCGAGTGAAATCGTCCGAGATTTCGAGGCGCTCGAACGTCAAGACGTGTCGTTCGCGGGGCGCATCACCGCGATCCGCGTGATGGGGAAGGCGGCGTTCGCTGACCTGTGGCGCTCCGGCGAACGGATTCAAGTTTACGTGCGCAAGGACGACGTCGGCGACGCCCTGTGGGAGGTGTTCCGAGAAACCGACATCGGCGACATCGTCGGCGTGCACGGGTTCGTGTTCAAAACGAAGACGGGAGAGGTTTCCATCCACGTGAGCGACCTCCGCGTTCTCGCCAAGTGCCTCCACGTGCTCCCCATTGGAAAAGAGAAGGAGGGCGAGCGGTGGTACGGCCTTTCCGATGTTGAGGAGCGGTACCGCCGGCGCTACCTCGACCTCCTCGCCAACCCCCAGAGTCGAGATTTTTTCCTTAAGCGCTCCGCCATATTCTCCGCCACCCGCCGCTTCCTCGATGCCCGGGGGTTCATCGAAGTCGAAACTCCCGTTCTGCAAACCGAGGCCGGTGGGGCGGCCGCACGACCGTTCCACACCTTCCATAACGCCCTCGAACTTGAACTCAAACTTCGCATCTCACTTGAACTTCATCTCAAGAGGCTTATCGTCGGAGGCTTCGACAAGGTATACGAAATCGGCCGCGTGTTCCGCAACGAAGGCATCAGCACGCGACACAACCCCGAATTCACCCTCCTGGAACTATACCAAGCGTACGCCAACATGGAGGACATTCAGGAACTCGTTGAAAACCTTTGCCGTGTGATCGCCAAAGAGGTCTTTTGCAGCGACAAACTTACGGTGGACGGCGTAACGCTCGACTTCAGCAAGCCGTGGATGAGGATTGACCTCCTCGACGCCATCGAAAAGTACGCCGCCGTAAAGCCGAGCGAACTCGAGACGCTCGAGACGGCGAAGGCTGCCATGAAGCGCGTCGGACTCGACCCCGAAGGGGAGGACTCCTTGGGCAGCATCATCGAAAAATTGCTCGAACGCTTCGTGGAGCCACAACTCCAGGAACCCACGTTCGTCGAGAACTACCCCATTGAAACGTCGCCCCTGGCGAAGAAGCACCCAACGAGACCAGGGCTGACACGGCGCTTCGAAGGCTACATCCGGGGGCGCGAGGTGTGCAACGCATTCAGCGAACTGAACGACCCACTTGACCAGCGCGAGCGTATGGAGCGCCAGGCCACGCTGCTCGCGCAGGGCAACCTCGAGGCGAACCCGCTCGATGAGGACTTCCTCTATGCGCTGGAGGTGGGCATGCCCCCAACCGGCGGGCTTGGCATCGGGATGGACAGGCTTGTCATGCTACTGACGGGTGCGGACAGCATCCGCGACGTCATCCTCTTCC
>PSLA01000011.1:69911-74779 GCA_040289295.1 Armatimonadota bacterium
CTGCCAACCTACGGCCAGCCGCCTATTCTCAGTTGGTCACGTGCGTCGCCGACGTCGTCCTTGCGCACGTAAACTTGAATCCGTTCGCCGGAGCGTCGCGATACAGAACCAATCGGGTGCCAAACGGCCGCGCGTACGCCACCGCCGGAGCGACCCCGACTGCCAGCGCCTCGATCGCGCTGCGCAGATAGGGGCGCGTGTCGGCGTCACCGTAGGTGCTGCTGTCAATCGCCCCTGAAAAAACGACTTTGCCCTCGGTGTTTAGCAGGAACGCCGTCGGCGCGACGCGCGCTCGGAACAGGTCAGCCAGAACGCCACCCTCGTCCCGGAGGCACGGGAAGGGGAACCGCGCGCGAGTGGCGTACTCCCGGATGAACTCGTCCGTCTCATCCGCCTCGCTGAAGAGGCCAACCGTTGCGACACCATGCGCCTCGGCTGCCTGCGCCACCGAAAGAATCCGCTCGGAATAAAGATCCACGACGCCGCTGCGCGTCGAGAGAAAGAGCAAAAGCAGCGGCTTCCCCCGGGGCACCGTCTCCGGCAGGAGCGCGAGAGGGGCTTCCTCACCGGGCCTCAAGCCATCCGATGCGAACCAGGCGGCGACGCCGTCCGGCAGCGCCTCCAAACTGAACTCGCGCCAGGAGCGTATCACCTTGCCGGACTGGTTTACGAGGAGGGCGACGCGCTCACCGGGAAACGACTCGGTTAGCGGCTCGGCAGCGCCCATCGAGTAGAGAACGGGCGGGACGGCGTGCTCGGAAACTCGCGAGCGCAGGCGCGAGACTTCATCCCTCGAAACGACCGCCACCGAAAGCGGCATCCCCCGCGCGTCTATGCGAGAAAGCCTTACGGCAAGGCGCTCCCCTTCGGGCGGCAGAGGAGCGCGCCACAGGACGATCATTTGATACACCCCTCGTCGCGCCGCAAGATCCACTCGCTCGCCCGTGTGGCTGTGCACCGGGAGACCGGCGAGAGGCGACCCGACCTGGAGCGATGCCATCAGTAGCGTGAGCACCGACGACATTCTACAACCCAACAGGTACCCTTTGCACGTGGACGAACTCTCGCATTTCGACAGGGAAGGTAACGCGCGGATGGTGGATGTGTCAGGAAAGCAACCAACCGACCGCACGGCTACCGCCGAGGGGTTCCTTCGGCTCTCGCCGGAGCACCTCGGGGCGTTGGACGCCTTGCCGAAGGGCGACCCGTTCACGGTCGCCAAAGTGGGCGCCATCCTCGCCGCCAAGAAGACGGACGAACTCATACCGCTATGCCATACGCTGCCCTTGTCGCACATTGACGTAACCTTCGCACTCGCAGACGACGGAGTGTCGATTCGAGCCTCTGCCAAGACCGATGCCCGGACGGGCGTCGAGATGGAGGCGCTCACCGCCGTTAGCGCTGCCGCTCTAATTCTTTATGATATGCTAAAGGCGATCGGCTCGAACATGGTCATCGAGTCGGTGCGACTTATCGAGAAGACTGGAGGGAAGCGCGACTGGCGGGCTTGAGCGAGTATCGCTTCGCAATTCTTACGGTGAGCGACACACGCACGCTTGACACCGACGCAAGCGGTGACGCCATCGAGGATCAACTGCGCGACATGGGCGCTACCGACGTCGAACGGCAGCTCGTGCCCGACGAGCGCAGCCAGATCTCCGCCGCCATCATCGCGCTCAGCGAGGGGCACGACATGGTGGTCACGACCGGAGGAACGGGCTTTGCCCCACGAGACGTTACGCCTGAAGCCACGCTCGACACGCTGGACCGTGTTGCCGAGGGAATCGCACAACTCTTACGCCAACGCGGCGCACAGAGCACTGCGTTCGCCTGGCTAAGCAGGGGTGTTGCAGGCACGCGCGGGAGGACGCTTGTCGTCAACCTTCCCGGCTCGCCGACTGGGGCACTCCAGGGCATACAAGCACTTGCACCGATCCTGCCGCACCTGCTCGATCAGCTCCGCGGCGGAGGACAGCACGACGCACTGTGATTGACACGCATTGCCACCTCAACTTCGCGGACGCCTTTCCGGACCCTGCGGGTGCGATAGAACGGGCGAAGAAAAACGGCGTCGGGGCGTTGATCGTTGTCGGTTGTGACGAACCCACCTCGCGCAGAGCTCTCGAACTCGCTGAAGAACACGACGAGGTCTATGCGTGCATCGGTTGGCATCCAAACTATGCCGCAACCTTCGATGACACGTCCGTCGCCGTCGTCGAGAAAATGGCGTCCCACCCGAAAGCGGTCGCGATCGGCGAGGTGGGGCTGGATTACCACTGGAACCACGCGACGCCCGAGCTGCAGCGGCGTTGCACACTGATGCAACTCCAACTTGCGGCCGACCTCGGAATGACCGCGGTGTTCCATTGCCGCGATGCGTGGGACGACCTGCTCGACTGGCTCGAGGCGGACGCGCCAAGGCCGCCAAGGATGGTGTTTCACTGTTTCAGCGGAAACCAAGAGCATGCGCGTCGGGCGCTCAAGCTGGGCGGCTTCCTGGGCGTTGATGGGCCGCTTACCTACCCAAAGAACGAACTGCTGCGCTCCATCGTGGGTAACACGCCACAAGAGCATATCTTGATCGAGACCGACTCTCCGTACCTCACCCCGCACCCCTATCGCGGCAAGCCGAACGAGCCTGCACTCCTGCCGCTCGTCAACCGCGCGCTTGCCGATGCGCTCGGCATTTCGCCAGAAGAGTGTGCTCGTGTGACCACCGACAACGCGCGCGCGGCGTTTCCATCGCTCGCGATCTGAGCTGCTTCACTCGCCATAATCGCGCCATGAGCACAGCGACAACCCTTCCCTCTTGGAACACCGATACCGTCTTCTCGGGCATCGAAGGCGACGACTTCCGAGCAGCCCGCAACGACTGGGCGGCTCGCGTCGAGGATCTTGAGGCGTTGCTCGACGCCTCTGAAGGCAGACACGACGCAGCCGCGTTGGCGACCTTCCTTCAAGCGCTGAATGAAGCGCTCGAAACGGGGCGAACTCTCAGCGCGTTTATTCAATGCTTCGTGTCAACCGATTCGCGCAACGAAGCCGCCCTTGCCGCGCACAGCGAAATGCAGCCGTGGATGGCGCGCATGCGCAAGGTGAACGCGAGACTGGTGAACTGGGTCGGGAAAGTTGATATCGACGCTGCAATGCAAGACGCGCCCGTGCTGCGAGAGCACGAGTTCGTTCTTCGGCGCATGGCAAAAGAAGCACAGCATCAGATGAGCATGGCGGAGGAGGCGCTGGCGGCCGACCTTGATATCACCGGCGGCTCGGCGTGGAGTCGTCTACGCGACAACCTCACGTCGCAACTTACCGTGTCAGTCCGGTTCGCAGACCGAACCGAACGCATGACGATGACCCAGGCGCGAAACCTCGCACACCGCAAGAGTCGAGAGGAACGAAAGGCGGGCTACGATGCAGAGCTCGAGACGTGGAGCCGCAACGAGACCGTGTTCGCCGCGGCTATGAACAGCGTCAAGGGGCAGGTGCTAACGCTGTCGAAGCGTCGGGGCTGGGATTCGCCGCTCGACGAGACGCTCTTCTACAACAACATGGATCGCCAGTCGCTCGATGTGATGCTTTCGTCTGCGCGCGAATCACTGCCCACATTCCGCCGTTACCTCCACGCTAAGGCGAAGGCGATTGGACTGGATCGGCTGTCGTGGTTCGATTTGTTCGCGCCCGTCGGCGCCGAGGACACCTGGCAGTACGACCGAGCGCAGCAGTTCGTCAAAGAGCGGTTCGCAAAGTTTTCCGACAAGATGGGCAGCATGGCGACACGCGCGTTCCGTGAGAACTGGATTGACGTGCCGCCGAAGGATGGCAAGCGGGACGGCGCTTTTTGCATCGGGCTCCGCGGTGACGAGTCGCGCATCCTGCTCAACTATGAGCCCACCTTCAATTGGGTGGGCACGCTGGCACACGAGCTCGGACACGCGTATCACAACCTCTGCCTGAGCCACCGCACGCCGTTGCAGAGGATGACGCCGATGACGCTCGCCGAAACCGCTAGCATCTTCTGCGAGCAGATCGTGCGCCGTGGAGCGCTCGAAGAAGCGCCAGACGACGTCGCGCTTGCAATCCTTGAAGACGCGCTTCGGGCTGCGAGCCAAGTGGTCGTAGACATCTTAAGCCGCTATCAATTCGAAAGTCGCTGCTTCGAGCACCGAGAAAAGCGTGAACTGTCAGTTTCGGAGATGTGCGAGATCATGCTGGAGGCTCAGCGCGCGACGTACGGCGACGGCATTGACGAGGAGGCGCTTCATCCTTACATGTGGGCGGCGAAGCCGCACTACTACAGCTCCATGCGATCGTTCTACAACTTTCCATACATGTTCGGCTTGCTGTTCGGTCTCGGCCTGTTCGCGCAGTATCAAAGATCGCAGCAGGCGTTTCTCGAAGTTTACGACGACCTACTGTCGTCCACCGGCATGGCGGACGCGGCATCGCTGGCGGCACGCTTTGAGATTGACATTCGCAAGCCGGACTTCTGGCGTTCCAGCCTTAATGTGATCGCCCAGGACGTCGAACGCTACGAGTCGCTCGTCGCTTCGCTCTGAGGCGACAGCCCGCTCCAGAGCCTGCGCAGCACGAACACACCCCCCCACAGCGGCGGAGAGAATGCTGCAGTAACCGGGCGCCCGTAGATGAATTCGCCGGTTGCAAACAGCTTCGCGTGCACCGTCACCGAACCGATGATCATGCAGAGGACGGCTGGATCACTGAGCCATGCACAAGGATGGCGCCGCCAGGGACATACGCGGCGCTGCAGGGATATACGGGGCGCCGCCGAGCTCGCGCCCGGCGGCGCACTCGGTGGCGTTCAAGCGACCGCTTAGCGCTTCCTGCGTCCGCGCAGAGCCAGCAGG
>PSLA01000037.1:0-11563 GCA_040289295.1 Armatimonadota bacterium
CCACCCCGACGTAGTCCACGAACAACTGTGTCGAGGCTGGTCGCGGCTTACTCCGAATGCCCAAGATAATATACACCGCATCCGCGCTCGTACCGCTGCCCTGAAGGATCCGTCGAAGTCGTCGAAGAACGCCGCCCACGAGGGGACGACGGCAAGGGAAAGCAGGAGCAAAAGTAGTCTCTTCATAACCGTCGCCCGTTGGTGCGATCCTGCCCTACTTTACCAAACTGCCGGCTCGATGACCACCCACTTCGCGGACTTCCCTGCTTGCGGTCGCGACCAGCCACTCGCCCGCGCGGCTGAAGCGCAAGCCGAACGGCGCGCACACCTGCTCGATCCGGCGAATCAACTTCGGGTCGGTTGAAGGCTCCGGTCGGCCGCTTCTGACCCACATCGGGAGCAGCCCCACGGATGCTACGCGGGCACCCGACAGTTCTACGCGAGCAACGAAGCTCTCTACCAAAGCCGACCTGCCCGGAAACAGGAAGTTCCCTAGGGAGTAGAAAACGACCCCATCTTCATAGAACTCTACGCCTTGGATTCGATGAGGATGGTGGCCCACCACGATCTGCGCGCCCGCCTCGACCGCCCCCTTCGCAACCTCTCGCTGATAAGGCAGAGGTGTGAACCCTCCTTCCTCCCCCCAATGATAAGATACAATAACGACGTCCGTCTTTGCGCGCAGTTGAGAAATCGCCGTTGCCATCGCCTCGCTGAACCCTTTCCGGTGCGCGTTTATGCCCGCGGTGCTGGCTCCTGCCGCGGATCGGAGCGGAACGATCATCGAGTATGCCAGAAAGCCGATTCGCAAGCCGTTCTTGGTAACGATCCGCGCCGATGCGGCTTCGAGAGCGTTCCGCCCCGCGCCAACGGGAATCATGTTAAACCTCTGCAACTCTTCGATCGTCTGGATCAACCCCCGCGCCTGATAGTCCATCGCGTGGTTGTTCGTCAACGACAGAACGTCGAAGCCCGCGGTCTTGAGAATCCTCGCCGCATACTTCGGTGAAGCCTTGAACACATAGTCGCGGGCCTGCTCTATCGCTTCGGTAGACTTGCCCGGAGTGACATGCGGGTAGTCGGTGATCGGGCATTCGAGGTTCCCAAACAGGAGGTCGGCGCTTCGAAGAACCGCCGAAACCTTTTCGTATGGGTACTGCTCGCCGTTGCGCTCGATGTGCTCGCCCATCCTGGCGCCCAACAGGTTGTCGCCGGTGAACATCAACACGACCGACGCCTCACGAGGTCGCGGCGAGATTGCGCGCGTTCCCTGTTCCACGGCGGCGACCCCGCCCGCATCCCCAACCATCACGCCGAGGAGCGAGGCTGCAAGGGCCGCTGCGCTTCGCGCGCGAGCGCTCATATGCACGCCACGCGCTCCCCCCATGAAGCCCGCGTACGGCATTCCGGTTAGGGCGCTCCAGGCTCGCGCTTCACCGGCCGGTTCCACGGCATCAGCGCAAGAATCTTCGCCATGCCGCAGAAGCCCGTTACACCGGAGAACGTTAGTCCCGCGCCAATGAATGCCGCAACCGCAAACCACCCGGGGTCAACGAGGAAGCCGAGCGCAACGCCGATCAGCACTAGCATGCCCGCGCCCAGTCGAACCTGCCGTTCGAGGGACCACCGAACCTTTTGGCTCGACACAACCAGTCCACCCGCCTGGAGCCAGGCATCCGTTCCGCCCTCGAGTCGCACAAGCTGCGCGTGCCCTCGCCCCACCAGTTCGCAGGCCATCTCAGCGCGCTGGCCTGATTAACAGACAACGAGCACAGGCCCTGACCGCGCAAGGTCGTCGAGTCGGGATTCAACTTCGTCAAGCGGAATGTTGAGCGCCCCTGGGATGTGCCCGGTTGCGTATTCGTCGGGCGAGCGGACGTCAATCACCTGGGCGAATTCGCCGCTCTGCAGCGCCCTCATCGCCTCCTGCGCCGTCACCACGCTCGCCGTAGGCGAAGCGGACCGATGTACTTGCGTTGCCATGCCCGTAGTATACGCCCGAATGGGCGCTTTTGTGCGCTGCGTCAATACCGCCGATTCAGGTGTTCGCAGCCGGAGTACGCGAATCTGCGTCTGAATACCAAATCCGGTCCAGGCCGAGCCACATCGCGCCGGCCATGACCGCCGCCGCGGTCTTCGCTCGCTCGAATTCGGCGTTGGTGAGCGACGCGAGCTCTTGGTCAAGGTCTTCGACCTCGTGCCATTTGTCGGCGTGCTCTTCGAAGTACTCCTGTGCCTCGACCCCGAAGCGGTAGTGGTCCTTCAGGCCGTCCAACTTCACATGGCTGGTAACTGGCTGCTGCACTTCGAAAGCGTAGAGCGCGCCGAGCGCCTCCGGGCGCGCATCGCCGAACAGACAGCGGGCGGTAACGGACAGGGGAGTTTCGCCCAAACCCGTCCACGGTTGCTCCGTTCCGGCATGAACCTCGGCTGCGAACTTTTCCCACAGCGCGTGGTGGTATCGCTCCTCGGCGGCACACTCCTGATTGCCCAGAGTCTCCCAGGCGGAGGGAATCGTTCCGACGAACTCGCCGTACTCGACGGCGTAGCGGCTGAGCATGTGCATCGGCAGCTTGCCCTCTCGCCAAGCGGCGTAAAACGGGTGCCGATTCAGGTTGAACCGATCGACGATGGAGCGAATCTGTTCTGCGCGTGTCGCCATGCAGCGCAGTATATCTCCTGCGCGCGGTGGCGGAGCGGGTGGGATTCGAACCCACGACCCGCCTTTCGGCGAGCACGCGATTTCCAGTCGCGCTCCTTCGACCACTCGGACACCGCTCCGTTCCGGGGGGAAGCAGCCCGATTATGACACCAGGAGCTAACTGCGCGCCCCCCAGAGCAGACGAGTACGCAACTTTAGGAGAAAGTCTGAGCGGTCCACCTGCACAAGGCGGGTTACTCGGTCGGACCGGCTGACGATCACACGGTCCCCCGTCAGGAGGTTCAGTCGAGACTGGCCGTCGGACGAGAACACGGCGTCGCCTCGCAGGTCAACGCTCAAGTCGACACGGCTCTCGGGCGCGAGCACGAGCGGTCGGGCGCCGAGGGAGTGCGGCGTTATCGGCGTCAGCACCATCGCCTTCACGCGCGGGTCCACGATCGGCCCGCCCGCGCTCAGGCTGTAAGCGGTGGAGCCTGTCGGCGTCGCCACGAGGATGCCGTCCGCAGGGTAAGACGTAACCTGCTCCCAGTCAATGCTAACGTTGAAGATCATCATGCGGGTTGCGATCGAGCGCTGCAGCGCGACCTCATTTAAAGCATGAAGAGTTGCAACGACCTCATCGTTTCGCACGAGTTCGCCTTTCAACATCATGCGCTCGTCAATCTCGCTTTCGCCGTCTAAGAACTGTCGGATCGCGCCGCGAACTTCCTGGGGATCACATTGGGTTACAAACCCGAACCGACCGTAGTACACGCCAAGGATTGGAGTGTCCTTTTCGGTGCACGCCTGTGCAGCCTGGATCAGCGTGCCGTCGCCCCCGAACGTAACGACCAAGTCGGCGTCACCGAACTCCGCCGGGCCTACTGATGGCTGTTGAAGCATTTTCCCTGCTTCGTGATGGAACAGCACTTGAACGCCGAGGCCGCTCAGCCACTTCGCCGTATCGAGCGCTGCTTCGCAAGCGTCCGCGCGTTGCGGGTTGACGAGAAAGTGAAAAACCGGCACGCCTAACCGCCGCCGCGGAGTCTTCGGATGCGGTCGAGATTCTTCTTCGCCTCTTCGTATCCGGGGTCGATCTGGATTGCTCGCTCGAGCAATCGAACCGCCTCGTCCAGTTTGTTCGCTCGCTCAAGAACCAGCGCGAGGTTGTTGTGTGCGATGGCGTTCCTCGAGTCGGCGGCGATCGCCTTGCGGAACCAAGATTCGGCCTGCGCCATATCGCCTTTTCGATAGGCGAGCGAGCCAAGCCCCGTCATAGCGCCGGAGTGATTCGCATTTGCAAGCAAGAGCTGATTGTAATGGTACCGAGCGCCCGCGTAGTCTCCGGTTTGATACAGCGCATTCGCAAGCGACAGGCGGATGTCGTTTCTGCGCGGATACTGCTGCAGGATGCCGCGCCAGATCTCAATCGCCTCAGGCACCTTGCCCGACTTCAGCAGTGTGGCGGCAAGGTTCACGCGCGCGGAGATGCCGTCGGGAGTGATGCCCAAAACCTTGCGGAAGGTTGACTCCGCTTCTTCGAGCCGCCCAGTCTTATAGTACGCAAGTCCAAGGTTCGTCAATGCGTCTACGTCGCCCGGCTCGATGCCAAGCGCGCGTTGATACGCTTGGATCGCGGAAGCATGGTCTCCCTCATGGTCGTGAAGGACGCCGAGGTTGTACCACAAGATCGCTTGTTCAGGATGCAACTGCACAGCCTCTTGCAGCATGGCGCGCGCCTTCGCACGTTCGCCTTGTGCAAGGTAGATCTGAGCCAGACCAACGACGACGTCCGGGTCGCCCGGCGCCAAGCGGTTCGCAGCCTCGAGATAAGAGGACGCCGCAACCGGATTGGGTCCTCGCAGTAGAGCCAAGCCCGCGTTCTTCTGAAACGTCGCGTTGTTCGGCCTCGCCTCGACCGCCTTGCGGAAGTGGGCCACGGCCTCGGCATGCTTTCCTTGCGCACTCAGCGCCACGCCGAGGTTGTTGTTGCAGTATGGGTCTTCCGGTTGAATCGCCAGCGCCTTTCGGTATGCCTGAACGGCGCTCTCCATATCCTGCTTTTCACGATAAATGTTGCCGATGTTGTACCAAGCGTCAAAGTAATCCGCCTTGACGCCCACCGCCGACTGATAGGCCTCGAGAGCCTTGTCGAGCTCTCCCACCGCAAGGTATGCGCTACCGAGGTTGTTCAGCAGTTCGACGCTTCTGGGCACGATTGAGCGCGCCTTCTCGAAGTGCGGAATCGCCTCGCGGGCGCGGTCCGTTTTCAGGTACAGAAAGCCCAACCACTGCAACACGTCGGGGTTCTCAGGCGCCTCTTGGACGAGCTTCTCGAATTGGGCGACCGCTTCCGCCACCTGCCCCGACCGGTACAGCCCGATAGCCTCGTTGATCCTCTGGTGCAGTGGCGCCTGTGCGCTGGCACCGATTGCGAAAACCATTGCCAAAACGACCCATCCGATTCGCCACGCGCTTTTCATGCTCACATCTCTCCTTGCGGCATTGTACCGGACGCACTTGCCTGCCCGGCGGGAGCCCCCACCGCCTCCTAAGCGCCGAGGCAAATGAACTCACGGTACGCGCATACTACGGCGCAACTTCGATCCCCGGCTCACCCGCTACCACTTCGCCAATCTGCACGGCTTCGGAAATCGGCTGGCTGCTGAAGAGCGCGAGACCCCCGCTCGTTTGTGGGTCAACAAGGACTGCCTCCGCCCAGGAGGGGACGTCTCCGGCGATGCTCAATCGCTCGCCGAGGTAAGTGCGATTGTTCCAACCGCCGCCCGTGGTGTGCTTTCGGGCGACGAGGTCCTCCAGATGAGGAAGCAGCGGTATCTGCCCCCAAGAGAGGCGGATGCGGACGCCTGAAGCCCGCGCAACGTTGAAGAGATGCCCCACCAGTCCGAATCCGGTGATATCCGTGGCGCACCGCACGCCATAGCGAATGCCCAACTCGGAGGCTTCGGCGTTCAGCATTGACATCGCCTCGACGGCAAGGGCGAGCGTGTCCTCGGGGCAATCGAGGTTTCGCGCTGCAGTGGTAACGATGCCGGTGCCGATTGGCTTCGTGAGATAGATTCCGTCTCCAACCTTGGCGGCGCTGTTAGCGAACGACCTGTCTTCTTCGACGATGCCCGTTACCGCGAGGCCGAACTTCGGCTTAGCGTCTTCCACGGTGTGTCCGCCAACGATGACTGCGTCTGCCTCTTGGCACTTGTCGTGAATCCCCTGGAAGATGCGCGACCAAACGTCCGGCGGCGCGAGCGTCGGGTCGAAGCAAGCGATCGTCATCGCCGTAATCGGCTTGCCGCCCATGGCGTAAACGTCGGAGATGGCGTTCGCCGCCGCGATCGAGCCGTACGCATAGGGGTCGTCAACGATCGGGGTGAAGAAGTCCACCGTCTGTACGACGGCGGTGCCGCCAGGCAGGCGGAAGATGCCGGCATCGTCGCGGGTATCGAATCCCACGAGCAAGTCCGGGTGCTTAACGTCGGGCAAGCCTCGCAGAACCTCTGCAAGTTGGGCGGGGCCCAGTTTGCTCGCTCAACCGGCGCAGTCAACGAGTTGCGTTAGGCGAACCACTCCTTCATCATACTCGACCCCCGGGGCCGGGCAACTAACCAGGGAGGGCGAGCCTCCGGCAAGCCATAGCGTTCCCCGGAAACCGCCCTCTGTGCGATTCACGCGGCGCGACGGTCGCCCACCCGAACCAGCTTCGCCGAGGCGAAGAGCGTTCGCCCCGAGCGCCCGGACTCGGGGTAATACGCCACGCCCATCGAGACCGCGATCTGCGATGCGCCGGCGTTCCGTTGCAACCAGCGCTCAACCTTGCCCCGGATGCGATCGTGCGCCACCCGTACCTGCTCACCGGTTCCGGGAAAGATGATCCCAAACCCCGTTTCGCCGACTCGGCCGACGACATCAAGCCGCCGCACCCCATCGCGCAAGAAGCCCGAAGCGTTTCGCAGAAAGTCCTCTACCGCGCTCTGACCATAAAACTTGGCCAACGCGCCGAGGCCGTCGAAGTGAACCCTCACGAACCCTACGGCGGCACCCAAACACGATGCACGGTGTACCTCCTCGTCGAGCCTCCGCATAAGATACTCCTCCCGGTAGCAACCGATCGCCTCATCCAAAACCTCGGTCGGGGCATTGCCAACTTCGAGGCGAATCTTGCGCTCTGCCGCCTCCTGCTCCTCGAGTACCTTCCGCAGTTTGTTCGTCGATTGGCGCAGGACGTGCCCAACGTAGTTCGGCGAGATTCCGAGCCGGATGGCGATCTCCGTTTGATTAAGCGCTTCCACGTGGAAGAGGTAAAGAACCTCGCGCTCGAGGTCCCGCAGTCCGGACATTACCTCCTCGAGCACGAGGCGCTCTTCCATCCCCAGTTGTGTTCTGCCCTCGTCGCTAAAGCCCGCCGTGTCCGCTTCCTCGTCGTCGTCGTCGTAGGTTGCGTTGATGCTTGCTACCTTGAAAAGATCTTCCGTCGCGCGAATCTCCGCGAGCGTCTCGGAGGTAATCTCCGCCCTGGCGGCGAGCTCGTCGTCGTTCGGCTCGCGGCCTATTTCCTGCATGAGCGTCGCATGTGCCTTGCGAACGCGGTTTCGCACTTCTTGCAGCCATGCCGGTTCGCGGATGATTCGCGAGCGGTCGCGCAGGTGGTGCTTCATCGCCCCTACGACGAGGTGCGTCGCGTAGGTTGAGAACTTCACTCCCTTCTCCGGCTCGAACAGTGTCAGCGCGTTCAGCAAGCCGATGAAGCCGACCTGCACCAGGTCCTCGAACATTTCGAGCCCCGCGTAGCGGCGCGCTACTCGCTCGACCAGCGGCGTGTGCCTACGCAAGATCTCATCGAGCAAGTGCTGCTCACCCGTTTTCAAGTACTTTGCGACGAGCGCCTCCGCCTCGTCCCATTCAGACGTCCTGTCCTTCACGCATCACTCCCTTGATTCGGCGGCGCGGTCCGTGCGCAGCCGGTGTCGTGGGCGGCAATCCCTGCCGGCCCGTTGTTCCCTGTTCGTTAGTGGGGAGTGAGCGCGGGTGCGCTTTCCTCCCCACGTTCCCCTCACGAGCGCCCGAGCACGACGGGCACCGCTATCAACCCCTTCTCGTCACTGGATCGAGTTGACGAGTTTGAAGATGGGAGTCATCACCGAGATTGCAATGAATCCCACGATGACACCCATGAAGATAATCAACATCGGCTCGATCATCGAGGTAAGACCCTTCACGGTCTGCTCGACCTCTTGATCGTAGAAGTCGCCGATCTTGACGAGCATCTCACTCAGCCGACCGCTCTCTTCGCCTATGTCCACCATATGCGTTACCATCGCTGGGAAGAGGCCGGACTGCTCGAGCGGCAGGCTCAACTTGCTTCCTTCGCGAATCGAGATCCGCGCGTCGTCAATCGCACTCGCTAGAACGCGGTTCCCCGACGTCTCGCCCACGATCTCCAACGCCCGCATCATCGGAACTCCCGAGGAGATGAGCGTGCCAAACGTTCTCGCAAACCGTGCAACCGCCATCTTCAATACAATCTCGCCCACAATCGGCAGCCGCAGCTTCAAGGCGTCTACTTGATAAGCCCCCTTCTCATTGCGCGCCCACATCTTCAACGAGATGAACGCAGCAAACACTGCAACGATCAGAAGCCACCAGTACGACCCGAAAAAGTCGCCAATCCCAAACAGAAAGGCCGTAACCGGAGGAATCTCAACGTTCATCCCCTCGAAAATCTCTTTGAACTTGGGCAGAACGAACGTGAACAGCGCGAACAGCATCACAACCGAGAACACGAGAACCAAGACCGGATACATCATCGCGCTCTTGATCTTCGAGCGAACCTCCAACTCGTACTCGAGGAAGTTCGCCAGACGATCCAATATCGTGTCAAGCACACCGCCCAGCTCGGCAGCCTTCACCATGTTCACATACAACTTGTTGAACACCGCGGGGTGCTTCGCAATTGCTTCGTTCAACGACAGCCCGCTTCTCACGTCTGAACCAACCGACGTCAAACATTGCTTCAATACCGCGTCCTTCGTCTGAGCCTGAAGAATCTCCAAGCAGCGAAGCATCGGAATGCCCGCGTTGACCATCGTCGCGAACTGGCGGCTGAACACCACGAGGTTCTTCAGTTTCACCCTCGACGGCGCGAACAGCCTCCCGCCCCCGACGCCCTTCGAGCGCGCTGGCGTAATGCTGGTAACGTGCAGCTGCTGGTCGTGCAGCTTCTTTAGGACGAGGCTCTCGCTGTCGGCGTCAACCTCGCCGTGAATTGTCCGACCGGATGCGTCGACTGCCGTGTACGTGTAAGTAGCCATAAATCTTCCCGTGCGCACCGGACTGCAAGGCGACTCGGGCGCCGCTATAATCTTCGGAACGCCGAACGGGCTTTCCACATACGAACGTACCCCTACCTGAAAAACATCTCGAGGGTTTGGACAAAACCCCGCACAAGTACCGGTTTCGCCATGGCGGAGTGCGGAGCCGAGCCTGCCCGTCCTACTATTCCTATGGTGCTATTGCTTTCGCCGCAAATGGGCGCCCTGTTCTGGAGCCAAACCTCCGAGATGGTCGCCCTGAGCCTGGCTGCCTTGTTCTTGGGGTGGACAGCCGGGCGATTCTGGGTCAGCGGAGCCGAGCGCCGCCGAATGGACGCGCTGCTCTGCGTCGCCAGAGCGCGCCGGCAGGGGCACTCGGATGAAAGGTTCCCCACCGACGACAGCCAACTCGGCGTCCTGATGCGGACCATCAACGCAGACCTCGATCAAAACATGGCTCCTGTAAAAGATTTTGACCTTCGGATAGCCGAACTCGAAGAGCGGCTCCAAGCCCTGCGGCGGATCAACGAGACGCTGACGCATGGCTCAGGCTCCGCAATCGAGACCGCCCGGCGCCTCGCGGAGCAGAACGATGAACTGGAGAAGGCGGTGCGCCACCTCAGGCACCTCGCAGCAACCGACGGGCTGACCGGCCTCGCCAACCACAAAACCTTGCACGATGAGTTGCGCAAAGCGGTCGCACACGCAACGCGCTACAAAGAACCGCTCTCCTTACTGATGCTCGACGTGGACCACTTCAAGCAGTTCAACGACAAGCACGGCCACCAGGCGGGAGACGGCGCGTTGCTCGACATCGCGGCGACGCTGCGCTCGCTTACACGCTCGGCAGACCTCTGCGCGCGATACGGTGGAGAGGAGTTCGCCGTTATCCTGCCGGCGACGTCGCTCGACGGCGCGCTGCAGATGGCGGAGCGCATCCGCGCCGCCGTGCAACACCACATCCAACAGCCGCATGACTTCACCGTGAGCATCGGCGTGGCGGAGATGGATGAGGAGACGCGAACCGCGGAAGACCTGATCGCCACAGCCGACCGGTCGCTCTATGAAGCGAAACGCCGCGGCCGCAACCGCGTCGTTGCTGCGCAGGCGGAAGAACGACGGAAAGGGGCGTGAGCGGATCTGCGCCCTTCACATATCACGAGATCCATCCGCTGAAACTCTCCTCTGGATCTCAGCTGGTTGCAACATCGCACAGAAGGACAAGGCATCGCACCCACTCTTTCATTGCTTTCCACGCTTCGTTGGAGTGTTCCAACGGAACCTCCACATGGGCAACGCGGGTGTTGCGGAACTCGTTGACTGAATTCAACAGCTGATAGACGCACGCCATCTCCGCGCCAGAGAAAGCTTTCTCGACATCCCGCCACACGCCAGCCACACCCCATCCGCCTTGTTGAGCGTAGTCAAGGCAGAACAGCAACGTACCAAGCCTCTGAATCGCACGACCAAAGACTAAGTTATCTCGTAAGTACCTTTGGTGTTTTTCCAACAGCGACCTCTGCCGATCCGGTAGGTCGCCCAGGTACGGATTAAAATATTCGATTTGTTCGCTCTGGCTGGCTGGTATTCTGGGCCTGAGCCGTTTCTCGAGGATCTGCAATGAGTGCTCTTCTAGAGGACGCAACAGAGGTTGGAAGGCGTGACCATAACCCTGCATATGGGAATGGGAGGCATGATCCAGCAACAACACCGCTTGCCGGAGAAACCCTTCAATCGCTTCAGGCGCACGTTCAACGCCGGCCTCTTGCAGCGTTCTGGCAAACAGGTCATCCGCTTGTCCCCTTGCTGCCTCCTCGTCCAGAGGCGAGGCTCCCTGCCCTGTGGCAGCCTCCTTTAGCAGCCCTTTCAGGGATGGCTCACAAGCCCGCGCTAATTCCTCCACCGTCTGCGCAGCGCTTGCCTGAAAGAGGTTCTCTGGCACGTACAGATACGTCTATCGACGCCCGCTCTTGGACGCCACCCTGCACCATTCGACGGCGACACTAGCCTTGAGGGGTACAAGCTCGTCCACTTTGCCTTTGAGTTCTGTAAGGTAGTATCTGCCATCAGTTAGGCGCACGATGAAGTCTGGCTCATAGAGACCACGCGTCCCAGGTCTACCCTGATCCAGCGTCGCCCCAGCTTCTCGGCCACCGCCAGCGTCGTGCCGCTGCCGCAGAAGAAGTCGGCCACCAGGTCGCCTTCGTTGGAGGAAGCGGTGATAATCCTTTGAAGCAATCCTTCGGATTTCTGGGTTGGAAACCCCAAGTTCTCGTTGGCAAAACTCACCACTGCGAGGCTGTTGACTCCCTCCCCGACATGAATGCCCCATACGTCCTCGATAGCAAGGCCTTGACCGCTCTTGCGCCCTCCCCATCTCTCGTATCCCTCGGGGTAAGGAATATACAGCTTGTTGAAAATGAAATCGTCTGGATTCTTCACGTAAAAGAAGATCGTATCGTGATTCCGGATCCAGTTTTTTGCCATCGTCTTGTACCCAGAGACCCACGCCATGCACCAGATGATCTCTCTTTAAAAACCTCAGCACCAAAGACATCATCCAGACAAAGTCTTAGCAACGAGGTTAGGCGCCAAT